>DATAZC010000224.1:0-19945 GCA_036272255.1 Acidobacteriaceae bacterium | reverse complement strand
GAGCAGGAACCACCAGCCGAGAGGCATACGTGCGCACGGCGAAACCTGACATCTCGCACCGCGCGCTCTCGCGAGCGCGCCCCAAACACCTGTGCCCACCCTTGACAAACGACTTACATGGATGTCGGCTATTCGGAAGTTCGGTCGATGCATGCGTACAATCGTTGCTGATGTTTGTGCTAATTTGTGCTTCGGGTTTGTGATTCCTGAGCATCCTGAAAATCAGGAGAATTGATAAATCAACAACTTCTTTATTCCCATAAGCCGCTTGAATCGTGCCCTGATACAAAAACCGTTCAAACTCTGTTTGGCGCGGCTACAACTCGTGCCGCTTCAAAACTTCCCGGGGCTGAAGCCCCGTTTCTGCTCCATCTTTATACCCCGGGCTCAAGCCCGGGGCTTCTACCCTTTTGGCACGAGTGAACTCGTGCCCTGCTACAGAAGCCGTCGTCATTCTGCTTTTGAAATTCGCGACGCGCGGGGAAAGTCGGCGTTGTCGGACGCCGGATGAATCGGTGTTCGTTTTCAGTCGAGCCGGCTATTCGATGCTGCGGCCGCCGATTTCGTAGGCGGCACGAATTTCGTCGATGCGGTGGCGGGTGACGAGGATCATGCAGCGGTTGATGACGATGGGCTGGATCGATCCGCCCTGGAGTTGCTGGCCGGCGGCGCGGCACTCGAGGTCGCGATATTTGGCCCACTCGGCCTGGGTTGCTTTGAGGCTGCCGATGGCGGTGGAGTCATAGGTAAGCTGGCCTGCGTCAGAACGCTTGTGAGCATCGGCGATATCGGCCTCGAAGGCAAGGATGGCGCCGCGGTAGAGGCGGTTCAGATCCTGATCGACCTGCATGAACTGCTCCGCGTAGCAGGTATCGAAATCGACTTTCATTGCGTTGGCTTCGCAGGGATCGTCGTAGGTGACGGACGGCAGGAGGGCGAGCGCCTTCTGGGTAGCGGGAGAGGGGACCGGGACCTGCACCGGCTTCGGTGGCGGAGGGAGGACGGGTCTGGGGCCGCCGAATTGCGCTATGGCGAGCGGAGGCCAGATAAGAAGCAGAAGTGCGGGCAGGATGCAGCGGGTAGCGGTCATACGGGAAGTCCAATCCAGTTGTAGCACCGGGCATAATAAACGGACATGGAGATCACGGGGCGCGACGCGCTGATTGTTGTGGATGTGCAGAATGACTTTTGTCCGGGCGGCGCGCTGGCCGTGCCGGATGGGGATGCAGTGATCCCGATGATTGATGGGATTGCGCCGCGGTTTGAGCACATTGTGGTGACGCAGGACTGGCATCCGCGGGGGCACTGCTCCTTTGCTTCTCGCTATGAGGGGAAAAAGCCGTTCGAGGTGGTTGAGCTGGCCAGTGGGGAGCAGCGTTTGTGGCCGGATCATTGCGTGCAGGGAACGCGGGGGGCGGAGTTGCATCCTGACTTGCGGTTGGAGCGGGCGGAGATGATTTTGCGGAAGGGGTTTCGGAAGGAGGTCGATTCGTACTCGGCTTTTTTCGAGAATGACCACACCACGCCGACGGGGCTCGCGGGTTATTGCCAGGAACGGGGATTGGAGCGGATGTTCTTCGCGGGTCTGGCCTATGACTTTTGCGTTGGGTTTTCAGCGCTCGATGCGCGGCGGAGTGGTTTTGAGGCAGTGGTGATTCGCGATGCGTGCCGGGGGATTGATGTGGATGGATCGGTGGAGCGGATGGAGGCGGAGTTTGCTCGGGATGGGGTATGGGTGGTGGGGAGCGGGGAGATTTCTCTGAGCTGACGCGATGCAACCACGGCGCCGGACATGGCGGGCCGGCGAGTCGAGCGCGCGGGTTTTGAAGCCGCTACTGTGGTTCAGTCCCGGAAGCGGGGATTCAGGTTCAGCACGATTGACTGCTGGAGCCTCTCGGTGCGCGCTTCGTGCGCCGGGAAGAGCGACTCGGCACGGCTGATTTCCGCTTCGAGAAACGGGGCGAACGAGGGCCAGGTTCCGAACAGGGAGCCGCCGACGCGGCGTGCTTCAACGGTGTCGTCTGCATTGAGGAAGTAGGCGAGATTCTCTTCGTAAGAGTAGGGGCCGCTTCCGAAGTGAAACTGGGAGGGAGAAGAGCGATATTGGCGGCTCCAGTTAAAATTGGCGGCGCCGAGGTCGAGTGGCTGCCTTGTGGAGCGGTGGCGCGGGGGCGTGGCGGCGCACATGCTGGGTGGCAGACCGTAGAGCCGAAGCTGGTAGAGCTCGGCACCATTGAGGACGTCGAGGATTCGGAGGTAGGTGGACGGGATGATGAACTGGCCGCGGAGACCGCCGGGCCGTGAGTTGAGATAGTAGAGGATCCTATGCTCGGTGATGCCGGCATAGAGGACGACGGCGTAGGCTTCGGGGCCGAGCATCGGTCGTTGGGATATGGAAATATTGCCGGAGTCAGGATCGAGCTGAGCGGCGGGGTCGAGGAGGCGTTCGGCGAGCTGCCGGATGGGGAGCAGATCACCGGAGAGGCTTTCGAGGCGTTCCTGGATGGGCTCGGGCATGGGCCAGCGTGTGAGTAGGATGAGCGTTTTGCTGTTGGCGTGCAAATTACGGGTGGGTGCAGCCTTTGGAGTGTTGTGGTTTGACGAGGTGGGCTCGGGGCTGGACGCAGGGCGTGCCCCAGGGGTGGAGTCGAAGGAACAGCGCTCAGTTCTCAGCGTTCAGCACAACGCTGGGCGGCGCGGGCGATGACACCAAGGGCGTCAGCGATGAAGGCGGGGTCTCCGGTTCCGAGTGCTTCTGTCATATAGGCGGCGATGGACGGTTTGTCGTCGAGGTATCTGGCGGGATCGAAGGGGTGGGTTTCAGGTTTGGTCATTTTGTCTCCTTTTGGAGAGCCCTCTTATTCCAGATGCCTTTTGATCGTCGGTCCGGGTCCACATCCCGGCGGTAATGGTAAAAACTTTCCGCCTTTGACTCCGCCTTTTCCATTGGGTGAATACATGGGGAAAGATTCGCCGTCGCCCAGATAAAAGATCGAGATGCGGGTTTCCACTGAGACAGCGTGGCGGTTCTGTTCGTAAGGCTTGTAAGTCCACTGCTTGACGGCCGTGAGGGACGGTGCTCTTAACTCGTCGAACCCACTTTCGAAAGTGGCGTCTTTGACTTTGCCTGTTTCATCGATCTGGACTTTGAGCACCACCATTGCGTTCGAACACCTGTTTGCGGGAGGCTTTGACCTGCTCCCCTGGATCCGCACAGAACTGATTAGGATTTCTGGAAGCGGAGGGGAAGAAGATGGGCAGGAGCAGGCATACGGAGGCGCAGATCATCGCTGCGCTGAAGCAGGTTGAAGCCGGGCGCACGGTAGAGGATGTGGCGCGGGAGTGCGGCGTCAGTTCGGCAACGATCTATGCGTGGAAGGCGAAGTACGGCGGCCTCGATGTCAGCGAGGCGCAGCGGCTGCGTTCGCTCGAAGATGAGAACTCGCGCCTGAAGCGACTGGTGGCAGACCTGAGCCTGGACAAGGAGATGCTGAAGGCGGTGATCGCAAAAAACGGATGGAGCTCGTAGACCGAAGGACGGATGCCGGCTGGCTGCGGTCGCAGTATGCAGCCAGCGAGCGCCGGGTGTGCGGGCTGATGGGGATTGCGGTCGGCAGTTATAGATATAGATCGCGGCGATCGGATGAGTCGCTGCGGAAGAAGCTGGTGCGACTGGCTCGGGAGAAGCCACGCTACGGTTATCGGAGGTTGCAGGTGTTAGTGGAGCGCGAGGGCGAGCGGGTGAACCATAAGCGGCTGTGGCGGGTGTATCGCGAGGCCGGGCTGTGCCTGAAGCGGAAGAAGCGCAGGCACTGCGTGCGCGCAGGCTCGCCGCGGCCCGTGCTAACCGGAGCCAACCAGGAGTGGGCTCTGGATTTCGTTCACGATGTGATTGCGGCCGGACGCACGATTCGCGTGCTGAGCGTAGTCGATGCTTTCACGCGGGAGTGCCTGGCGCTGGAAGTGGATACAGGCTTCGCCAGTCGGCGGGTGACGCGGGTGCTCGATGAGGTTATCGCCGTGCGCGGCCGGCCGCAGGCGATTCGCTGTGACAACGGGCCGGAACTGACCAGTCGTCATTTTCTGGCATGGGCGCTGGAGTGGAAGATCGAGCTGCGCCACATCCAGCCGGGCAAGCCAACCCAAAACGCGCATGTGGAGAGCTTCCACGGAAGGCTGCGCGAAGAGTGCCTGCGGGTCAGCTGGTTCACCAACCTGTTCGATGCACGCAGGAAGATAGCTAACTGGAAGGTGGAGTACAACGAACAACGGCCACACAGCAGCCTCGGCTACAGAACACCAGCTGAGTTTGCGCGAGTGGCCATAACCCAGAACTATGGAAAAGACGTGGGCTTCGCCCACTTGGAAAACGCCCCTGGCGTTTCCCACTTTCCCACAGCTCCGGCTGCGAGTTAGATTTATTGAATTACCTGTACGGATTTTGGGGGCAGGTCAGCTTCGAGACGGTGAGCGCAACGATATTCTGCAGTCGAGCGGCCATGACCTTTTCTGGTACCGCGAATGGTTTGGGTGGAGCAGTTGTGTCCTGAGCGGGACAGCCTCCATAGGTCGTAATGCAGCAGCAGAGACAAAGCGCTGTACGTTTGAGATATACGAATCCTGGCACACCTTACTGTATCTTGCGCCTCAATGAAAATCGTGCGATCTGACTTCGACGGCGTTATCGCTCAGGGGTGTGAGGCGGGCGGCTTTGACGTGGATGACGTTGTCCTGGTTCTGGAGCGGGCCTTCTACTAATAAGAAGCGGGAGCGGGTAACGGTGACCTGATTCTGCTCGTACATTTGCGGCGTGACGATGATGTTGGCGATGCCGGTCTCATCTTCCATAGAGAGAAAGACGAATCCTTTGGCGGTGCCGGGGCGCTGACGGGCAATGATGCATCCGGCGGCGCGGACCCACTGTCCATCCCGACAGTGGCGAAGATCTTCGGCGGTGAGGACCTTTTGCGCGCGGAGCTCGGCACGGCGATAAGCCATGGGGTGCTTGCCGGTGGTGAGGCCGGTGCCGGAGTAGTCGGCGACGAGGCGCTCTTCGGGGGTCATTGGCGCGAGGGGCGAGGGGGCTTGCGGGTCGGCGAGGAGCGCGCCGGAGTGGGTGAGGAGCGGGCCTTCGGGCTTGCCGGCGCGTTCGACCTGCCAGAGCGCGTCGCGGCGGTGGCCGATGCCGGCAACGTTGTTGAGCGCGCCGATGTTGGCGAGGAGGGTAATTTCTTTTCGGTTGAGGGAGGGGACGCGGAGGGCGAGGTCGTCGACGGAGGCAAACGGGCCGTTGGTGCGGCGGGCAGCGACGATGGCTTCGCCGACTTGCTGACGGAGTCCGCGCGCGTAGCCGAGGCCGAGGCGGAGAGCGGGGGACAGGTTACAGGTGACAGGGTGCAGGTTACCCTGTTCCGGGCACTGGGAAGCTGCGGGATGCGACGGAAGCCCTTCCCCAGCGGCTGAAGCCGCAGTCTTCCTGTTGCTGTTTTGGCACGGCTGAAGCCGTGCCCGTGCAAAACCCGTAGACGACCGGAACTCTGCATTTGTCACAGTTTGTGCTACAAATACGGCCGGCGACGATGCCTGTTCTTCATGTTCGACGGTGCAGGGCCAGTCGGAGATCTGGACGTCGATGGGGCGAACTTTCAAGCCGTGGCGTTGTGCGTCTTTGACCAGCACGGCGGGGGCGTAGAAGCCCATGGGTTGGTTGTTGAGGATGGCAGCGGTGAAGGCGGCGAGGTATTTCACCTTGAAGTACGCCGATGCATACGCGAGCAGTGCAAAGCTGGCGGCGTGGGACTCGGGGAATCCATAGAGAGCGAAGGAGCTGATGGCCTGAACGATTTCGTCCTGCGTTTGGGGGGCGATGTGGTTGGCGGTCATGCCGGCGCGGAGTTTGACTTCGAGGTCTTTCATGCGCTGCCAGGAGCGGCGCATGCCAACAGCACGGCGCAACTCTTCGGCTTCGGCTCCGGAGAAATTGGCGACGGTCATAGCAATGCGCAAAAGCTGCTCCTGGAATAAGGGAACGCCGAGGGTGCGTTTGAGCACGGGCTCGAGCGAAGGGTGCGGGTAGGTGACTGCTTCCCTGCCCTGGCGGCGGCGCATATAGGGGTGCATCATTTTTCCGACGATGGGGCCGGGGCGGATGATGGCGACCTGCACGACGAGGTCGTAGAAGCGGTCGGGACAATTGCGCGGGAGCGAGGCCATCTGCGCGCGGCTTTCGATCTGGAACATGCCGACGGTGTCGGCGCGCTGGAGGACTTTGTAGACCTCGGGATCTTCCGGGAGCTGCGCGAGATCGATGGGCTCGCCGTAGTGTTCGGGGATGAGGGTGAGGCAATCTTTGATGACGGCCATCATGCCGAGGCCGAGGAGGTCGACCTTGATGATGCCGAGGTCGGCGCAGTCTTCCTTATCCCACTGAACGACGGTGCGGCCGGGCATAGAGGCGCGTTCGAGCGGGACGACCTTGTTGAGCTGGCCCTGGCAGATGACCATACCGCCGGAGTGCTGGCCGAGGTGGCGCGGGAGGTCCTGCAGGCGGACGCAGAGCTCGAGGTATTTGGCGATGCGCGGATGCTCGACGTCGAAGCCGGCGTGGTGGAAGGAGTTGGCCATGGTGTCGGATTCGCCGCGCCACTCCCATTGGGAGACGAGCGAGGTGAGGCGGCCGAGCGATTCCTGATCGAAGCCGAGAGCCTTGCCCACTTCGCGCGCGGCGGACTTGCCCCGGTAGGTGATGACGTTGGCGGTGATGGCAGCGCCGAGCTCGCCGTAGCGCTGGTAGACGTACTGGATGGCCTGCTCGCGTTTTTCTTCGGAGGGCAGGTCGAGGTCGATGTCGGGCCACTCGCCGCGATTTTCGCTGAGGAAGCGCTCGAAGAGCAGCTCCATGCCGACGGGGTCGATGGCGGTGATTTCGAGGGCATAGCAAACAGCGGAGTTGGCAGCGGAGCCGCGGCCCTGGATGAGGATGTCGTGTTGTTTGCAGTAGCGGACGATGTCCCAAACGATGAGGAAGTAGCCGGCGAAGCCGAGCCTGGCGATGAGGGCGAGCTCGTGGTCGATCTGCTTGCGGGCGCGGGCGAGAAGGGCGGGGTCATTTTTTGCGCCGTAGCGGCGGAGGACGCCTTCGTCGGTGCGCTTGCGGAGGAAGGAGTCCATCGAGTCGGAGTCGGGGACGGGGTAGTGGGGAAACTCGTAGCCAAGGTCGTTGAGCTGGAAGGCGAGGCGCTGGGAGACTTCGTTGGTGTTGGCGAGGGCTTCGGGGAGGTCGCGGAAGAGGGCGGACATTTCTGCGGCAGAGCGGAGGTAGCGGTGGTTGTTGGTGGCGAGCAGGCGGCCGGCGTGGTCGAGGTCGACGTGATGGCGGATGGAAGTGAAGAGGTCAAGGACTTCGCGGTCGTACGGTTTGGCATAGCGGACGCCGTTGGTGGCGAGGACGGAGAGGCGCATGGAGCGCGCGAGGCGGAGTGCGGTCTGGTTGCGGGCTTCCTGATCGCGAAGCTGGTGGCGCTGGAGCTCGACATAAACGTTGTTGGGGCCGTAGAGGGCGGTGAGTTGTTCGAGGAGCGCGCGGCCGGCGGGTTCGCCTCCTGCTGTGAGGGCGGCGGCGAGAGGGCCTTCGTCGCCGCCGGTAAGGCAGATGAGGCCGCTGGAATATTGGGCAAGGTCGTTGAGGGTGGCGGCGCCCTCAGCTTTGGTGGTCTCACGCATTTTGAACTGCGTGATGAGCTGGCAGAGATTTTGATAGCCGGCACGCGAGACGCAGAGGAGGGGGATTCGGGGAGTGGCGAGATCATTATTTAGAAGCTGCGGATTGGGGAGCCAGGGGGAGGGGGTGAGGCGGGAGCCGAATGCGGTGGTGGAGATTTCTGCGCCGACGTGGGCGCGGATGCTGTTGCGCTCCGCGGAGGTATGCATACGCGCAGAGCCGTAGAAGCCGTTGCGATCGAGGAGGGCGATGGCAGGGATTTCGAGTTCCTGGGCACGCTCGATGAGGTCCTCGGGCTGGGAGGCTCCTTCGAGGAAGGAGAAGGCGCTGGCGGCGTGGAGCTCAACGTATTTTGTAACGGTGTTGGTCACATATTTTCTCAGGGATTGAGGGCCTGGATTTTTTGGGATTCGGCAGGTGCATTGTGTTGCCGAGAGGATGCGGGCGGCGTTCCGAAACGGGACAAAGGACAGTACTGAAGATTCGAACCCGGCAAGCGGTTGTATGAGCAGCGCGGAGCCGGGGGGTAGGCTTCTTGCTGTGGGGTGAACCTGGCCGTCCCCATGATTTTGCGGGTGGTGGTGTGGGTGGTTTGCGCTTGTCGTTGGGGTCATTGGTTGGCTGGTCAGGTCTGTTTGGGCATTGGTTTGGCTGGGCATTGGTTTGGCTGGGTAAATCTGTTTGGTCAATGGTCTGTTTAGTCAGGTCTGGCTGGTCATTGGTCTGGCTGGGCATTGGTCTGGCTGGGCATTGGTCTGTTGGGCATTGGTTTATTGGGCTGTCCGGGGCATTGGTTTGTTTGGGCAAATCTGTTTGGGCATTGGTTGTTTTGGTCATTGGTCTGGCTGGTCAGGTCCTGTTTGGTCATTGGTCTGTTTCGTCATTGGTCTGTTTGGTCTTGGTTTGTTTGGGCATTGGTTTGTTTGGGCATTGGTTTGTTTGGGCATTGGTTTGTTTGGGCAAATCTGTTTGGGCATTGGTTTGTTGGGCATTGGTTTGTTTGGGCACCAGGCTTCGTTAGTCATAGAGCTCCTCGATGCGCCAGTCGTCGATGGTTGCGGGGCGCAGAGGGTTGCGGGCGATGGCGCAGCTGATCATGGCTCCGGAGTCGGACTGAGCGACGAGGTCCCATTTTTCGATGGACCAGCATTCGACGCCCCACCAGTTGCCGGAGAAAAACCACGGACCCCAGGCGCGCTCGACGGCATAGCGCTGATTGCGAAAGACGAAGCTCGTTGGGCGACGCTGGTGAAGAGTGACGGTGATGGGTTCAGGCGGGCGGAGGCGGCGCGCGGCGGTGCGGGCTTGTGCCTGGGGGATGGGGGCGTGGGCGTTGGGTGCGGTTATGGGGACGGTGAAGGGGATGATGCGGAAGGCGTCGGGGCGATGCGTGTCTTCGAGGACGGCGCGTCCGACACGGGTATTGCCCTGTGCGGGATCGACGATGGCGCGGATGCGGGCGAGGGTGACGTCGAGGCGCGAGGGTTCGGGGAGTTGCGGGGAGAAGAGGCCGAGCTGGACTTTGCTGGTGCTGCCCGGTTCGGCCGTGAGCGCGATGGAGAGGATGGCGGCGGAGGGCGGGTGGGCCTGGAGATCGAGATGGAGGAGCTTGAGCCAGAGGCGGCGGTCGTTACCGGGAAGAGCGGGGCGGACGGTTCGGGTGTGCGTGCTGCCGCCTTCGAGGGCAAGCGTGACGGTGACGGAGGCGAGGGCCAGAATTTGCGCGGTGGCACGGGCGATGAGGTGGTCGAGGAGAACGCCGAGGACGAAGAGGAGTGAGTCGAGGATTTCGACGGGAGAGTCGAGGCCGATGCGCTCTTCAAGGGTGAAGAGCGGGTCAGAGGGAACGAGGAGGTGGGGGGCTTCTCCACGAGCAAGTTGGCGCAGGCAGCGGCCCGGCTGGCCGAGGCGGGCGATGAGTTCTTTTTCAGGCAGCGCGGCAAGAGCGCCGAGGGTGGCGATGCCCCAGCGGGCGAGGGTTTCGGCGTGGTCGGAGGTGAGATTGAGGACGGTGAGGGGAAGTTGCTGGAGCGCGATGGCTTCTTCGTCCGGGGGGATGACAGCGGTGCTCCATCCAGCGAGCGGTGATGAGTTCGAGGTGGTGCGGGGGGTGAGGCTGCGGGCGAGGCAGATGGCGGCGTGTGGATTGGCGCTGACGACGATGACGGCGTGGAGGCCGAGGGCACGGGCGGCGTGGAGAAGCTTTTTGGCTAGTTTTTCGGGAGGGCCGATGAGTTTTTCTGTGCCGGCGATATCGAGAATCGCGCAGAAGTGCGTGTCCGCGATGGTGTCAGACATTTGGCACAGGTTTGGGTTCGGTGTCAGACATTCGACACGCGGGGAGAATTGACCGGCGCACTGGAGGAGAGCGGTGTGGGCACTGGCTTCTTCTGCGAGGGAGCGTGGGAGGTGGGTGACTCCGGGGAAGACGTCGAGTTCGGCGCGGGTGGTTCCGGTTTCAATGCCAAGGGCGGCGGCGCGGGCGTTGCGGGAGCAAACTGTCTGACGCGGCGGAGTTCCTTCGAGGATGACGACGGGGGTGTCTTTCAGCTGGGGGCGAAGGCGGAGCATGGCCTGCGCGGGGAATTCGCGGACGTAGAGGCAGGCGTAGAGGGCAGTGATCATCGGCGGCCTGTTTTGGCGGAGTTAGCGGACGGGGTGAAAGACGAGGGAGTGGTGCTGTTCCAAAGGATGCCGTGGTCGCTTTGGGGCGGCTTGCGGGAGGTGAAGTCGACAACTTTGGAAAAGCGCTCGCGAGCGATTTCGATGCGGTGTTCGGCGCCGGTGAGGACGGTAGCAGCGCTGGGGTCGACCTGGCTGGGCCGGCAATGGAGGACGAGGCCGGCGCTTGATTTAGTGCAGGCGTGTTGGGTGAGCAGGAGGACACTGGCGTGGGTACGCTCAACGGCAGCGCGGTAGCGGAACCAGGTGGCGAGCGGAACGCGGAGGGCGAACTCGGGGGCGACGGAGCCCATATCGAGGACGATGGCGCTGAATCCTCCCGCCTGGAGGAGGAGGTCGGTGACGCGAAGGGCCTGATCCATCCTTGAGTACGGCTTTGGGGCAGAGCGCAGGGGGGCAGGGCGTGGAGCGGAGCGCGGGTTGCAGGTTACAGGTTGCAGATGGTCAGAGTTTGGAGTTTGGAGTTTAGGATTTTGGGTTTGTCCGACGGGCGCGATCGCGGGCATGACTTCCCTGCTCGGGCGTCGGACTTTTGGCACCGGCGCAGACGCCTTTTCGGCGAAGCGGGGTAGAGGGAATTGCTGGGCAGCAATTCCGCAGCGGATCCAGAGCAGGCGATCGAGGTCGACACCGATGGCGGCAGCGGACTCGGGGTGGAGCGTGTCGGACACGTCGACCCAGGCGCAGACGCGTCCGACATTCGTCAGACATGCGACGAAGGAGAGCGCCAGGGAGGTGCGGCCTGAGCACTCGGGTCCGGCAAGTTCCGTGATGGCTCCGATGGGAAGTCCGCCACGGAGCGCGTCGTCGAGTGCGAGGATGCCGGTAGAGGCAGTGGGGCGAATGACGCGCGGCGCTGGCGTGAGCGCGGAGGGGATACGGTCGGAGAGGGCAGCTTCGATTTGCTGGCGGAGCAGTTGGGCGGAGGGCATGGCGAAGGGCGGGACTTGCCGTATTCGCCTTATATTCGCCTATCGGGAGGGCGGCAGCAAGGGGGAGAAATCCACAGGGCCTGGGGTTCAGAGGCCGGTCTTAGGTCAAATTCCGAACGAATCTGGATATTTCACACGTCCTGCCATGCCATCCAGAGCACCGGTCTTCAGTTCCAGGGCCATGAAAGCTTCTGGAGGGAATGGACTTACCAGATGGCGAGCCTTCTCGGCTGAGAAGCCAAAACGCGGGTAGTAGTTTGGCGAGCCAAGAACGATCACGATGGTTTCGCCCTTTTGATGTAGCCAATTCAGTCCATAACGGATCAACTCTGCGCCGATGCCCTGGCGTTGCTGGTCTGGCAAGACGGCAACAGGCGCTAACGCCACCGCAGAAACAGGCGGGCCAGGAGTCTGAATCCACATCCGGGTGAAGAGGATATGTCCGACGATTTGCTTTTCCCTTTCCGCAACCAAGGACGCCAGCACGAAATGCTCGTGGCGCAGGCGATCGACCAGATCCGCTTCGTCCTTCTGGCCAAAAGCTTTTTCATTGACGGAACGGACGGAGGCTAAATCCTCAGGGCGTTCATCGCGCACGATCAGGGTCGTCATTCATGCTCACAGAATACCTTTGCTCTCGAACGTCTGAACGAATCGAGAAGACGCTTCGCCGCGCCTTGATGCATTAGCATCGCTGCAGTGCTCACGCTAGAAACTCCCGTGCAGTTTGTGAAGGGCATCGGGCCCGCGCTGGCCAAACTGCTGGCAGAGAAGGAGATTCTGACGGTTGAGGATCTGCTGATGCATCTGCCTTTCCGGTATGAGGATCGGCTGAATCCGCGAGCGCTGAACGAGCTGAAGGCGGGCGAAACGGCAAGCGTGATCGGCGAGGTGCGGGGTGCGGCGCTGCTGCGGACAAAACGCATGCCTATCTTTGAAATGACCGTGGGACAGGGACTGCAAACGCTGAAGTGCATGTGGTTCCACGGGAAGTATCTGGAGGGGCGGTTCCGAACCGGGCAGATGGTGGCGCTGTACGGGAAGGCGGAGGCGTCGAAGTCGGGGCGTGGATTCAAGATGATCCAGCCTCAGTTTGAGGTGCTGCCTGATGGGACGGGCGACGCGCTGGATCGGATCCTCGAAGTAGGCCGGATCACGCCGGTGTATGAGTCGCTGGGCGGGAGCAAGCTGGCATCGCGATGGATCCGGCGGACGATCTGGAACATTTTGGAGGAGCTGAAGGGTGGCGGGTTTGCGGAGACGCTGCCCGGTTCCCTGCCCGAGTCGGTGCTCAGGAGGCTGGAATTGCCAAGCCGCGAGGAGGCGCTGCGCGAGGTGCATTTTCCTCCGGCGGGTACGGCGATGGGGCAACTGCAGAGTGCGGGGACGCCGGCGCATCGGCGGCTGATTTTTGAGGAGCTGTTTTATCTGGAGCTGGGGCTGGAGGTGAAGCGGCGGAAATTCCAGGAGAAGACGGGGATCGCGTTCGAGACGAGCGAGAAGGTGCGGGCGGCGCTGCGGGAGATTCTGCCATTTCATCCGACGGCCGCGCAGAAAAAGGCGCTGGGCGAGATTGCGGCAGACATGCGGCGACCGTCGCCGATGCGTCGGTTGCTGCAGGGTGATGTGGGATCGGGAAAGACGATTGTGGCGCTGCAGGCGATGCTGATCGCGATTGAGAACGGGTACCAGGCGGCGCTAATGGCTCCGACGGAGATTTTGGCGACGCAACATTATTTGTCGGCGAAGCGGGTCCTCGAAAAGGCGAGCCGAAAGTATCGGATCACGCTGCTGACGGGATCGCTGGATGAGGATCGGAAGCGGGCGGCGCAGCGGCGGATCTGTGACGGTGAGACGGACCTGGTAATTGGCACGCATGCGCTGATCGCAGAAGAGGAGGTGCAGATCGGGGATATCAAGAAGAAGATCGAGAAAGTTAAGTTCTCGAATCTTGGCCTGGTGGTGGTGGACGAACAGCATCGGTTCGGCGTGCTGCAGCGGTTCCGGCTGATAAAGAAAGATGGAGGGGAGCCGGATGTGCTGGTGATGACGGCGACGCCGATTCCGCGGACGCTGGCGTTGAGTTTGTATGGGGATTTGGATTTGAGTGTGCTGGATGAGTTGCCGCCGGGGCGGACGCCGATTGTGACGCGGCTGGTGCCGGACGAGCGGGCGGATGAGGTTTGGGATTTTGTGCGCAAGCAGGTGAAGAAGGGGCACCAGGCGTACGTGGTGTATCCGGTGATTGAGGGGCCGAAGGACGATCAGCCGGAATTGGATTTTGCTTTGCCGGATGAGGATGATTTGAAAAACATCCCTCAGGGGCTAAAGCCCGCTTCTTCCCGGGGCAATTACGGCACGGCTGAAGCCGTGCCCCTTCAAAGCAACAAGGACAGATCCGCACCGAAGAAGGCGAAGACTGAAACGTTGTTTCCAAAGCTGCCTTTGAAGTCGGCGACGGATATGTATGAGCGGTTGCGGACGCAGGAGCTATCTGGTGTGCGCGTGGGATTGCTGCATGGGCGGCTGGACGCGGATGAGAAAGAAGTGGTAATGCGGCGATTCCAGCGCGGCGAGATTGATGTGCTGATTGCGACGACGGTGATTGAAGTGGGCGTGGATGTGCCGAATGCGACGGTGATGGTGATTGAGCATGCGGAGCGGTTTGGGCTGGCGCAGTTGCATCAATTACGCGGGCGTGTGGGGCGTGGGGCGGCGAAGTCGTACTGCATTTTGATGACGGGCGGAAAGATTTCTGCAAACGCGGAGGAACGGCTGGCGGCGATGGTTCGGACGCAGGATGGGTTTGAGTTGGCGGAGCTGGATTTGGAGTTGCGGGGGCCGGGAGAATTTTTCGGAACGCGGCAGGCGGGGTTGCCGGATTTTAAGGTTGCGAGTCTGGTGCGGGATCGCAGGCTGCTGGAGCTGGCGAAGGTGGAGTCGGCGCGATTTGTGCAGAGGGCCGCTGAGGAATCGACACCGGAGGAGCGGCTGCGGGTGGCGGCGCGGCTGAAAGATACGTGGCAGCGGCGGTATGGATTGGCGGAGGCGGGGTAGGACATGATCCGCACCGTTGCTATCCAGGGATATCGATCGCTGCGCGATCTGATTCTGCCTCTGGGACCGCTGAGTGTGATCACGGGCGCGAATGGCAGCGGAAAGTCCAGTGTGTATCGTTCGCTGCGGTTGCTGGCGGATGCGGCGCAAAACGCGGTGGTGGCGTCGCTGGCGCGTGAAGGCGGGCTGACATCCACGTTTTGGGCGGGTCCGGAGGCGATTGCACGGAGCGTTCGCCAGGGGCAGTACGCGGTCGAGGGTCTTGCGAAGCAGAAGGTGGCGAGCATGAAGCTCGGATTTGGCGGCGACACTTACGGGTACAGCATTGATTTGGGATATCCTCCTCCACCGCCGCCGGCAACGATGTTTGGGCTGGATCCGCGCGTGAAGCGGGAGTGTATCTGGCATGGCCCGGTGTATCGGAAGGCGTCGGCGCTGGTGGATCGCAGAAATAATTTTGTGTGGCTCTCGACCACGCGGGACGAAGAGCCGGTGATGCTGACGCAGCACCTGGCCGATACGGACAGCATGCTGGCAAGCGTCGCCGATCCGGAGCGGGCGCCGGAGATGCTGGCGATCCGGGAAGCCGTGCGCGGGTGGCGTTTTTACGATCATTTCCGGACCGATGCCGATTCGCCGGCGAGAGCGAGCCAGATTGGGACATTTAGTCCCGTGCTCGATCAGGAGGGCAGCAATCTGGCGGCTGCGCTCGAGACGGTGATTGAGCTGCGCTCGGATGAAGCGCTGGCCACGACGCTGGAAGATGCGTTTCCCGGGAGCCGGCTGTACGTGGAGAATCGCAATGGGCGGTTCGAGGTGCAGTTGCAGCAGCACGGGCTGCTGCGGCCCCTTTCCGCGGCTGAGCTGTCGGATGGAACTCTGCGCTACTTGCTGTGGGCGGCGGCGTTGCTGACTCCTCGTCCGCCGGAACTGATGGTGCTGAATGAACCGGAGACCAGTCTGCATCCGGAACTGCTGCCGGCGCTGGCGCGGCTGATTCTGGCGGCGACGGCGCACACGCAGATCATTGTGGTTTCGCATGCGGAGCCGCTGATCAGGGAATTAGCGGCGGCGCCGGTGTGCACGCGTCTTGCTCTGGTGAAGGGGTTCGGAGAGACGACGCTGGACGGCGCGACGCTGTTCAATACGCCGAAGTGGAACTGGCCGGTACGGTAGGATCGAACTCGCGCGAAAGGCTGCGGCACGCGTATTCTGGGTTCTGCCGACCGCTCCACTCCCTTCTTCCTGCGAAGGCTCCCTCAGGCAGGCTCCGGACGAACAGGCTCTCCCGAGACGCTCGAAAACCGACCGGGTCGGATATCCAAAACACAAAAAAAAAGGGAGATCGAATTCATGCATCTCAAGCGAGTTGTTTTACCGGTGTTGGCGTTGATGGTGGCCGCAGCAGGCCCGCGTGCTGCCAGGGCGAGCGGGGCGGCTCCCGTCGCTCCAGGACAGATTTCTTTCCAGGTGCAATGGGACGCGCCTCCGCAGGAGCTGAACGAAATTCAGCGGAGAGGCTTTCATGACGGCATTGAAGGGGCGCGGCGGGATTTCGAGAATCATCGGCCGCCGAATGTGGAGAATCGCGAAGAATACCGGCACCCGCAGTTGCCGCCGGAGCAGCGCGAGGTGTATCGGGAAGGATTCCGTCGCGGGTATGCGCGAGCGATGGAGCATCTGGGAGGCGGGCCGGGCATGCAGCCGCCACCGCCGCCGCGCGGAGACTGGAATACGGTCCCGAACGAGTTCGACGAGATGCACCAACGTGGGTTTCACGATGGCATCGAAGGGGCGCGCAGAGATTTTGACAATCATCGGCGGCCGGATGTCGAAAACCGCGATGAGTATCGGCATCCTCACGTGCCGTACGAACTGCGGGAGGCGTACCGGGAGGGATTCCGGCGCGGGTATGCGCGAGCGATGGCGCACCTGACCGGACGGCAGTGGGAGTATTAAAAAGCAGCAGGGAGCAGGGAGCAGGGGGCAGTAGCAGTTAGCAGTTAGCAGTTAGCTGGGGGCAGTTAGCTGGAAGCCGGAAGATGGCGGGAGCGGGCGTGGACGATGGCGTTCATGCCCGCTTCCGGAGCTCCGGATACCAGCTGAAGATGAGCGCTTGATCCTGGCTGCTGAGCTGGCTGAGGGGCAGGGGCTTGTCCTGAGGGCGCGTACCTTTCTGATTGAGCACGTTCATCAGACTCCACTCGCGCTGCAGCGTTTGGGGCTCGTGCGCGGGGAGATCGTAGCGGGTGAAGTCGATGGCCATGGATGGGCTGTTGGTGGTCCAGTCGTGGAGAAGCGCGAGGCGAAAGGCGCGGTTCATGAACCACTCGATTTCGAGCTGCGGCTCTGAGCCGGGTGCGCCTGTTCCCTTTTCGTCGAAGCGGTAATTGATAGCGGCGTTGTTGGGATGGTGGGCGCGCCATGCGAAGCCAAACTCGCCTTCGGTGGTGACCTGGGTGTCGGGCCAGCGGGAGCGCACGGCCTGAAGCCACCAGGTGAGGTCGTCGTCGTGGCCGATGGAAGTTTCCCAGATTGAGGTGACCCAGCCGAATCCATTGAGCGCGTGACCGCCGTCGAAGTGGACGGCGGTGGTCGAGAGCATTTCTTTGCGGCCGGCGGTGGTGCCGAGGTTGCCGACGCTTTCAATGGGGCCGACGCCGAGGCGGCTGTTGAAGTGGCCCTCGAAGCCGTCGCGACGCGCGGTAAGAAAATCGCAGGTCCAGCCGTCGAGGCAGACGCAGTCGATGAAGTCGGCGCTACTTTGCGCGGGCTTGAGGTAGTGTTCGCGGCTGGGGTAGTAGGGATAGCAGATGCCGCCATCGCCGTCGCCGTGATCGATGCCGTGCTGGCTCCAGATCTGGCCCTGGCAAACATGGATCCCTTCGTCGGCAGCGAGCAGGCGCTGATTCTCGGCGTCCATGAATCCGGCGACGAGGCATTGCGGACGGTAGCGGTTGCCGACCATGGTGGAGATTTGGGCGAGGGCGTCGTGGATGGTTTGGCGGATGTGGTCGCGCGTGTCGTACATGGGCGCGAAGTAGCCGCCGGGGATGAAGGTGATCTCGTCGCCATAGCGGTCGTGATAGGAGGCGAGCAGCTTGCGCGCTTCCTGATACTGGGGACGCGGGTCGTGAAGCGCGAGCCAGCTGACGGCCCACGTCATTTTGCCGTTGGGGCAGCCGCGCGCGAAGGCCTCGCGACGGGAGCGAATGCGCTCGGGGCGGTTGTCGGCGACCTCGTCTTCGCCGATGGAGTGGGTGGGCGTGACTTCAATCTGGTTTACGCGGACGACGGAGATGTGGGTGAGGTATCTGCCGGTGAATTGCGGGACGGCGGCTGACGCTGGTCCGGCGAGGGCGAGAGAGGCTGCGCCGGCGGCTGAGGCGCCGAGGAACTTGCGGCGGGTCCAGGGAGCGGCAATGGGATTGTGTGGTTCGGTCATCGGCGGTTGGGCGGGCGTTTTCATTTTAGGGCGTGAGCCGGTGAGGTAGCGGTTTAGAGTTGAGGGATCAAAAATCCAGGGTTGTATGGGAGGGATCTGTGGCTCAGGACAATGCTGCCATCGTGCGCCAGTTTGTGGACGAGGTGATTACAAGAGGAGAGATCGATCGAGCGGGCGAGTTCGCCTGGGAGGATGTGGTGGAGCAGGTGCCGCTGCCGGGACAGGGGCCGGGACTCGAGGGGCTGAAGGATATTCTTCGGGCGATGCGGACGGGATTTCCGGACCTGGTGTTCTCGGTGGAGGAGCAGATCAGCGAAGGGGATAAGGTGGCGAGCCGCTTTGAGTGGACGGGGACGCACCGAGGCACGTTTATGGGGATTCCGGCGACGGGCAAACCGGTGCGCGTGTGGGGGATCGTGATTGACCGGCTGGTGGAGGGGCGGATCAAGGAGACGCGGATCATCATGGACACGATGGTGATGATGATGCAGTTGGGGGACTAGCCGTCCAGGCGGCCCGCGCTTCGCGCGGGAACTATCTGGAGTGGACGAGAGACTGGAACTCGGGGTGCGACCGGACGACGTGTTGCGCGAGAGGGCAGACGACGTCGACTTTGAGGTTGTGGTCTTTGGCGTACTGGAAAGCGGTGGTGACGAGCTCGACGGCGATGCCCTTGCCGCGCAGAGGCTCGGGGACTTCGGTGTGCCAGAGGGTGAGCCAGCCCTGGCTGTCGGTTTCGAATTCGAGATAACTGGTCTGGCCGTCCTGGGAGAGCTCGAAGCGGCTGCGGGTGACCTGGGTGGGGTTGGACATGGGGGCGCTCCTTGCTGTTGATGATAGGACTGGCGCATGGCTCGGCCAACTGGCATCGCGAGTGCACAGCAACGTTGCGGCGGTCGCACTGGCCAACAAGTTAGCTCGCATCGCCTGGGCGGTGCTGGCTAAAAGCGAAGTCTATAGGCCTCCGCTGTCGGTCGTCTCGACGGAGGTACTGGCCTGCAATTGACGCCTGGCAGAGCCAGGCCTGGAAATCGCTTTGGCGATTCCCACAATCGCAGACCACCGACGACTGAACTAACAAGGTTTTCTGCCAGGTCTGCTGGCGAACAGCGAGATGGCAAAACGGTCGAACCCGGCCTCTCGAAACCTCTCATACGGAAAAGCCCTTCGAGGCTGGGAAACTAAGTAGGACGAGAGCGCAGCGCATTCCATCAAGGTCCCGAGCTTCGGCTCACTCAAAGACCGGATACATTTGCGCAGACCAAATCGTCATCTTCACTTTTCGCTTGCGACAAAGCGGCGGACCATACATTTCCTATAGCCGGTCATGCGGCCAAACCCCTACATCTCCGGAATCATTGAGCGGTTTCAGAGAGCGAGTCATCTTCGACCAGAAACCAGCGGACTGTAAACACCAATGCAAGAGCGGCGCAGAACGTTGCGGTAGCTGGGCCGAGGACGAGCGCCCACTGGGACATTTCCCCTTTCAGCAATGTGAAGCAAGCGATCATCGCAGCAATGCCTCCGATCGCACCAGCCGCGACTGCCGCTAACAACCCGGCGAGGAACGCAACCACAGTTTCTCTCAGCGTCGGCTTCACTGATTGCGCCTGAAAGATGGGAATAATACCTGAGATGCCGAAGATTAGCACGACGCCGCAAGGTACCAGAACCAAGACCGGGAATATCACGTCGGCCATCCTAAGGCGCTGGTTGCGACTGCGTCGATCCCCCATTCGTATAGCGACAGTTTCCGCAGGGTGAGAAGCCATGTGGGTTTGCGGCACAAAAGATGAGTTTCCCAATCAGCTTCTTTTTCGGCCATTCGCGGCGGCGAACGACCGATTTCCCTCGCCATTCACCGGAGATGCGGGGACATCGCCGTTGGGCTTAGGGGGTCCTCAATATGAGGGGCAGCGGAGGTCTTCGCGTTTTGGGAAGGCTCAACTCCAGCCCTCACGGGGACCGCTAGATGTGAGGTTTCAACAGGTTGTCCATCTGATCGAGAACTGGGAAGCTGAGTTTGCGAAGCAAAGCGACTCAGGAGACCAGATGGACTACCACCAGAATGCCCGACTGACGATGCACAGTCGAGAGCAGCTATCCAGA
>DATAZC010000223.1:0-8813 GCA_036272255.1 Acidobacteriaceae bacterium | reverse complement strand
CCTGACTTTCGCACTCCAGAGGCGTTTTACGCGTTGGGTGGTACTTAACCCGAGTGCCATCAACACGGCTTTTCGCAAAAACGTTGAGTGAAGACCTACCCTCTTCCCTTACGTTGAGTTTTCTGGCATTCTGCTGGTGCCTTGTTTTTGCGCAGCACAAACCGGAAGAAGGACGGCAAGGAACACCGCTATTTCAGCATCGTGGAAAATCAGCGGATCTCCGCCGCCAAGACGGTGCAGCGAACCGTTCTGTATTTGGGGGAGATTAATGACCAGCAGCAAACATCGTGGCGCAAGACACTGGCGGTGTTCGACGAGGACAAGCAGCAGTTCGCAGAAATGAGTTTGTTCCCCGAGGATCGACGCCTGCCGGAAGATGCGGTGGACAGCATCCAGGTGAAGTTGAGTGGGCTGACGCTGCAACGGCCGCGGCCGTTCGGGAACTGTTGGCTGGCCAGTGAACTATGGCATCAGTTAGGACTGAGCGACTTCTGGCGGAAGCATCTGCCGGAAGGGCGGGAGTCGGTGGGTTGGGAGAAAGTGCTTCGCCTGTTGGTGGTGAACCGACTGCTGGAGCCGGGCAGTGAGTTTCGCGTCCACCGGCATTGGTTCGTGGAAAGCGCGATGGACGCGCTGCTGGAAGAGAATTTCGCAGTGGCTGAAAAGGACCGGCTGTATCGGTGCCTGGATCGGGTGCTGGAACACAAACAGGATCTGTTTATCTGGTTACGGCAAAAATGGGCGGAGTTGTTCCAAGCCGACTTCGAGGTGTTGCTATACGATCTGACCAGCACGTACTTCGAAGGGGAGATGGAGGAGAACCCGAAGGCCAAGCGGGGCTACAGCCGCGACAGCCGGCCGGACTGTTTGCAAGTGGTGATCGCGCTGGTGGTAACGCCGGACGGATTCCCCTTGGCGTACGAAGTCATGGATGGCAACACCTCCGAACATAAGACGCTGCGGCCGTTTCTGGAGCACATTGAGAAGACCTACGGGAAGGCGCGGCGGGTGTGGGTAATGGACCGAGGGATTCCGACCGAAGCCATCCTGCGGGAGATGCGGGAGCCGGGCCGGGAAACGTACTACTTGGTGGGCACGCCCAAAGGCCGGATCCAGCAACACGAAAAGAAGTGGCTGGATCTGCCCTGGCAGAAGGTGCGCGAGAGCGTGCAGGTGAAACTGTACGAGCACGAGGGCGAGTTGTACGTGCTGGCGCGAAGCGATGGACGCCAGGCCAAAGAGGTTGCCATGCGGCGCAAGCGGCTGGCTCGTTTGCTGCGCAAGCTGCGGGCGATGCGGCACAGCCTTCCGGGCCGGGACCAATTGCTACTGCGGATCGGAGCGGCCAAGAAGGGGGCAGGGCGGGCTTTCGGATTCGTGAAGCTCCGTCTGCCGTTGGCGACAGAAGCAGTAACCCGCAAGACGTTCTATTTTCACGTCGACAAGAGTAAATTACACAAGGCCCAGGAACGCGACGGGCATTACTTACTACGCAGCAACTTGACAGGCGAAGACCCAGCCGTGCTGTGGACGAGGTATGTGCAGTTGACACAGATCGAAGCGGCGTTTCGATCGCTCAAAAGCGATTTGGGGATTCGTCCGATCTATCATCGCCTGGAGAGCCGGGTGGATGCGCACATTCTGATTGCATTTCTCGCCTACTGTCTCCAGATCACGCTGAAGAACCGCTTGCAGATTCACGCACCGGGGCTGACGCCCACCGCCGTGCTGGAAAAATTAGGCACGATTCAAATGATTGATGTTCATATTCCGACGCTGGACGGGCGATATTTAATCCTGCCGCGGTATACTCAGCCGGCCAAGGATGTGAAGCTGCTGATGGATCAGATTCATCTCACATTGCCCTCGCAGCCACCACCCAGGATCACGGCGCTCACGCCAGCGATGCCCGCAGAGTCCGCCCCCACCCAATCACGGTTGTGGTGAAGACCTTTCAGTAGCCCTCACTGATTCTATGAGGCTTATGCATCTCCATCCCTTCGAACTGCGAAAGATAGGCTAGGAGATCGTTACCGACGATTTTGCGCGCGGGCATGAACACCAGCAGGACGTAGGCGTCCCGCGCGGACCTGGGGGTCCGCCGTATTCCACTAGCCCTTGCGCACTTCCGAGTCGATGCGCTGGACCAAGCGGTACAAGCCAAGGCAGGCGGCAAACAGGATCCCGGAAATGACGGCACCGGGCACGGCCGCCTCGCGATGGCCAGCCAGGTAAGACTCGAGGGTCGCGGAGAGCAGCCAGATCTGCACGATCAGCAGAATCACAATCAGCACCATGGCGCCGTCGATGGCGGTGAGGCCTCTCTTCTGGGGCGCGTTCCTCATACGCCTTCCCCTTCCATGCGAACCGCGAGCAACTGGCCGTCCTTCTTTTCCAGAGCGACGCGGGGCAGGGCTCGCTGCGGCGGACCTTGCAACACTGCGCCGTCGGCGATCGAAAAGAAGCCCTGGTGGCAGGGGCATTCCAGCCGGTTTTCTTCCTTTTCGTAGTAGACCGCGCAGGAGAGATGGGTACACTTTTGGCTGTAGGCAACGTACGAGTCGCTCGCAGTCCGCACCAGAATACACGGATCGTCGGCCGTCGGATACGCGAAGATCTTAACTCCGCCCACGGCAATTTCATCCACGACCGCTACGATCACTTGGGGGTACACAGGCGCGCGATAGAAGGCCGACCGCGCCAGGATCCAGAGATTCCCGATGAACATGCCGAAGCTGGTCAGGGTCAGGAATTTGGTGAATTGCCGCCGATTCACATAGCGCTCGTCGGCGGTGTGGACCGAGAATTCGTCGCGCCAGAGCGGCGTGCTGGAAGGTCTGCGGAACCAACCCATTATTCTGCCTCCCACGTGTAGTCGGCCACATCGATGGCAATCTCACCGGCATCGGCCGGAGCCATCATGTAGACCTTGGTGGTGATCTTCTGGCTGCCGAACCAGAAGGTGTTGACGGGCTTCTCGCGCCTGGTTGCGGCGATGGATTCCGGCGTCACGTACGTGAGCGCCTGGCTGGGGCAGACAGTAGCGCACATTGGCTTCTTGCCGATCGACGTTCGGTCGTAGCACATGTCGCACTTCATCATCTGCTCGTATTGCGGCACCAGTTTGGGAATGCCGAACGGGCAGGCGAGCACGCAGTTGGAGCAGCCGATGCAGCGCGGCTTGAGCGATGAGCCGACGATGCCGTCCTCATATTTCTTGATGGCGTCGGCCGGGCAGACCTGCGCGCAAGTGGGCTCATCGCAATGCCAGCAGACATAAGCCGCGCTGGCGATGGTCTCCTTGCGATCCACGAAATCGAAGTTGATCATGGAGATGCCGCGATGGGTATCGCATTCCTCGCAGGCCTTCAGGCAAGACTGGCAGCCGATGCACCGCGAAGGGTCGACATAAAATTCCCGCCCGAACATTACGACTTCCCTCCCGGCCCTTGCGCCTTGGCGATCCGGCACGCCGACACCTTATATTCGGGAATCTTGCTGCGCGGGTCGAGCGTGCGATGCGTGAGTCGATTGGCGCTGCGTCCGCCGGGCCAGTGGTAGGGGATAAAAACCGTGTCGGGCCGGATGGTGCGCACCACCATGGCTTGCAGGGTAATGGTGTTCCGGCGCGACGTCACCGATACCCAATCGCCGGTGGTGATTCCGTGTTGCTCGGCCAGACGCGGATGCAGTTCCAATTTGGGCTCGGGGTATTGATCCACCAACGCGCCGATGCGGCGGGTTTGGGTGCCGGAAAGATACTGGCTCACCACCCGTCCGGTGGTGAGATACACCGGAAACTCATTGTCCACCGGATCGCCGCTATCCCGCCATGCGAGGCTCATGAAGCGGGCCTTTCCGTCAGGGTGAAAGAAACGGCCATTTTCGAAAAGGCGCGGCGTGCCTGGATGGTCGAGAGTGGGGCAAGGCCAGAATACGCCCTTCTGCTCGTCGATCTTCTCGTAAGTGATGCCGTAGTAGTCGGCATGGCCGCCTTGTGAAGCCAGACGAAGCTCCTCGAAAATCTCACGTGGCTCGTGGAAGGGAAAATACTTGCCCTTGCCGAGCCGTCCGGCCAGATCGCAGATGATGGACGAATCGGTGCGCGCATTACCCGGCGGATCGACCGCCTTTTTGATGTGGATCACGCGCGCTTCCACGTTCGCGGTGACGCCTTCCTCCTCCTCTTGTAGACTGCCGGCCAGCACCACGTCGGCATGCACCGCCGTCTCCGAGAGGAAGAAATCGATCACGCCGAAAAACTCCAGCTTTTCGAGTGCTTCGCGGGTGAAATTCGCATCGGGCAGCGAGACCAACGGATTGAAACAAATCGACAGCAGGCCTTTGATCTCGCCGCTATGGATGGCGTTCATGATCTCGACCGCGGTGTAGCCCGGCGCCGGCAAATCGTCCGCCGAAATCCCCCAGACCCTGGCGACATGCTCGCGTGCGGCCGGATCGGTGAGGCTTCGCTGCCCGGGCAGTTGATCGCACTTCTGGCCGTGTTCGCGGCCACCCTGGCCGTTGCCCTGACCGGTAATCATGATCGGTCCGGCGCCCTCGCGTCCGATATTGCCAGTGGCCAGCGCAATCGCCACCACGGCCTCGCAATTCTCCACGCCCTTGGATTGATGCTCCAGCCCGCGCGCATGCATCAGCATCGAACGGCGCGACTCGCCGACCATGTGCGCCGCCTTCTCGATCGCCTCAGGAGCCACTCCGCTTACTTCGGCGGCGCGACGCGGATTCCAGGGCGCGACCGATTCCGCGGTCTTTTCGAAGCCTGTAGTATGCGCTTCGATGAATGCCGGGTCGGTCAGGCCGTCGCGAATGATGACATGCAGCATACCCATCAGGAGCGCGAGGTCGGTTCCCGGCCGCACCGGCAAGTACAAGTCGGCATTGCGCGCGATGGGTGTGAAGCGCGGATCGGCGACGATGAGCTTTGCGCCTTTGTCGCGCGCGCGCCAGATGTAGTCGGTGGTGATGGGCGAACACTCGCCGACGTTCGAGCCGATCACGAATAGGACTTCCGCTTCGGTAATGTCATTCCACGGATTGGGCGCGCGATCCACGCCAAGCGCGCCTTTGTAGGCGGTACCGGCCGAGACCATGCAGAGCCGGCCGTTGTAATCGATATGCCGGGTTCCCAGCCCCACGCGCGCGAACTTGCCCATCAGGTAAGCTTTCTCGGTAGTGAGCGATGCGCCGCCATAGACAGCTACCGAGTCCTTGCCGTATTTCGCCTGCAACTCGCGCAGGCGGCGCGCTGTGAAGTCGAGAGCCTCGTCCCACGGTGCAGCCCGAAAGCCATCGGTGGTTCGCATCAACGGATCGAGAAGCCGGTCGGGATGGCTACCCTGCAGGTAGCGCTTCACGCCCTTGGGACAGAGCATGCCGCGATTGAACGGAAAGTCCTCCCAAGGTTCGAATCCGGTGACGCGATTGTTGCTGACCTTGAGTTGGATGCCGCACTGCTGGCCACAGAAACAGCAATGAGTCTTCACCAACTCTTCCGGATGTTTGCCCGAGT
This sequence comes from Acidobacteriaceae bacterium, assembly GCA_036272255.1. Lineage (GTDB taxonomy): Bacteria > Acidobacteriota > Terriglobia > Terriglobales > Acidobacteriaceae > Palsa-343. The sequence continues at coordinate 3,280 of DATAZC010000223.1, read as the reverse complement.
CACCCTGCCATCCGCCGGGCGGATTGTAATTCAAGTGCGGGCCGAACCGGGCACTCAGTTGATCTTGAAGCGGCGCTTTAGCCACGCGATTCCTCCCGAATTCTCAATTGGGCCATGGAGAGCGATTTGCGTTTGCACGCCGGACAGAGAGCCTGCCAGTGCCCCGCGGGTCCGGGAGTGGCATATTGGAAGCCGACTTGAGGCAGAATCGCGCGCAGATCATCAATGTGCATTTGGGAAGCGAATCGCTCACCGCAGCGGACACAATGTGCGCCGGGATCTTTCGCTCCGGCGTCCTGATAGAGTTTGACACCGAGTTGGGCGGGCCGCTGGAAGATATGAAAAAATTTTCCGAACGGCAGAAACAGCAGGGCGGCAATCACGGTGATGGCGTGCAAGATTGCCAGGAAGCTGTAGGCCGAGCCGCGCATCCATTCCTGCGAAACGGTCAGAGCGAGGCCCGTTACCGAGATGGCGAACAGCATGATGATCGGGAGGAAGTCCATGCCGAACTGTTGCACGGTGCGCGCGCCTTTGTCGGTCATGCGTCGCCACAAGGAGAGTGCGATACCGGCGAGCACCAGCACTGCCGAGATATCCAGGCCGTGAAAGAGGAGCCATGCCGTGACTGTGTGGAGGCGGAAGCTTCCCGTCGCGAAACCGAACATGTAAGTAACGTAAATCATTTGGTCGCCGGGCAGGGTGCGGAAGTGAATCCAGCCAAACACGAGTGGGAAAGTGATGGCGACCGCCAGCATGCAGCCCCAAAACAGACACTGATGCATCCACCAGCGCAGTCGGGAGCGATGGGCTATGAAGCGCTGCGCCACCAGATGAGTGGCTCCGACCGAGAGCACGCGGCCTAAGCTTCGCAGGATTCCGCCGCGCCGGTAAAGCTCCCATCCGCGATCCCAATAGAGTCGCGTGGGCGGCTTCTCCAGCCAGACGTTGTAGTGGTAGATCACTCCCCAGGCGGCGAACACCACGGCAAATGTGTAGATCACCAACGCCGGATCGAAATTTTGCAGATTCCGCGAGCCTACCACGATGGAGGAGACCAGCAGAGCTGTCCATAACGTCGCCCATGCCCCAGCGCGCGCACGGTCGGCGGTGCGGCGGAGGTCGGCGGGCAATGTCAGATCGAGAGCTTGCTGGCGGGGCACGAAGACCTTGTGATTGGCCCACCACAGCAGCATCGCCGTGCCGGAGAGCAGCACAAAGCCGGGCCAAATGGCGCCGGTATGGCTGCGAAAGTAGGCGAGCAGCAGAGGCGGGAAGAATCCGCCCAGTCCGCCCATGGCGCCCACCAGTCCTGTGACGGTGCCAGTCTGCGTAGGAAAATACTGCGGCACCAACTTGAAGACCGCGCCATTGCCCATCCCGAGCAAGGCCGCGCAGCCCAAAGCACCGACCGTGAAGGGAATCATCGACGACCAAGCCATCAGCATGGCGAACGGGACCACGCCCAGGAAGACGGCGGATAGAACGCGCGCACCGCCAATCCGATCGGAGAGCAAGCCGCCGGCCGGCCGCAGCAGCGTCGCGAGGATCACGAAACCCGCAGTGCGGAATCCGGCGTCGGCTGGCGTGAGATGAAATTCGTCCTTCAGTAGCGTGGGCAGGTAAATCGAAAAAGCGACAAAGCCGCCAAATGTCAGGAAGTAGAAGGCCGCCAGCAGCCACGAAAGCCTCTGGTGGAGGAGCACTTCGAAGACTGCGCCCAAGCCTTTGCGTTGCGCGCTAGCCGGGGCTGGAGCGTTGCGCGCCAGGAATCCAAAGGCCACCGCCCAGACCACGAGTATCACAGCCACGCCGCGGTACACCGATGCCATACCGACGCGCGCGGCAATCACCGGCCCCAAAAACACTGCCGCCGATTGGCCCATATTCCCCAGACCATACACGCCGAGCGCGCTGCCCTGCTGCGCGGCCGGCGTCCAGCGGGAGACATAGCCGACGCCGATGGCGAAAGACGAACCGGCGAGTCCGAGCAGGAATGCCACCATCAGTAATCCGGAGTAACTCGTCTGCTGCGGCACCATCCAGACGGGGATCGCCACCGCGGCCATCAGAATCGAGAAGATTGCGCGGCCGCCGAAGCGGTCGGTGAGGATTCCCATGGGCAATCGCGCTAGTGACCCGAGGAGCACAGGGATCGCGACTAGAAGCGCCGTCTCCGACGGAGTCAGATGGAAGGCTTCGCGGAATCGCGGGGCAAATGCGCCGATCAGTCCCCAGGCCGCGAAACAGACCATAAATGAGACGGTGCCGAGGACGACGTGGCGGCGGTTACTCATAAATCTCTCCTGACTCCTGTGGCAAGTCTACCTTTATCTGACAACCGAACGGAGTGACTCAAGTCACTGCCGCTACCTCGGAGACGCAATACTCTGTGGTCAGGGTGGTACTTACAAATGAAGAACTTCGATGACGCGCCGTTTTTGGTGATCTGGGAACTCACCCAGGCTTGCGATCTGGCATGCGTGCATTGCCGGGCCTGCGCCATCGAGAGTCGAAACCCATTCGAGTTGAAGACCGAAGAGGGATTCAGATTACTCGAAGAAGTGCGATCTTTCGGCGATCCGCTGATGGTCTTTACTGGCGGCGACCCCTTGAAACGCCCCGATTTATTCCAGTTGCTCGAGAAGAGCGTGACCCTGGGCCTTCGCACCACGGTCACGCCAAGTGCTACCCCGCTGCTGACCGAAAGCGCCATCGAGAGGTTCCAGGCGGTGGGCGTCGCCCGCATGGCGATCAGCCTCGATGGGCCGGACGCCGCGAGCCATGATGGCTTTCGACGCGTGGAAGGCTCCTTCGAACGGACGATCCTGGCTTTGAACCACGCCCAGAGCACTGGCTTGCAGACACAGATCAATACCACTGTCACCCGGCACAATGTGGACCGTCTGGGCGAGATTGCCCGCGTAGTGGAACAATCCGGCGCCAAGCTGTGGAGTGTCTTCTTCCTGGTGGCGACCGGCAGAGCCTCCGTCTCCCAGGATCTTACGCCGCAAGAGTACGAGGATGTTTTCGGGTTCCTATACGATCTGTCCAAGAAGGTTCCTTTCGACATCAAGACTACCGAAGCCCAGCACTATCGCCGTTACGTCGCGCAGAGGCGTAAGGCGGAGGGCGCCATTGCCAATTCCTCCCGCCAACCCGCTCCGGAGGTCATCCAGCGTCAGGCCGGCATCAACGATGGCAAGGGTTTCGTATTTGTATCTCACACCGGTGAAATCTTCCCCAGTGGCTTTCTGCCGTTGGCGGCCGGCAACGTGCG
>DATAZC010000222.1:0-27731 GCA_036272255.1 Acidobacteriaceae bacterium | reverse complement strand
CGCTGATTGTGGTTTCAGTTTCACTGGTGCGGTACGTGACCACGCGCGGCGTGCTGAAAGGGGCAAGTTAGGGATGGGCGTCAGCATCGAAGTGAACGGCCTGAATGCGTGGTATGGATCGAACCACACGCTGCAGGACATAACGCTGCACATCCCCGCGAATGAAGCCACGGCGCTCATTGGGCCATCGGGATGCGGGAAGTCGACGTTCGTTCGGTGCATCAATCGGATGCACGAGACGAACCCGATCGCCAAGGTGACGGGCGAGGTGAAGGTGGGGGGCGTGGACATTTACAGCGAGACGTCGGCGGTGGAGGTGAGGCGGCGGATCGGGATGGTGTTTCAGCGGCCGAACCCGTTTCCGACCATGTCGATTTACGACAATGTGGCGTCGGGACTGCGGTTGAACGGATATCGGAACCGGCGGGTGCTGGATGAGATTGTGGAGCGCTCGCTGAAGAACGCGGCGCTGTGGGATGAAGTGAAGGACGATCTGAAGAAGAAGTCGGGCGCGAGCCTTTCGGGCGGTCAGCAGCAGCGGTTGTGCATTGCGCGGGCGCTGGCGGTGGATCCGGAAGTGCTGCTGATGGACGAGCCGGCATCGGCGCTCGATCCGGTATCGACGGCGAAGATTGAGGATTTAATTTTTCAGCTGAAGGTGCAGTACACGATCGTGATCGTGACGCACAACATGCAGCAGGCGGCGCGCGTGGCGGAGAGGACGGGGTTCTTTCTGAACGGCAGGCTGGTGGAATTCGATTCGACGCACAAGATCTTCACGAATCCCGGAGACAAGCGGACGGAAGATTACATCACAGGCAGGTTTGGATAATGGTGCGCATCCGTTTTCAGCAAAACCTGGACGATCTGAAGGAAAAGCTGCTGGTGATGGCCGGGATGGCGGAGCAGGCGATCCAGCGCGCCGTGGAAGCGTACCGGGTACGGGATCTTTCGATCTGCGATCTGGTAAATCGCGGCGAGATGGCGATCAATCGTCTGGAGCGGGAGATCGACCAGATGTCGCTGGACCTGCTGGCGATGGAACAGCCGATGGCGATCGACCTGCGGTTTATTTTGTCGGTGATCAAGATCAACGCCGATCTGGAGCGGGTGGGAGATTCAGCGCGGGCGATCAGCGATCGGGTGCGGGAGCTGCAGGCGTTTCCGGTGGCCGAGCTGCCGATCGATATACCGCGGATTGCGAATCTGGCGAGCGGGATGGTGCGGAAGGCGCTGCAGGCCTTTATCGAAGGCGACGCGGACATGGCGCAGGCGGTGCTTTCGATGGACGACAGCGTGGACAAACTGAACAGCGGAGCGCACTACACGCTGCTGAGCCTGATGAAGAAGGAGCCGGGGGTGGCTCCGCAGGCGCTGAACGCGCTGATGATTTCGCGGGCGCTGGAGCGGGTGGCCGATCACGCAACGAACATTGCGGAAGACGTGATCTTCTGGGTGCGCGGCGCGGATGTTCGGCACAATGTGGGCGCGCCGGGAAACAGCCAGCAGCCGAACGGGCGTTGATTTTTTTGTTGGCGTGGGGCCGGGCTTGTGTGTACAGGGTCTCTGCTTTGCTCAGGATGACGGTTCTGTTTTTGATTGTTGAGATTTGAGTTGCAGGTTGAGAAGAGACGCGGGGGCTAAAGCCCCCTTTTTGGGCGGCTTTTTCGGCACGACTGAAGTCGTTCCCCTTCACTTGTTCGTGACTGAGGACGCTTTTGTGGGGAGTCGTTCCCCTTCAGTTGTTCGTGACTCAGGATACTTTTTGGGGAGTTGTGGCCCTTCAGTTGTTCGTGACTCAGGATACTTTTTGGGGAGTTGTGGCCCTTCACCTGGTCCGGGGCTCGGGATACTTTTGGGCCGATCGTGGGAGGAAACCTGGAGATGCAGGTCCGTTCGAATCGCGGCTGCAATGTTTGTTGCGCCGGGCGGCGCAACCATGCGGATGCTTCGCTCAGGATGACAGATTTTTCTTTTTGGTGAGAGATGTGGGGATGCCGGCGAAATGCGCGGGGGCTAAAGCCGCGCTTTTTGGGGCGGATGATGGCACGACTGAAGTCGTGCCCCTTCACTTGTTCGTGACTCAGGACGCTTTTGTGGGGAGTCGTGCCCCTTCCCCTGGTTGGTGGCTCGATTTGGGGGAGCGGCAGGTGAGGGGGCTCGCTTTTTATTCGGTGTCGGGGTCCCAGTGGTCGAGGGTGGCGATGGCGGCGTAGTAGAGGCCGAGGCGGAGGCGCGTTTCGGGTCCGTAAAGTGCGCGCAGGGCGCGGGCGTAGGCGAGGAGTTGGGGCTCGTAGAGAAGGCGTTCGGAGGCAAGCAGGAGAGCGCCGGGTGCGATGTCGGCGGTTTTGTAGTCGATGACCCAGAGATAGCCGGAGCTGGAGGAATCGAGCGGCTCGGGGCCGGCGCGGAAGACGCGGTCCGCGCGCAGGGTGCGGAGGCGCGCATCGCCCGCGAGGAAACCCGACCATGAAACTTCGGAGCGGGCTTCCTGGTGCGGAGCGAGAATCCAGCGGCAGACGGGATCGGCGGCACAGGCGAGGAGGATATTCGTCACCGTTTCCGTTACAGATTTTAAAGGCTCGCCGGTGAGGGCCGCGGAGCGGAGAAGCGAGGCAGCGCGGGTGCGCAGCCTGGGAGCATCGAGGGTGCTGAGAGCGGGGCCGAGACGTTCGAGCATGGCATGCACGGTGGAACCGACGAGGCGCGATTCCCGGGAACCTTCGCGGCGCTGCAACTGGGGCTCACCGGCATCGGCGACCGATAATGTGCCGGTGACGGTTACATTTTCAGCGGTAGCGACGCCGGGAGCGGCAGCGAGGGGAAGACGGCGCAGGGTGAGGCGGGGGGATTCGGCGCGCGCGGCCACTTCTTCGAGGACGCCGGGGGTGGGGAAGGCGACGACGCGGCCGGGGACGGGCTGCGCTTCGCGATCGACTTCAAACTCGTGACGGAGAGCGGGCCAGGCGGTGGCGAGGAGGCTGTCCTTGTTCTGGAAGGACACGCCGGTTCGTGTAGCGATGGCGGTGCCAAAGAGGTGAAGCTCCTGGCGGGCGCGGGTGCAGGCGACGTAAAGCAGGCGCTTGCGTTCTTCATCGAAGCGGATCTGGCGCTGCCTGCGCACCCATTTATAGAGGGGCTCGGTATCTTCTCCATGGAGGCCGATGGGGGCGACGAGGAATTCGTTGTCGGCGGCTGCATCGGGGGAGGCCCAGGGATCGATGCGCTCGAGCGAGCAGACCAGAGGGTTGGCGTCGCTCGATGACTTTCTTTCCAGACCGGGAAGGATGACGGTATCGAAGCCGAGGCCTTTGGCTTTGTGAATGGTCATGAGCTGAATGCCGCAGCGCTCGCTGACGGCGGGGTCGGGCTGAGCGAAGAGGTGGTCGAACTCGGCGTCGAAGGCGGTGGTGGAGGGGACGATGCCGTCGGGAGTGACGGAGTCGAGGAGAGAGAAATAGACTTCGGCATTTTCAAGAGCGGCGGCATCGATGCAGCCGGGACCGCCGAGGGTGCGCCAGGTGCGCTCGATCCAGGAAGCGAAGGATGGGGATTCCGACTGACGCCAGCGGAGGTGAAGGGCGCGGCGCAGGATTTCGGCGGTGCGGGCGAGGCGCTGCTGTCCGTCCTGGGAGAGGAGGCTGCTGCGTTTTTCGATGAGGTCGAGGACGGAGACGTTTTTGAATGCCTTGTCGTCGGAGCCGGTAAGGAGGTGCAGATCGGAGAGGGTGAGGCCGCACCAGGGCGCGCGCAGGACGGAGAGCCACGCGATGCGATCCATGGGATGGAGCAGGGCGCGGGTGAGGGCGCGGAGGTCGAGGAGCTCCTGACGCTGGGAGAGGTATTCGATTTCGACGGCGCGGAAGGGAATGTTGCGATGGCGGAGGAGCGGAACGATTTGCGCGAGATGATTGCGGGCGCGGACGAGGATGGCGACGCGATATTCCCTGCCTTCGGCGCGGGCCTTGTCGATGCGGGGGAGCTCACTCTCGAGGATGGCGAGGACTTCGGCAGCTTCCTGCTGCTGGGCATCGACGATGGCGGCCAGAGTGGGGCGGCGGTCCGCGGCGCCGAGGATGCGGGAGTGGATATGCAGCGAGGGCTGGGAGAGATCGCCGGCAGCGCTGGAGGTAGCGCGGGCGAAGGGGACGGAGGCGGCGTCGCGCGGCGACTCCACGGTGCAGATGAGGTCGAAGAGTTCGTTGAGAGGCTCGGTGAGGCCGGTGTGCGAGCGGAAGTTGACGGAGAGCTGAACGGGATGGCAGCGCAGGCGGCTGGCGGCGGGGCCGATGCCCTGGTTGCGGACCTGAGCGAAGAGCTCGACTTCAGCCTGACGAAACATATAGATGGACTGCATGGGATCGCCGACCAGAAAGACGGTGCGCGCGGATTCAGAACCGTTTTGGGGACCGGGGGGGGCGGGATCCCAGGCGGCGAGGAGCGCGGAGACGAGCTCATGCTGGCGGCGGGAGGTGTCCTGGAATTCGTCGATGAGGAGATGGCGGACGTTGCCGGCGATGTCGAGGACGCGGTCAGGCTTGTCGGTGAGGACGTCGATGGCGGCGAGGGAAAGCTCGGTGAAGTCGACGCGATTTTGTTCGGCGAAGACGACTTTGAGGTCGGCGACGGCCTGGCGGAGGACGGTGAAGACATTGCGCAGAGTGGTCCATTGCGCTTCGGTGTAGGAAGACGGCGGCAGCTTGCGGATGGCGCGCAGGGCGAAGTGGAGCTGGGGGATCTGGCGGAGGCGGGTCTGCACGAACTCCATTTTTTCTTTGGCGCGACGGGCTGCGACGCCACCTTTTTTCTCCGTGGGGAAGCCGTCGGGCGCGCGGAAACTTCTGCGCCACTCGCCGTCGGCGGTGAGAACGAAGTCGGTGAGGCAGCGCCAGTGCTCGAGGGACATGTGGGGCGAAAGAGCATGGACACCGGCCAGCAGGGCGACTTTTTCGTTGCCCTGACCGCACGCGTACTGAGCCAGATCCAGAAGCTCGATGGCGAGAGGTTCCGCGGCGAGAAGGCGGTGGGCCTCAGTGAGGACGCGATGAGCTTCGTGGCGGAAGGGCTCTTCGAGGCGGACACGGAGGGCATCCCAGTCGTCTTCTGTCATTGCGCCGGAGAGGGGGAAGGCTTTGACCCACTGGTCGCGGACCCGGAGCATTTCAGCGATGAGGGACTGGCAATCGGAGAGGCGATTGTCGCGAAGATCGAGGAGCTGGCCGAGGGCCTGGTCGAGCGCGGCGTTGGAGCCGCCGAGATGTTCGAGGGTGCGGCGCGCGGCGAGGGCGTAGAGGGGATCGGCTTCTTCGATGGGCTGGAAGTGGCCGCCGAGGCGCGCGAGCAGGGGACGATCGTGGGCGATGCGGAGGCAGAGGGAATCGATGGTTTCAATGGAGAGGCGCTGGGGGTGCTCGAAGATTTTCCAGCCGCGGCGCTCGGCGTGGGCGACGGCTTCGCGGGCGATAGCGATGCGGTCTTCGTCTTCGGGGCTGAAGGGGCGGCGGCCGGCGGCAGCCTCGAGATCGCGCAGGATGCGGGAGCGCATTTCCGCCGTGGCGGCGCGGGTGAAGGTGATGGCGAGGATTTCTTCGGGCTCGTCGACGACGGCGAGGAGGCGGAGATAGCGGCGGGTGAGGAGGTCGGTTTTGCCGGAACCGGCGGGGGCCTGAACGATGACGGAGCGGTGGATGTCGAGGGCCTGTTGGCGCGCGTCGGCGTCGGCGGGCAGGGTGGGAAGGATTTCAGTCAAGGGAATCCTCCTCATCGGTGTCGTCGGCGGTGACGGCGGCGAGGTCGAGCTCGGCGACGCGGCAGAGGGAGCGCAGGCGGCAGAAGTCGCAGGCGTGGGGCTGCGGGGCGACGGCGGCGTCGCCAGCAAGGAACTCGCGGGCGAGGGCTTCAAGGGCGCGGGCCCACTCGTCGCGCATGGCAAGGGAATAAGGATCAGAGACCAGAGCTTTTTTCGCGCCGATGTCCGGGGAGAGCTGGGCATTGGCATCACGGACGCAGCCTTCGAACTCGATTTTGCCGGCGCGAATGCGGGCGAAGAGGATGCCGCTGACGTTTTCAACATTGCCGTAGGCGGCGTAGAGGGGGAGCTGCGGATCGCCGGGGCGGTCGCCTTCCCAGCCGGCGGGAGCGACGAGGCCGGTCTTGTAGTCGAGGAGGAGGCGGCTGCCGTCGGGGAGGAGGTCGATGCGGTCGGCGCGGAGTTTAAGCCGGAGGTCGCCGATGTGGACATCGGGAAGGCTCTGCTCGGTGTGTTCAACGGTGAAGGGTTGGCGGCCGGCTTCTTTTTCGAGCCATGCGCCGATGCGGGTGAGGAGGCGGCGTTTTTCCGCGGCGACGCAGGCCTGCTGCCACGGATCGGGACGAGCGGGATCGAAGTGGGCGGCGAGAACGGCGTCGATGTGGGCGGCGAGGATCGCTTCGAGCTGATTTGTAGCAATGGCGGTGACAATATCGTCGCGGCTGCGGATGGGAACGGGTTCAGTGGAGGAAAAGAGACGCTCCATGACTTCGTGGAGCAGCTTTCCTTTCTCCGAGGGACTGATGCCCCACTCATTTTCGTCGAGGGGTTCGGCGCGGAGGCGTTTTGAGGCAAAGGCCTGGAAGGGACAGGCGGCCTGACTCTTGAGGACGCCGGAGCCGCCGGCGTTTTCCTGCAGCGGCCAGGGAAGGACGCCGGAGTCGTCGGCAATTTGCTCGAGGAGGGGCGGGGCTGGAGCGGGTTTGGCGGCGGTGGCGGTGGATTGGGGTTCGGCGCATGCGGGAAAGAGGCTGGCGATGAGGGGGGAGGGGCGAAGCTCGGCGTCTTTTTCGCGCTGGGCGGAGCTGAAGACGACGCGCGGGGCGGAGTTGAGCAGGCGCGCGGTGACGGTGTGGGCGAGGTTCCAGTCGTCTTCCGGCGTGGCGTGGGGCATCTCGATCTGACGCTGGATGGTGGGCGGAACGAGAGGGTGGAGGCGGCCGCGCTGGGGCCACGCCGTGTCGTCGGCGCCCATGAACCAGAGGGCGTCGAACTGCTGGCCGGAGGACTCGAAGGGGCCGAGGATCTGGATGGGGGCGTCCTGGGATTCGGGGGAGAAGATGGTGTCGCCGGCCTGGCGCTCGACGAGGTCGAGGAAGTCGTTCCAGGAGTAGCGGGTGAGGTCGAAGTCGAGGAGGGCGAGCTCGTCGAGGAGACGCTGCCAGCGCTGGAGGGCCTGGAACTGGACGGAGTCTGCGGGACGCAGGCCGGGCCAGCCGACGCGGTCGAGAAGTTTGGGGATGAGGTCGGCCCAGGTGGAAGCGTGACGCGGGTTGGTGTTGATCCTGCTTTTTTCCGTGGTGCGCGAAAGGGCGGTGAGGCCGAAATGGAGTTCGCGCAGGACGGGGATCCGGGCGACGGAATCGCGGTAACTGGCGAGGGAACGTTCGGTGGAGAGGAGGCCGAAACGGCGGAGGCGGGTGTCGTGCTCGGCGAGCGTGCGGTGATTTGTCACCGTATTGGCTACAAATCCCGAGAGCATGAGCCAGGAGGTTTGTTCTTCGGGGAGGGGGCCGGCGATCCAGCGAAGGAGGAGGAGCGCGGCGCGGATGACGGGGATCTGGGCGAGGGACTGGCCGAGGGAGAACTCCCAGGGAAGCGAGGAGGAGGGTTGGCGGATGTCTTCGGTCGCGGGCATGAGGATGCGGCGGAAGGTGCGGTCGATTTCGCCACGGGCGGCGTCGACGGCGGGAACGATGATGGCGATGCGAGCGGCGGGATCCTGAGCAAGGAGGTCGCGAGCCCAGGCGGCGCAGGCGGCGATTTCGTCGCGGAGATCGTTGGCGACGATCCAGGAGCGCTGGGCGCTGGCGGGAGCGAAGGCGGGCTTGGGGCGAAGGTCGGTGACAGAGACATGGCGAGCCTCGAGCGCATCGAGGAAGAGGCGCTGCGCGGGGGTGACACGGTCGAAGCCGACGAGGAGGATTTCCGCGGGCAGCGTGGTGGGAGCGGCGGAGGGAAGGAGCGCGGCGAGTGTGGATTCGAGGAGGCTGGCGCTGAGCCAACCGCGGCGGGAGCAAAGCTGATCGAAAGCAGCGGCCCAGTGGCGGAAACGCTCGGCGTCGGTTGGGTCATCGGCGGAGCCCCAGGGCTGGCGGCGGGTAGCGTGCGCATTCCAGGCGGAGAGCAGGGACCAGGCACTCACGGTGAGTTGGGCGAGCGAGCCGGGGGAGACGACGGTGACGTTATCGTCGCGCTGGATGCGGGTCCAGAGGGTGCGCTCCTGCAGCGGGGTGAGGAGCATGGGGGCATCGGGGGTGACGAAGGCGTGATCGATCCAGAGGCTGCGCAGGAAGGAGGCCCAGTCGACGATGGGCGGAGTGGGCCAGATGGAGTGACCGGCGGTGCGCTGGTCCGAGGCAAAGCGAAGCTGGAGTGCGCGAGCCGCGCGAGAGTTGGCGGCGACGATGGTAGCGCCGCGCCGGAGCGCGTCGGCGATGGGCAGAGACAGCGACATGGGGGGGATCGACTCTCAAGTGTAAACTGGCGGGTGAAGCGACCGTTTGCGCACATTTCCACCGCTGCAGTTCTGGCGGTGGTTGTGTTTTTTGCAGGGTGCCGCGGGGGGGCGACGCCGAAGGCCGGCGCGGAGCAGGCGCAGACGCAGGCGGGGGCGAAAAAATATCACGTCCGCGGGATCGTGGTGGCGAGCGATGCGAAGACGGGCGCGGTGACGCTGGATACCGAGGCGATTCCCGGCTACATGGGCGCGATGACGATGCCGTATACGCTGGCGCAGCCGAACATTGCGACGGAGCTGCATCCTGGCGACACGATTACAGCGACGCTGACGGCGACGGCCGATGCGGACGTGCTGGACGAGATTGTGGTGGTGGGGCAGGCGAAGCCGGATTACAAGCCCGCGGTGACGTACAACGATCTGGAGCCGGGCGAGGCGGTGCCGGACTTTGCGTTTCGCAATCAGAGCGGGCGGACGGTGCGGCTGGAGCAGTGGAAGGGCAAAGTGCTGCTGCTGACGTTTATCTACACGCGGTGCCCGCTGCCGAACTTTTGCGTGCGGATGAGCCGCAATTTCGCGGAGATTGAGAACGAGCTGGCGAAGGATCCGGCGCTGCTGACGAAGACGCATCTGCTGAGCGTGAGCTTCGATCCTGATTACGACACGCCGGCGGTGCTGCGCAGTTATGGGGGCGCGTACACGGGGAACTATACGAAGGAGACGTTTGCCCACTGGGACTTTGCGGCGCCGACGAAGCAGGAATTGCCGAAGGTGATGCAGTTTTTCGATGTTGGGGCGACGCCGGAGAAGGACCAGACGATTACGCATTCGCTCTCGACGGTGGTGATTGGGCCGGATGGGAAGGTATTCCGGTGGTATCCGGGGAATGAGTGGACGGTGGAGCAGGTGCTGGGGGATGTGAGGAAGCTCGCGGGTGGATAGGATTCGTTTGCAGGTGGGAAGTTGCTGGGGCCGGATTGTGATCTGAGCTGTGGGCTGGTGTTTGGGGGCGGGCTTTCTTCGAAGCGGTTGCGAAGGCCAGCGAGGTGCGGGGTTGAGGCGTTGAGGTGCGGTGCACCTTGCTGTGGTCCCTTGCGCATTTCCGCACCGGCAGAATGCGGCGTCAGCGGCGGTAGAATCCCGAAATATGGCGACGAAGAATCGGTCGGTGCCGGCAGAGACGGTGTTGCCGCATGTGGTGTATCAGGATCTGGCGAAGGCGATGGCGTGGCTGACGCGGGTGTTTGGGTTTGAGGAGTACTACCGGTATGGAGGCGATCCGCCTGCGGGTGGGCAGATGTTTGCGGGGCGCGCGGCGATTCAGGTGCGGCAGGCGCGTAGCGGGCAACGCTCTCCGAAGGAACTGGGCTTCGGGACACAGTCGCTGACCATTTTTGTCGAGGATGTCGACGGGCACTCTGCGCGGGCGAAGGCCGGGGGCGCGACCATTCTGGAAGAGCCGCATGCGACGGAGTACGGGGAGTATCAGTACGCGGTGGAGGATCTGGACGGGCACCAGTGGCTGTTCTCGCGGCATGTGAGGGATGTTCGGCCGGAGGACTGGGGGGCGACTGTCCGTCCACAGAAATAGCCGCGGTGACGCGCTTCGTGCGTGAAGGAGCCGATTGCGCACGGGGTGCGGAGTGGGAGCGCTACCAGATTGCGCGCGGATAGGCTTCGCGGATGCGCCGGTCGGCGGTGACCAGCCAGGAGAGCGCATTGGCGCGAGCGTGGGCGGTGATGAGGCGGTCGAAGGGATCGCGCGTCCAGTTCTCCGTGAGCGCGGTATCGGCGATGGCGGGATAGGGAAAGTCGCAGACGGCAACGCTGAACTCGGCTTCGAGCTTGCGGCGAATATCGGCGGCAGGGAGGAGAATGCGGCCGATCTCGCAGAGGAACTGGAGTTCGAGGAGGACGGTCGGAGAGAGGCGGCGGTCCGGGGACTGCGTGAGGCGATCGAGAGCGACGGGGCTGATGCGGTCGAGCGATTTTTGGGCGAGCCAGACCGCGACGTTGGTGTCGATATAGGTGATCACAGATCGGCCCAGTCGCTCTCCCATTCGCGGATCATCTGATCCTTCCAGGCGGGGTCGTCGAGAGCGGGACCGTTGGGATTGACGATGGCCAGCGGAGTGAGGGCGTCGGTCCCGGTGGGGGCGGGGGTTTCTGGGACCACACGAAAGCGGCGGCCGCGGTGGGTGATGAAGAGGGGCTCTCCCTGGGCGGATTTCTCGACGAGCTGGAACAGGTCGCGTCGAAACTGGGAGATGGGGACTTCCATGGTGTGATTCTAGCACGTTCTGTACATGGATCGATGTACAGATGTACAGCTACCTAACCGCTTTCTTTGCAGTCTCTGGCGAGCAGACGTCCCGTGGATGGCTTCACGGCCGGGGGATCGAGGGCGCGGATGTGACTCCGTGCTGGAGGACTTGGGAGGGGCCGCAGGGCCGAAATTTTGCGTGGGCGGCACAGGCGAGGAAGAAGAGCGGCGGTGGAGAGAATGCGGGGTCTTGCATAGGGCCCGGTAGAGGGGGGCGGTGGGGGCGGCAAGGGATCGGTTACGAAGGGGAGCGCTGGGGTGAGGCAGGGGACGGGGATTGAAGGGCGCGGAGGTGGGCGTTTTCTTTTTCGAGAAGTTCGAGGCGATGGCGCATGGGCTCGAGGATTTTTGTTAACTCGGCTTCGGTGTAGCGGGGCGTGATGTGCTGGGGACAGTTCCAGTCGTACGCATCGACATGGATGAGGATGGCACGTTCGGGGGAAGTTTTTTCTTCGGGAACGCGCAGGCGCTCGATCCACTCCTTCGCGGCGGGAGTGTCTTCGAGGATTTCGGCATGGCCGAGGATTTTGAGGCGGGTCTGGTGTGCGTAATCCATGAGGAAGAGGGCGACGCGGTCGTCGTGGAGGAGATTGCCGGTCGAGATGTACTGCATGTTGCCGCGGAGGTCGGCGAAGCCGAGGGTCGCGTCGTCGAGGACGCGGAGAAAGCCCGGGGAGCCGCCTCGGTACTGGAGGTAGGGCCAGCCGGTTTCACTGGTGGAGGCCATGTAGAAGCCATCGCGGCGGCGGATGAAGTCCTGCTCGGCGGGGCCGAGGAGGGTGCCGGGACTGCCGGAGGTTTCGACGCGCGCATATTGGGAGCGGCTGCCGTGGCGGCGCTGCTGGTCCTTAACGAGGGGAGTAAAGGCGAGCTCGGCGAAGCGTTTTCCCATAGGGGCTAGCCTCGGAATGGATTCGGCTGAGGCGGGTTGGGATTCAGCAATGCGGGGGTGTGTGAATCGTTCTTGCGTTGGGTGTCGCGGGAGCGCAGGGGGAGGCCGATTGGTCCTCGGGCGGGCGCGGCGGGAGTGACGGTAATAGGGGGGTATAGGGGCTGTGTTTTCCCAAAGTGGGTCGGGCCGATGCCGGAGGGTTACTTTGGGCTGATGGGGAGGACTCGAGCGGATTGATATTTCGAGAAAAGAGGATTTTGCTACTTGCTGTGGGGTGAACCTGGCCGGGGGTGTTTTTGCTTTTGCTTTTGTTGTTGTTGTTGTTGTTGGTTTTGTTGCTTTTGCTGTTGCTGTTGCTGTTGCTGTTGTTGTTGTTGTTGTTGTTGTTGTCGTTGTTGTTGCTACTGTTGTTGCTGCTGTTCCTGGGTGTTTTTCGAGGCGGCAGGGGTGAGTGGGCGCCTCGCTTCGCGGAGGCGATTTGGGCGGGCGCGCTGCCTGGGATGATGTTGCGTTAGTCGCCGGATTGAGAGATGAGGCCGCTGAGGCGGTCGAGGTGGCCTTCCCAGGTGGTGCGGGTGACGGAGATGACGCTGATGTCGTCTTCCTGGCCCCAGGACTGGGCGGTCGCGGCGATGGCGGAGGCAGAGGCGGTGGTGCGGAGGAGCTGGTGGGTGCGGTCGAATCCGTAGAGGTGATGTTCGGCGTCGGTGGCTTCGACGATCCCGTCGGAGATGAGAACGAGGCGGTCCCCTTCGGCGAGGTTGAAGCGCATGGAGGAGAAGTCGGTAGCGGGGGAGAGGCCGAGGGGGAGCGCGCCGTCGACAGGGAGTGGATCGCCATTGAGGTAGGGCGGCATGTGTCCCGCATTGGCGAGGGAGACGCTGCCGTCGGCGGCGATGCGCAGGACGAGGCAGGTGGCGTGGGCATCGCCGCGGCCGAGCAGGCGGCGGTTGAGGGCTTCGAGGATGGCGCGGGGATCGTTGGTGGCTTCGACGGTGCTGCGCATGGCGCCGACGAGGAGGGCGACGAGCATGCCGGCTTTGAGTCCTTTACCGGTGACATCGCCGGCAACGATGAGGAGCGAGCCATCGGAGGCATGAGGAATGATCTGAAAGAAGTCGCCGCCAACGTCGAGTGCGGGGCGATATTCGCTTTCAACGATGAGGCCCGGGAAAACAGAGCGGGGTTGCGGGAGGATGACCTGCTGGACCTCCTGAGCCTGCTTGATGTCGAGGGCGAGGCGGCGTTGTTCGCGGACGGAGGTGAGAAGGCGCTGCAGCAGCAGCACGCCAAGGGTGCCGATCATCAGGAAGCGGGAGAGGTCGCCGATGGTGACCTGCACGCCGAAAGGAAACCAGATGGTGCGGATGTGCAGGACGCCCAGCTCCGAAGTAAAGGTACTGATGCAGACGCACAGGGCGGGAGGAACGACGAGCCATCCTGCGAGTCCGCGGAGGCGAATGCCCTGGACGACCACCAGGATAAACAGCGAAAGAAGCAGGATTCGGAGAACAATGGTCGCATCGTGCAGGGCCGTGGTCATACCCGGCGAGAGGATGAAGAGCAGATTCTCGGCGAGCAGAATGGAAACCATGCACAAGGGGGTGAGCACAGCAAGGGCGCGGGGCAGCCAGGCGGGGCGAGAGAGACGAAACCAGGCCCACCACACCATGGTCCAGGCGATCCAGCTCGAGCCATAAAGGAAAACATCGACGATGACATTGCCGGTGCGATAGCCGATCCACTGGGTCCAGGAACCGATGACGGAGAACGCGGTGATGGCCGAGCTGATTAGAAACGCGATGCCCGTCCAGAGGTAGGCGCGATCGGAGCGGTCAAACAGCGTGAGGCTGAAGGCGACAATGGCGATGATGACAAAGAGGACAGTTTCCACCGGGCGGGGAGCATAGGCGCGAAGGAGCTCGAGCCAGCGCATCTGATTTTCGGCCGTGATGGCGGACAGCTCGCCCAGCATGGGAGCGGTATGCATGCCGCCGGCGTCAGGCGTGGTGCTGAGGGTGAAAGATTCCATCCACACGCGGACCGCGATGACCATGTCAAGGGCGCCGGAATTTGCCGCCGCGGAAACAGGAAACATCATCGGCTGGGTGAAATAGACGGTCGGGCGCGAATGGGAGAAGTCGCCGAAACTGCCCACCAGGTTGCCATTCGAGAAGAGCTCGTAGACGTCGTCGATATCCGCGGGCCCGGAAAGGGCGAGCTTCTCGCCTGGGGGCGCCACGACGCGGACGTGAATGCGGTACCAGGCATAACCCCAGAGATTCCGATGACCGCGGCGGGTCCAGCCGGGCACAAATCCGGAGTAGCCGGCGACCGGATCGAACGAACCGGCCTCTGGTGTCAGGTCAACCGTCTCCCACGAAGCATCGTCGAATGCCGGCGTGGCCCAGAGCGGAGCGTGGGTGGCGGGAACGAGGGGCGAGTCGCCGGGATGGAACTTCCAGGGGCCGTAAAGGGCGACGACGCTGCGGCCGATGCTAATTTGCTGGGTGCTGATGGGCGTGGCGGGCGAGGACTGAGCGAGCGCGGCCGCGCAGCCGAGAGCCAGGAGAGAAGTACAGACGAGTCGTCGGATCAGGAGGGTCTCCTGGGGGATGGAGATAAATGTATGCAGGCGGGGCCGGGATGGCAAATGGGAATGTGAGGCCGCGGGGAAAGGGGAAGGATCCACGCGGGAAATCGGTGCACGGCGAGTGGCAATTTTGGGGAACCAGACGGGGTCTGGATGCGTATGATTGCCCATGAGCGCTGGATCCATCGCGTGGGGCCCGACCTGGAAGCTGGGAATGATGAAATTTCCGGCGGCACGGCCGGCAGGGCGGGCGGAAGTGGTTCGTCCAGGGCAGTACCAGGCGCCGGGAGCCGACGAGCGGAAGCCGTCGGGGCGATGGCAGCGCAAAGAGCAACCGGTGGAACGGGTGCTGGAACGGGTCGGGGAGAAGCCGTTGGAAGCCGAATGGCAGGTCCTGGTGGAGCGTTGCCTGAAGGGCGACTCGTTTGCGTGGACCGAACTCGTGAAAGCGCATCACAGACGGGTGTATGGTTTGTGTTTCCGGTTTACGGGATCGTCGACGGATGCCGAAGACCTGACGCAGGAAGTATTTCTCAAGGTGTACGGAAATTTGGCGGCTTTCGATCTGGCGCGGGGGACGTTCCAGACATGGCTCACGACGATGACGCGGAACCTGCTGGTGGATCATTTCCGGCGGTCGCGGGCGCAGCGCGTGACGGATTCGATGGATGCGGGCTGGGACAGCGAAGAAGATATGCCGCTGCTGCAGCGGCTGGCGGATAAGGGACCGACGCAGCATGAGCGGGCGGTACAGAAGGAAATTGAAAAGATGGTGCAGGAGGCGCTGACGCGCATTTCTCCTGAGCTGCGCGAGGCAGTGATCCTGCGCGATCTGCAGGACATGGATTACAAAGAGATTGCGGCGGTGCTGCGGATTCCCGAAGGCACGGTGAAGTCGCGCATCAGCCGGGGACGGGCAGAACTTGCCCGGCTGCTGGAACGTAATAAAGGACAGGTGGTTTAGCGGTGGCGGACGAGAGCAAATTCGGACAGAAGCCGGGCACGGTTCTGAAGTGCGAGGACTGGGAAGCTCTGCTGACGGATGCGCTGGACGGACTGCTGCCGGCGGGGCAGACGGGGGCCTTCGAGGCGCACAGCGAGACGTGCGCGAACTGCGGCGATTTGCTGGCGCATGCGAAGCAGGGGCAGGAGTGGCTGGGGTATCTGCACGAGGAGCCGGAGATTCCGGCGAGCCTGGTCGGCAAAATTCTCGAGAAGACGATGGGGGCGGGTGGCGTGCCGCTGGCGGTGGCAGCGGGTGCGCCAGCGGGGACGGGCGCGACGGCGATGGTGATGCCGTGGCGGCGGAGCTTCCACGAGACGCGGCTGCTGATGACGGTGGCGATGGCGTTCTTCTCGATCGCGCTGACGCTGAATCTGATGGGCGTAAAGATGGGCAGTTTGAAACTGGCGGATCTGCGGCCATCGCAGATCGGGAGCACGGTTTCACGGCAATTCTACGGAGCGCGGAGCTCGGTGGTGCGGTACTACGACAACATGCGGTTCTTCTACCAGCTGCAGTCGCGGATGCGGGAGCTGCGGCGGGATGTGCAGACGCAGCCGCAGCAGAACAACCAGCAACAGCCGAATCCGCAGCAACAGCAGAAGCCAGGCGGAAAGAACGGAAGCGCGCAGAGGCAGGGAACAGGGAGCGGGGAGCAGGGAACGGAGCTGAGGGCAGAGCAGCGGTCAGGGTTCAGCGGTCAGCTTTCAGAAAAGCAAGTTGCAGAAGCAGGAGTGTGGGTGGGAACTGGAAATACGGATTCCCTGGGCCAATCAAGGACCGGGCTGCAGAAAGGGAACGTGGAAGGGAGCCTGGTATGAACTGCGTCAATCATCCCGAGGCGGGGGTAAGCGCCTTTTGTCAGAACTGCGGGAAAGGGTTGTGCGCGCAGTGCACGCGCGAGGTGCAGGGCAGTGTGTATTGCGAGCCTTGCCTGGTGGCGCGGATGTCTGGCGTTCCGGGGCCGGGTGCACCGGGACCGGGCGGCTATCCATCGGCACCGATGGGCGTGCCGAATCCTGGGACGGCCACGATTCTCGGGTTCATCCCCGGCGTGGGGGCGATGTACAACGGGCAGTACATCAAGGCCATTGTGCATGTGCTGGTGTTCGTGGTGCTGATCTCGCTGAGCGAGCACTATGGATTGTTTGGAATTTGTGTTGGAGCGTGGGTGCTCTATCAGGTATTCGACGCGCACCAAACGGCGAAGGCGAGGCGCGATGGATTGCCGCTGCCCGATCCATTTGGGCTGAATGAGCTGGGCAATGCGTTTGGCGGGCACTCGTCGCCGCGGCCTTATGTGCCGCCGGTGCCACCGGTACCGCCAGTTCCGCCGGTGCCGGGTGCTGGGCCGGGAGCCGCGGGCGCTGTGCCTGGACAGCCGGGTCAGTCGCCGCAATATGCGGACTGGGCGGAGCAGGTGCGGCAGCAGGCACATGAATTTGGGCAGCAGAGCGCGCAGTGGGGCGAGCAGCTGCGGCAGAGGATTGTTGCGGAAGCGCAGCAGGCTGGGCGGCCGTATCAGCCATGGACAGGCGGAACTCCGCCACCGCAGGGGTTTGTGCCGGGAGCGCCGCCGGCTGGATTTCCGCAACAGGGATTTCCACCGCAGGGATTTCCTCCGCGGGGAGCCGGATTTGTGCCGCCGAACGCACCGCCGGGATGGGTGCCGCCGGCGCCGGAGATGGAACTGGAGCGGGCGCGGCGGGAGCCGATTGGGGCGATTGTGCTGATCCTGCTGGGCATGCTGTTCCTGTTCAACACGCTGGGATTTTTTAACTTTGGATGGGTACACCACGGATGGCCGCTGATTATTGTGGGCATCGCGGTGTGGCTGCTGATGCGGAACAGCGGACGGTTTGCATTTATGCCGCGGATGGGACCGCCTGCGGCTCCGCCGATGGGCGGGACGCCGGGGAACGCGCCGCCGCCGGATACGCGAACGACGCAGGAGCCGCCGGCTGGAGGTGCGCGATGAATCAGTACCTTTTTCTGCGACGGATGCGGGGACCGATCATTCTGCTGACGTTTGGGATCACGGCGATTCTGGATGAGTATGCGGGGATTTCGTACGCGCACAGCTGGCCGTTGTACGTGATTTTGTGGGGCTTGCTGAAGCTGGCGGAGAACGCGATTCTGGCGCAGAATCCACCGGCGCCGGGAACGGGGTATCCGGTTTATCCGGTGACGCCGGGCGCGACAGGGTACACGTCGTACACGGGGGCGGCTGGGGTGGACGCGGCGACGGCGACAACAGGGACGATCATTCCACCCGAGGACACCACAGTGCGGGACGAGGGGGGGAGGTAGACAAATGGGAACGACACCTCCATCCTGGACATCGCGGGAAGCGCGGTGGCAGGCCAAGCAGGCGGCGAGGGCGCAGCGGGATCAATGGAAGGCGCAGATGCGCGCGCAAA
The DNA here is from genome assembly GCA_036272255.1 of Acidobacteriaceae bacterium. Classification (GTDB taxonomy): domain Bacteria; phylum Acidobacteriota; class Terriglobia; order Terriglobales; family Acidobacteriaceae; genus Palsa-343. The sequence goes on along the minus strand of DATAZC010000222.1, from coordinate 10,011 downwards.
AGGAGTACTACAAGACCTACTGGCGGGGCTGGCACAGGCCGACGTTTGTGGGGCCGCTGATTCTGCTGTCGATTGGCGTGATCGCGCTGCTGATGTCGACCGGACGGCTGGATGCGGTGGAGTTCTGGGGCTGGTACGCGCGGTGGTGGCCGCTGCTGCTCATCATGATGGGGGGTCTGCTGCTGGCGGAGCATTTTCTGGACTGGAATCGGCCGTGGGGTGGAAGGCGGTCGATGGGCGGGATCGTGTGGCTGGTGATCCTGATGATCGGGCTGGGATGGGTATCGCGCGAGGGGCACCTGATGGGGCCGTTCTCGTGGGAATTTTCCGGCGATGACGGCGACAATTTCTGGAACTGGATGGGGGCGGAGCACGACAACGACGTGCAGATGGATCTGACGCTGACGGGGGCGAAACCGGCGGTGACGATCAACGATCCGCAGGGCGATGTGACGATTACGGCATCGAGCGACAACCAGATGCATTTGCGGGCGCACGAGATGGTGCATCGCGATTCGGATTCTGAAGCGCAGAAGATTTTCGCGGATCTGAAACCGAAGCTCGACGCCTCAGGCGGCGGCGCGGTGGTGACGGTGCCGGAGAAGCAGGGCGCGCGGGTGGATCTGACGCTGGAGCTGCCGGCGGCATCGTTTGCGACGATCACGGCGGGGCATGGCGACGTGACGGCGGATGGGCTGAACGGGGGCGTGCAGGTAACGGCGAATCACGGCGAAGTGAAACTCGAGGATATTGGCGGCGATGTGCAGGGGCACATCGATCACGGAGATTTTTCCGCGCACAACGTGCAGGGACGCGTGCTGGTGGATGGACATGGCGATGATGTGACGCTGTCCGAGATTCAGGGATCGGTGACGGTGAACGGAGATTTCTTCGGGGACATTCATCTGGAGCAGATTGGGTCGGATATTCACTACCATTCGAGCCAGACGACGCTGGATATTCCTCGGCTGATGGGGGCGCTGACGCTGGACAAGAGCGATCTGAGCGTGAGCCAGGCGGCGGGACCGGTGCGAGTGATCGCGCGGTCGAAGGACATCGACCTGACGCAGATTGCGGGCGACGCGCACATTGAGGACTCGAACGGAGACGTCAATGTGGTGATGGCGAATCCGCTGGGCAACGTGCAGATTACGGATCACACGGGCAACGTGATTGTGACGATTCCGGAGAACGCGAACTTCAGCGTGACGGGAAGCACGAGCGCGGATGAAGCGGTGCGGACGGACTTTCCGCTGAAGATGTCGACCGACGGCGGGCGGCAGACGCTGGATGGTTCGGTGGGACATGGCGGTGTGCAGTTACAGCTGGAGACGGACCATGGAAACCTGGAGCTGCGGAAGGGCGAGAACGCGACGCTGTCGATGACGCCGCCGAAGCCGCCGGCTCCGCCGGGTGCAGCGGAGAAGCCGAAGCACTTCAAGGCTCCGCCGGCTCCTGCTAAGGAAGAAGAGCAATAGGGACGGGCCCAGCGACCCTAATGAGGGGGAGCCGCCCCCACTCAAGCCAAAAGAGGGCTTGCATGGGCCACCCAGGCGGACGCGCATCGCGCCGGGAAGCCAAAGGTGGGGTCAGGAATGCTGCAAGTGAGGAAGCGGTCTTACCTTGATGGCATTGTGCTTTTGCACGTGCCACAGATCATACTGGGCCTGCATCCCGAGCCAGACCTCTGGTGACGAAGTGCCGAACGCGCCTGCCAGCCGGACGGCCATTTCAGGAGAGACCGCAGCTTTGCCGTTGAGCACGCGCGACAGCGTGACGCGTCCCACGCCAAGGTGTTCGGCGGCTGCGGAGACGCTGATATCGCCGAGATACTCGCGAATGACTTCGCCGGGATGGGGCGGATTGTGCATGCGCATGGTCGAAATCTCCTGAGCTAGTGATAATCCTGGTAATCGACCAGGACTGCGTCTTCGCCGTCAAATTTGAAGGTCAGGCGCCAGTTTCCACTGACCGTCACGGACCAGTGTTCTCTGAGTTTCCCCTGGAGATGGTGAAGTCTCCAGCCGGGGCATTCATGTCGTCGGGCGTGCGGGCGTTATCAAGCATGGCCAGCTGAAGCCGGAGGCGATTTGCATGTTTCGCCTGAATTCCGGCCAGTGAGCCGGAGCGAAAGAACTTCTCGAGGCCCTTGTGCTCGAAGGTCCGGATCACGTATGCAGTGTATCGCATGCCGATACAGGGGGCAATGGCGAGGAAAAACAGTGCAGGCTAGCCGACTTTTTCGGCGGGGCCGCGGTGGGGGAAGAGGGGGCGGACGAGGTCTTCGATGCGGGTGAGGACTTGCTCGAGGGTGAGGCTGGTGGAGTCGATGACGATGGCATCGGGCGCGGGCTGGAGCGGGGAAGCGACCCGGTTGCGGTCGCGCTCGTCGCGCTCGCGGAGCTCCTGAAAAACGGCAGAGTGGGTGGGAGAGACATCGCCGCTGACCTGGCCGTTGGCATCACGATTCTGCTCGTACTCTGAGCGCAAAGCGGACCGGTCTTTGCTGGACGTTTGTTCGTAGCGGCGCTGGCTGCGCGCTTCCGGTGAAGCATCGAGAAAAACTTTGACGTCGGCATCGGGGAAGACGACGGTGCCGATGTCGCGGCCTTCCATGACGTCGCCGCCGCGGCGGCCGAGATCGCGCTGGAGGTCGACCATCCAGACGCGAATGCCGGGATGAACGCTGATGCGCGAGGCTCCCTGGGTGACGTCGGACTCGCGAATGCGCTCGGTGACGTCGGTGCCGTCAAGATAGACGCGGTTGCCGGAGCGATCGGAATCGAGGGTAATTTCGGTATCGCGGGAGAGGCGCTCGAGGGCGATGGGGTCGTCAAAATCCTGATCGGACTGGATGGCTTTGAGGGCGAAGGCGCGATACATGGCGCCGGTTTCGAGATTGAGAAGGCCGAAGTGCTGGGCGAGATGGCGCGCGACGGTACTTTTTCCCGCGCCGGCGGGGCCGTCGATGGCGATGATCGGGCCGCGGTTCATTCGGGGTTCTCTTCCTGACTACGATTCTTGCGCGGATTTCGTTCGCCGGGAGTGAATTTGCGGAATTTGTTTTGGGGCTTGCCGGGGCGCGGGGGGCGAGGACCGCGGCTGGCGGGGCGGCCGGGTTTGCCGGAAAATTTTCCCGGACGAAAGGGGCGCGGGGAGCGGACAGGGCGAGAGGAGGCGGGTCCGGACGATTCGGAAGAAGCGGGGCGGGGTTTGCCGGGAGCGGGACGGCCTGTCGCGAACTTGCGCGGACCAAATTTAGCCGGGCCGAATTTGCCTGGTCCCGATTTACCGGGAGCTGACTTGCGCGCTCCAAACTTGTTCGGACCTGGTCTGGCTGAGCGTGGCTTGCCCGAAAATGGTTTGCCTGAAAATGATTTGCCGGGGCCTGACTTTCCAGGCGCGGACTTACGAAAGCCTGGGGGGCGCGTGCCGGCGGCGCGGGGCGCGGCGCCGAATTTCGCGGCGCCAAATTTTCTGTCGCCGCGTGGTGGCCGGTTTTCTTGGCTCTGCTCGCCGGTGGGCCGGGGGCGGTCAGTTCGGGGGCGGCCGGATTGGAATTTGCCGGCAGGCTTGCCGCGGAAGGCAGGTTTGTCGCGGCGGTCTTTTTGCCAGGGGCGATCTTTGCCGGGGAACGGGCGAGGTGCGGAGCTTTTGCCGCGCCACGGTTTTTGCTCGCGGGGCGGACGGCCCTGGTCGATGGGGCGCGGTCCGCGGTCTTCGCGAGGCGTGCCTTCGGGCCGCGCTTCTCCTTCGGGTTTGTGGAATGCTGGTTTGGGAAACGCATTGTCAGGGCGGCGCTGCCAGGGTTTTGCGCCGGCACGATTGTCGAATCGATTGGTGGGACGGGGGCCGGCGGGCGGAACGGGGCGCGGGCCGGGTCTTGTGCCGGGACGCTGACCCGGACGCCGATCAGAGAAGGAAGGCGGGCGGGAGCCTGTGCGCTGACCTTGCCGGGGGCCGCTTCTGAATCCAGAGCGGGGAACGGGGAAGGGCTTGCCTTCCCTGCCTGTGCGACTTGCTGTGGGACGGTCCGCACCGGAACGGCTGAAGCCAGGCCGGCCGGATGCAGGCCGGTCGGAGTCCGCACGGGCGGAGCCGGCTTCAGGCCGATGGGGGACGGCGGGCTTTTTCTGCCACGGTGCGCGGGGACGATCCTGAGACGGCCTTGGGTCCCGCGACGGCAGTTCCCATTTTGTGGGGCGCGGCGCTTTGCGGAACGGGGTGCGGGGAGTGGGCGCAGCGGCGGGCGCCTCGGGTGTGGCTGCCTTCTCGGGCTCCGGCTCGGGGATGGTCTCAGGCAGAGAGCCTTCGATGAAGAGAACGGTTTGGGAGGCGACGGTGGTCGATCCAAACTGGCGCGTGGCGGTCATGCCGTGGAGAACTTCGCGAATGCGGGAGCGGGAGGTAAGGGGCGAGAGGAAAATTTCCGCTTCCTCGGCGGTGGCGGCGACGGCGGAGCGGAGATAGAAGGAGAGGAGCGCGGAGAGCGCGGTGGTTTGCGCGGTGTTGGCGCCGGTGGCGAGCTGGGTGGGGAAGCGATTCTTGAGGAGGGTCCAGCGGGTGGGGGCATCGGGGGAGTAGATGGGGGTGGCGCGCAGACTGGTCCAGAGCTCGACGAGGGCGCGGAGGATGGCGGCTTCAGTGAGCTCGCGGCCGAGGGAGTCCTGCAGCTCGACGGCGGTCATCTCGCCTTCGCGGTCGAGCGCTTCCCAGGTGCGGAGGACGATGGGGGCGGTGCGGCCGCCGGGCGCGTTTTTCCATTGGCGCTCGCCGCGGATGGAGGCGATCCAGGGAAGGACTTCGGGTGTGGTGAGGAAGTCGGGCTGTTCAGAAAATGTGCCGAAGAGGTTGAGCGGGATGGCGCGGCGCTGGTCGATGAGGCGGGTGGCGAGCGCGGTGGCCTCGGCGATGGCGGCGGGCGGTGGCGTGACGCTGGCGGCACCGAGGCAGGCTTCGACGAAGGACGGCGCGGGCGCGGGGAGCTGCGTGTGGCGCGGGAGAAAGAGGCAGAGGCCCATTTCGTCGAGCCACTGAGCGGCGGCGTCCAGGGTGCGCAGTGGGGCGGAGGGGTCGGTTGCGGCGGTCTGGTGCCACAGCGCGGAGCGCGCGATTTGTAACTGTTGCTGATTCAAAATGTCGGCTTCAGAGGTCTGGTTGGTGAACCAAGGTTAAATGCGCTGGAAGGCGCGCTGAATGTCTTTCCATGAATATCGTAATGCAATGGGGCGGCCATGGGGGCAGCTGGTGGGGTGGTCGGTGCGGGCGAGGGCGGCGAGAAGCCATTCCATGCGGGCGGAATCGAGAGGCATGTTGATTTTAATGGCGGCGTGGCAGGCGATGGAGGCGGCGATGCGGGTGCGCGCGGCTTCGAGATTATCGGACTGAAGGGTGGCGCCGGGCTGCTCGAGGACTTCGAGGATCATGCGCTCGAGGCCCGGGCCGGTGAGGCCGGCGGGCGCGGCTTTGATGGCGATGGTGTGGGGGCCGAAGGGCTCGGCCTCGCAACCATTGCGCTCGAGCTCAGCGGCGAGGGTGGAGAAGACGATCATCTGCGCGGGGAGCAGATCGATGAGCATGGGCATGAGAAGGCGCTGACGCTCGACGCGCTCCGTTTGCCGCTCGCGCAGAATTTTTTCGAAGAGGACGCGCTCGTGGGCGACGTGCTGATCGATGATCCAGAGGCCTTCGTCGTTGGTGGCGAGGATGAAGGATTCGCGGAGCTGGCCCAGGGGTTTGAGAGAGGCGAGGGAGTGGAGGCTCGAGGGCGGGTCGCCACCCGCGGGGAAATCCTCGGGGATCTGCGCGGAGCAGGCGTGGCCGTTGGTGGTCGAGGCAGACGGAGCGAGAGGCAAACGCAGATCCTTCGCATCTGCCTCGGGTGGCTTCGCTTGCTCGGGGCCGCTCAGGATGACAGTTGTTGCGAAAGGAAGGGGCTGGTCTTCGGGACGCGGGGTGGGTGGGGCGAGGTTGAAGGGAGTGACGTCGGAGGGTTGGGGTGGAGGGCCGGAGTCGGGCATTGCGGACAGGGGAGCGGAGTCGAGGGAGGAGGAGGCGTTGGGAGTATTGGTGAGCGCGGCGAGGAAGCTGGCGACGGGGCGCGACTTCATCAGCGTCATGCGGATGGCTTCGCGAACGAAGTCGTGCACGAGGGATTGCTGGCGGAAGCGGACCTCGGTTTTGGCGGGGTGAACGTTGACGTCGACTTCGTGCGGCGGCATTTCAAGAAAGAGGAGGATGACGGGGAAGGAGGTGGGGGGAATGATGTTGCGGTACGCCTCGACGATGGCGTGGATGATGAGGCGATCGCGGATGAGGCGCTGGTTAACGAAGACGTAAATGGAATTGCGGTTGAGTTTTTGCAGGGCGGGGCGGGAGACGAAGCCGCTGACGCGGAGGAAGCCGGGGTCGGGGGGCAGATAGTCGTTGTCACGGCGCCAGGGCGGGGGTTCGGGGATGCCGGCGTGATCGAAGCGGCGCTCGGCGGCCATGGGGAGAAGCTGGTCGAGGGTATCGCGGCCGAAGATCTGGTAGATGCGCTCAGAAGGCTCGCGGACGGGTGGAGCGGTGAGCAGGGCGTGGGTGGCGGAGTGGAGCTCGAAGTGAATCTCAGGATGGGCGAGCGCGTAATGTGTCACCAGCGCTGTTACATGAGAGAGCTCGGTGGTTTCGGCGCGCAGGAATTTGCGTCGGGCGGGGGTATTGAAGAAGAGGTCGCGGACGGTGATGGTGGTGCCGGGAGGACTGCCGGAGTCTTCGACGGCAAGGATTTTTCCGCCGGCAATTTCGATTCTCGTACCTGTCGCGGACTGGACTGGGTCGCCGGCGTCCGCTTGCTGGCGAGTGACGAGCTCGAGGCGGGCGATGGAGGCGATGGAGGGAAGGGCTTCGCCGCGGAAGCCGAGGGTAGCGATGGAGAGCAGGTCGTCGGAGGAGCGAATTTTGGAAGTGGCGTGGCGCTCGAAGGCGAGGAGAGCATCGTCGCGGGACATGCCGCAGCCATCGTCGGCGACGCGGATGAGGCGGCGGCCTCCGGCTTCGATTTCGATGCGGATGCGGGCAGAGCCGGCGTCGAGTGCGTTCTCCAGCAGCTCCTTAACGACGGAGGCAGGGCGGTCGACGACCTCGCCGGCGGCGATCTGGTTGGCGACCTGGTCGGAGAGAACGCGGATGCGGCCCATGCTTTGTTCAAGGATACGCGGGGGTTGGGTGTGGAGAAGTGGTTCAGTTCTGGACGCAGATGCACAGTGGCAGGGCGATTGCGCGAGGCGGGCTGAAGAAGATTCGGGGGTGGTCCGATGGGCTGAGTATGCGGCTTCGCAGAATGGCGAAGCGACGGGCGGCGGCCATGGATGTCGATCGGATTTCACCGATGGGGGGAGTGGGGCAGGAGGCGAATCCGTCGTGGGCGCGGGAGAAGATGCGGCGGCGGAAATTCACCGAGGATGTGGAGAAGGAAGTGGAGTCCGACGAGGGTGAAGCGGCGGTTGTGGACGCGGAGCACGATGGGGTGCTGGATGTGATGGCCTAAAGGCAGGGAATAGGGAATAGGGAATAGGGAATAGGGAATCGGGAGTCGGGAGTAGGGAGTTGGGAGTAGGAGCAGGGAGCAGGGAGTTGGGAGTCGGGAGTAGGAGCAGGGAGTCGGGAGTAGGAGCAGGGAGTCGGGAATCGGGAGTCGGGAGTCGGGAGTTGGGAGTAGGAGCAAGGAATAGGGAATCGGGAGTCGGGAGTCGGGAATCCGCGGAGTGTTGCGGCGGGCTTACTTTCTTTAGGTGGCGAGGATGGCGTCGGCGATGGCGGCAGCTTCACGGGCGGGGCGGACGTCGTGGACGCGGACGATGCTGGCTCCGTTAAGGATGGCGGCGGTGGTGGCGGCAAGGGTAGCGCTGCCGCGCTGATTGGAAGCGGGCTGGGAAGTGCGGTCGGAGCCGCCGAGCGTGGTTGCGAGGGTGCGCGCGAGAAACGATTTGCGAGAGACGCCGGCGAGCAGAGGTTGGCCGAGGCTCAGGATTTCGTCGAGGTGGGCGAGAAGCGGGTAGTTGTTGTCGTAGGCTTTGCCGAAGCCGTAGCCGGGGTCGAGAACGATGCGGCCGCGAGCGACGCCGGCGGCGAGCGCGGTCTGGAGCGATTGCGCGAGGCCGGACTTCACGAGAGGAACAACTTCTTCCTGGGCGAGATGGGGTTGAGTGCGCCACTCGCTTGGGCGGCCGCGGGTGTGCATGAGGATGATGCCGCAGTTTTGTTCTGCGCAGACGCGCGGCAATTCGAGATCCCACTCGAAACCGGAGACATCGTTGATGATCTCCGCTCCGGCGGCGAGGGCGACCTGGGCCGTGGCGGCCTTGTAGGTATCGATGGAGAGCACAGCTGCGGGGCGTTCGCGGAGGATGGCTTCGAGGACGGGGAGGACGCGGTCCTGTTCCTGCTGTGCGGTGATTGGGTCGGCGCCGGGGCGCGTGGACTCACCGCCAAGGTCGATGATGTCGGCACCTTCGTCGAGCATGGAGAGCGCGTGGGCGATGGCGGTTTCGGTGTTGAAGAACGCGCCGCCGTCGGAGAAGGAGTCGGGCGTGACATTGAGGACACCCATGACGAGAGTGCGCGCGCCGGAGGGCAGGGAGCGAGTGCGGAGCTGCCACGAGGATCGATGCCGCTGGGCGAAGGGCATACGGAAACGATGCTACAGTAGCGGTCAGCGATGAGGCGGTCAGCGAGGAAGCGGTCAGCGGTGATGCGGTCGGCGAAAGTCCAGCTTGCGGGATGGTTGCTGGTGTGTGCGGCGTTGCTGATGGAGACGGCGACGGCGGCGGATGGGGCGGTGAAGCACAAGCGCGCGCCGGTTGCGCACCGAGCCGTATCGCTGGATGCGGCGATCAAACAAATCCTGGCCGATCCTGCGGTAGCGCGGGCGCACTGGGGCATTTCGGTGGTGACGCTCGAGGGCAAGCCGGTGTTTGCGCTGAACGACGGGCAGTTTTTTGAGCCCGCGTCGAATGCGAAGTTATTCACGACAGCGACGGCTCTGGCTTTGATTCCTGCAAACGCAACGTGGACGACGACGGCGGTAACGTCGGGAATGCTGGATGCGCAGGGGACGCTGACGGGCGATGTGCGGCTGGTGGGCGCGGGCGATCCAACGATGAGCGGGCGCACGTATCCGTGGGATGGAAGGACGGAGCGATCCGACACGCCGCTGGCGGCGCTGGAAAACATGGCGGACCAGATTGTGGCGAGCGGTGTGAAGTCGATTACGGGGGATGTGATCGGCGACGATGCGTGGTTTGTGTGGGAGCGCTACGGCGGCAGCTGGGCGTGGGACGATTTGCAGTGGGAGTATGGCGCGCCGGTGAGTGCGCTGACGTTGAACGACAACGTTGTGTATCTGAACGTGACACCGGGTCCCGCGGGAGCGGCGAACGCTGCGCCTGCGGCAGGCAGCGAGGGCGACGCGGCGCAAACGCCGCTGGTGGTGGCGTGGAATCCAAACGTGCCGTACTACAAGCTGGAAAATTCGCTGACGCTGGCGTCGGCGGGCGCGGCGCCGCATTCGGGGATCGATCGCTCGCCGGGAAGTTTGGCGATTCGGCTGTACGGGTCGGTGAGCGCGAATGGAATGCATGAGGCGCTGGCGATCGAGGATCCTGCGGAGTTTGCGGCGACGGCGCTGCGGCAGATGCTGCTGGCGCGAGGGGTGACGGTGGCGGGCACGGCGAAGGCGTGGCATCGGCTGCCGGTGGATACGGAGGATTATCGAGCGGAGGTGAATCAGGCGGTGGGACTGCGGCCGCTGACGCTGACGACGATTGAGCCGCCGGTGGAGGGGCTGAAGATTCTGGCGACGCATGTGTCGCCGACGCTGGCCGAAGGTGTGACGGTGACGAATAAGGTGAGCCAGAATCTGCATGCGGAGTTGCTGCAGCGGCTGCTGGGGCGGCTGGAGGGCGAGGACGGATCGATTGCGCAGGGCGCGCGGGTGGTGCGGCAGTTCCTGGTGAATGCCGGCGTGGA
>DATAZC010000221.1:0-37203 GCA_036272255.1 Acidobacteriaceae bacterium | reverse complement strand
GGGAATTGCTGGACAATCCGCTTTTGTATCAGGGCACGAGTTGACTCGTGCCGTAAAGGTTGGCGAATGAAACGGGCTTTAGCCCCTGCGTTTTGAAAGAACATAGCTTCAAGAGCCTGCCCTGAGCGAAGCGCCGGAAAGGCGCGGAGTCGAATGGGTGCCATAACCAGTCAGGCAAGATCGGGGCTTTAGCCCCCGCGGAAGTTCCCAGGAGAAGAAAAAATGGCGACTATTGTCGAATCCCCCAAGCCGCTCACCATGGCGGATTTCAAAGGCCGCGTCGATCCCGACTGGTGCCCAGGCTGCGGCGACTTCGGCGTTCTGGCCGCAGTCCAGAAGGCCCTCGTCGAACTGCAGATTCCCAATCACCAGATCTGCACCATCAGCGGCATCGGCTGCTCCTCCAACTTTCCCGGGTTCATCGAGACCTACGGCATGCACACGCTCCACGGCCGCTCTCTGCCCGTCGCCACTGGCGTCAAGATGGCCAACCATGAGCTCACCGTGCTCGTCACCGGCGGCGATGGCGACGGCTTCGGCATCGGCGGCAATCACTTCACCCACACCATCCGCAAAAATGTGGACCTGACCTACATCGTCATGGACAATCAGATCTACGGCCTCACCACCGGCCAAACCTCGCCGACCAGCCGCCTTGGCATGAAGACCAAAAGCTCTCCCTACGGCAACATCGAAGCGCCCATCAACCCCATCACCATGGCACTCGCTGCTGGAGCCACCTTCGTTGCCCGTGGTTTCTCGGGCGAACAAAAGCATCTCACCGACCTGATCAAGCAGGCCATCCAGCACAAAGGCTTTTCCTTCCTCGACGTGTTCAGCCCCTGCGTCACCTACAACAAGGACAACACCTTCCAGTGGTTCCGCCCGCGCGTGAAAAAGCTCGAAGAAAATCCCGAGTACGATTCGACCAACTGGCTGCACGCCATCGAAAAATCCACTCTCTGGGGCGAGGAAATCCCCATCGGCAAATTCTTCGAGCGTACCGACCTGCCCGCCCTCCACGAAGCCGAGCCGGTAACGAAGGACGGCCCCATGGTAGGCCGCAAGGAACACATCGACCCCGCCGCCGCCCAGTTCTTCATCGACGAGCTGATGTGATTCAGTTGCGTTTGAAGGGGCACGGCTTTCAGCCGTGGCTTTAGCCGCTGAGGCGTGATTCTGCATCGGGGCACGACCTCAGTCGGCCCCTGAGTTCTTCGCCGCGCATCACCGCAGCTCTCGAAAAGAGAAAAAACGCTGTCATCCTGAGCAAGCATCCGCATTGTTGCGCCGCCTTTGGCGCAACAAAAAATTCAGACGCAAGTCGAATGGGCCCGCATTTCTTGGCTCGAACCCTTCAGCTTTTGTATAGGGGCACGAGTCGACTCGTGCCGAAAAAAAAGGGGCCTCAGCCCCTGAGCGAGCCCTACTCCACGCCCGCTTCCGGAGCCTTCTTCCGGCCCCGCTTCGGCTTCTCCATCACCGGCGCCGGCTTCGGCTCCCGCGACACGTCATAAAACAGCAGCCGCCCACACGACTCGCACGTCATAACTTGCCCATCGCGAATCTGGTTCCACATCTGCGGCCGGATCCCCATGTGACAGCTCAGGCACCGCTGCCCCTGCGCATACGCCACCGCGGTTCCCCGCGACGACGAAATCCGGTCGTACTCCCGCAGCAAAGGCTCTGAAACCGTCTTCCGCTCCGCGCCCCCTCGATGCAGAAGATCCTCCAGCCGCTTCTGCTGCTCGGCTGACTCGGCCCGCGCGTCTTCCTTCTCGATCTCCACGGCCTTCGTGCTGTCCTTCAGATCGCTCTCCGCCGCCTTCAGCTTCTGCGCCAGCTGCTCGGTCCGCTCCATGCTCTCCAGCTCGCCGTCTTCGATCTTCTTGATCTCCGCCTCGGCAAACTCGATCTCATGCTGGAACGCGCGGTACTCCTCGTTCGTCTTCACGCTGGCCATCTGCCCGCGCAGCTTCACGATCTTCTGCTGCTGATCCTTCAGATCGCTTTCCTGCCGCCGCCGCAGCGCCTCTTCGTCTTTCTGCGCCTTCGCCGCCAGCTCCAGCGCAGCCTTTTCGCCCTGTAGTTTCGTCTCCAGCGCTGCCAGCCGCTTCGGCAGTGCTGCAATCTCGGCGCGCAACTGCGCCGTCTCACCATCGATCGTCTGCAGGCGGATCATCGCCTCAAGTTCATTTCTCATGTCGGAATCTTCAGGATATCATTCGCCAACCGGCAATTGATTGTCTTCAACGCGGTAACACCACAGCGCAGCCCTGTTTTCGGGCAAACTCAAACAGCGTGCGGTCGAAGGTGACCAGCGCCGCCCCCAGTTCCGCTGCAAAGGCCACCAGCCAGCAGTCCCCCACCGCCCTGGACGCTGCCCTGGGATCGAACGGCTTCGTTGCTCCACGAAACCTCGCTTCAGTCTCGCGCGGTTCCGGGTAAAACTCCACTCGGGGATCTTCTGCCCATGTGTCGTATACCGTCCATGCTTCCCGCAGCGTAAGCGGATGTTTTCCGGTAACAACTGGATTTGTGAGCAGCCGCAATATTCCGAGCTGCGTGAATCGGGAAAACGCCAGGCGCGAATCTGAGGGGAGAGATTCAATCCACTTCCAGGCAACCTCGCTGTGCGCGTGATCGATGACGGACAGCGCCACCCAAACATTGACGTCAGGGAAAAATAAGATCATGCGGATTCTCGTCGACAGGGAAGCGCGGCCCCGGTTTCCCGCGCAGCTTGACCATCGGACCCGTCACCCTCCGCCCTTTCTTTTTCCCCGCGTACGTCTGTTCCAGAGCGCTCACAATCAGCGATCGGATCGACGTTCCGGTCTTCTCCGCACGATGCCGTAGCGTTTGGTGCAGCGGCTCAGGGATATCGACGGTGGTGCGGACAGCCATGACATAATTATGTCACGGCAAGCATCCCATGAACAGACATGCGCGACTTTGCCTCGTCGTTGTGATGGCGGTCGGTGGCCAAACACCCTTCGTGGCCTCGCAGACCAAACCCGCGCCCGTGCTGGTGATCGCGAACCTGCCCCCAGCGACCTATCCTCCCATAGCCCGCGCCGCACGCGTCGAGGGAAGCGTTGAGATCTCCATTCAATTGCGGATGGACGGCACAGTCTCATCAGCCGAAGCAGTGAGTGGTCCGCCCATGCTCCGTCAGGCCGCAATCGATGCCGTGAATCAAACGCGATTCGAATGCAAGGACTGCAAAGGCGGCCTGACTGCGTTTTCTTTCACCTATAAATTCGAATTCATTCCCGGCCCTCCGTGCAGTCCGCATGACGATTCTTATCCACGAATTGCCCAGTCGCAAAACACAATCACCGTTCAGGAGCAGCCCGTTTGGCTTTGCGATCCAGCATCCGACGTAACCAAAATTCGCTCAGCAAGATGCTTTTATTTATGGAAGTGCGGGCGCCGATAGGAGTACCTGGTCGCGGAGGAGACGCTAAAGCCTTGAATGCCATCTGAACCCTTCTCGAAAAAATGTGCGCCGTCGCCTCCGCGGCATGCTCGATCGCCTGACTTCCCAACGGGGCCTCCTGATCCCGTAGTCCGCCTCCTCAATTACGCCCGGAATTTTGCCGACGCCAGCCCTTCCTGAACAGGCACCCGAACCGCCCCAGGCCAAACCCCGCATAGAGCCGGCAAGGTTCACCCCACAGCAAGCAGAAGACTCCCCCGCGTCCCAGAGTCGCCATACAAATGAACCTGCCTCTCCACTCCGAAGTACCGCCGGCTCAAATCCCGCGGAGCCGTTTTGGGAAAACACTCCGTCTTCCACGAGACAACTCCTCCCCTTCGCTCTGGTAACGAAATCCGTCCGACACCCCACCCGTTTTTCCCTGACGATCCCGTGACGCCCCGCCCCATCACCCTTGCCACACACCCGAATTTCCTGCATCCTCATCCCAGCCCCAGACCTCCAATAAAAGTCCCCTATGCCCCCAGGCATCGACGGCAACTGGCAGCCCAAACATAATCGCTGGGCCATCGCGCTCACCGTCACCCTGGCCACCTTCATGGAGGTGCTCGACACCTCGATCGCCAACGTCGCCCTCCCCCATATTGCCGGCGGCCTCGGCGCCTCCCAGGACGAAGCGACCTGGGTCCTCACCTCCTACCTCGTATCCAACGCCGTCATCCTCCCCATGAGCGCGTACCTCGTGTCCTTCATCGGACGCAAGCGCTTCTACATGATCTGCGTCACTCTGTTCGGCATCAGCTCCATGCTCTGCGGTCTCGCCCCCTCGCTTCCTCTCCTCATCTTCTTCCGTGTTCTTCAGGGAGCCGGCGGCGGAGGCCTGCAGCCCAGCGAGCAAGCCATCCTTGCCGATACATTCCCTCCCAAACAACGCGGCCAGGCCTTCGCCGTTTATGGAATGGCCGTCGTTCTCGCCCCCGCGATCGGTCCCACCCTCGGCGGCTGGATCACCGACAACTACGACTGGCGCTGGATCTTCTTCATCAACGTCCCCATCGCCATCCTGTCTCTGATCCTCACCTCCCGCATCGTGGAAGACCCGCCCCACATCAAGAACGAAGTCGCCCGCTACCGCAAAACCGGCCTCAATCTCGATTACATGGGCTTCGGCCTGCTCGCCGTCGGCTTCGGCTCCCTCGAGTTCGTCCTCGACAAGGGTCAGGAAGACGACTGGCTCGGCTCCCACATCATCGCGGTCTTCATGGCTCTCTGCATCGGCGCGCTGCTCACCCTCATCCTGTGGGAGATCGCGCAGATCCGACGAGGTCACAAGCCCATCCTCGACCTCACCATGTTCCGTAACCGGAACTTCTCCTTCTCTTTCCTCCTGATGTTCGTCCTCGGCTTTACCCTCTTCGGCACCACCGTCCTCATCCCGCAATTCGTTCAGGTCATGATGGGGTACACCGCTGAGCAAGCCGGCCTCGTCATCTCTCCCGGCGGCCTCGCCATCCTCGTCCTCATGCCGCTCGTCGGCTTCCTCGTCGGCCGTGCCGACCTCCGCTACCTCATCGCCGTCGGATTCACCATCCTCGCTGCCTCCCTCGCCGCCCTCCACACCATCGACGTCCAGGCCAGCTACGGCTACATCGCCTGGATGCGCATCTTCCAGGCCTCCGGCCTCGCCTTCCTCTTCGTCCCCATCAACGCGCTCTCTTACACCGATGTTCCCCCGCAAAAAAACAACGACGTCTCCGGCCTCATGAATCTGGCGCGCAACATCGGCGGCAGCACCGGCACCTCTTTCTTCGTTACCGTCCTTGCCCGCCGCAGCCAGTTCCATCAGGATCGCCTCGCCATGTTTGTCTCGAGCGCGAGCCTCGAATTCATCCGCCGCCGCGATGCGCTCGCCAACTACCTGCAGCACGCGGGCCGCACCGCCTCCGCCGCCCAGGCCCGCGCCATGGCTCAGGGCAGCCTGTATCAGCAGCTCGTCCGTCAGAGTACGCAGCTCGCCTACCTCGACGTCATCTCCCTGCTTGCCATCGGCGCCGCCTGCATGATTCCCCTCATCTTCCTCATGAAAAAGCGCAAAGGCGGGGGCCCCGCCGGCGCCCATTGATTCCCCGCTATCCCCCGCACTCCAGGGTTTAGAATTCTCTTTCACTGACCCTACCCGGCCTCAGCCCTGGCCGGGTTCGTTCCTGGAGACTCTTTTTGCTTCGCAAGACCCTTCGTCCTGGTTCGCGTCTGCTCCCTGTCTTCATCGCTTCCATCGCGCTTCTGTCGTTGCCCCTCCACGCCCAGTCCGAACACCCATGGACCATCCAGGAAATCTTCAATCACCCCGGCGAACTTACCGGCGATCCCCCCGAAGGCATCTCCTGGTCTCCCGACGGCAAACTCGCCACCTGGATCGATGAGAACGGCGACCTCGTCGCCATTCAGCTTCCCGATCCCAAACCCAAAAAGCTCATCGCCTATAACAAAATTGCCGCGCTGCTCAACGCCGCCATGCCCGAGCGCGACCGCGATCACCGCGCCCGCTACGATCAGCCCGACTACATCTGGGCTCCGGACTCCGAACACGTCCTCTTCGATACCAACGGCGCCCTCTGGCTGTATACCCTCAAAAACGGTACCGGCGTCCAGATCGGCAATTCCGGCGCCATGTCCGGCGACGATCCCAAGTTTTCCCCCAACGGGCAAATCGTTTCCTACCTGCACGACAACAACCTCTGGGTGCAGCGTCCCGATGGCTCCGCGCCGCCCCTGCCCCTCACCACCACCCACGAAGACACGCTCCTCAACGGTGGCGTCGACTGGGTCTACCTCGAAGAGCTCGACGCCCGCAGCAACTACTTCTGGTCCCCCGATTCACGCGAGATCGCCTACCTCCAGATGAACGAGGCCGGCGTGCCGCAGTATCCGCTGGTCGACTGGATCCCCATTCATGCCGGCGTCGAGATGCAGCGTTATCCTCAGCCCGGCGATCCCAATCCCGGCGTTCGCATCGGCGTCGTCGGTGCCGGCGGCGGCCCCACCCGCTGGATCAAAATCCCCATGGAGGCCGGCAATGACTACATCCCCCGCTTCGGCTGGGTCAATCCCCACGTCCTCTGGATCGAGACCCTCTCCCGCAATCATCAGCACCTCGATCTCTGGTTCGCGGACTCCCACACCGGCGAAGCGCGCCGTGTCGTCGAACAGGCCGATTCGAAATACTTCACCATGACCTACGATGTGAAGTTCGTCGGCGATCACCAGTTCCTGCTGCTGAGCTGGCGCGACGGCCACACCCACATCTACCGCTACACCTACAACACCTACAATCCGCTTGCTGCACCTGCCGAGCTGGCCAATCAGGTCGAGAGCGGCGACTACGAAGTTCTCTCCATCAAAGCTGCCGACAACTCCGCCCAAACCATCTGGTACCTCTCCAATCAGGGCGATCCCCGCGTGCAGCAAATCTGGGCCGTCCAGTTGGACGGCTCCAGCAAACGTCAGCTTTCCCAGGTCGGTGGCTTCCACGATCCCGTCTTTCCCGACCATGGCGGCTCCTTCATCGATACGTATTCGAGCCTTCTCTCGCCACCCAATGTCGCCGCGTGCCTCGCCGGCTCGTCACTGTCTGACTCCCCCGTCTGTACGCCGTTCTGGCATTCCAAATCCATCTCTGGCCACAAGCTCATCGATCCTCAGTCTCTGGAACTCACCGCCTCCGACAAGAACACAAAACTCTACGGCGACATCCTGCTCCCACCCGGTGACCGCGCCCCCCACAGCGTCCCCCTCATCGTCAATCCCTACGGCGGTCCCGGCGTAGGGACCGTCCGCGATCGCTGGGGCGGCAAACATTTCCTCTTCGACCAGCTCCTTGCCGAGCATGGCTATGCCGTTCTCCATGTCGACAATCGCGGTATGGCCGGGCGTGGACGTGACTTCGAGCAGGTCGCTTATCACAACTTCGGTCCGCCCCAGTTCGCCGACCAGATGGCCTCCATCGACAAAATTCTTGCCCAGTTCCCGCAGCTCGACCCGCATCGCCTCGGCTGGTGGGGCTGGAGCTGGGGCGGCAGCTTCACCCTCTTCGCGCTCTCCCACAGCGATAGCTTCCTCGCCGGGGTCGCCGGCGCTCCCGTCACCGACTGGCGCGACTACGACTCCATCTATACCGAGCGCTACCTGGGATTGCCCTCAGAAGACGCCCAGAATTATCACGACGACTCCGACGTCACCGCCGCCTCTGACCTCAAAGGTCGCATCCTCATCCTGCACGGCACCGGCGACGACAATGTCCACATCGAAAACGATGTGCAGTACATTCAGAAGCTCATCGAAGCCGGCATTCCGTACAGCTACAACATCTTTCCCCGCAAAACCCACTCCGTCTCTGGCGTCGACGATCAGACCATGCTCTACGGCAAGATCCTGCAGCACTTCGAGACATTCCTCAAAGCGGCGCCGCCCACCCCGGAACCCCCCGCCACCCAACCCGCCAAACCCTGAGCGCTGGTCCATCATCCCAAGTCCGCCGCGGCCTTAGCCCCTGCTTCGCAAACCGACTCCGCGGCAGCATCGAGATCCGGCGCTTCGCTTCTCGCCCCGAGTTCGTGCGCCTGAGGATTGACTGCTGAGCTTCTCACTCCCGAGTCGTCAGGATGAAAGAAGAAACTCGGCCTGAACGCTACCGTCCATGTGGCGAACACAACGCCGTACGAAACCTCCTCAACCCCACTCCCCAATCCCAAAACCTCTCTCCCCACAAAGCCGCCTCAACCCAAAAACCTCAAAGACCAATCCCCAATCCCCAATCCCCAATCCCAAAACCTAACCCAACCCAAACCCAACCCAACCCCAAAACCAACCCAAACCCAAAACCAACCCAAACCCAAAAAGCCGAAAATCCAAACCCGAAAACACTCGCCACGCCAGGTTCACCCCACAGCAAGAAGCTAGCTCCCCTTGTGCGCAGAAGGGAAAGCGATTTCGATTGAGCCAGGGTCCAAAAGTACTCATCCAGCGCCGCTCGTTCCGTTTCGGAACCGACCGCTTCCCAAGGCAGGCCCTATCCCTCCCCGGTCCCTCCCCCGTGAAGCGAGCGATCAACGAAGATAAGCCCTCTAACCCAGACCTCTAACCCGCGCCCGCAGCCCAGATCCTGTAACCCGCAACCTGCAACCTGTACCCTGTAACCTCTAACCGGCGCCCGCACCCCGTAACCCGCAACCTGCAACCTGTACACCGCACCCCGTAACCCGCACCCTGCAACCTGTAACCCGTAACCTGTACCCTGTACCCTGAGATGGCCCACCCCGCCGAGCGCCCCAACTCCGCCGACCCCATCCGCGGCCGCACCACCCTCGGCGACTTCGAACTCACCATCCTCTCCGACGGCTTCTACTTCCTCGACGGCGGAGCCATGTTCGGCGTCGTCCCCAAACCCCGCTGGGAAAAACGCGCCCCCGCCGATCCGCAGAACCGCATCCTCCTCGGCCTCAACACCGTCATCATCCGTACCGGCCACCACACCATCGCCATCGAAACCGGCATCGGCAACAAGCTCCCGCCCAAACTCAACGAGATCTTCGGAGCCCAGCAGCAACTCCCCCGCGCCTTCGAAGCCGCCGGCATCCGCCCTGAAGAAGTCGACATCGTCATCAACTCCCACCTCCACTTCGACCACTCCGGCTGGAACACCACCCGTACCCCCGACGGCCGCATCGTCCCCACCTTCCCCAACGCCCGCTATTACGCCCATCGCGGAGAAGTCGCCCACGGCCACCTCCAGCTCGAGCGCGACGCTATCAGCTATAACTCCGACAACTACGATCCCCTCATCGCCTCCGGGCAGATGACCTTGCTCGACACCCAGCCCGGCGCAATCACGCCCATCGTCCCTGGCATCTCTGTCGAATGCTTCCCCGGACACACAGCGCAACTCCTCGCCGTCCACATCGATGCGGATACAAAACGCCCAGGCGGCCGGCGCGCCACCTACATCTCCGACCTCATCCCTACCTCCGCCCACCTCGACATCACCTGGGTCATGGGCTACGACCTCGACCCCGTCACCTGCATCGCCGAGCGCAAGCGTTTCTACTCCCGTGCCATTCCCGAACAGTGGCTCGTCCTCTTCACCCACGATCACCACACCCCCTTCGCGCACATCCAGCTCAACGAAAAAGGCAAGCCCATCCTGAAGGGCTGACAAATTCCTTCGGGGACCCACCCGCTCCGCGTCGCCGCGATGAGATTCGTAACAGGGCCCGACTTTCCTCGGACCGCCAAACTTGCGTCCGGAAAAAACCATGTGGGCCCGAGCCCCAGCCAGGGGTAAGGCCAATGAGATTCATACAAGGTCCGACTGCAGTCGAGGAGGCGATGAAAATGAACCGAGCTTCAGCTGCTGCGCCTGGTAACAGGGCCCGACTTGAGTCGGCCGTAACCAGGCAAGGAAGAAAGGGGCTAGCCCTGTGCTTTGAAAGGGCACGGCCTCGGCCGTGCCGTAGACGCCGCCGAATCAGACTGGCTTTAGCGCTGAGGGATGTTCAGGAATTTTCCGCAAGCGGTTCAGTCGGGCTGCAAAGCCTACAGAAACAAACCTGGCTTTCTAGCCCTGCGCCGCAGCGACGAAGTCACGAAAACACGCGTTTCGGAAGAATTTGGAAAATTTGTCAAGACCCAGGCCCAAAATAAAAGTAAGTAGCATTGACTTACAATGACTTACAAGCCAATTAGCTCGATAATAGTTGGCAGGTTTATTCCTGTAACTTGATATCCTGATAATAGGGGAGAAGAGTGTTTTTTCACCCAATTGCAGTCAGCCGGCCTCGCAACGGAGCGAGGCTTTTCTATTGCCGGAAAGGAGACCTATGCCCATCGCATCCGCTTTCTGTACGTCCCCCTGCGCTCCGCAGCCTTCTTTCCCTCCAGGTCGCGAATGCGTCATTCATATCCGCGAATGCCGCACTTCTGTCCGCCAACCGGCAAAAGAAGATAGCAATGCTGCATTCGGGTCCGCCTGCCAACTACTTTCGTCTCTATCATGCAGCGCCTTCACGGCCGGCAATGCCGCACTCCCGCACAGCAATCCAGCACTCCCATTCATCTCCCAACTAACTTCGCACGTATTACTTGCCACAGCCTCCTCAGACGCTTCTCTCGTAAGCCGCACAAAATCAATCATCGCAAAAGATCGAGTGACCCCAGGGGGTATCGGGCAGCGCCCAAAAGTCTCGCAAGCCGGGACGATCCCTTCTCCGCCGTCTCGCAGACAAACTCGTGCGCCCTGGTCCACAATAAAAACAATGGCTACCACCGCGACCCCATCGCTCCTCACTCTCGCCGCCTTCCAGCAAGCCCAGGCCCGCATCCGTGGCGTCGCCGCTCGCACCCCGCTGGTCCGCCTCCTCATCCCCGGCTTCGATGCCGCCGAGGTTTACGTCAAAGCCGAAGGCCTCCAGCCCATCGGCAGCTTCAAGCTCCGCGGCGCCTACAACAAAATCGCCCAGCTCACGCCCGACCAGCGCAGCCGCGGCGTCATCACCTACTCCAGCGGCAACCACGCTCAGGGAGTCGCCTACGCCGCTCGTGTCGTCGGCGCGAAAGCCGTCATCGTCATGCCGTCCAACGCCCCCGAAGTCAAAAAGCGCGCCACCGCCGCTCTCGGCGCCGAAATCGTCGAAGTCGGCCCCGCCAGCTCCGCCCGTAAAGAGAAGGCCGAAGAACTCTCCGCCGCGCACGGCTACGTCATGATCCCTCCCTACGACGATGAGCAGATCATCGCCGGCCAGGGCACCTGCGGCCTCGAAATTCTCGAAGACCTCCCCGACGTCGACCTCGTCCTCTCGCCCGTCTCCGGCGGCGGACTCCTCAGCGGCATCGCCACCGCCATCAAGCTCTCCAACTCTGCCGTCCGCGTCATCGGCGTCGAGCCCGAGCTCGCCGCCGACGCCCAGGAAAGCTTTCGTACCCACCAACTCGTCACCTGGCCTGCTGACATGACCACGCGCACTATCTGTGACGGCCTCCGTACCCAGTCCCTCGGCGAGCTCAATTTCGAGCACATTCGCACCTACGTCGACGACATCATCACCGTCACCGAATCGCAGATTCGCTCCGCCATGCGCACCCTCTTCTACTCCGCGCGCCTCACCCCCGAACCCAGCGGAGCCTGCTCCGCCGCGGGCATCCTGTTCCACCGCGACCAGCTGCTGCCGTTCAGCAAGGCCGTCATCGTCATGAGCGGCGGCAACGTCGAGCCTCAGGTCCTCCAGTCTGTCCTCACCGAACAAGACGCACAGCAAGACGCACAGTAAGATGAGCCCCGTGAGACGAATCGCCCCTCTTTCTCGTCCTACCTTCGTCATGCGTCTCCTCCTCGTCCCCACCACCCTGTTGGTCTTTGCCAACATGGCTCTGTCCCAAAAACCCATGCCGCCCGCCAGAATGCCGCGCAACGGCACTCTCGCCACCCTCGTCCGCGAGGCCAATCTTTACGCCACTCCCGACGATTCGGGTGGGCCCATCGCCGACATCCTTCCCGGTCGCGAGCTCGTTGTCGCCGAGCGTAACGGCAAATGGCTGCGCGTGTTCGCCAACACTGACGCTCCCGACACCCGCCAGGCCGACGTCCCCGTCTTCGGCACCGAAGGACAGGCTCAGCCCATCTCCGGCTGGATGCTCGACAAGGGCATCGTCGACATCAACACCGCTCATGGCGACCTGGTCGTCTTCGGCGCCGCCGACAACCTCGAGCAGCAGGCCGCCGTCCCCGATCCGCCCCCCCACCTCGCTGAAGAAGCGCGCCTCCTCTACCGCCGCATCGCCACCATGTATCCGCAGTCGCCCTGGGTTCCCGAAGCTATGTACAGGGCCGCCGACATTCGCTGGCAAATTCAAAAGTCCGATGCCTCCACGCTTCCCTCTGCCCACGAAAAAGAAAACTACCTCCGCGAGCAGATGGATGAAGACGAAATGCGCAAGGTCATCAAGTATTTCGCCGGAACCAGGTGGGCCGACATGGCCGCCTTCGACCTCATCGACAACAAACTCTGCGGTGACTGGCAGGGTTCGGAAAAATGTCCCGAACAGGAGACCAACTTCTACCTCAAATATGTCGACGAGCATCCTGACTCGCCCAACGCCGCCGAAGCTCTCTACGACGCGATCTTTCGTCAGGCCGCCGCTGGTGATATGTGGTCCGCCGATGGGGACAGCAAACGCGCAGACGAGGACCGCGGTCACGCCAAAGCCATTTTCGATCGCCTGCAACAGAAATATCCGCAGTCCGCATTCACCGCCCGTGCCGCCAGCCTCATTTTCAAAGTCGACCAGGGCATTCCCGTCTACGGCAGCAGCCGCGAGTAGCGGCGGTTATTCACTGCGGCACCTTCCGCGCAAAATCCGAGCGCCGCCTGTCCAACCGGTTCGCAGGTCTGATATATAGAGTCAGCAGAAAACTGTCGGCGCCAGCCGCCGCGAACCATCACGCAGTTCTTTCCCAGGGCCGGAGCCAGCTTGAACGACTACGTGGTCTCTGTACTTCTCGGGATCATCGAAGGTCTCACAGAATTCCTTCCTGTCAGTTCCACAGCCCATCTGCGCATCAGCGAAGCGCTCTTCGACGTCAGCCTCAACGACCCTTACTGGAAGATGTACACCATCGTCATCCAGCTCGGGGCTATCCTTGCTCTTACTCTCCTCTTCACCGGCCGCATTCTTGAATTCATCCGCACCTTTCCCGTCGGCGAAGATGGCAAGCATACGGTCTGGAACCATCCCCTCACCCTGACCCTCGCCGCGTTCGTCTGCACAGCGATTCCGTCGCTCCTGCTCACCAACATCATCGGTGCCCACCTCGAAAGCCTTCGTTCCATCGCCATTTCCCTTGTCGTCGGTGGCATCGTTATGTGGATCATCGATGCGTGGAGCGTTCGCCACGACGCATCGGTCACCGATGTGGAGCAGATGTCTCTCCTGCAGGCCATTTGGATCGGCCTTTGCCAGGTCACCTCCGCCGTCTTTCCTGGAACCTCGCGTTCCATGTCGACCATCGCTTCCGGCCAGCTCGTCGGCATGTCTCGCTCCGCCGCTCTCGAATTCAGCTTTCTCGTCTCCATCCCCACCATGATCGCCGCCACTCTCTATGACCTGATCAAGAGCCTCTGGCCTGGGTTTCATGTGCTGCGCTGGCACAAGCCCAGCATCGCCTCCGGCAGTCACTCCGCGCTCGCTCCCGTCCTTATGAATACCCACAGCTGGATCGTCCTCATCATCGGCTTTGTCGTCTCCTTCTTTGTCGCCCTCGGCGTCGTCGAGTGGTTCCTTCAGTGGGTTCGTACCCACGGCTTTGTGCTGTTTGCCGTCTATCGCATCCTTCTCGGAACAGCCCTGCTCCTCTTCGGCGCCCACCTCATGGCCAGTTGAGGAGCGGAACCTCGGCGCGGCCCTTCTCCTGTGGATCGGCGCCCGTAACCTGCAACCCGAAACCTGTAACCTGCAACCTGACCCCTGTACCCTGCCTTCCTTCACATATCCACCTCGATTCCCCTCACCCTTTTCTCCCCCGCCTCCCCCCTCATCTGGGATAATGGTTTTGCTCTGGCAGTTTGGCCCGCCTCGCCCACGCAGTTCGTCGCGTCGGTGAGCCTTTCCGACCTGTCTGCCCATGAAACCCGCTCGTCTGGTTCTGACCTCGACCCGCAACCGCCGGCTCAATGAGCTCATCGGCTTGCTGGCGCTCGCCTCGGCTGTCCTCCTTTTTCTCTCCCTGGTTTCTTACCATCCGACGGACCCGTCATTCGATACCGTCGGCTCCGCCCCCGTTCGTAACTGGATCGGTCCCGCTGGCGCTTACCTCGGCGACGGCCTCCTCCAGCTCGAAGGCGTCTCCGCCTTCCTCCTCCCAATGTTGCTCGCTGCACTCGGCTGGACCTGGATGCTCTCCCGGCCCGCTGGCTCCCCCGGCTCCAAAACCATTGGCGTTCTCCTTAGCCTCACCTTCGCCCCCACACTCTTCGGCCTTATCCCCGGCCACCCCACCTTCCTTTACGGACTGCCCATCGGCGGGCTCACCGGCCGTCTCGTCGCTGATCTTCTCGTCCGCTTCCTCAATTTTCCTGGCGCGCTGATCGTCACCGTCACCCTGGTCGCGGCCGCCGTATACCTCTGCACCACCTTCAGCTTCAATACTGCCCGCGAATGGCTGGGCATCAAGCTCGCCTTCCTCATGGCCTGGCGCGACCGCTTCGCCAACTGGCGTCGCGCCCGCGCCCAGCGGCGCGAACTCAAAGCCGCCGTCCGCGCCGACAAGCTCCACGAGAAGGAACTGCAGAAGGCCCGCAAAGCTACAGAAAAAGCTGCGAAACCCGAAAAGTCTGTGCCCGCCCCCGCTGTCGTTGCCGAAGACCGCGGAGATGTCCCCCACCGCCAGTACGGCTTTGCCGAGACCAACGCTTCCACCGCCTCCGATCCAACTCCAGCCGCCACCGGCATGTGGGATCAAATGCCGCGCACCGTTGCGAAGGAACCACCCCCGCCCGCGCAGCCTGAGCCTGCCGCCGTGCCTGCACGTCCGCAGCTCGTCGCGAAGCGCGAAGTGCCGCCGGCACCAGCCATTGGTGAGCGTGCCGACACCGAACTCCGCACTATCACCGTAGCCCCCAAAAATGTCAGCGGATTCCGCCTTCCTCCCAGCACCCTGCTCCATCGCAGCGACGATCCCTCACCCGTCCGCGAAGACGAGCTCCGTGCCTCCGCCCAGACCCTCGTCGAAAAGTGCGCCGAGTTCGATGTCCTCGGCCAGGTCGTCCAGATCAACCCCGGACCCGTTGTCACCACCTTTGAGTTCCGTCCGGAAGCCGGGATCAAGTACAGCCGCGTCACCGGCCTTGCCGAAGACCTCTGCCTCGCCACGAAGGCTGAGTCGATCCTCATCGAACGAATGGCGGGCAAAAGCACGGTGGGCATTCAGGTCCCGAACCAGGAGCGCGAAACCATCTGGCTGCGCGATGTCATCGAGTCGGAAAGCTTCGCCACCTCCCGCTCTAAACTCACTCTCTCTATGGGCAAGGACATCAACGGCCGCATCGTCGTCGCCGATTTGACGACAATGCCGCACGTCCTCATCGCCGGTTCCACCGGCAGCGGCAAATCCGTGGCCATCAACGCCATGATCATGTCCGTGCTCTACAAATCCACGCCGGACCAGGTTCGCCTCATCCTTGTTGACCCCAAGCGCGTCGAGCTCGGCATGTACGAAGGCATCCCGCACCTCTTTACGCCCATCATTGCCGAGCCTAAACTCGCCGCCAACGCCCTGCGCAATGCCGTCAAGGAAATGGAGCGCCGGCTGAAGCTCCTTGCCTCGCGCAGCGTCCGCAATATCGATCAGTACAACCGCCTCTTTGACGCTGCCACGCCCTCGCTCTTCGACGAAGAGAACAAAGACGAGCGCCCGTTGCCCTACATCGTCATCATCATCGACGAGCTCGCCGATCTCATGATGCTCGACAAGGCCAACGTCGAAGAATCCATCACCCGCCTGGCACAGATGGCCCGCGCCGTCGGTATCCATCTGGTTCTCGCCACCCAGCGGCCCTCGGTCGACGTCATCACCGGCCTCATCAAGGCCAACGTCCCCACCCGCATGTCCTTCCGCCTCGCCACCAAAGTCGACTCGCGCACCATCCTTGACTCCAACGGCGCTGAAGCTCTGCTCGGCCGCGGCGACATGCTTTACCTGCCGCCCGGCACCTCGCGCCTCCATCGCGTCCACGCGCCCTTTGTCACTGAAAAAGAAATTGCCGCTGTGACGGATTTCTGGAAGAAGCAGGGAACTGCCGACTACGTCACCGGCTTCCTCGAAGCCCCCAAAGATGCGAGCAGCGGCGAAGGTGGCTTTGAAGGAGGAGACGGCGACGATACAAACGACGACCTCTTCGAAGATGCCGTGCGCCTTGTTCTCGAATTCGGTAAGGCCTCAACCTCGCTGCTCCAGCGCCGTCTTCGCATCGGCTACGGCCGCGCCGCTCACCTCATCGACATGATGGAACGCGACGGCATCGTAGGCCCCTCCGAAGGAGCCTCCAAACCCCGCGAAATCCTTAAACCACCCGACTGGCTCAACGAAGTCGAGCCGACTTTGCGGTAGCGCTGACAATCTGGATTGTCATCCTGAGCGAAGCGAAAGACCTTGTGTTTTGCTTTAAGGGACCGGACCCCGAGCCGCGTTGCGGCGAAGGGGCGCGACTTCACAAGCCTGCCTGAGTGGCAGCTGGGCAACGCGAGGCGAGTCGAATGGGTGCCCTTGCAGCCCACCACTGAAACCGGCTTCAGCCCTGCGGCTTCAACCATCGCGATCGAATCTGCGCTCTTTTGCTCTGCCAGGACAGGTGAAGGGGCACGGCTTCAGCCGTGCCATCAGGGCCCAAAAAGGAAGTGGGCTTCAGCCCCTGAGGGAAGCCATCCTTTACCCAGCCTTCGGCGTCGACTTCGCCGTCCGAACCGCC
This sequence comes from Acidobacteriaceae bacterium, assembly GCA_036272255.1. Classification (GTDB taxonomy): domain Bacteria; phylum Acidobacteriota; class Terriglobia; order Terriglobales; family Acidobacteriaceae; genus Palsa-343. The sequence goes on along the minus strand of DATAZC010000221.1, from coordinate 20,247 downwards.
ACCACCGCCAGCACTCCGACCACAGCAACCAACGCCACCCACAACAACCCCGGATGCTTCTCCGTAAACGGCCTCTCATCCGCCCGTGCCTCCAACTCCGGATTAGCCTCCTCTGCCCCCAGCACAGCCACCGCCGCATGTGCATCCGGCGCAAACAACGTTGCGTAGTCATACCGCGGGGCCGCCAGCGCCGCATCGCCATACATCAGCGTGTACTGCGCCCCCGCAGCGGCATCGAAGCACAACCGCCGATCCGCCATCTCCAGCTTCACATCCGTGATCGCCAGCGGCGCATCATCGCCGTTGTCCACCGTCAGCGTCCACGTCGAACCCGCATCGCCAAAGCCGACTCCAGAACCCGTCCACGGCGCGCCAACCGCCAGATCCTCCTCGTCGATCTTGTGTCCCTCGCGCACCGTATGCAGCCGCAGCAAGTTCCCGGATGACTCCACCGCCTGCGCGGGTTCCTGATCCAGATCAGGTTTCCCGCCAGGCACCGCCTGCGCCTTTACCGTAACCTCCCGGCTGAAATACGCCGGCTGATCCCCCACAGCAAACTCGATCCGCTCCACCGGCACGCGAGCCGGCACTTTCAACGTGAAGATCGTGCTCTTGTCCTTCTGCGACAACTGATTCGTATCCGCTACGGTGACATATTGCTGCTTTGCTGACACCCGCTCCACCGAAACCCCGTGCACATCCTCCGGCTTCACCTGCCCATCGATCGAGAAGTACAGATACTTCAAATCCGACTCCGGCAGATGCAGCACCATGCTCCGTCCCAGCTTCTGCGCTGTCAGATCGAAAATTGTGAACAACCCCAGCTCCGTCCCCTCGCGGCCAGTTTCGTTCGGCGCACCTGTAACAGCCACGGTTGCAATAAAGTCCTTGGCCGTGATGTTCAGCTCCACATCGCTGTACCGCCCTGCCGGCATCTCCGCCGTAAAACTGGTGTGCGGACCCTTCCGTCCCAGATTCAGCGGCGCAATCTCGCGTTGTTGCCGCTCAACCGGCGCAGCTTCGCGGATCACAAACGGCGTTTCCTGTGCATCCGACCCCGTTCCACGGTAAAGGCGCACGTCGACCAACCCCGCCGCCGCATGCGCGTAGATCCCGCCGTCGAGCACCGCGCAGGTCTGTCCCGTCTTCACGGGAGTCTGAACATCCAAACCGCGCTCGTATCGGAAGTACTTCACGTTCGGCGTCGCCGCCGCCAGCGCCAACAACACCACCACCGCTCGACCATGCATCAATGCCAGGCCCTCACCCTTCCCTCAATGCGCCGCTTTGCGCAGATTCAGCCAGTCTTTCTGATAGACAAAGCTCACAGCAAGGAGCAGCGCTCCCAGTCCCAGGAAACTCAGAATCCGATATCCCTGGCTCAGCGCTCTCACGTCCACCGTAAACACCTTCCCAATCGCCACCGCCAGCAGCACCAGCGCCTGCCAGCGCAGGAAGGCCGCCCTCCGCCAGAATCCCAGCGTCAGCAGCGCCGCCCCAAACAACATAAAGAACGCGGAGTAGCTGAACTGCGCATACATCCGGTAGTCGTGCATCAGCGTCCAGTCGCCCCGCCACTGCATGTACCACCAGTACGCGTGAATCTCCCAACCGACCGCCAGCAGGATCAGCGCATTCACCGCCAGCCCCGCCGCTCCCGCAATGCCCGTCCACGAAATCGCCGACTCCGGCTCCAGCTCCGTCACCGCCTGCGCCGCAAGCCAAGCCACAAAAGCGCAGACCGCAATCGCAAACAGATACGTACCGAATCTCTCGTTGAACACCGGGATGAGTGACGCATTCGGACTCATCGTCACCACCGCCAACAGCCCCATCCCCAGGCACAGGAACGCGAGCACAGTCAGGAGCGTTGACCCGATGCGCCGAGCCAGCCACACCAGCGCCGCCCCCTCGGCCAGCCATCCAATCGTCATCCAACGCCCTTGCGTCTTCAGCGGAATCGCGATCGTAAGAAACACCACCGCAATCGTCAGGTGTAGCGCCAACGTGGCCTCCGCGCTCCCATGAATCGCTCCACGCGCCGGGAATCGCAGCAACAATAAATAGAATGCGGCGAACGCCACAGCCACCCAGGGCGCCGTTGTTTTGCTCCCCGCGCTGTCCAGCATCAGGTAGTAGCCCAGGAATCCCAGCCCCGCGTTCGCCAGCGGTGCCACTACCAGCGCCAGATGATCCCAGCTCGCCCCGCTCCCACCCTCCTCACGCAGCCGCACCAGCCGTGGCGCCCACGCAAAAATCAAAAAGAAGCACGCCAAAAAAAACGCCGTCGTCCCAAACTGATCGCTGGAGTAGTACTGCATGGCCCAGGCCGCGAAGAAAAACACCGTCCCCGCAAACGCCGCACACAGCAGTCGCGACCACGGCTTCAGCGCCACCAGCAACAGCACCGCTACATCCAGCAACAGCAGATACGTGAACAGCGCAACTTCGTGGTTTTCCCCGGTCGAAACCAGCAGCGGCGTCGAGAAGCCGCCCACAATCGCGAACAGCGCCAGCAACTCCGCGTCCTGCGCCCAGCTCAGGAAGCCGTTGAACCCCGTCACCGCGATCATCGCCGCGAACGCCACCCCGGAATCGATCAGGTGATAAAACGAAAACGCCGCCCACAACGACAAATACAAAATTCCGCTGCCCACCGCCTTCAGCGAATACGAGAAAGCGTGGTATCCGTGGGTCCTGAAGCGTTCCGACCACGCAATCAGTCCTGCACCCGCAACCAGCCCGATCAGGACCTGGCCCAGCGGCCCGATCCAGTGGTTATCCCACGCCAGTTTCAGAAACCATGCCGCCGCAATCAATACGGCAAGAATCCCAATGCGATTGAACCACTGCGATCCAATCCGGCTTTCGAGTGACGGTTCATCGTTTACTGCAACCGCCCCGACAACCGTAGACTGCTGCGCAGCCATCGGCACATCCGCGTGCACCACCGCAGGAACCGCCACCTCACCCGGCTGCCCGATAGCAACCGGCGCTGTCGCGGTCACCGCCACAGCAACTGCACCAGGAATACCCTCGTCGCGCAACGCAATCCCGTGGTCCTGCAAGGTCTCTTCCAGCCGCCACACCCGACCGCGCAGCGCTGCGATTTGCGCTTCAAGTTCTCTCGATTCCCGCGAATCCATTGCCGCCCACTGTACACCGCGCGCCGTGCTGTTTCCATCACCCGCGCGTCCCTCCTTGCAACAAAAAAAAGGAGCCGCAAAGCGCGGCTCCCTGGAGTAAGTTGATCTCGGTTAGTAAAGAATCTTCAGCCCGAACTGCAGAATCCTCGGCTCGAACGTGCTCGAAATCTGTCCGCCGCTCGTCGGCGCTCCGCCGCTGATCGCTGACAAGCCCGGAGTCGACCCGACTCCCAGGGTTGACGTCGTTGTCCCCTGCGTCCCGGTGATCGAATTGGGCAGATACAGGTTCGATCGGTTAAACACGTTGTATGCTTCGGCCCTGAACTCGATCTTCATCCGCTCCACCGGTGTGTTGAACTTCTTGTTGATATCGAGATCCGTCTCATAAAACGACGGCGTACGTCCCGGATTCCGTGACGCATTCCCAAACGGGCTCAGCGCATTGCCAGCCGCGTCCTTTACCGGCGGCAGAACAAACGCACCGTAATTGATGTAGTTCACATACCCGGTGTTTGCCGCTCGGCTCTTCGTTCCCTGCGTTACCTTCTGTCCCGGCACAACATCCGGCCGATACTCGTTCGCGCCTCGGTATGTAGCTGAGATCTGCTGTGAAACCTGCTGCGCTGTGTTCGGCGTGTACGTCAGGTTGAAGGGTGTGCCCGCCTGCATGGGGTTGATGGCGCTGATCTGCCATCCGCCCAACAACGCATCTTCCGCGCCGTTGATGTTCGACAGGAATTGCCGGCCCTTTCCGAAAGGCGTGTCGTAAATCAGGCTGAGCCCGTCCGATATCGGCAGGTTATAGTCCGACTGCGAATAGTCCGCACGCAGGTTGTAGGCATTCTGTGGAGACGGCGTGTTCGCTTCAAGCGACGCCGACGCGTTGTCCAGCGAATGTTCCCAGGTGAACGAGTTCAGCAGCGTAAGCCCAGCCACTCCGCGCTGCTCGTAGCGCACCTCCAGCGCGTTGAAGTTCGAATAGAACTCGTTGTATGCCTCCGTAATGTCGCTCGGCCAGTTCGTAAACGGCCGCGCAAATCCGTTTGCCGGATTCTTCTGGTTCCCGTTCATGAACCCTTCCAGATGCAGCCCGTGATTGCCGACATAGGCAATGTCCACCAGCGAGTTCTTGGCCAGCTGCTGCTGCACGCTCAGAAAAAAACTCTCCACATAACTGTCCGGCCGGTTCTTCGGAATCCACGTGATGTTATCCGTCGCCGGGTTGAACGCCGTCACCAATCCGGACGGGAATCCCTGGCTGGCCGTGGCAAAGCAGCTTGGCGTCGTCGTGCCTGTGGTGATGATCTCCGCCGGCAGTGGTGTGCTGCACTGATTCGTCGTTGACGGCTTAATCTGCGTCACTGCCGCAAACTGTGCCTGCGGTGCGTTGATTGGAAGAATGTCGCCCGACCCCGCTCGCGTGTAGTGCACATACCCTGTGCCAAACCCCGCGCGGATCGCCGTCTTCGTCCACGGCGCGTAGGCAAAGCCAACTCGCGGCATAAAATCCGTAAGGTCCGGATTCACCAGCGTGCTGCCGTACACGCCGCTCGCATGCACTGGCGTGATGCCGTTCCCCGCTACCGCCCCCGGGGTAGTCGTCAGCACCGTTTGCGATGCCGGATCCCAGTTCGAAACGTTGTTCTTCCATTCAGAGTACGGCGACCCGTACTCCCACCGCAGTCCCAGATTCAGCGTCAGTTTCGGCGCCACCTTCCAGTCGTCCTGCGCGTACGCGCTGTCCAGCGACTGCCGCAGGTGGACTACAAAATAATTGGCTAGCTGATAGCTGCTGGTTGCTCCAAACAAAAAGTCCGCCCAGTACGTGTCCGATACAGGTGCCGTCGGAGCCGCCGCGCCGCTGCTGGTGGTGGCGCAGTCCGCGGAAATGGCCGCATCGCACAAGCTGTAACCGCCCCCATACGTCCACGAGCCATACAGCGGGTTGTTGTCGTTGACCGCCATCCAGACGTGCTCGTATTCGTAGCCGAACTTCAGCGAGTGATTCCCCTTCACCCACGTGAAGTTCACCTTGGGATCGATCAGCGCCGGATCCTGCCACTGCGGATTCGTGCTCTGCCGTCCAAATCCCGTAAAGCCCGTGATCCCTTCCGACGGCAATCCCCCCGCCACCACCGGATTCGACGGCAGGCCTGGAATCGAGAACGCATCGTCGCCAATCGAGAGGTTGAATTTCCCCGCCTTCGTCCGCGAAATGCCCAGCCGTGCGTCCAGAATCTTGTTCGGCCCAAACAAATACGTATTCCCCAACACCACCTGCTGATCCAGAATCCGAATCGTTCCGTTCGTCTGCCCGTCCAGCGGCAGCGGAATCGTCGTGTAGTTGACGCCCGTCTCTTTCCGGTCGCTTACCCGCAGAAACCACGAGCTGTTCGCGCTCTGCTGATAATCGAGCCGAAGATCGCCCTTATCCGAGTTGTCCGTGAACGGCGGTTCCACCGAGTAGTCATTCGAGTTCAGCCCCGTCGATGCCAATCCCGAAGCCGGCAACGGAATCTTCTTAAAGGCATTCACCACCGCCGCGTTCAGCGGATCGAATGCCGTCGACGGAATCGTGGTCCCCGCCGCGTACGTCGTCCCGGTCAGCGGATTCCGCACCGGAACCACCAGCACGCCGTTCAGCTCATTCTGTGTCGGCAGCGTCAACACGTTCAGTGGCGTCAGCGTCTGCCGAAATCCTTCATAGTCCAGGAAGAAAAACAGCCGATCCCGCATCACCGGACCACCGAAGTTCATCCCAAACTGATTCCGATTGAACGCCGGCTCTTTGAACGGCGTCACCTTGCCGGTGTTGCTCACGATATTCGGTTTGAAGAACCCAGCCGCATTCAGATCTGTGTTCCGCAAAAACTCATACAGAGTTGCGTGATAGGTGTTGCCGCCGCTCGCCGACGCCACGTTGATCGTCGCGGCCGACCCGCGCCCGTATTCCGCGCTCTCGTTGTTCGTCACCACGCTGAACTGCGCCACGGAATCCGGAGGTACCGCGATGATCTGGTTGTCGAATCCCTGGTTGCTCTCGCCGTACGCATTGTTGTCCATGCCATCCAGCAAAAAATTGTTGAACATGCTGCGCTGGCCGTTCACGTTGTACGCGCCTGCCCGCACCAGGCTCGAGATCGAGCTGGTCGTCGCCGCCGTCGGTGCCTGCCGCGCTCCTGTCACCAGCCCCAGCAGGTCGGAGTAGTTCCGGCTCACCAGTGGCAGCGCTTCACTCTGATAGTTCGTAATTGTCTGCCCGCGCTGGCTTGAATCCGTCTCCAGCTGCAGCGCCACGTCGCTCACTTCGACCGTGGTCTCCGCCTGGCCCGGCACCAGCCGCAGATCGATGCGCTCCCGGCTTCCCACCGAAACGGTGATGTTCTGCGCAACTGCCTGCGCAAATCCCTTCGCCGTCGCTGCGATCGTGTAAACCCCGGTCCGCAGGGAAGGGAACTCGTAGGCCCCGTCGCCCGTCGTGGTTGCCTTGGCCATGATCCCGGTCGCCGTGTTCGTCGCGCTCACCGCGGCTCCGGAAACCACTGCCCCGCTGGAATCGCGGATGGTTCCTACCAGGCTTCCGTCCTCATACTGTGCGTGTGCGCCGATTGAACCAGCGAACAACAGGCCTGCCCCAAAAATGAGTGCTAAAAGCTTATATTTTGCGTTCATGCCCCGAAGCTAAGTCACGTGCCGCTAATATCCCGTTAAAGCAACGCAAATGGCGCGTGAATCCGTCACAATCAGTGTGTAAAATCGTCCCGACATGACCTCCGGCCCTTCCCCCACTCCACGACGCGTTCTCGCGGTCGACGACGACCCCGTGAGTCTTGCCGTCACGGCAGTGCTCCTCGAAGCCGAAGGCTGTCTCGTCCAGCAGGCGCAAAATGGGGCTCAAGCCGTCGACCTTGCCGCCTCCGACCCGCCCGACTGCATCCTGGCCGATCTCCGCATGCCCGGCCTCAACAGCACAGCCTTAGCTCTCTCCCTGCGCAAAGCCGCTCCCCGCGCCCTGCTTCTGGCCATGAGCGCCACCCCTCCGCCCCAGCTGGACGGCTACGACGCCATCCTCACGAAGCCGCTCTCGCCGGAAAGCCTCCGCGCCGCCTTGACTCGCCGTGTTCCTCCTGTGAACGGCGTTGACCGTCCCCGCGTCCCCCACGATCCCAAAGAGGACGCCGTCCTCGATGCGGAAATCTTCGAGCGCCTCCGCCGCGCTATCGATCCTGATGGCCTCGAAGAAGTATTCTCCGTTTTCCTGAAAGACACGCACGATCGTCTTGCCGCCATGCGCAACGCCGATCCCGCGACCATTCGCCGCGAAGCGCATACCATTAAAGGGGGCGCCTCTATGGTGGGCGCTCTTCAGATTTCCCGTGCCGCTGCCGCCATCGAATCGGGTATTGACGATCCTGATGATCGGTTGCGCAAACTCGACGAGATGGAGGCTCAATGCCGTTTCGCCGCGATTATCCTCAAACAGAGGCTCAAAGCATGAATTCCCAGACCAGGTCTGCTCGTCCCGCTCCAGCGCGTCCGGCGAAAACCGCGTCTCCCGCCATCCGCATCCTCCTTGCCGACGACCATCCTGTCATCCGCATCGGCGTGCGCAACATGCTCCAGCAGGAAGGCGGCCTCGAAGTCGTAGGTGAATGCTCCGATGGCGATGAGGCCATTACCCAAACCCTCGAGCTCCTGCCCGATATTCTTCTCCTCGACGTCTATATGCCGCGCCTGCCAGGCATTGAAGCCATGCGCGCCATCATGAACGGTTCGCCCACTGTAAAAATCATCCTCCTCACCAGCACCATCAGTACCCAGCAGGTGATCGAGGCCCTCCAGATCGGTGCCCGCGGCATCGTGATTAAGGATGCGGTCGCCGAGCACATTACCGCCGCCATCCGCGCCGTTTCCGGCGGCGACTACTGGATTGGAGGCCGCCGCGTCGTTAACCTCGTCGGTGCTCTCCATGAACTGATGCAACAGGCCGCCGTTCCCGACCGTAAAACCTTCGGCCTCACCCCGCGCGAAATGGAGGTCGTCGGCTGCATCGTCGAGGGCTGCTCCAATCGCGACATCGCCAAGCAGTTCGGCCTCAGCGAAGAAACCGTCAAGCGCCACCTGTCCAACATTTTCGACAAAACCGGCGTCTCCACTCGTCTCGAGCTGGCAATGTTCGCCATCGCCCATCACCTGGTCCAAACCGAGCACTAAAGTCCCGGCAGCGCCCAGTCGTGGTCGAAGAAAAAAAGGAGCGAGCCCGAGGGCCCGCTCCTTTCCGATGTCCATCGCCAATCGACCCTCTCTACCATTTCCCCAAGATCTAAAATTTACCTCGAATCGAGACTCACCTCGACTCGAGACTCACCTCGACTCGAGACTGGCTTCGAATCGAGACTGGCCTCGAACAAAAACTACAAAACCAAACCCCCAAAAACCAAAACCCACCCCGCCGTTGCGATGGCCAGGTTCACCCCACAGCAAGCAGAAGAATCCCCCCTCAGCTCAACCTCAAGACCGAACTCCCTCGGCTATCAGCCCAAAGTAACCCGACTGACCCGGTCCGGGAAAATCTCAAATCATCTGCCAAAGCCGCTCACCCCAAAAAACAGCCACAGCGCCCCTTCATGCCCTTTCGTTGCTCTGGCGCTTCGCCAAACACTTCTGCTACGGTTTCCACCAGATCACCACTTGCGCCCGCTCCTCATCCGTTCCCCCGGTGCACTGTCTGCAACCCGTTGACGAAGGATTCGAATATGCAAGCTTCGTACCCTCTCCGGCCCCTGGCTTCCTCCCTGTTCCTCTGCATGGCGCTCGCTTCTGGCGCTCATGCTCAAACCTCTGGAACCCCGGCGCCTTCCATCCAGCTCACCCCTTACACAACGCCCGATAAAACCGCAGCCGCCGGCGTCCCCTCCGGCTGGAAAGTCACCATGGGCACCCTTACCGTGATCGAAATGACCGGGCCAAAGGGGGAGACCATTTACCTCGGGAATGCCTTCATCGCGCGCAACGGCACCTTCCAGGCGGGCCAGAAGCCTGCGGGCGGGGCCGACCTCTCCATGCCCTATACCGCCAGCCTCGCCCAAAAACTCACCATGATTCTCGATCAGAATGCCGCGATCGCCGGCAAACCCACCCCGCAGATTGCTCTCACTTCGGCTACTCCGCTGCAGGTGCCCGCGATTCTCGGCCAGTGCGGCCGCTTCGTTGCCAATATCTCCGGTACCTCGCAGGGGCCCGCCAAAATCATGGGCGCCCTCTGCTCGCTCCCCCTCGATTCCGCCGGTACCTACAAAAACATTATGTTGATGGCCTCAGCGCCAGTTGCAGTCGCCGCGCAGGATGCTCCTGTCGCCACAGCCGTCTTCGCCAGCTACAAAATTCCCAACAAAATGCTCGCCATGAAGCTGGCTCCCTATGCGGCGCCTCCTTCGAAACGCGCCGCCCCCAGCTCTCCATCAACCTTTCCCCTACAGGACGACACCAGCGCCGAATGCTTCGACCTGATCGTCCTCCGTGAAACGCCCAACCGCCAGCTTCCACAAAAGTGCGGTGGGCTCGCGCCCAACAACTAGCGCCATTCTTCTCCTACAAAAAAAAGGAGGCTGGGAACGAACCTCCAGCCTCCGCCGTAGAACCTCAGGATCGCGCCGTCGCCGGCATACCGTGCCAGCGCCTTTGAATACGCCCCCACGCCACTGCCTGATAGACAGCCGACAGACCGACCAACAAATACACTACCCGGCTCATGGGTGAATATCCGCCCAGCAGACTCGCTACCAGGTCGTAATGAAATCCGCCCCACAAACCCCAGTTCAGTCCGCCCACAATCAGCAAAACAGCCGTAACGATATCGAAAGCCTTCATCACCGGTTCCTCTCCGTTTTGGATTTCGTTCTGATCCCCTTACTGGTTCGGTGGCATCAGCACTGTGTCGATTACATGGATCTCGCCATTCGTCGCCGCGATGTCCGCCTTGATGAGGTGCGCGCCGTTCACCGTAACCCCGTCCCCGCTGGCCGCTATCTGCAGATCGCTTCCCTGGGCCGTTTTGGCCGAAGTCATATGCGACACCTTTGCCGCATCCAGCCGCCCCGGTACCACGTGATACAGCAGGATCGCCCGCAGCTTCTCCTTGTTCTCCGGCTTCAGCAGCGAATCCACTGTTCCTGCTGGCAGTTTCTGGAACGCCTCATCCGTCGGCGCGAACACGGTGTATGGTCCTTTGCCTTCCAGCGTCTCGGCCAGTCCCGCCGCCTTCACGGCCGCTACCAGTGTCTGAAATTGTCCCGCCGAAACCGCCGTCTGCACGATGTCCATCTTCGGCGCCGCCGTCGCTGCACTGGCCGTCAACGCCAGCGCCAGAATTCCCACCATATTTCTCATTGCTTGTACCCTCCGGGAAAAGCGCTCTTTGCTCGCTTCCTGCTATTGACAGTAAGGCAAAAATAATTGATTGTCAGTCAATAGGACCGTCACCCTTCATTTCACTTGATTGCTGCGAAAAAAACAGGAGAAACATTTGAGGCAGAAGAAAATGGCCCCCAAAACATCTGTCCCCGACGTCATCGAGGAGTCGATCCGCCCTTACGGCATCGCCGAAAAACTGCGCGCTCTGCGTCTTCGCAAAAGCATGGGACTAGCCCAACTGGCCGCCCATACCGGCCTGTCGCCGGCCATGCTCTCGCGCCTCGAAAACGCCCGCCTCGTGCCCACGCTGCCCACCCTCGTTCGCATCGCTACCGTCTTCAACGTCGGGCTCGACTACTTCTTTACCGATCCCCGCAAGCGTCACGTTGTCGCCATCGCACGCAAACAGGAACGCAAAAAGTTTCCCGCCGATCCCCGCGCCACACCCACTCCGTGGCATTTTGAGAGCCTCGATTTCCGCGTCAGCGAGCGCCGCCTCACCGGTTTCCTCGCCCACTTCCATCCCCTCTCCGCCGCCAAAGCTCTCTCCCACTTCCATCCTGGCGTCGAACTCCTCTACGTCATCGAGGGCCAGCTGGAAATCACCGTCGGCACCGAGGCCTTCCGCCTTGCTCCCGGCGACGCCATCTATTTCGACTCCCTCCAGAAGCACGCCTACCGCAGCGTTGCGCCCGGCCCCTGCACCGCCGTCGTGGTCACCACCGCAGCCCAGGCATCGTGACCGCCGTCACAACCAACGGCGCGCTTCGTGATTTCAATCACACAGAGTCCGAATTCCCCTGGCTATCGTCTAATCTGGTTACGGCACTATTCGCCTGCCGTTTCGGAGGGGACACCAAAACGAATGCAGTCTGAGGCTACCGCGACATTGGAAAGCACCGCCGCCGTCTACTCACGCAACCATCCCTATTCCGCCGCTGTGCTTGAAAATCGGCTGCTCACCGGCCCCGGCTCCGAGAAGGAAACGCGCCACATCGAGCTCGATCTAGCCGACTCCGGCATCGAGTACCTTCCCGGCGATTCGGCCGGCATCCTCCCCGTCAACACCTGCGATGCCGTCGACCTCGTCCTCGAGCGCCTCCAGCTCACCGGCGATGAGCCCGTCACCGACTTCTACGGCAAACCTCTCGACGTCCGCCAGGCCCTTACCTCCTGGCTCATGGTCGGTAAGCTCTCCAGTTCGACCCTCAAGGCCTGGGCCAAACACACCGGCCATCCCGAGCTCTCCGCCCTTATCGAGCCGGGCAACAAAGAAAAGCTCGATGCCTACCTCTGGGGCCGCGAATTCCTCGACCTCGTCGAACACGCTCCAGCCAAACTCCAGGATCCGCAGCAGCTCTTCAAGCTGCTCCCGCGGCTCGCCCCGCGCCTCTATTCCATCTCCTCCAGCCAGGCCCTTCTTCGGACGCAAATCGACCTGGCCATTCGCGTCGTCAAATACAACACCCACGGCCGCGACCGCCAGGGTGTATGCTCCACCCACGTCGGCGAGCGCACCCCCAAAGGCGGCCGGCTCCCCCTCTTCATCCATTCCAACCAGTTCTTCCGCCTCCCCGTCGACCCCGGTGCACGCGTCATCATGGTCGGTCCGGGTACCGGAGTCGCCCCCTTCCGCGCCTTCCTCCAGCACAAACAGGCAGGAGTCGGCCGCTGGCCCATGTGGCTCTTCTTCGGCGACCAGCGCGCCTCCCAGGATTTTCTCTACAAGGAAGACTTTGAGGCGTGGGTTGCCAGCGGCGTCCTCGATCGCCTCGATACCGCCTTCTCCCGCGACCAGAAGGAAAAGATCTACGTCCAGCAGCGCATCCGCGAAAACTCCGCCGAGCTCTACCGCTGGCTCGAACAGGGCGCGTACTTCTACGTCTGTGGAGACAGCAAGCGCATGGCCCCTGACGTCGAAGCAGCTTTACTCGAAGCCGTAGCCACCCACAGCGGCAAAGGCCCCGACTACGCCAACGAATTCCTTGCTGAGATGAAGAAGCAAAAACGCTACCTCCGCGACGTCTACTGATTCCATCCGGGACCTGACCTGACCTCACGCAAATAAATCGAATTCCCTGAAGGCGTGTCAATCCCGAGCGGAGCGTTCCCGGGCCCCGTCGCGCCGACAGGCGCAGATGGGGTAAACGGAGGGGATCCGCGGTTGATTCGCAGCCATCCACACCAAATCCCATATGCGGACCAAAATCTCTCATACTGAGCGAGCCTTCCGAAGAATCAGCGCGCGCGCTGAAACAATTCAGACGCGCGTCGAATGAACCTGCATTTCCCGGATCATCGCAAGGGCACGACCGAACAACTCGCGAAAAAACTTGGAGCCGGCTTGCTTTTGTAACCGGGCATGACTTCAGTCGTGCCGCAGAGCGTCCCCCTCAACCGGGTTTTAACCGGTGGCCTTTCCAACGGCACACGAATTCACATCATCGAAAAATGCTCTGCCCCAAGGGATTTTGAAGGGGAATCCCCTTGCAAGGAAAATCGACCACACTACCCCGCCGGCCGCAACTCCACCCGGTAATCCTGGTACTCCACCTTCACCACCGTCTCTCCAAACATGAAACTACTCGACGCCGCCCGCAGATGCATGGCCTCTGGATAGCCATCGACATTCGCATACTCCCGCACCAACTGCGTCGGCCCGCTCACCATCGACGACGCTTTCGACGCAGTCCCCTCGATCCGCACGATCGATCCATCCTTCGCGTCCACCCACAGATTTCCTGCGATCAAATACGACGCCTTCCGCTTCGGTGTCAGCTCCAGAACCAGACAAGCGCGCCCCTCCACCGGCTGGGGTCCGCCCGGCTTCAGCTTCATCTCATAATTGGCCGAGGTGATCCACGCGCCCTCCCGCACTCCAGGCTCGTTCAAGTGCTTTTCATTGTCCAGAATCGCGTTCAGCACCAGATCGCGCATCAGAGCCGAGCCGCTTTGCGAGACAATCGCATAACTTTTCCCCACCTCCCGCTTGTAGGTTGTGTTCACTACCATCTCGGCTACCGGATGATCCTCGTCTTTGCCTCGGTAAACCGTGTAGTGCTCGGTCACCGTGTATCCGGCAATCGCGTCGATCCTGGCCTTCACCGCCGCATCCACTTTCTGGATCACCGATGCCGCGCCCGGCTGCTGCGCCAGCCCCATCGCAGTTCCCAGCAGGGGGAGGCACAGCCATGCGATCAGAAGCCGCAGCCGTCGTCGTTGGGTCATCGTCGATTAGGACGCGTGCTCAACGAGTCGCGCGCGATGCCCGCCCCTTCGCCGGCCCCCTCCGCCGCGGTCCCAGGCTCTCCACCATCACCCGCAGCGATTCCGTCAGGTCCTTTGCCGACAGCGCGCTCTTCGGATCGATCAGCCATTGCAGCACCAGGCCCGACAGCAGCACGTGATACAGTGTGCCGGTCGTCCGCACCGTGTGTTCGCTTACCGTCGCTTCGTCCTGCCCCAGAAACATCGCCGCCAGCCCCGCGCGCGCCACATGCACCTTGTCCGCGATCACTCGCCGCGCCTCTTCCTGCCCCACCATCTGTGCGAAGACCTCGAAGTTAGCCGCCCACAGTGCGCGGTGTGTCTCGAAGGTCGCCATAATCCCCGCCCAGGTGGCTTCGAATCGTTCTGCCGGCGTTACGTGTTTGGGAACACCCGCCAGCAGCACCTCCTGCAGATCCCGATCCCACTCCCCAAAGGCGAGCAAAAGCGCCTCGGTCAGCAGCGCTTCCTTTGACGCAAAGTGATAGCCGATCGCCGCCAGGCTCACCCCTGCCGCGCCCGCAATATCCCGGGCCGTCGTGCGGTTGTAGCCCTTCTCCAACAGGCACTTCTTCGCCCCCCGCAGCAGGGCGTCCCGGTTGCTGAGAGATTTCTCCGCTTTCATGGAACATTTGTACCAGACATGCGTATGGTACAAATGTGCAAGACAAATGTACAATACCGGAACGGAGAACTGCCATGAAAAACCAAACCGTCCTCATCTCAGGAGCCAGCGTCGCCGGTCCCGCTCTCGCCTTCTGGCTCCATCGATACGGCTTTCAGCCCACCATCGTGGAGCGCGCGCCCGCCGTGCGCCCCGGCGGCTACGCCATCGACTTTCGCGGCGCATCCCTCCGCGTCCTCGAACGCATGGGCCTGCTCCCCGCCATCGAGCAACGGCAAACCCGTATCGGCGCCATTACCATCGTCGATCGCGAGAATAGAAAAGTCGCCAGCATGCCCGACGGTTTCACCAGCGGCGAACTGGAGATCCTGCGCGGTGACCTCGCTGCCATCTTCCATCAGGCCACCCGCGATACTACCGAATACATCTTCGACGATAGCATCGCCGCCATCGCGGAGGACGCAACCGGCGTCGGGGTCTCCTTCGAGCGCAGCCCGCAACGCCGCTTCGACCTCGTCGTCGGCGCCGACGGGCTCCACTCCCGCGTCCGCTCCCTCGTCTTTGGCGACGAGGCCAGCTTCCTTCGCTACCTCGGCTATTACGTCTCCATCTTCACCATCCCCAACTATCTCCACCTCGACCACGCCGGCCTCTACTACGGCACGTTGGGCAGGAAGGTCGGCATCTTCAGCGGCGGCGATTCCCTGGAAGCCAGCGCGTCCTTCTTCTTCGCCACTGATCCGCTCTGCTTCAACCGTCGCGATACCGAACAGCAAAAAGCAATCCTCCGCACCCGGTTTCAGGATGAAGGCTGGGAACTTCCGCGCCTTCTCGCGCTCATGGACCAGGCACCCGATTTCTATTTCGACTCCGTCAGCCAGATCAAAATGGACCACTGGTCCAGCGGCCGCACCGCGTTGCTCGGCGACGCCGCTTACTGCGCCTCGCCGCTGTCGGGCATGGGCACCGGCATGGCTGTGGCCGGGGCTTACGTGCTGGCCGGCGAACTCGCCGAGGCTGACGGCGATCATCGCCTCGCCTTTGCCCGCTACGAATCCCTGATGCGCGCATTCGTGTCGAAATGCCAGGGCATCGCCGACGGAGCCGGCGACTGGTTCGTCCCGCGAACTCATTTCCGCCGCTGGCTCAGCAACAGCATGTGGAAGATTCTCCCCTATACCCCATGGAAAAACATGATGATTGAAGTCCCTCTCAAAATCGGAAATTCTATTCAGCTCAAGGACTACGAACAGCTTGCAGCAGCGGGACGCTCCGAATGCGAGCCGAGAATTTCCGGTGCGGTCGCCTGAGGTCGGTCGCCTGAGATTGGTCGCTAAAAATCGGTCGCGGTGTTCGCCTGAGCGCCGCGGCCCTCGCGCTATAGTCAATGCGATGGCTACTATTCCGGTCCGGCCGCTGCCTTCTCTTTCTGCCCTCGGCCTCTGCGCTGCGTTCCTCATCGGGCCGGCTCACGCCGCAACCCCTGCCGTCCACAAAGTCGCTGCCCCCTCCGATCTCCAGCCACTGCCCATGGTCTCAAGCGGCCGCATTCTCATCACGCCCGCGCCTGCTGCCGCGGACTTTGGCGGCAAGGACTACACAGCGCAATGGCCCGGCATCTACTTCCGCGCCGCCTTCACCGGCCCCACGGTTTTCTTCCGCATCGGCAAGAGCAACGAGATTCTGCACATCGTCGTCGACGACGAAACCGCCCCACCGTTCGTGAAGCCCGACCCCGGCGTGTATCAGGTCGGTGGTCTCAGGAACAGCGACCACATCATCGCCGTCCTCGTCGCCACCGAAAGTCAGGACGGCCCGAACACCTTCGGCGGATTCGCCATCCCAGCCGACGAAAAAGCTCTCCGTGTCGCGCCCACGCGCCGCCAGATCGAATTCATCGGCGACTCCCACACGGTTGGCTACGGCGTTCTTTCTGCCAAACACGACTGCCCCAACGGCCAGGTCTGGTCGAACACCGACCATACATCGGCTTTCGGCCCCATTATCGCCCGGCACTACCACGCCGACTACCAGGTCAATGCCATCTCCGGCCGCGGCATCGTCCGCAACTACAACGGCTTTCCCGCCGACACACTCCCCCAGGCCTATCCGTTCGTGCTCTTCGACAAGAAGCAACGTTACGATGACCCTGCGTGGAAGCCGAGCGTCATCGTCGTCGCCCTCGGCACGAACGACTTCTCCACGCCGCTCAACCCAGGGGAGCACTGGAAAACCCGCGACGAACTCCACGCGGACTACGAATCAACGTACGTCCATTTCTTCGCCGAAATGCGCACGCATAATCCGAAAGCAGACATCGTGGTCTGGGCGACCGATATGGCCGATGGAGAGATTGCCACCGAAGCCAACAAAGTCGTGCAGCAACGCCGCCAGCAGGGAGACGCGTACATCACGTTTCTGAGTATCAGCGGGCTCAGCTTGGGCGCCTGCGACTGGCATCCATCGCTCGGCGACGAAAAGATCATCGCCGACCGCCTCGTCCATGCAATTGACGCCGATTCCCACGCCTGGCAGTGAGCTCGTCCGCCCGGTTCGCGCGCTACGCCGTCACGCCATCAGCAGCAGCCACTAAGCCGGCTCGACTTTGCATGCGCGAAGCGCGTCTTCCCACATGGCTAAGGCTCACCACCGTTACATCGTCATCCTGCCCAAATCGTACCGCCGCCTCCACCGCCGCAGACGCGTCCGGCCGCTGTGCAAACAGCGCCGCCACGCGCGCAAATCCAAACAGCTCTCCCTGTTCGTTCCGCGCCTCCACCAACCCATCCGTATATAAGGTCAGTCGATCCTCAATGCTCAGCGTCACGGCCGTCTCTGTGTAGATCGCGTCGATGCTGAGGCCCAGCGGCAGCGCTCCCGGCAACTCGATCTCCTGCTCATTCAAGAACGGAGCCAGGTGCCCCGCATTCGCTATCACGCACGTTCCATCTTCATGGAGCCGCAGCACCACGCATGTCACAAATCCGCCGTGCAGGCGGCCCTGCAGCATTTCATTCAGGCCGTCCAAAACCTTCGCCGGATCGTTCGTCGTCCGCACCAGGCTCCTCAACGCGCCCACAATCAGCGAGACGGTCATCGCTGCCCGCAGTCCTTTGCCGCTTACATCGCCCACCACCGCCAGCGTTCCGCCCTCGTGCAACGGAATGATCTGAAAGAAATCGCCGCCCACTTCCTGCGCGGGAAGGTACGCGCTGGTCACCGTGAACCCATCCACCTCCGGCAAACTCTGCGGGACCAGCACCCGCTGCAATTCCTGCGCATTGCGAAACTCCTCATCGAGCAGGCTCTGCCGTTGGCGCTGCTCCGACTCATAACGCCAAACCGCATACACCACAGCAAGCAGCAACAGCGTGTCCGCAATCGTTTCCGCTCTGAATTTGTTCCCTGCCAACGCGAACAGCGGACTTTCAATCGCGCTCCCCAGGGTCCAGTGCGTCCATCGCACTCCCAGATTGAACCAGCTCCCCATGCTCCCGGTCAGATCCGCCAGCAGGGCGCAGATAGCCACCATCCACCGCGCCGCGTCCAGCCGCTTGCGGAGCGCGACCACCACCAGCACGATTCCCCAGGTCTGCACCAACAAACACGGAATGGTGAGAGCCACATCCGCCATCAGGAAAAAGTGCGGCGCCCGCGTCCAGTCAAAGAGCTGCTCCGACCCCTCCAGCAATTGCAACCCAACCGTGATGCACGCGAATATTCGCGTCCACCGCACCAGCTGACGATTTCCCCTCAGCCCCAGCAGATACAGAAGCAGGAACCACAACGCCGCGTCGGTTGCCGAATAAATGGTCCCGATCGTGCCATAGGAGAACCGCCACGAAAACCAGGGCAGCTCGGCGATCAGCAACGCCAGCGGTCGCGCCATATATGCCGCCAGCCAGAACAGCATCCACTCCCGCCGATCGCTGAACCACGCCAGCAGCGCCAGCAGACTCACCACCGAACTGAACAGCGCCACGCCGAATGTATATTCGTTGCTCCTGAGCCAGCGATCGGCGCTGATTGTGCTCAGGGCATGCACCGCCTCTGCGCTCCCCAGCAGCGGCGTGTCCATCAACCCACCCTGGTTTGAGTCGCTCAGATACGCGTACGGCGCCTTCCATACCCGGATCGCGAGCACGCCCGACTGCACTGATCCCAGGGGGATGGCCTGCGGAAACGCCGACGCCGATTGCCCGTACCACACCGCATGCGGCGGAACCTCGCCGAAGCTCCCCACCCGCCGCCCGTTCCAGTAGACTTCGGCCGCGTCTTCCACGTTGTCCAGCAACAGCGCCAGAGTCCAGTCAGAATTTGTGCCTGTCACCGGCACAATATGGCGCCGATACCACCCAAAGCCGGTCATGTTCAGATGACCCTGCTCCTCCCAGGATCTTCCTGCTTCGATCGGCTGCCACGAGGAATCGTCGAAATCCGGCGCGGCCCAGGCAGGGTCATCGCCGGCGTGAAACTGCCAAGCGCCATCCACCGGAACCGTTGCCCGTCCCAGATCCCGCGCCGTTAACGGCGCGCTGCTCGGCGAACCCGTGAGAGATGCTGGTGAAGTTGTGGGCGGCAGAGCCGCCAAAGACGGCGCCGATTGCGCCGAGGCCGCAGCCGGCAAGCTCAGGCCGGCAATCCAGATCATCCACAGCCACGGCTGCCGAACACGACGCGACCATCTTTCCATCGTGCTTCGAATCATAGCCGATCAGAGAGGGCTATCCCTCTGAGCCGAAGTGGCTCCTCCTGGTCCCCACTGGCTACTCCCTATTCCTTGCTCTTAACTTTGAAACCGTACAGCACTCGATCGCCCAGGTCCTGTTTGACGCCCAAATCCTCCAGGCCCTTTTTTGCTTTCTCCGGCAGATCTTTTCCTACTTCAAAAACAATCGCCTCGCCGTTCCACGTGCCCACCAGCACCTCAGACGAAAACCGATACGCCGGCGTCGCCCTGGGTACGGCCACAAAGATCACCTCGCCCGCATGCCAGTCCACGGCCGGCCCGCCATGGGACACGGGCAGAACGTCGTGGACCTCGACGTTCACGCTCAGCGTCACCGCCGCTCCGTGGCTCGCCACGTGATACGCAATCGTGTTCGCGTCGCGGATCGTCAGGCTTGCCCGATCCAGCGCGTCGCATCCGCGGAGCTTCGCCACCGTCGCCACGCAGTCGTACCAGGGATTCCCGAACTTCTCAATCGCGTACTGCGCCGGAACCGGCTTCTCTCCGGCAATGTCTCCGGGCGCCCGCTCCGTTCCGCCCTCCACCGCAATCGTGATGGCCGGATTCAGCAGGTGCGTTGTTTGGGAAAGCTCAAAGGCCGTCGTTACGAGGGAATAGCTCCCCACAACGACGTCGTCCTTCTTCTCGCTCGCGGCAGCCGCTCCAGGGTCGGCCCTGGGCGCCGGTTTGGCAGTCTGGCCGAACGCGCCCGCCTGCCACACCCACGGACCCAGCAGCGCACAACAACTGACTGCCGTCGCCATCATCAGCGGGATCGCAACCCGCCAGGCGGCGCTCGTTTTTCGTCTCCACCACGACATGCCGACAGGATCATAGCGTCGGCCTCTTTGCCTGGCGGGCGAAAATCAGCTCAAGACCCTGAGCAGATCCCAAACCGGAACGGCCCACCCGTTTCGGGAGCAGATTACCCAGTTGCCGGGAATTCAGCCCAGCGATCTTGAGGCGGCAATTCTGTTAGCCCCCTCCCCCCTCCCCCCACCCTTTCCTGACGGATGGTTTGTTTTCAATGGGTTGCGAGGACTGCGCTTTTGGGGGTGCGGCAATCA
>DATAZC010000220.1:0-6714 GCA_036272255.1 Acidobacteriaceae bacterium | reverse complement strand
TGGATTTGCGGATGCGGTCGAAGGTGATGACTTCGTTGGTGAGCTTCTGGTGGATGACCTGCTCGTTGAACTGGTCGAGGGGGACCGGGGCGGGACCGACATAGCCGACCTGATTGAGGGCCTCGACAGCCCAGCGGTTTCCGGCTTCGGTAAAGGTGTAGCTGGTGCCACCACCGCTGTCGGCGCCACGTACGCCCAGGGACTGCAGGAGTTTACGATCGACGGCCATCTGCACCAGTTCGGCGACCATACGGTAGGGGAGCTTGATGGCATTTGTGATCTGGCGGATGGTTTGGAGACGGGCCGAATAGATGAGCTTCATCATGAGGCCCATCAGGTCGACTTTGTTGATGCCGGTAGCGGCGATGTTGGCAGGCTCGGTGGGGATGTGATGCAGAAATCGATCGAGCGCTTTTTCAGTGAGCGCTCCCAGGGCGATGAGGTTTTCGCCGAGGCGGCCGCCCTCGGTGGCCTGACGTTCGAGTGCTTTGGCAATGTCGTCAGCGGAAACGAGCTTGGCCCGGACGAGCAGATCTCCTAACTGCAATCGCGTGGTAATGACATCCTCCCGGAACGGTTTGCGCCGGTGGTGCTGGAGAGTGCCTGCGCCGTGAGAGCACGGTGCGGGCGTAGCGCAAATGCGAGATGAAGGGGCTGAGGCGCGATCCTGCCAGGGATGGCGGGGTTCAGTGGGGCTCCATCGGTGTGAGGATAACGGGAAACAGGGTTTTGATCAGTCCCACTTGGGATGTAGGCGGGTGGTAGTCGATTGGCGGGTTGCTGTGGGGTGGGGCGGTACGGTCGTCCGACGGAATCCTGTGAGGCTTGCTCGCGAAGGAGCGCCTCCGCCTATGGGTGTTCAGCTTCGTACTTACATGGACGCAGAGGAAGCATGGGGCGATAAATGCCGTATGGGACTGATCGGGTACCGATCAGCGGTCGATGAGTGCATTGGCGATCATGCACTCATCGAGATTCGCCGATTCAGATCGCCGACAAGCCGCCGTCGACGTTCAACTCCGCCCCATTCACGAAGCTCGAATCGTCGGAAGCAAGAAACAGCGCGACCGTGGCGATTTCCTCAGGTTGACCCATCGTTCCCCGCGGGATCAGGGATTCGAACATCTCCTTCGCCTCCCTGGTGAGAACTTCTTCCTGCATCGGTGTGGCGATCGGCCCCGGGCCCAGCACGTTCACCCGGATCTTTCTGCCCTTGAGTTCGTTGAGCCATGTGCGTGCGAAGGAGCGCAATGCTGCCTTGCTGGCCGCATACACGCTGAAACCAGGAAAACCCTTCACCGAAGCAACGGATCCGGTCATGATGATCGATCCGCCATCGTTGAACAGCGGCAACGCCTTCTGAACCGTAAACAGCGTTCCGCGGGTATTCAGGCCAAAGACCGCATCGAAGTGCTGCTCGGTAACTTCGCCTAATGGGACGGCTTCGCCCCAGCCGGCGCTCGCAAACAGGACGTCGATCCTGCCCTTTTCCCGTTTGACTGTTTCGAACAGGCGATCAAGGTCGTCGAGATTGGCCGCGTCACCGCGCACGCCGCTCACATTCCGGCCAATCAGCTTGACGGCCTCATCGAGCTGCTGCTGCCTCCTGCCCGTGATGAAAACGTAAGCACCCTCTTCAACGAAGCGCCTTGCGCTCGCCAGCGCCATGCCGCTCGATCCTCCCGTGACGACTGCGACCTTACCCTCCAGCTTTCCCATCCTTGCTCCCTTCGGTAGATGTGTAGCATTCACTACAAAGGAATAGATTTCTTTGGCTGTGGACGAGAACTGCTCAGGCGTCCAAATATTTTGTCTATTCGTCCAGAGTTGGAGGTTACATTGGACCCGATCACCGACATCTTCAGAACGATGCACGTAACCGCTTTCGGTCAGCACAGGCTCGAAGCAACAGCCCCGTGGGGCTTGATACAGGAGAAACGGACCGAAGAAAAAGTCGCGTCTTCCCGCAAAGAGATTTCACCCACTGATTTGGCGCATTTCGCGATGCTCTCGCGCGGCAACTGCTGGCTGAGTGTGGAAGGGGTTCCGGAGCCGATTCCCTTCACCGGTGGTGATTGCATTTTGCTGGCCCGGGGAACTTCGTTTGTCATGCGCGACAGCCTTCGAACACGTCCGAAAAAGAGTTTCCGCGAGATCGCGTCCAGGGACGGCAGCAATGTCGCTCACTATGGAGGTGGTGGCACGCCGACGACAGTCATCTGTGGTTCCCTGAGTTTCGATCGTGCCAGTCTGAAGCCGATCAGTCAGTTGTTGCCGAGTTTCATTCTGATTAAGGCCGATCAGGCACGCACGCTTGATCTCCACAGCACAATGCAATTGCTGGCGTCAGAAATGGCGGAACAGGCGCCGGGGTCTGAAGTGGTCGCGACTCGGCTGGCCGAGGTCATGTTTATCCAGGCACTCCGGGCGCATATCGCGTCGGGACCGGAACGCAACAGAGGATGGCTTCGTGCGATTTTCGATCCTCAAACAGGCGCTGCCCTGAGAGCTTTTCACGACAGAGTGAATGCAGCCTGGACGGTTGAATTCCTTGCCGAAGCGGCGGGGATGTCTCGTTCCGCGTTCGCAGCACGTTTTAAAGAGCTACTCGGACAAACACCCCTGGAATACGTAACCGAGTGGCGGATGCAGAAAGCGATCCCGTTGCTCCAACAGCGTGACAAAAAGCTCATCGACGTTGCGCGCTCGGTCGGTTACGAGTCTGACGCTGCGTTCAGTAAAGCGTTCAAGCGAGTTGTCGGAGCCAGCCCCGGTGAATACCGCAAACGTGATTTTCGAAACCAGGGCAAAGCCGGAATGGCGGAAGCTTTTTGAAGCGGAGGATTCTGACTTTGGCGGCGCGGTCCAGGTGCCATGGAAGTGTGTTCTTCCACTGAAATGGATGTCCATGTTGCCTC
This sequence comes from Acidobacteriaceae bacterium, assembly GCA_036272255.1. Classification (GTDB taxonomy): domain Bacteria; phylum Acidobacteriota; class Terriglobia; order Terriglobales; family Acidobacteriaceae; genus Palsa-343. Next base: position 3,796 of record DATAZC010000220.1, on the reverse strand, counting down.
GCATTTGGGAACGGGAGACGACGGACCCTACTTCATCTCCAGCAGCGCGGCCATGGTTTCTACTCCGTCCCACAGGTTTTTGAGGCGCAGGTTTTCGTTGGCGGCGTGCTGATTGTCGTCGTAGTTGGCGATGGGGACGGTGATGGTGCGGGTGTGTGCCGCTCGCTCCATAGCGCCGAGGGGAACGCTGCCGCCCATGGTTGGCAATAAGACGACCGGATGGTGTGCGCCTTCGACGGCGGCGATGACTTCCTGAGCCATGGGCAAATCCATCGGAGTGCGTACGGCGTTGTAGCTGGCCTGATCGCGCACGATGAGAGCCACGCGGGGATGCGCGGTGAGAATTTCCTGCGTCGGCTCGCGATCGACGATGAAGTAGCCGCGGGATCGGACGTAGTCAACGACGCGCTGCTGCTGGTCGTGCCAGTCGTTGCCCACAACGAGGCGGAGGTCGAGGTCGGCGGTGGCGGTGGGCGGGATGACGTTGGCGGCGTGGGCTCCGGTAGCGCCTGAGGAGATGCCGTTGATGTTGAGCGAGGGCTGGTTGAGGAGCGAGAGCAGGTGCGCGGGCGCGTTCTCGGTGCGGCCGAGCCAGAAGGCGTTCATGAGCATGGGGTCGTTGACGGGGGCGCGGGCGAGGGCGGCTTTTTCCGCGGGCGAGAGCGGGGCGATGCCGTCGTAGAAGTGGGGGATGAGGACGCGGCCGTTTTCGTCTTTCATGCCGGCGAGCAGCTGGGCGAGCATGAGGGCGGGGTTGGGCGCCCAGTTGCCGTAGTGTCCGCTGTGCAGGCCATGATGCGGGCCGTAGAGGGTGATGGCGAGGTGAGTATCGCCGCGCGCGCCGAAGACGACGGTTTGTGCGCCGGACTGGTCGACGGGGCCGTCGCAGACGAGGAAGATATCGCCGTGGACGGCGTCAGCATTGGCCTGGAGGATTGGCTCAAGGTGCGGGGAGCCGGCTTCCTCTTCTCCTTCCCATACGAAACGGATGTTGGCGTGGAGCGGGAGATGTGCGGCGCGGAGGGCGTCGAGGGCGGTGAGCTGGGCAAAGATGGCGGCCTTGTCGTCGCCCGCGGAGCGCGCGTAGATGCGGGGCTCGCCGTTGAGGTCGCGGACGGTGGGGGAGAAGGGCGGGATCTCCCATTCGGAGGGTGTGACGGGCTGGCCGTCGTAATGGGCGTAGAAGACGATGGTGTGCGTGGCGCCTGGCGTATCGATGTGGCCGTAGACGACGGAGGGAGTTTGGCTGGGGATGCCGGAGGGCGGGGTGAGGAGGCGCGCGTCGATGTTGCGCTGATGGAGTTGAGCAAGGAGCAGGTCGGCGTTGCGGCGGAGGCCGTCGGGATCGGCGGCGACGTTGGGGATGGCGAGGAAGTCGGAGAACTGGTGGACGAGGTCGTCGCGATGGGCAGCGGCGAAGGTTTGTGCGGCCTCGGCGGGAGTGGCTTGTGCGGGGGCAGCGGGGATGGAGAGAAGGATCGCGGTAAGGAGGCAGGCGGTGGTGCGGAGCATGGTGACCACTATAACGGTGGCGCGATCCAGAACTGGTCATGGCTGACGTGATTGAGGATGACGTAGACTTTTTGGGGGCTGCGGGGATTTCGCGCGGGGAGAGCGGTGGATGCCAACATTGCGGAGAGACGTGGATCGGAAGGAGCTGGTGCAGCGGCTAGGGCGAGTACAGCGTGAGACGAGGGCGCGGTGGGGCAGCCTGGATGCGCTGCGGATGATGAGTCATTTATCGGACGCGCTGGATTCGGCACTGGGGCGGCTCGATGCGGGGCTGACAGGAGGGCTGGGGCCGGCGATGCTGCGGCATTTTCCGATGAAGCATCTGGCACTGTATGTGATCCCGATGCCGAAGGGGGCGAAGGCGCCACGGGAATTGCTGGCGAGGGCTCCGGGAGATTTCGAAGAGGAGCGGCAGCGGGTGATCGAGCGGATCGAGATGTTAGCGGTGACGCCGCGTGGAGATGGGCCGGCGCACTTTCTGTTTGGGCCGCTGACCAATGATGAGTGGAATGCGCTGAACTGGAAGCATACGGATCATCACCTGCGGCAGTTCGGCCACTGACGGTGGGTGGCGGGGAGGGCGCGGGACTGGCCGTGCAGCGGGCCCGGGACTGGCCCCGATTCGACTCGGTCGTTACGGCGATCTCGCTCAGGGCGGGCTAGATATGAGTCGGACGCGCCTTCGGCGCTGGAGACGAGTGTGGTTGCTTGGGCACCAATTGGGAAGTGTGCTGTTCCGAAATGGTTCGGTGTAGTTACTTTGGCGGTGCCCGGCGATGAGCGGCGTTGATGTTTGAACAGCACGGGTCGAAGCTTCTTGCTGTGGGGTGAACCTAGCGGGGCATGCTTTTGCGGTTGCTTTTTTCTTCAGCAGGTGGGGATCTCTGTTGGCGAAGTTTTGCATTTTTGGCGAGGCGGGACGTTTTGTGTCGTGAATGCGGTAAGGAGTCGTGCCTGGTGCGGGAGTGCAGGGTTTGGTCCCGAGATGAGGTAAGGAGTTCCGTGCCCGGTGCGGGTGTGCAGGGATTTGTGTCGCGACAGGGTGTAAACCCTGGGTTGGGATGCTGTGTGAATCTTTTGTTCGATTGTCCAAAATGTGATGGACGGGACGTCATCATGGTGGCGGGTGGTTTGCCTGCCTACTTTAAGGTTTGGATGGAGGAGTGCGATGGAATATCTTTTGTTGATTTATGGCGAGGACGCGGCGTGGGAAAAGATGACCCCGGAGCAGCAGCAACAGGGGATGGGCGCGTACATGGCGTACACCGAGGCGCTGAAGACGGCGGGCGCGCTGAAGGGCAGCAATCGGCTAAGGCCGACGGCAACGGCGACGACGGTGCGTCCTGTAAATGGAAAGACACAGGTGCTCGACGGGCCGTTCGCTGACACGAAGGAGCAACTGGGCGGCTATTACCTGATTGAGGCACCGGATCTGGATGCAGCGTTGGCGTGGGCGGCGAAGTGTCCGGCGGCCAGCCATGGCGCGGTTGAGGTACGGGCGATCTGGGGGATGTAGGGATGGTTTGGGCGGCTGCATGCCGGCGCGTGCAGCCGCTGCGCCCTGCAGCCGCCGTTTCGGAGCGGCGGTATCTGCCGGGGATGAATGCGGCATCCAATCCGGTGAGATGACTCGGGCCCGCAGGAAGAAAAGTGCAACAGAGATTGTTACCGATCCTGCGCAGTCTGCGAAGGAAGCCGGGCTACGGTACGTCACCGACGCCAAGCCGGGGATCACGCGTAAAGGTGCGGGCAAAGGGTTCCGCTACATCGATGCGGACGGCAAAGCGGTGCGGGACCAGGAGACGCTGAAGCGCGTCCGGTCGCTGGTGATTCCGCCAGCGTGGAAGGATGTGTGGATTTGCGCTGATCCGCGAGGGCATCTGCAGGCGACGGGGCGCGATGCGCGGGGAAGAAAGCAGAGCCGGTATCATCCGCGATGGCGCGCGGTGCGCGATGAGACGAAGTACGAGCGGATGATGCTGTTTGGGACGGCGCTGAAGCGCATCCGGGAGCGCGTGGATGAGGACCTGGGCCTGGCTGGGTTGCCGCGGAACAAAGTGCTGGCCACGGTGGTGCGGTTGATGGAGCGGACGCTGATTCGCGTGGGCAACGAGGAGTACGCGCGCGAAAACCACTCGTACGGGCTGACCACGATGCGCGAGAAGCACGTGAAGGTGGCGGGATCGACGGTGACGTTCCGGTTCCAGGGCAAGAGCGGGAAACAGCACACGGTGGGCGTCCAGGACCGGCGGCTGGCGCGGATTGTTCGACGGTTTCAGGATCT
>DATAZC010000219.1:0-32555 GCA_036272255.1 Acidobacteriaceae bacterium | reverse complement strand
GACTCCGCAGATGCGCTGGGCCCAGATCCAGGCTTCGCGAGGATCGCGGCCGCGGAGGATGAGCTCGATGCCGCGGAACATGGTGCCGGAGCTCCAGGCGTCGGTGACGCGGCCTCCGTTCACTTCCGTTTCAATGCGGAGATGGCCTTCGATGCGGGTGACGGGATCAACGACGACGCGCGTCATCTCAGTGCACCTCCGTCGTGGATTTTTCTTCTTCGTGAAGAGCGCTGTTGTCGTCGGTTGGGTGGAAATGGTCGCGGACTACGTGGCCAATGGCATGGGCTGCGGTGGCTGCGGCCACTCCGGCCACGACGGACCACCCGATTTCGCCCGCGGTGACATCGACGCCGAAGCCGGCGGGATGCGGCAGCCGTTCGTAGAAGGGTGACTTGGTATCCCAGAAGCGCGAAGAGGCGCAGGCGATGCAGCCGTGACCGGCCTTGACGGGCCAGCTGGTGGCGCCGTTCCAGCGCACGGTGGGGCAGTTGTAGTTGGCTTCGGGACCTTTGCAGCCCATTTTGAAGAGGCACCAGCCCTTGCGGTGGCCCTCGTCGCCCCAGGTCTGCACGAAGCGGCCGGCGTCGTAGTTGGCGCGGCGCTCGCACTGATCGTGGATGAGCTGACCGTAGGCGAAGAGCGGGCGGCCTTCAGGATCGAGCGCAGGCAGTTCGTTGAAGGTGAGGTAGTGCACCAGGACCGCGGCGGTGTTGACGGAATTGTGGGGGCAGCCGGGAAGGTTGACGATTTTGATGCCGGGCACAGCTTCATGCAGGCCAACGGCGCCGGTGGGATTGGGATTGGCGCGGGGGAGGCCGCCGTCCCAGGCGCATGCGCCGACGGCGATAGTGGCTGCGGCGTTACCGCAAACTTCGCGCGCGATATCGAGGGCGGTTCGGCCACCGATGGTGCAGTAGACGCCGTCATCGGCGGTGGGAATGGAGCCTTCAACGACGACGAGGTACTTGCCCTTCTCCTCTTCGACGACGCGGCGCAGGGCGGCTTCGGCATGCTTGCCGTAACCGGCCATGATGGTCTCGTGATACTCCCATGAAAGGGTTTCGAGGACGACTTCCTCGACCGTGGGGTGGGTGGAGCGGAGCATCGATTCGGAATTGCCTGCGCAATCCTGAAACTCGAGCCAAACCAGCACGGGTTTGCGACGCTGGCCGAGAGCGGCGGCGATAGTCTGGGTGTAGCCCTTGGGCAGCGCCAGTGTAGCGGCCATGGTGCCGCAGAACTGTACAAAGCGCCGACGCGAGACACCGCGCTTCCGACATGTATCCAGCACCGATTCTTCTGTGGCCATCTGGGCCTCCTGCCTGCATTTCGGAATCTGGAGAATTGCAGACAGACGGTAGCGTTGGGGAAAAACGGTTGTATGTGATTCCCATCACCGGGGAGGGGTTCCTCTGTTACGCCCCGGCTTAGACATTAAGCAACAGGGGAGGGGGGATTGCTGGTGACCGCCATCACAGCCGCTTGTGCCCGCAGTCACAGCCGCATCAGGAAGGTGGCGGGAAACTCTCCCGCAGGGAGGTTTTCCGTATGAAAACCCTCGACGAAGCGGTTTCACGCAAACACATGTTCATCGTGCCTGACAAGATTCTGGTAGCCACGGACCTGGTCGATGCCGACTATCTGATCCCGCACGCAGTCGCGCAGGCGCGGGCCTGTGGCAGCACGCTGACATTAGCCCACGTCATTCCGGCGGGGCAGGCGATTCCGATCGATGCCAGCGCCATTCCTTACCTCGACGTCGCGGAGATGAAACTGGAAGCGGAACAGACTCTGAAGCGAGTGGCGGCACAGGCGGAAGCCAGCGGGATTCCGTGCGACGTTGTCGTGACGGAGGGCAATCCGCGCGAGCAGATTACGGCTCTGGCGCGAGAGGTGAAGGCAGGCCGTGTGATTGCCGGAACGCACGGCCGGCGTCATCTGAAGAAATTCCTTCTGGGTTCGGTAGCGCATGAGATTCTTCGATCGGCCGAAGTGCCGGTTTGCACCATTGGCCCGCTTGCGCACGAAGCATCGTCGTTTGGCGCGCCGCGCAAAATCCTGCATCCGATTTCGTTGTGCGCCGGATACGAGGCCAGTGCGCGGATGGCGATCGAGATGGCGCAGTTTTACCGTGCGGACATTACGCTGCTGCACGTGTTGTCCCGGGGCGTGACACACCAGCCGGACACTGATCGCGTGGTTGAATGGACCCGGTCGGAGATACGGCGGGTCATCCCGGACGAAGCGCCGCTGTGGACGCAGACGAACGTGCAGGTGGAGATCGGGGATGTAGTGGACGAGGTTCTGCGGGTTGCAGCAAAAATCAGCGCCGATCTGATCGTCCTGGGAGTCAACAGCGATGTATCGTTCTGGCCGATTCGCGGCGATGACACGGTGTACAGCATCATCGCGGAGGCGAAGTCACCGGTGCTGAGCATCCGGCACGCGGCGGGGCCGGTCGTTTAGCCGCCTGGACCGCGCGTAAGGATTTTCGCTTCAGGCTCGAATGCCGATGACGGAAAGCAGACGGCCAGTGAATCCCTGTTCAGCGCGGTAGGAAAAATAGCGGTTGTTCTGGCAGCGAGTGCAGTCGCCAACGACGGTGATGGCGTCGGCGCGGAGACCGGCGTCGAGTAACTGGCGGCGGTTAGCCTCCATCAGGTCAAGGTGGAGGGACGGGCCGAGGTTGCTGTGGCCGGGCGCGCGCGCGGTGAGAAACAGCATGGGATACTTTTCGCGAATGGGATCGGAGTCCGATACTTCGTGGAAGAGCTGCGAGGCGTAGCTGAACTGCGAGGCAAATTCAGTGCGCACGTCTTCTCCGACGGCGTAGCAGCAGGCTGCGATGCCGGGACCGATGGCGGCGACCAGATCTTCAGGGCGGCTGCGGAAGGCCACGCGCATTTTCCCTACGCCGCTCTCCACGATTCGCTTGACGGTGCCGCGCCATCCGGCATGAAAAGCAGCAACGGCTTTCTTTTTCACATCTGCGATGAGAACGGGAATGCAATCGGCAGTTTGAATGGCGAGCAGGATACCGGGTTGGTTGGTGATGAGGCCATCGCCCTGGCAGGGTTCCGCTTCGGAGAGATCGCGCTCGCCGATACTGAGGACGCTGGAGGAGTGGATTTGTTTGAGGGTGACGAGCTTCATCGAGGGCGGCACGCCGAGTGCTTTGAGAAAGCGGCGGCGATTCTCAATGACATTTTCCCGGGAATCGGAGGCAGTGAAGCCGAGGTTCAGCTCGCCGCTGCGCTGGTTGGGATGGTAGGCAGTGGTGGCACCGCCGGTACGGGTGCTGAATCCGTGGAGGAGCCAGGGAAAGCCAGACCAATCGGGGACCTGAACGATTTCGAGGCGACTTTTTGCAATGCGTTTGGGAATTTGCGGGAGGATTTCGTTTTGATTTTCCGGCTGGGGGTCGCGCGGGCGCCGGTGGGCACGTGGCTGGCGAGGTGCGGCGGTGAGCTCACCCCTGCTGAGGAGTTCGTCGACGGGGTGGACGTCGGGGGTTGTCGCGCGGGTCGGGGACATCGTACTTCCATCTTATCTGCGAGAAGGAACGCTGGATTTCCCAAGCGAAGCGGAGACTTTAGTGCGGAAGTTCAGCTGCGTAGATGTTGGCGGCAGACATGCGAGCGCTGACGAGGGGAACATCGCCGGGGGCAAGGCCGGCGAAGCGGTAGTCGACGATATTGGCGGAGCGGAGGTCGTGGAGATCGGCGACGCGTTCAACTTTGCCAGTTTTGATCACGACCTTATAGATGGGCTGATCGGCCTGGGCGAAGTCGTGAAAGAAGATGGCGGTGTCGTCGTGGGACCAGTTGGGGTCGGCGATGTTTTCTTCGGAGAGGATGCGCCAGTTCTTCGAGGCAACGTCGTACAGCATCAACTTTTTCTGGTCGATGGAGAGGGCGGCGATGTATTTGCCGTCGGACGACCAGCGGGGGCTGAAGAGGCCGTCGGAGCCGGGAAGCTTGGTCATCACTTTGGTTGAGAGATTCACCCTGTAGATGGCTTTGGGCTGCGAAGCCTCAGCCATCAGATCGGGTAAACGGCCGAAGACGACTGTCTTTCCATCGGGCGACCAGTCGGGATCGGCCTCACTGCGAGTTTCATCGAGGACTTCGAGGAGGTGCCCGCCATCGGCATCCATGGTGTAGAGCTTCCAGGGCTTGCCGGGCTGGCGGCCCATGAAGACCAGCTCGCGGCCATCGTGCGACCAGTGCATCATGAAAACCTGCAGGGGACGGGCGGTGAGTTGGAGGAGAGCCGAGCCATCGGGACGGCTGCGCCACAGGGAGCGATCATCGTGGCGAATCCAGGCGACCCATGCGCCGTCGTGGGTGAACTCCACTCGTCTGGCGTTGTTGAGGGCTGTACCGAGGGGGACAAAAATCTGCGCGGCTGCGTCGTAGCGTAACAGTGCAGACTGCGTGTCGAGCCCGATGAAGAAAGTGCGTTTGCCGCCGCGTTCGGTGATGGGCGCCTGGTAATCGACCGGTCCATTGGTAATCGGGATCAGCGGCGGGTGGCGGCCGAGGAAGCCGGTGATTTCCTGACGGGCCCAGATATTACTGTTGGCTCCGCGAGAGGACTGGAAGACATAGTAGCGGCCGTCGTCGGTCCAGCTGCCGCAGCACTCGGCCGACGGCGAGCCGTTCCAGCTATCGAGGTCCAGCGGATGAGCGTCACCGCCATCGCTGTTGACCTGCCAGAGCGCGGTGGTGTGTGTCTCACTATTGAGCAGCGTGAGGCGGAGTCGTTTGCCATCGGGTGACCAGCGCAGCCAGAACGCGCGACCGGGCAGGGTTGCGAAGGGGCGACTCTCGGTTCCGTTATCGTGCGCGATGACCAGATCGTCGCCGATGGCATAGAGAAGGCGCTGGCCATCGGGCATCCAGGTTGCATCGTGGGCCAGGACACCGGGGACCTTCCGGGCTGATCCGCCGGTGGTCGACACGATCCAGAGTGCCTGCTCGGGTGCGGTGGCAAGGTGGTTGCGCAGCAGAAGGCGGGAACCATCGGGGGAAATATCTCCGAGGGAGGGAGCGGCGAGCTCATCGGGAAGGGGCAGAGTACTGGTTTCACCGTCGGCTACGAGTGCCTGGGCGAGGACGCCGCGGCCATTTTCGATTTGCGGGAAATAGATACGGGAGCCGTCGGTTGCGGTTCCAGGAAAGCTCTCGAAGAGCGGATCGGCGGGAGAGACGCGACCGGAAAACGTTAACTGGCTGATGAGGGGGGGCGCGGTCGATTCGGTTCGCATCCTGGAACCGGCAACGAAGCCGGCGGCCATGAGCAGAACGGCAGCGACCACGACAATCGCGGAGCGAAGGCGGGTTCTCTTCCCCGGAGCTGGAAGGGCAACGGAGGTGGCGGGCGGTTGAACCGTGGGGTGGGACGCCGGACCGGACTCGGCCGAGTGGGCGAACCGGTCTTCGTGGCGAGGTTCGACTACCGTGACAGGCGCAATGAAACGATAGCCGCGGCGGGCCAGAGTTTCGATGAAGCGGGGATTCTCGGCCGAATCGCCGAGCGCTTCGCGGAGCTTATTGATCGCGGTTCCAAGGCTGTGGTCGAAGTCGACGATGGTGTCGCCGCCCCAGAGGCGCTGTTGAATTTCTTCGCGGGTCACCAGCTCGCCAGGGCGATCGAGAAGGCAAATCAGGACGCGAAAGGGCTGCGCCTGCAGCCGGATGCGGATGCCGGACCGGCGCAGTTCACCGGATTCGGCATCGGCCTCGAAAAGGCCGAAGGAGAACCGGGACGCCGCTTTTTCCTGATGTTCGACTGGGGCCGGCATGGGGCTGGTGGACTCCGGGACACTACTTTGTACCTCTGTTGATGGACCCGGGTCAATGCACTTCGGTCATCTGGTAACGGTTGAAACGTCGCCGTATGCTTTTGAAATTTCGGGATTTGGCTGTTGATCGAGATTTGATCGAAAAAAGGTTTGCAGTGCATTGCCGTTCGTTATGGGGAACGAGTTTAGTGCACGAGGCTCCGGAGAGTGTTTCAAAACGATACGTACCCATCCGGGCAGTTCGACCTTTGGAGGCAGACTCAATGATCTCTACCAAGCATGGTAGGCGGAATTTCATCAGCCGGTGGCTCGTCGTCGGCGTGCTGCTGATGCTGCCGGTACTCTTCGCAGGGCGCATGAGTGCGCAATCGGATAACGCGCAGATTCAGGGAACGGTGGCCGATGCCTCCGGTGCGGTGATTTCGGGAGCGAAGATCACTGTAACCAACGTGGGTACCGCGGCGACCTTCACAGCGACGAGCGATGCCGGAGGCAACTTCGCATTCAATGCATTGCAGCGCGGGCAGTACAGCGCCAAGGTGATCGCGGACGGATTCGAATCTCAGGTTCAGAACCTGAGCCTCGATGTATCGCAGGTACAGCAACTGAATTTTCAGTTGAAGGCCGGGGCGACGTCGACAACGGTGACGGTGACGGGAGCGGCGCCGCTGGTACAAATGGCGGATTCTTCGCTCTCGACGGTCATCAACGACCGCCAGATGGTGGATTTGCCGCTGAATGGGCGCAACTTCAGCCAGCTGGCGCTGCTGGCGCCGGGTGTGACGCGCGGCGCGTATGGCGGCATTCTGCAGGGGACGGGCGGGAACGCGGAGCAACTGCGCTACGGCGATACGGGCGGCATTGCGTTGTCGGCGAACGGCATTCGTCCGCAGGCGAATAACTACCTGATGGACGGAGTGGACGATAACGAAGCGCTGGCGAATGGCATCAACGTGTGGCCGGCCATCGAGGCGACATCGGAATTCCGGTCGATCGTAGGACTGGCTCCCGCCGAGTTTGGGCGAGCGGGCGGCACGATTGTGGAAGTCTCGACGAAGTCGGGCACCAACCAGATTCATGGTTCCGCATTTGCGTTTTATCGCGACAGCGTGTGGGGCGCGAACCCGAACTACTTTGGGGGCACGGCGACCAACTCGCACCGCGACCAGTTCGGGGGAAGCATTGGCGGTCCGATCCTGAAGGACAAGGTGTTCCTGTTCTTCGATTACCAGGGTCTGCGTCAGGCTCTGCCGCTGGACTTTTACGTTTCGACGGTGCCGACGGCAAAGATGCGCACCGGCGACTTCTCCGACCTGCTGGGAGAAGGGCTGACCGTAATTCCTACGGTGAGCGGCGGCACCGCTTACAGTCCCACGGGCTGCGCAGCGTTCCGTGGCTTCCACGGGACTTATACGACTACGGCACAGCTGAATACCAGTCTGGACAACGGCGCTATCTTCGATCCGACCACCTGCGCTCAGTTTGGGTTAGAGGCAAGCGGCGCGGTGATCGGCTCACCGAATGTGATTCCCACAGCGCGGCTGAATGCGGCAGCGGTGAAGTATCTCAGCATTTTCCCGGCCGCCAACCACACGAGCACGAACGTGCTGAACAACTACGGCCGTGAGCAGTTTGACACGAAACGGTACAACGACTTCGACGCCCGCCTGGATTACAACGCGGGAGCGAAGGACATGGTGTTTGCCCGTTACAGCTACCAGATGGACAACGACGGGAAGGACACGCGGTATGCGGGGCTGCCGTCCGGATTCGGTTCCGGCGACAACAACACGCACCCACGTGGCGTTGCGGGAGGCTGGACGCACATCTTCGGTGCGACCTCAGTGAACGATTTCCGTTTCGGATACCAGCGGCCGTTCTTCAGCTATATCAACCCATTCGAAGGCGAGCCTTTCTCGGCTGACCTTGGAATTCTCAATGCGAATCGTAATTCCCTGCTGGGGGGCGGCGCGCTGATCGGGGGCAACGACTCCGAAATCGGCTATACGGGTGACGGCGGACCGTACGAAGTGCCGCAGCACGCGTTCCAATGGCTGGACACGGTGAGCGTGACGCACGGAAAACACAGCTTCAAATTTGGCGCCAATATCATCTTCCGCGAAGTGGATTTCTTCCAGGGCGATTATCGCTCGAAGGGCTTCTTCAACATCGCGGGTAACGGAGCGGACTACACGGGCTACGAAGTCTCCGAGCTGATGGCGGCCTTCGTCGACACGTACTCGATCGCGAATCCGCTGGGCTACTATCACACACGGAACTTCGAGAACGGGTTCTTCGGGCAGGACGACTGGAAGGTAAGCCCGAAGCTGACGCTGAACCTTGGGCTGCGCTATGACATCCTCACCTGGCCTTACGAGGAAGACAATCGCCAGTCGAACTTCGACATCGCCAGCAGCAAGCTGCTGGTGGCTGGCGTGGGCGGCAACTCCCGCAGCCTCATCGATACCAGCTGGGGCGACGTTGGGCCGCGCTTTGGATTCGCCTATGACATTTTTGGCGACGGCAAGACCTCACTGCGCGGCGGTTACGGAATCTACTATTTCCGCGATCGCGGCGGCGTCGGCAATCAGTTGTCGAACAATCCGGACTTTAACGGAGCCTCTTCCTATCCCACCAACCAGGGATACCGGATCACGTTCACGGGACAGAATTTTCCCATCACGGCTCCTCCGGACAACCTGAACACGGATGCGACGGCTCTGCTGCCCTCGGCGAACTTCACGGTGAACGAAGCGAACCCGACCAACGTATCGACGGTTGCCTATCCGAAAAACAACAAGAACTCGATGCTGCAGGAGTACTCGCTGAGTGTGCAGCGTCAGCTGGACAAGCAGACGGTGCTGACGGTGGCGGGCATGGCCACCAAGCAGGATCACCTGTTCAACAGCGTGACTTACACGGCGCCGCAGCTGGGAACCGGCTATCAGTTCTTCGACAGCGGGCCGGGAGTTACGAATCGCGGTCTCGGCGTGACGCTGAACGAGGACAACGGAACCGGCAAATACTACGGCCTGCAGACCAAGGTGGAGCGGCGGATGTCCAACGGCCTGCAACTGATCGGAACCTACACGTGGTCGCACGCAACGGATAACTCGACGGGACCGTTCTCGCCCACGGGCGGCACGGGAAGTATCTACACCTCGTCGACCGGACCGCGTTTCGATCTGAACCGCGGCAATACGGGCGACGATCAGCGACATGCGTTCACCTTCGCCGGCATCTGGGATGTTCCCGTCGGCCGTGGACGTCAGTTTGGCAGCAATATGAACCGCGGCGTTGACGAAGTGGTGGGCGGATGGGAGCTCGATCCGTTCATCTATGTCGGCACGGGCACACCGGTTGATCTGACGGTGGGCAATTCCTCAGGCGGGGTGTTCAGCCGTCCGGACCTGGTGGGCAATCCGCATTTTGGAACTCGCAAGAGCAATGGTGTTGTCACGTTGTTCGACGCATCAGCGTTTGCCATTCCTCCTACGAATGCGCAGGGCATCTACTTTCGCCCCGGAACCGTTTCACGCAATGAGTTCTACGGCCCCGGTTACGATTCCGTGGATCTTGCCCTGCACAAGGTGTTCTCAATTGGAGAGCGGGTGAAGCCGGACTTCCGGGTTCAGGCTTACAACCTCTTCAACCATCCGCAGTTCCAGGGCGCGAAGGATACCAACATCAGCGATTATCTGGTGAGTGGTAAACCGAGCGGCTTTGGGGATGTGGCTACCAGTCTGCGTCAGGCCAGCGAGCGTGAGCTTGAAATGGCACTGCGCGTGACGTTCTAACGGATAGCGCAATCATGCGCCACAGTGTGGCCTCCCACCGTGGCGCGATTCTTCGGCGCGTTTTTCCAACAGCGCTAAGCTGATTTTGAAAGGTGACCCCATGAAAGGCTTCGGGAGGCTGCTCGCTCCAGCTGCGCTTGCGCTGGTCTGCGGCGGGTCCGCATGGGCAGCGGCCGGAGAGGCGGCACTGCCATCCTGCGACACGACTCAGGCGGAGGGGGCTCCCTGCATCGATAAGGTTGATCCACCCAGTTGGTGGACTGCTCTGCCCTCCCCCATGCTCCTGCTGCACGGAACTCATCTCAGCGGGGCTAAGGTTTCGGTCTCGGGCACAGGCGTAGCGATCACGCAGTTCAGGACCATGCCGAACGGACATTACGCGTTTGTTTGGTTATCGACCCGACCCGCGGGGCCACAGTCGATCGTGATTCGCCTGACAACGCCTGCCGGATCCGCCTCTGCGCCTTTTCGTCTGGAACAGAGGAAACTTGCACCGCATGCTGGATTTTCTGCAGCCGACGTGATGTATCTCATCATGACGGACCGTTTCGCCGACGGCGATCCGTCGAACGATCCGCAGCCGTCAGAGCGGGCGCTGGCGCGCGGCTGGCATGGTGGAGATTTTCTGGGTATTGAGCAGCACCTGAACTATCTGCAGCAACTGGGAATCACGACGCTGTGGACCACGCCGGTTTACGACAACGATGGGGGCGCGCAGGCGTATCACGGGTACAGTGCTACGGACCTCTATCGAACCGATTCGCACTACGGAACCATGGCTGATCTGCAGCATCTGTCGGGCGCGCTGCATCGGCGCGGTATGAAGCTCATCCTCGATACGGTGCCGAATCATTTGGGCGCGATGCATCCGTGGGCCAGCGATCCGCCAACCCCAGACTGGTTTCACGGGACGCGTGCCGATCATCGCATTGCGAGCGACCGGTTCCAGGCGGTCATCGATCCACATGCAACGTACGAGCAATGGCGGGACGTGACGGAGGGCTGGTTCGCAAATGTGCTGCCCGATCTGAATCAGGAGAATCCGCTGGTGCGGCAATACCTGATCCAGAATGTGATCTGGTGGATCGAGAGCACGGGCGCCGATGGGTTGCGCTACGATACTTTTCCCTATGTCGGCCGGTCGTTCTGGCAGGCGCTGAACCAGGAACTGCACGAACTTTATCCGCGGCTGACTACGGTGGGTGAGGTCTATAACGGCAATCCGGTTGTGACGTCTTATTTTGCCGGTGGGGTGACGCACGAGGGCATTGACACGGGGCTTTCAACACCGTTCGATTTTCCGATGTACTTCGCGCTGCGCGACGCTTTCGCTGCTCGTGATTCCGGAGCGGGTCAATCGGACGGCCTGGCTGGCCTGGAGGAGGTGCTGCGCCAGGACTGGCTTTATCCGCACCCGGAACGGCTGGTGACCTTTCTTGGGAATCACGACACGGCTCGCTTCATGAGCCAGCCCGGAGCGACCGTGGCGGATCTGAAACTTGCATTCGCATTGCTGGCCACTTTGCGCGGCATGCCGCAGATTTACTCCGGCGATGAAATTGCCATGCGCGGCGGAGGTGATCCCGAGAACCGGCATGATTTTCCCGGGGGATTTCCGGACGATGGGCAGACTGCTTTTACATCTTCGGGTCGAACGCCGGAGCAGGCCGAGGTCCATGACTGGGTTGCATCGCTTTTTGGTTTTCGGCAACATCACCCGGTCTTTGCGACGGGAGAACAGCAGGATATTTTCTTCGACGAATCGGCGTTTGTCTTTGTGCGCACGGCTGATTTGAAGAAGGGTTGCGGAGTGCGTGGCAGCGAGCACTATTTGGTGGCCGTCAACTCGTCCGATCAGGCCCGTGCTGTGAAGGTTGACCTGAAGCATACGGCTCTCGAGGGGT
The DNA here is from genome assembly GCA_036272255.1 of Acidobacteriaceae bacterium. GTDB lineage: Bacteria > Acidobacteriota > Terriglobia > Terriglobales > Acidobacteriaceae > Palsa-343. The sequence continues at coordinate 21,048 of DATAZC010000219.1, read as the reverse complement.
GCGAGGAATTCCGAGGAGAGATTGGGGCGTCGACGGTCCTTCACACGGCGGACTCCGCGCTGACGATTCCGCTCGCGGCAAAAGAGGCTGTAATCCTGAGCGCACGTTAGAACCGCGCATCACTCAGCGGCCATGCGAGGGATCTGCTGACCGGCTAACGTTCAGGTCGAGGAACGTCTGGTTGGAATGCGGAAGTTGTGGGGCATAACAACCTCCATCCGGAGCGTAGGTTGGTTGGCAGCGAGCTGTGTTCTCGGGGCGGCGCGGCGATTGGGCGTATTGCCATATGAGGGCCGCTGCGAATCCGCTCTTCGCCGGATCGAGGCCGCTGGCCGGCCGCACACATCCTGGAGCGGGCGGACACTGATCGTTCCAGACCCAGAGACTTGCGCTGGGAAACCGCCTGGCTACGTCCTGCGCTGTGGAGACTCGCACGGAGCCAGACGGCGCGGGAATTCCTGAGCAATAGACGCCTGCTTTATAAGTGGAGCGATCGAGGGCTGCGATCCATGCACCCATGTAGTCGGCCTGCTCCTGCAGGAGGCTGCCACCTTCTTCCTGATCGAGAAACAGGATGGCTGCGGCGGGGAATCCTTCTCGTTTTGCGGCAGCGATAGCGGCAGAAGCGTCCTGACGGCCGAGGTCGGCGCTATTTTGATTTTTGAGCTCAGCGTCGAGCCGGCCATTGAAGAGGATGAGAAATCCGAAGCCTGCCGCACGGACTAGCCGGCGCTTCCCCATCCATGGATCCCTGGTCATGCCGGGAGGGTTATTGAGCCAATAGCCTGTATAGGCGAAAGTTTGGCGCATTGCGGGCAGGAGATCGTCGCCCGGGTAGCCATTCTTGTCGAAGCCGTAGTAAGACCGCTGAGCGTGACCGGTCAACCCACTTGTGAGAAACGCAATACCAAGCACCAGGGCATATTTCATCGCAGTCACGATCGAATGCGCGGATTCACGACGACGTACATGACATCGGTCGCGAGGTTGACCAGCACATAGGTGAGCCCCACTGCCAGGATGCACCCCTGCAACAATGGGTAGTCGCGATTCGAGATGGCGGAGACGGTGAGACGGCCAATTCCAGGCCAGCTGAAGATGGTCTCGGTGACGATGGCGCCGGCAAGAAGCGCACCGAATTGCAATCCGATCAAAGTCAGCACCGGGATCATGGCATTGCGCAGCGCGTGTTTGTAGACAACGGTGCGTTCCGGCAGACCTTTGGCGCGGGCGGTGCGGATGTAATCCTGGCCAAGTTCTTCGAGCATGGAAGTGCGGACCATACGGGTGAGAATCGCGGCGAGTGCGCCGCCCATCGTGACGGCGGGCAGGATGAGGTGCGCGAAATCACCGGCACCGGAGACGGGCAGCCATCCCAGCTTGATCGAGACCAGCAGAATCAGGATGGGTCCGAGCGCGAACGACGGAAAGGACAAGCCGAAGAGGCTGACGACGCTCAGCACGTGGTCGCGGGACTGGCCACGATGGAGTGCCCCGCTGATGCCTGCAGGGATAGCCAGCAACAGGGCCAGGAATAAGGCGGCGCCTGTCAGTTCCACCGTGAAGGGGTAGCGCACGATGACCAGGTGGGTCACGGAGTCATTGAGCCGGATCGATCGGCCAAGATCCCCATGAAAGACCCCGCGCCAGTAGTGCGCGTATTGCGTATGGAGCGGCAGATCGAGTCCATAAGCATGGCGCAGGGCAACGATATCGGCGGGGCGAGCACCCTCGCCTAACATCTGCTCGATGGGATCGCCGGGAACGATATGGATCAGCAGGAAGACGATCGAGACGACGAGCCAGAGAACCGGAAGAGTGTAGCCAAGACGAGTGAGGAGCGATCGCAACAGTCTTCTCATCCCTTCGTCTCCTCGGCGACCGGCTGCGGCTGCTCGATGCGCACTTTGCCGATGCGGCGGCCACTCATCTCGAGCACGGTGAGACGGCGGCCTTCATAGTCGATGGACTCGCCGCCGCGGGGAATTTTTCCCAGCCGCGTCAGCAGAAAGCCAGCCAGGGTTTCGACGCCACCTTCGCGGGGCAGATGCCAGTTCATCTGCGTTTCCAGATCGCGGAGGCTGACGCTGCCGTCGAGAACCATGGCACCGGTGGTTGTGGGAAGCATGGCGCGTGCGGCTACGTCGAATTCATCTTCAACTTCGCCGATGAGCTGCTCGATGGCGTCTTCGACGGTCACGAGACCAACGGTCGATCCAAATTCGTCGACGACGATGGCGATGTGGCGGCGGCGCAGCTGGAATTCGTGGAGCAGATCGAGGACGGGTTTGGTTTCGGGAACCACGAGAACTTCACGCATGACCTGTTGGAGGCGAATGTCGCTCAACGGTGCGGTGGAGAAGCGCGTGGAGGCTGTAGCCCGGAAATGCATGAGGCGGCTGATGTCTTTGGAGTAGACGACGCCAACGATGTATTCCGACCCGCGGGCCGGATCGTAGACGGGCACGCGCGAATGCTGCTCTTCCACGATGCGGGCGCTGGCGTCTTCGACCAGCATGTCAGAGGGCAGGGAGAAGATGCGCTGGCGAGGGGTCATGATCTCGCGGGTCACAACTTCGTTGACTTCGACCGCACGATGAATGAGGGACTCCTGATACGCGGGCAGCATGCCCATGCGGCGGGCGGCGGTGGCCATCAGCTTCAATTCTTCAGGGGAGTGGACGGCACCCTCATTGGTGAGTTGCGCTCGAAACAGACGAAGGACCAGGGTTGCAGAGCGGTTCATGAGGCGGACGACGGGCCGGGTGAGGTGAATGAAGACTTCCATCGGCCCCGCGACGGCGACGACCATTTGATCGGCGCGGCGCAGGGCCAGGGCCTTCGGAACGAGCTCGCCGAGCAGCACATGGAAATAGGTGATGAAGGCAAAGGCGAGCGGGACGGCTGCGAGATGCGCATACACGCGCGCGTAAGGCAGTGGACCCATCAACTGCTGGAAGACGCCGGCGATGGCGGGCTCGCCGATCCACCCAAGTGCGAGGCTGCACAGGGTGACGCCGAGCTGGACGGCGGGAAGAAAGTCGCCGAGGTTCTCCTGCAGGCGGCGGACAACGCGCGCACCCGGTTTGCGTTCGGCGATGAGTTGCTCGATGCGGGTTTCGCGGACGCTGACGAGGGCGAACTCGGCGGCCACAAAGAAGCCGTTCGCCAGGATGAGGATGACGATGGCGACGCCGTGAAAGAGGAGGAACTCCGACATTCGATCCGAGTCTATCCCAAGGTCCGCTGGCATCGCGATTCGCCATCAGCAGTGGACGTTATTAACAGGGATCGAGTACAACAGCGGTCCACGGCGGCATCCCTGTTAAGGGGAGGTGGCCATGGATGCCCGATTCGAATTGGTCATCCAATCGTGATAATCGTCGCAGCCGTGGTGGTGATTGCCGTGGTGATTGCGATGGCGGCGGCGCAAGGCGCAGTTGCGACTGCAGTTCGCCCCCGAATAGGCCCGGACGGTTCGGGAGATCGGGTCCACGCGAGCGGATGGCGTGCTGCTCGCTGGAGAGAAACGCGTTGAGAAATTTCACATCCGCGAACTGACTCCGGAGGAACGCCGGCGTTTCGCCGACCAATTGAACCGTTTTCGTGCAGGATCGCCGCGGAGTCTTCGCGCTGCATCGTTACGGTGTAGTGAGCATCGCTGCGTGCCAGCTCAACGACGACAGGGCCAGGCGTGGGTGACGACATCGATGCACTATCCAAATTGCTGACCTTCATTCCGTTCATCGTCAGTACACGGTCGCCGGGCTGGATACCAGCAGTTGCCGCAGGTGAGTGAGGACTAACGCCTCCGATAAAGATGGGGCAGGATCGTCCCGCAGGTATCCGGTCCACAACGTCACTCCGATCGCATACGTTTTGGCTTGCTGCGCGAACGATTGGGCGCAAAGAACGCAGCCCTCGGCGATCGCATAAGGGCTTTGATGGCGCAATTCCTCGGGAGCGAGACTGCAAAAATTCGACTGCGGAAGCAGACGCGATTCGGCGCCAATCGCGAGCGGCCTGCGAAGAGGATGGATTAGTAGGGAATCTTGTTCGGCGTATCGAGCCAGACCTGGAAGGATTCCCAGGCTTCGTCGCGCAGAAGCATGGCGGAGGGGATGGCGCGCTGGTCGAGAGGCAGTGCGATTTCGCGATAGAGGAAGGCGTCGTCGAAGTTGACGCGGGCTGCGTCGGCGCTGGTGTTGCCGAACCAGATGCGATCGATACGGGCCCAGTAGATGGCAGCGAGGCACATCGGGCATGGCTCGCAGCTGGTGTAAATCTCGGAGCCCTCGAGGCTGAAGACTCCGAGCGACTGGCACGCAGCGCGGATAGCGCGGACTTCCCCGTGAGCGGTCGGATCGTTATCGCGGGTGACGCTGTTGGCTCCTTCGCCGAGGATGACGCCTTCCCGAACGACGACCGCACCGAAGGGTCCGCCCTGGCCGGAGCGGACATTTTCCGTGGCGAGAGCGATGGCTCGACGCATGAAATCAGGGTTCGGAGAAGGATGCATTGTGGAAGGGGCCGATCCAGACCAGTATGGCATAAGGTGTTGGCGCGGCAGGAGCTTAGCAGGAGCGAATCGTCTTGCTCGTCATGCCGTGCATGGCTATGATCAGCGGAGCCTGGAGCGATACCGGTACGATAAATTGTCGAGGCGACCACAACTTCAGGTCAGGCCGCGGCGTCTCTTAAGATTTAACGACCTTTTCTGCCTAAGTCCCGGCAGTTGCAGCACCCACGGGCCGGAGCGAAGTTTTGATTGCAGGCAAACGTTCTTTTGTTGATTGCACCATCCCCAATTTGATTTTGGCAGCAGTTGTTCTTTTGTGTCCTGGTTTTGCAGGCGCGCAGTCCGTGTCGGTGAACGATTTGCCGGACGCACCCCAGGCGACAGCTGCGAGTGCGCCCGCGAGCACGCCCTCTGCGCAGCAGCAGCCGAACCAGACGCAGCCACCAGCCAGAGATTCGTCGAGCTCTGCGCAAACCGCGCCGGAGACCAAAGAGCAGCAGCAGGAACGGGCAAAGAAGGAGTTGGAGGCGGCGGAGAAGCAACGCATGTTGGGCGTGGTTCCGATGTTCAACGTACAGTCGAATCGCGACGCAGCACCGCTCAGTTCGAAACAGAAGTTCCAACTTTTCTTCAAGAGCTCAACAGACTGGTACATTTTTGCGATCACCGGCATCAATGGTGAGATCAGCATGCTGGATGATGAGTATCCGACGTATGGGGAGGGTGTGGGAGGTTTCGCGAAGTACTGGGGAGCGGCGTATGCGGACACGTTCGATGGGAATTTGTGGGGCAACGCGATTTTGACTTCGTGGTGGAAAGAGGATCCGCGGTATTACAGGATGGGGCACGGCAAGTTCATCAAGCGCGCAGCGTATTCGGCGGTGACGACGGTGTGGTGCAAGCGCGATAAGGGTACGTGGGGACCGAACTACGCCAACGTGGCGGGGAATTTTATTGGCGGGGCGATTTCGAATATCTATTACCCGGCCGACCAGCGCGGCGTGGGGCTGACGTTGGGGCGTGGAGCCAGCGTGACCTATGAGGGCATTGTAGGCGCGGAGCTGGCGGAGTTCTGGCCGGATATTGCGCAGCATTTTATGAAGAAGAAGCAGGCGAAGCAGGATCAGCAGGCGGCGCAGCCATCCGGCGCAGCGGCCACTCCGGCTCCTGATGCGCCGGGCGCCAAACCTCAGTAATTCTCTGTCGGTCACGTTTTGAGATCGGCGGGCAAGCTGAGTGGTATGGTTATCCCGCATCGGCTCGATCCCATGAAAATGTGCGGCGCGTTTCGACTCTTTCTGTTGTTCGCGGTCGGTTTGTTCTCGACCTCTTCCTTCGCAAAGACTGTGGTGTTCTGGCAGGCGGGATTTCCGGCTGCGGATTCGCCTGCGCCCAGTGAAGCCGGGCTGCGCGCGGGATTGGGCGCAGTGGACTTTGTCGGCGCGGACGGGCTCGCGGAGGCGCTGGCGAAGCAGGACACCGATCTGCTGGTACTCCCGTATGGGTCGGCGTGGCCGGAGGCGCAGTGGGAGCCGATTCTCAAGTATCTGGATCGCGGCGGAAATCTGATGGTGCTGGGCGGGAAGCCGTTTACGCGGGCTGCTTATCGGGACGCGAGCGGGTGGCATCTGCGGACGGCGAGCGTGGCGCAATCGCTGGAATTATTCATCCACGATTATCAGGAAACGCCGGGGTCGCCGGAGCTGAAGTTCGAGCCGAATGCGGATGTGTTCCCTGCTCTGCCGGCGTTTGGGTGGAAGCGGGCGTTTAGCCCGGTATTGCGGCTGAGCGTGGTGGATGGCGATACGACGGGTGGACACACCGGCTACGAGGACATGGACCTGACGACGCTTGCGTGGGGTGTGGCCGGAGAGGAAAACCGGGGGCACAAGCTGGCCGCGCCCGTGCTGGAGCTGGACCACAATACGCATCGTTTCGTGGGTGGGCGATGGATATTGGTGGCGTGCGAGCCGGATGCGGATTTCTTCTCGAACGCGAAGTTGCTGGGGATGCTCCAGGAGATTGCGTTACGGAAGAATGACCGGTTCGCGTTTCGACCGCGGCTGCCGTTGTTTTTGCCGGGGGAGGCGCTGGAGTTCCGCTACAAGGGGTCGTACCCGATGGCGGAGCAGCCGGATGGCGACCAACTGCGCGTGCGGGTCACCTCGGAAGATGGCGCGGTTCTGTATGACCAAACGGCGGCGTTTCCTGGGGCGCATCGGCTGACGCTGCCGGCGAGTGCTGAGGGCGGACACGGTTTTCACACGGTGGAGGCGACGCTGATCCGCGAAGGAAAGCCGGTGCGGATTTACCGATCGGGTTACTGGATGCGGGACTGGAATTATTTAATGTCGGGGCCGAAGCTCACGGTCGGCACGGATTATTTCCAGCTGGACGGAAAGCCGCTGCCGGTGGTGGGAACGACGTACATGGCGAGCGATGTTTCGCGGATGTATCTGATGCTGCCGAATGCGTACGTGTGGGATCACGACCTGGCGCAGATTCGCGGGGCGGGGCTGAACATGATCCGGAGCGGATTGTGGACGGCGTGGAAGCCGGAGCTCGGGGCAAATGGGCAGATGAGCGAAGACGCGCTGCGGACGGTCGAGGCGTTTCTGATGTGTGCGCGGCACAGCGGACTGCCGGTGCAGTTCAATCTGTTTGCGTTTTATCCGGATGAATTTGGCGGAGCGAATGGGTATCTGGATCCGGCGGCGGTGCACGCCGAGCAGGTGTATGCGGAGTCGGTGGTAGCGCGGTTCAGCGAGGTTCCATTTCTGGCGTGGGATCTGATCAACGAGCCGAGCGCGAACAAGAACGCGTGGGTGACGCTGCCGGACTACGATCCGTTTGAACAGGCGGCGTGGCAGAAGTGGATTGCGGAGCGGTATCCTGGCGGATCGGAAGTTCGGGCAGCGTTGCTGCACGAATGGGCGGAGCCGTCGCTGGGGATTGGCCGCGATTTGCAGGCGGAGCCGACGGCGACCGCGCCCGAGGTTGCGGGGCAGGACCCGATGGCGCTGCCGAAGGCGGGAGCGTTTCGCCCGGATGCAGTGAGGAGCGGGTTCAATCCGCTGAAGGTCTATGACTACTCGCTGTTCACGCAGAGTGTGTTTGCTGACTGGGTAAAGCGGATGCGAAATCTGATTCGGTCAACCGGATCAACGCAGCTGATCACGGTAGGGCAGGACGAGGGCGGGATTGCGGGGCGCGTGACGCCGGCTTTCTATGGACCGTTTCTCGATTTCACCGCGGATCACACGTGGTGGGACTTCGACGCAATTCTGTGGGCGAGCCTTGCGCCCAAGATGCCAGGGAAACCAATGCTGATCCAGGAGACGGGGGAGCAGCGGCGGCTGACGCTGGACGATCATTTGCGATTCAGCGCGGAAGAAGAGAGCTGGCAACTGGAGCGCAAGGTTGCGATGGCATTTGCGCAGGGAGCGGGGGCGCTGGAGTGGGTGTGGAACGTGAACGCGACGATGGCCAACGACAACGAGATTCCGATTGGGGCGGTGCGGCCGGACGGGACGGAAAAGCCGGAGGCGGCGGTGCTGACGGGATATGCGGCGTTTGCGGCGAAGAGTCCGCAGAGTTTTACGAAGATTGTGCCGCCTGCTGTGACGATGGTGACGTCACAGGCGGAGTTGTATTCAACGTTGGGCGGGTTGGCCTGGGACACGCAAAAGAAGGCGCTGCGGGCGATGGCGTATTTCGATCACACACCGTTACGCATGTTGCCGGAGAATCGGCTGGATGAGCTGGGGACGCCGAAGCTCGTTTTGCTGCCGTCGGCGCAGGGGCTGACGGAGACAGCGTGGCGGCAGCTGCTTGCGTATGTGGAGAAGGGCGGAACGCTGCTGGTGACGGGCCCGGTGGATCGCGACGAGCACTGGATGGTGGTGGATCGGATGGCGGCGCTGGGGGTGAAGGCGGAGGTGATGCCGCTGGCGGTGCGTGGATCGGAGCTGATGCTGGATGGGAAGACGATGGCGCTGGGATTTCCGGCGGAGGTGCAGCAGTCTTCGGCGGAGACGATGAAGTTCAGCGACGGCACAACGATCCAGGTGATTCCGCACGGGAGTGGGAAGCTTTTGTGGGCGGCCGATCCGGTGGAGTTCGCGGAGGGGTACGATGCGAGCGCTGCCTTGTACCGTTGGGCCCTGGGGCAGGCGGGTGTGGCGGCGCCGTTTAAAGAAGTGTCGTCTCTTTCGCCGGCCGTGCTGGCGTTTCCGACGGTGATGGAGGATGCGGAAATGTACAGCTTCAGCAATGAGTCGATGAGCGCGGAATCGGTAGACATTGTGGATGCCAGGACCGGCGCGCACCTACGGTTCAGGATGGAGCCGCAGCGGGGAGCGGCGCTGCTGTTGGACCTGCGTGGGAAGGTGCTGGCCAGTTATGGGGGAGCGGCGGTGGCGGCGCGGTGATTCCCTCCCTCAGGTCGGCATATCGAACGGCAGGAGCGGAGTGAAACCGGAAACAATGCGGTCCGTTCGATTCGGGCCGGAACTTATTCAGCGCGCGCGCTGATTGGTCGGAAGGCGCGCTCAGAATGACAGTTTTGCATCGACGGCGCAGGCGAGCGCGATCTACACCAGGGCGGTATGCATGGCGGGCCGGGCGCTGGCCCTGCGCCTGGTTTTGACGATGCGCCAGACACCGACAGCGGCGATGACGACGGTGATCGCAACGGCCCAGGGAAACATGCGACCGAGCCAGAGGTTCAGCTGGAGGACGGTGTAGGCGGACTTCTCCGGTGTGGAATTTTCCCAGGTAACGGTCTGGACGAGATGCGCCTGAAGGGACCAGCAGAAGACGGCGCCTCCGGCGGTATCGAGAAGGAGGCGCACTGCAGCGCGCTGGGTCGTCCACCAGGGACGGAGGAGATTGGTGATGGAAAGGATCGTGGTGGCGGCACTCAGTGCGAGGACTGCCCAATAGACGAACGACCAGGAGGACACGACGGAGACATGAAAGGTGCCGAGGTGGATCCGAAGGGGCGGAGCCATGGCCACCACCCACCAGACGAGCAAGCAGAGCAGGCCGGAGATCTCAAAGATGGAGGACGAGCGGGGAATGGAATTCGCCGGGCGCAGGGGCGGAAGCTTGCGGGGATTCCACTTTTCGAGGATCTCGGTTTTGGCCGGCGTGCGCTCGAGGACGGCAAAGAGCAGAGTGACGATGGCGAGGGAGGAGAACCAGCCATCGAAGAAGTGACCGGCAATGGCCGCGAATGGCGGGGTCCAGCCGGTTCCTACCATGTTGCCGAGGACGCGGCTCACGATGCCGGCGATCAATCCCACGAACGCGGGAATGAGGCTGATGAGGGTAACGATCTTCAGGACGACGACGTAGATGGGAAAGAGCAGGGGGCCGATGAGGGACTGCTGGGGCAGATAGCGATTGGCGACGAGGAGGGGGGATCCGCGCTGGCGAAGGAGCGCTTCAATCTCAAGGTCGTTGAGCTTGCGGCCGAGAGTGGATTCGCGTTCTTCGAGCTGGGCGCGAAGATCCTCGGAAAGCTCGGCAATAATGTCGTCCTGCTGCCTTTTGGGCAGCCAGAATTTAACGGCCTGCAGGTACCGCGCGATGAGGTCCATGTGTTTGCTCCGTGGTGACTGCGCGGAGGGAGGCATCGAGCGAGTCCCATTCCGCGAGCAGTTGCCTGAGGATTTGTTTGCCTTCCGTGGAGAGGCGGTAGAAGCGTTTGTTGCGTTTCTCGTGCTCGCGCCACTCGCTGACGAGGAGACTCTGGGTCTCGAGGCGTCGCAGAAGGGGGTACAGGGTCCCTTCGTCGATCTCCAAACCGTGCTCGGCGAGCTCCTTGCGCAGGGAGTAGCCATATTGCTCGCTGCGCAGAGCGGCGAGGACGGCGAGCACGAGGCAACCGCGGCGGAGTTCGAGTTTGAGATTCTCGAGGGTTTCGGGATTCATAGGACTCTACGATGTCTTACATCGTATGCAGCATACACTATGCGCCACACAGTAACGATGTCAAGGAGAAAAGTGGAGCTGGTGGCCGTACGCCGGTGCTGGCAGCGAGGAATTGGAAGCAGCTGAATGCGGAAAGAGTGAGGGCTTGCGGCCAGGACGCCGAAGGCCACCGGGTGGTGAAGAGACTACGACAAAACAAAGCCTGGGCCAGTGGCGTCGGCGGGCGGGGCCATGTTATTCTTGGACCAGACACTTAGGAAGTGTATCTGTAGAAAAATCAGAGGAGTACGCACAACGGTGCTGGCACCTGAAAAGAAATCCGAAGTTATTGCGCTCTATCGCACCCACGATTCCGACACGGGGAGTCCTGAGGTGCAGATTGCGGTTCTGAGCGAGCGTATTGGCGATCTGACTCAGCATTTCAAGACCCACGCGAAGGATCATTCGTCGCGCCGCGGTTTGCTGATGCTGGTGAGCAAGCGCCGCCGCCTGCTGGACTACCTGAAGACCCACGATTCGGATCGTTACCGGACTGTGATCACCAAGTTGGGCATTCGTAAATAACACGCAAAGGCCTGGTCTTCGGCGCGTGAGCGACGAGAACCGAAAGAGCATGGACCGACGGGGGCGGCGCCCACTCCGCGCATTGCGCAGCCCTGGTCCGATGCAGCGAGTCGAATCCGAATCCAACGGCTCTTTTCCGGCTCCCCAATCGCCCGCCCCGCCGCGGACTCCCGCCTATTTGTTTCTCTGAAGAAACGAGGAAAATATGAAACAGGAAGTATCGGTAGAACTTGCCGGTGGCAAGCGACTGCATTTTGAGACAGGCCGGATGGCCAAACAGGCGTCGGGGGCGGCGCTGGTGACTTCGGGGGATACCGTGGTGCTGGCGACTGCGGTCGCGTCTCCTGATCCGCGTGAAGGCATCGACTTTTTCCCACTCACTGTGGACTATCGCGAGTATGCGTACGCGGGTGGCAGGATTCCTGGCGGATTTATCAAGCGCGAAGGGCGGCCGAGCGAGCGGGAAATTCTGACCAGCCGCCAGATCGATCGTCCGATCCGGCCATTGTTCCCGGAAGGGTTCCGCAACGAGACGCAGATCATCGCGCTGGTATTTTCGGCGGATAAGGAAAACGATCCGGACATCATCGGGATCAATGCGGCGGGTGCGGCGCTGGCATTGTCGGATATTCCGTTCGGCGCGATCATCGGCGCGGTGCGAGTGGGACAGATCGACGGCGAGTTCGTGGTCAATCCTACGTATGCGGAGCGCAAGCAGAGCAAGGTCAACATCACGGTAGTGGCAACAAAAGACGGCATTGTGATGATTGAGAGCGGAGCCGCTGAGGCCACCGAAGAGACGGTGATCAACGCCATCGAGTTCGGTCATGCCGAAATCAAGAAGATTGTGGCAGCAATTGAAGACCTGGTATCGCGCGCGGGCAAGACGAAGCGGCCGGTGAAGGCTCCGGAGTTCGATAATTCGTACTTCGAGGCGCTGCATGCCAAGGTTGGGGCACGGCTGAATGACGCGCTGGACACGAAGGCGCATCCGAAGCTGGAGAGCCAGGATCTGGTGAAGGCGATCAGCGACGAGCTGAAGGCGGAGATTCCGGAAGGTCCGGATGCCGCGGCGGCGAAGAAGAAGCTGGCGCATTACTACGAAGCTCTGCGAGAGAAGCTGTTCCGCGAGCAGGTGACGAAGGAACGGATTCGTCCGGATCGGCGCGCGTTCGACGAGATCCGGCCGATCACGATCGAAGTGGGCGTACTGCCACGCACGCACGGGTCGGCGCTGTTCACCCGCGGCGAGACGCAGGCGCTGGTGACGGCGACGCTGGGCACGACGGATGACTCGCAGAGGCTGGAGTCGTTCGAAGGCGAGCAGCGGAAGAAGTTCATGTTGCATTACAACTTCCCTCCCTTCTCCGTTGGCGAAACGGGCCGCATGACGGGCGTGGGACGGCGCGAAGTGGGACACGGCGCATTGGCGGAGCGCGCAATCAGCGCGGTGCTGCCGAGCGAAGAGGAGTCACCCTACTCGCTGCGCATTGTGTCGGACATCCTGGAGTCGAATGGTTCTTCGTCGATGGCGTCGGTTTGCGGAGCCAGTCTGGCGTTGATGGATGCGGGCATTCCACTGAAGCAGTCGGTGGCGGGCATCGCGATGGGCCTGGTGAAGGAGGGCGACAGTTACGCCATCCTGACGGACATTGCGGGCGCTGAAGATCACTACGGCGACATGGACTTTAAGGTAGCGGGCACGCGGAACGGTATTACCGCGCTGCAGATGGACATCAAGATTGGCGGGATCACCGGCCAGATCATGCGCGAAGCGATGGAGCAGGCGCGTCGTGGCCGGTTGTTCCTGCTGGACACGATGGATGCGGTTCTGAACGGACCGCGGACGGAGAAGTCGAAGTTCGCGCCGCAGATCCGGACGCTGCAGATTCCGACCGACAAGATTCGGGATCTGATCGGACCGGGCGGCAAGACGATTCGCGGCATTATCGAAGCGACACAGGTAAAGATCGACGTCGACGACACGGGCAAAGTCAATGTGGCTTCTTCAGACGAAGAAGGTTTGAAGAAGGCGCTGGCCATGATCAACGACCTGACCGCCGTGCCTGAAGTCGGCAAGGTTTACCTGGGCAAAGTAGTTCGTCTGGCAGAGTTCGGCGCGTTCGTGGAGATCTTCCCGGGCACCGACGGGCTGCTGCACATCAGCGAAATCGCGGAGCATCGCGTACGCGAAGTGAAGGACGAACTGCACGAGGGCGACCAGGTGATGGTGAAGGTCCTGGGCGTGGAAGGCAACCGTATCAAGCTGTCGCGGAAGGCAGTGCTTCGCGAGCAACGGCAGAAGCTGGGCTTGCCTGATCCAAACGCGGGCGGCGAGATGGCGGCATCTTCCGAACGCGGGGATCGGCCTGAACGGTCGGAGAGGCCTGAACGGTCGGAGCGTCCGGAGCGGTCGGAACGATCGGAACGGCCGGCTCGTCCGCCGCGTCCTGCTCCCGAGGAGCGCCAGCCGACGTCGAATGCCAGCACCATCATGATTGAAGGTGGTGAGGATTTCGATGACGACGAAGCACCAGCCGATGATGGCGAGGAGATCAACTACAACCGCGCCGATGGAGTGCCTGTGGTGGTGACGCCGCAGGGTGAGCGTCGGCCTGGCGGAGCGGGATCTGGTCCGGGCGGACCAGGCGGACCTGCCGGTCGGCGGAGACGTCGTCGCGGACGCCGTCCGGGCGGAAGCGGCGGCGGCGGTGGCCGCAGCAGCTAAAACAGGGCTCGGAGAACCGAGCTTGCAGCACAGGGGGAGCCGGGTCTAATGACCCGGCTCTTCGCTTTTGGGGGTTGTCGGGAGAGGCAAAGAGAATGCCTTCAGAGGCACGCGTCTTTCTGATTAACATGAACGTCTTCAATGGATTGGAGCCGGGCGCGAGGGACCACAGGCGTTAGTTACTCATCTGGCAACGATCCATCCCGTCGCACTCGTCCAGCATCTTTTGATCAGGTAGACTGACGCCAATGAGCGCATCCATGTACATCGTCGTTGAGGGCGAAGACCCCGGTTACGACATCTTTGTGAACGGCCACGCGCTGGCCCGCAACGAAGATGCTCTGGAGAAACTGGCACTTCGTTTGGGTGTGAAACCGTTGCTGGAATTCTTCTCGGCGGATGAGAATTCCATGGCCCTGTTGCTGGAAGAGGGTGCCGGGGATCCGGAGTGGGCCAGAACCCTGCCGCCGCCGCAATGGTTCACGCCGGAAGATGGGCTGATCACCATCTGCACGCTGCATGATTTTCTGAAGGAAGCTCCAACGGCCATAGGAGCTGATACCGGGCCTGTGGTTTCGGAGCTGGAGGAGTATGAACGCGTGCTGAGAAAGACGGCGCTGCGCAATTACCGCTGGCAGCTTGCGGTGAGCTGGAAGTAGAAAGCAGATTTCAGGGATTTGTTTAGGGTTGAGGAAGAACAAGAGGCGGGCTTGATGCCCGCCTCTTGTTTTTGCTTCCTTGCGGACTGTCGCGAAGTTCTACCACTGCACTCCTGGATAGAGACTGCCGATGCGGTCCACGCGGAACTGGTCCGCACCTGCGGTTGTTCCCTGCCACACTACCTGAGAGCCGGTTGGATCGAGTTCCTGCTCGATGGCGCCGGCGAGCGGCGAACAGAAATTCATGTGCAGGTCGCCGTTGGCCAGCAATTCTGTATTGCCTCCAAAAAAGCTGAAGTAGCTGGGCGGCGGCACGTAGTGCTGGATCATGGTCGCGGTCATGTCCTGCTCATTGAGTTCGAGGACCGGCACGGTCGAGTAGCACTGCGGGCTGGTGCCGGCGGCGGGGGTGCAGGTGACCTGGCCCATGGGGGCAGGAAAGATGCGGTCATTGCCATTGTCCATCAGACCGAGGCGGAAGACGCCGGTAGTGTTGGGAGTGAAGTAGCTGGCTCCATGCTGCGCGTAGAACCAGTCGGTGGGGTCGGTAGCGCCGACGAGTTTGAAGTCTCCGCCCTGACCGAGGCGCCAGAGGACATTACCCGATCCCCGACCATCGTTGAAGTCGATTTTGACGATCCAGTTCTGGTGACGCATGGAGAGCAGGAGATTGTGATCGTCGCTCGAATAGAGCATGCCGTTGGAGTGGGTCCAGTCGGGAAAGTTCATGGGGCGACGATTGATATCGAGATGGTCGAAGGTGTTCCACACCCAGTCCGGATTGCCATTGGGATCGACGTCGACGAGAGCATCGCCGAGGACCGCGGTTGGTTTGGAGTAGCCGGTGAGGTTGGCGATGGTCTTGAAATAGGCAGCGAGTAAAACCCAATGGCCATTGGGGAGCGGCAGAACATCGTGATGAAAACTTTTCAACTGATAGGGATTGCCCTGCGCGTCGCGGAGGCTGGATCCGGCGAGTTTTTTGTTCAGGGCGTCCATGGTGACTTCGCGGACAGTATTGCCGGCCAGATCGATTTCACGAACGGTGTTGAGGAGGTTTGGATCTGAAGCGGTGGGTGCGCTCAGCGAAGACAGGTAGGAAATGACCATGAGCCAGTCGCCGTTGGGCAGAAGCTGAATGCCCTGGATCTTGTCCGCGGCGGAGCCCGGATAGGTGTAGTTCCAGATGGGATTGCCTTTGAGGTCGGTGGCGAGGACCTCGACATATTTGGGGGGAAGAATCGTATTCCACAACTCGATGCCGGGCTGAGGCGTGCCGGAACCAGAAACAGTGACAGGGCTGGAAACGGGCGGCGTCCCTGTTTTGAGAGGCGCACCGGAGGCAAACCGGGCCTGGTCAGAATCGTTGAGGGAGGCACCGTCGTCGAGGACGACCTGCGCACGCATATGGTAGAGGGTCTGGCCCAGCATACCGGCGACATAGATGCTGACCTGACCGCCATTTGCTGTGGGGGTGGGAACCTGCCAGGTATTCAATCCATAGTCGGTAGTTGGCCCGAACTGGATGGAGGCTTTGCCAGGCGCGGGGAGATAGATCGTGTACTGCACTACCTGCGGATTCTTCGTGGGATAAACGACGCCGGGATCGATGACGGAGGCAACGGCGGTGGCGTTGTCCTGCTGGGGCGAGGCGGTGAGCTCGGCGGTGATCGAAAAATCAGCGCTTTGCGGTAGCGACGCGGGCGCGATGTAGCTTCCCGAAGCGTCCACAGTGCCGACGGACGCATTGCCTCCGGCGATGCCGTTGACCAGCCACGTGAGCGGGCCGGCAGCGACGGCGGTGAAGTGGGTCGTTTGTCCCGGGGAAAGCGCGACGTACAGCGGGGTAATGGTGACAGAACCGTTGTTGCCGGCCGCCGGCGGCGGTTGGCTGGGGGGCGGGGCAACTGGGGTTTGCACTGGAGTGGGTGGGGCTTGAGGGACGACGGTGACCCCACAGCCAGCCGTCAGGAGGACCGACAGCAGAGAGAGAACAATGGAAGTCGCGATCGTGCGCGGCTGGTTCACGGGGCTAGGTCACGGCTCCCGACATGCTTTGAACAGGTAGCTCTTCGCCGGTGGGAGAGACCGGTGAGCCCGAGGAGAAGGTAAGAGAGCCGCGCCAGTCCTGATGGGAAAGATCAGGACTGGCGGCGACACCGATTTAGAAGCGAATACCGAAGGTGACCGGGATGAGGCCCTCGGTGCCTTCTCCCTGGAAGGAATTCGAGGAGCTGGCGACCGGAGAATTGACCCAGACGTAACGCGCTTCCGCATAGAACTTGGCGTTGCTGTCCTGGCCGAAGATTTTGCGATAGATGCCGAGGCCGATGTTCAATCCACCCTGATTGCTAGAGAAGTGGTCGACGGTGGCGGCTACGTTCACGCAGCCATAGTAAAAGCTGCATTCCGGAACGGCTTCAGTAAAGTTGGTGACCTTGCGATAGAAGCCGCCACCGCCTGTGACGTAAGCGCCGCTCTTATGGCTGAATGGGAGGTAGATGATGGGATCGACGGTCAACGACCAGGTATTGATATTGCCGCCCAGCCCGGAGCTGGAGCAGGCGGATCCGCAGTCAGCGTTGAACGCATCGAGGTAGTCGCCGGCCATACTCTGGCGGTAGAAGCTGTATTCGAGCAGCGCGCCAATGCGTTTGGTGAAGTTCCAGCCGCCGCCGACGTTGACGTTGTAGCCCCAGGCTACGCTTGGGCTCAGATAGCCGTTGTCGAGATCGGTGCTGCTGAAATGGGTGTCGTTGCCGATGGGGGCGGTAAAGCCGGCGCCGCCTTCGAAGGCGATGTGGCTCATGCGGCCCTCGTAGGACGGATAGGAAGAGGAGCGGCCACCGCCGCCGCCATACTGGGGCGAGGCACTGGCCAACGCCGCGGGCGCGAGGGAGGAGCCGCCGAGCAGAGAGTCGGTGCTGAGATAAGCCTGGTAATCGGTCGAGCTGGAGAAACTCTGTCCATCCGCCGAATGATCGGCGGCCGGAGCCGACTGGGCCGCTGCGCTCAGCGAGAACCCGACGGCAAGAGCTGAAGCAGCAATCAACATGCGCCGCGCGAGCGGGCAGTGACGATCACAGTTCGCAACCATGGATGACACCTCAAATGAATTGAAAGTACGAAATTGGGAAAACAGGCCGAAGCCTACCAAGTACTTGGACACGAAATTTTGCCCTAAGTTTCACGTTCGGATGCATTTTCGGGCGTTTTGGGTCGTGTTGCGGAGATTCATCGACGCCAAAAGCTGCCGGGCCCGCCGCAGCGGACCCGTAACTCGATCGTTACCCCTGGATATCGAACTGCTCCGGCGGCAGGGCCGGATCGCTTTTCACCAGGATGGTTTTGCCGATCATCTCTTCGAGCTCGTTGAGCCATTTTGCGTTGTTAGCTTTGAGAACCTTGACCACCTCGGGGTGAACCCGCAGCATGACATCGCCGCGCTCGAAATGCTGCATCATTTTGCGCATTTCGGTATAGAGCTCATTGGCTACCGTGGTGGGGCTCTTGACCATGCCGGTTCCGGTACAGACCGGGCAGGGCACGCTGAGAGTCCGCTCGAGCGACTGCTTAACGCGCTTGCGGGTGATGGCCACGAGTCCGAAATCGTTAAACTGGAGAACCTTGGACGGCGCGCGGTCGGCCTTCAACGCATCCTCGAGAGCCTGGGTAACTTTCTGCCGGTTACGGCGCTCATCCATGTCGATGAAGTCGATGACGATGATGCCGCCGAGGTCGCGGAGGCGAATCTGGCGGACGATTTCGGGGATGGCATCGAGGTTGGTCCTGAGGATGGTGTCCTCAAGGCGCGCGGTTTTGCCGACGTACTTGCCGGTGTTGATGTCGATGGCGACGAGAGCTTCGGTCTGGTTAATGACGATGGAGCCGCCGGATTTGAGCCAGACTTTCGACTTGAGAGCTTTGCTGATTTCGTCATGAATGCCGAACTGCTCGAAGAGCGGCGTCTCTTTGGTGTAGAGCTTGACGCGCCGGACAAGCGAGGGCTGGAAGCGATTGAGAAAGCGGACAATGCGCTCGTACTCGGTTTCGCTGTCGACCCAGATGGTGGCGAAATTGTCGCTGACCTGATCGCGCAGGATGCGCTCGACGAGATTGAGGTCGTGGTAGATGAGGGCCGGCGCCTTGGCAGCATCGGAGCGCTGCTTGATTTCGGTCCAGAGGTTGATGAGGAAACGAATGTCGGCGCGGAGATCGTCGTCGCTGGCGCTTTCCGCCGCAGTGCGCACGATGAATCCGCCGGGAGCATTTCCCTTCTCGCCGATGAGCACGCGCTTGAGACGCTGGCGCTCTTCATCGGAATCGATCTTGCGCGAGACGCCCACGTGATTGACGGTAGGCATGAAGACCAGGAAGCGGCCGGGGAGCGCGATGTGGCTGGTGATGCGCGCGCCTTTGCGAGCGATGGGCTCCTTGGCAATCTGGACCAGAATTTCCTGTCCCTGCTTCAGCAGTTCGCTGATGATGGGCAGATTTGAGGTCTGCATGCTGGGGCGGCGTCCGCCATGACGGCGTCCACCAGAGGATGGACGGCCACCGCGGCCGCCACGGCGACCGAAGCGGCGATCTTCACGGCGAGCAGGAGCGCCGGTGTTCGCGGCGGGCTCGCCGGACTCCGTGGTTGCGGATTCCTCGGCATGTTCTTCCTCGACGTCGGTCTCGGAGAATTCGTCGTCGCCTTCCTCATCCTCTTCGGATTCCGCGAAATCGGTCTCGAGCTCGTCGTCCGTGTCTTCCTCTTCAGAAGCCTCGGCGGGCGAACCGTAGCCGAGGCGTTTCTCGATGTGGACATCGCGCACGGCGTCCCCGAGGGTCGAAGCCTGGTCGAGGGTCTCTTCTTCCAGCTCTTCAGTCATGTGTTCATCGGGCTGGCCGGGGATGGGCTCGAAGTCGTACTCGTCTTCATCAATGGTTTCTTCTTCGAGCACGCCCATACCGGGGGCGTAGCCAAAGAGCTGGCGCACCACTTCACCCTCGGGCGAAAGCGGCTCGTTGACTGAAGTCGCGGCGGTTTCGGATTCACTGGTCGTTTCAGGCTGGTGGGTTGCGAGTGCCCCGGGTTCTTCGAGTTGCTCTTCGACAACTTCCTCGACCTCGACTTCAGGCGGAGCAAAGCGGAACTCGCTGCGCGGGGTTTCGACACGGTGCGATGCGGCGGCGTCTTCCGGCTCGTACTCGTGGACTTCTTCGAC
Source organism: Acidobacteriaceae bacterium (assembly GCA_036272255.1). Lineage (GTDB taxonomy): Bacteria > Acidobacteriota > Terriglobia > Terriglobales > Acidobacteriaceae > Palsa-343. The sequence continues at coordinate 1,428 of DATAZC010000219.1, read as the reverse complement.
GGTCTCGACTTCAGAGTCGCGCGGCGCGACCGTTTCTGTGGCGTGCTCGACTGGATCGGGGTGCGACACGACGGTTTCAGGAACAGGGGGTGCTACGGTCTCCAGATTCTCCACCGGCACGTTCTCCGGGGCCGGAACGACGGCCACGGCGGACTCTTCGGGCGCGGGCGTTGCGACTGCAGGTTCAGCCGCCCAGTTTTCAGTGGGAGCAGGTTGAGCGTTGCCGCCCCGAGATTCCGAGCGGCGATGGCGGGACAGGGTTTCGCCGGGCAGGGTTGCGCCACCATCCCAACCTGTGGGGACCTCGACCATGGTGGAGGGTTTAAAGCTGCTGGCACGGGCCGGAGCCGGAGTGCGAGCGGGAGCGGCCGTTGAGGATGATTTCGATTCGCTGCGGCTGCCGTACTTCGAGAGAGACTCGCCGGGCAGCACAATGGGAAGATTTTGTGCCGGAATGCCACCGGGAGCACCCCGTTCCGGACGAGCGACGGGCTCGGCGGAAATGGCCTCGGCGACGATCTCGGGGGAGTCGAGGAAGCGTTGTTCGGAACGCTGATCGGGACGCTGATCCGGTCGCTGGTCGGAACGCGATTCCGAGCGGTCGGAGCGCTGATCGGAGCGTGGACCGCGTCCGCCGAAACGACGGCCGCGACGGCCCTGCCAGCGGCGACCGCCGCCTTCCCCGCCCTGATCCTGATCTCTGGGGCCACGGTCCTGATCCCGGCCGCGGTCACGATCGCCGCGCGGTGCAGGGACTTCGGAAGCGGACATTTCGCCGCCATTTTCCTGGGGGCGCGAGCGCTGTTCGCGTTGTTCCCGTGAATCGCGGGATTCGCGGGGCTTGCGGCCGCCACCGTTGGCAGCGCCGCTATCAAATTCTTCTGAGTCCTCTTCCTGCTCTTCGAGAAAGTCAGTGACGTAGAGGAAAGCGTCACGCTCGAGTCCGACGTCGACAAACGCGGACTGCATGCCGGGGAGCACCCGGGTGACACGGCCCTTGTAGATAGAGCCAGCTAAGGTGTATTCGTTTTCGCGCTCGTAGTAGATTTCTGCGAGCTGATCGTCTTCAAGAATCGCAAGCCGCGTTTCGTGCGGCGTGCTGGATATGCAAATCTCTTTTGCCATTCCGCCTCAAATTGCCAGGGCGGAACGAGCCGGATTACCGGGAGGATCGGAACTAAAAAGACGAGGGTCCGGGAGAGTGCGCGGACAAGCCCGTGCCGCCTCGCCCTGCTCCGATACGGGAGCGTTGTGGGGAGGAGAACCGTGAAAGTTCGCTGGGAATTAGCATTCTGTCCGGAGAGTCGTCGGCGCGCAGAGAGTTTGTGACCGCTCCTGCCTTCGTTCGTGGCGGGGTCGTTACCCGTCTCAACGCGCTCATTCCTGAATCCTGCCCGGCCCGTTTTCGATCCACCTGGCCGGTTAATA
>DATAZC010000218.1:0-1656 GCA_036272255.1 Acidobacteriaceae bacterium | reverse complement strand
GCGGCGATCAGCTCGCGCATCACGCATCCGCCGGTGCCGAAGGTGCAGAACAAGATTTACCTGACGCTGACCATGGTGGAAGGCGACAACGCGCAGTACAACCAGCACCGCATGCGCGATATCTGGAACGATGCAGGGCGCGGCGCGGTGCCGCTGAACTGGAGCATCAGCGCGTTTCTCTACGACCTTGGACCGGCGATCTTCGCGTACTACCAACGGACGGCGACGGCCAACGATCTGCTGATGGCGGGACCATCGGGCGCGGGCTATACGTATCCGGCGGTGTGGCCGGCCGCGGCGCTCGAAGGCTACACGCAACGCAGCGGTGCGTACATGCGGGCCACGGGAATGGATACGCTCTTCGCCTACAACCGCAACGGCTCGACCGATCTGCCGTTCACAGCATCGATCGTCGATCGCTACGAGCGCAATGTTCCGGGGTTGCTGGGCATCGTCTACAACTATGAGACCTCAAGCGAGGTGAGCTTCATCGACGGCATGCCGCTGGCGACCTTGCTGGGCGTGAATGACCTGGGCAGCGGGCAGACAGAGCTGGCGCAGGTAGCGGCGGCGTGGGATGGCACGGCACCGCTGTTTGTGGCGGCGGGACTGGAGTCGTGGAACATGACGCCCACGGATGCGAAGAACCTGGTCGCATCGCTGAGCCCGGATTTCCAGGTGGTGCGCGGGGACACCTTCTTCCAGATGCTGCGAGCGACGCAGACGAAGAGCTGACGCGAAGAACTGACGCTGATTGACAACGCGGGGCTGCTGTCTCTAATCTCCTAAGTGCTTAGGAGATGCCGTGGCTGAACGCAACCGCAACGACCGAAGGCTCTCTGCCGCGCCCGGGGTTGTTTTCATATTTCTGCTGGCGTGGTGTGCCGTTACGCTGCAGTCGCAGAGCGCGCCATCTACAGCGCAGGTCCCGCCCGCGCCGACTATGGAGAGTCCGGCGAATGTCTATAGGGAGTTGATGCAGCCGCTCGATCAGGTGCGCAGCTCGCTGGACAACTGGTCGCCCGCTGAGCTGGCTGCACTTGCAGCAGGCATCAAGCGCGCGCAGCAATATTGCGGACAGGTGGCGCCCGGGAGCGTAGGTGGCGACGATCTTTATCAGCTCGCGCGCATCTGCACCTTCGGGCAGCAGTGGAATGCGGCCGATGCCGCGGCGTCCGCATACATCGGGAGTGCGAACGAGAAGAGCGCGGCCCAGCCGTATCAGGCGCTTGCTTATGCGATCCGCGTCAACGCACTGCTCAACCTGAAAGATACGACCATGGCGATCGAAGTGGCACGGAGCATGCTTCACTCAGTCCCGTACGATGCGACGGTCGATCAGTCGATGGCCTACCTCATCCACTACCTCGCGATGAGTCTGGACGATGGCGTGTTGCCACTGGCGCGGGAGCGGCAGCCGTTTCTGCTGACTGCCCTCGGGAGCGGCAGTGCTCTCCGAGAGCAACCGGGAGATGTATCCATCGGCACTGCCATTGGAAGTGCTGCGCTCTACGGTGAGGGACTGGCGCTGGCCTATCTGGAACAGTATGCGGGCCGGCGGAGCGAGGCCGAGCAGGCGCGAGCCGCGCTCGATGCGGCCCTGGCGAAGGTGCCGGCAGAAAAGATCGACAACCGGGCCGAGATAGAACGCGCACG
>DATAZC010000217.1:0-6613 GCA_036272255.1 Acidobacteriaceae bacterium | reverse complement strand
CCCGTCAAATCCCGTGTGAAACACTTCAAACGGTTGCGCAATGCCAGTCAGTGATGCAGTTGCCGAAGGGAATGAACAGCTCGCCAGCGATCAGCGTTGGGCCCTGGTCAACCGCATCGCCGCCAGCCAGCACCTCAAAGGTTCACCTCGCCTCTGCGAGTTCCTGTTTTACATAGCTCGATGTGCAATTCGGGATGCCCCCGAAGATGCCACCGAGCAGCAGATCGGCATTCGCGTCTTCGGTCGCGCCCCCGGTTACAACTCCAGCGAAGACAGTATCGTTCGCACCCATGCCCGTCTGCTGCGGCAGAAGCTCGCCTCCTATTTCGCCGAAGAAGGTCACGCGGAGGACCTGCTGCTCGACGTCCCCAAGGGACACTACCTTCCCGTTTTTCATACCCGCAATCAGCCCCAGGTCGTCGTTGCTGAGCCGTCCGTCGCTCTCTCCCATCCGCCCGCTCCCGTCGAAGAGCCTCCTGTCGAGGTGGTCGCACCCGCTGTGCCGACCCGCCGTTGGCCCGTCCTCGTGGCGCTCGCATTCGCTGTCGTTTTCGGCGCCGCCGCGCTGCTTTTGACGTGGCGCGGACATGTCCCCTCTCCTGCGGAGAATGCCGCGGATGCTTTTTGGCGTCCGTTTCTGAACACGGACCCTCCGCTCGTCATCTATAGCAACGCCCTCTTCGAAGGGGATTCGACCCACGGGCTTCGCTACGCTCCTCCCAGTCCCGGTCAACAACCCGAGGCCGAAGGGCTCATCGATACCTATACCGGCGTCGGAGAATTGTCCTCGGTCTATACCCTCACCCGCTTCTTCGATCGGCACCACGCCAATTTCATCCTCAAAAGAAGCCTGCTCGTCACATGGGATGAAGCCCAGTCGCGCAATCTCATCTTTATCGGATCCCGCGCGGAGAACCCTTCCCTCCGCGTGCTGCAGCCGACCACCGACTTCACCATGACCGCCTCGCCGGATTCAGCCGGCGTCGTCAACGTGCATCCGCTCCCCGGCGAGCCCGCTGTTTTCTCCCGCCCCGAGCATCCGCTCACGAAGGACTACGCCATCATCGCCCTGCTCCCCGGGATCCAGCCCGGAAAGCATATGGTCGTCTTCAGCGGATTGATGACCTTCGGCACCCAGGCCGCCGTCGATTACGTCAGCAATCCTGAAACCGCTGCCATCCTGATGAGCAAAATTACCGGACCGAAGGGCGAGGTTCGTCCCTTCGAAGCAGTCCTCGAAACCAGCATCGGCGGCGGCGTTCCCATGCAAACCCACCTCGTCGCTATCCGCGTCCACTAGGCTGTTGCTGTATTAGTTCATCGAACACCCGCAGCTGGATCGCAGAACGAACCTGTCATCCTGAGCGAAGCCGCCGATCAGTTGCGCCGCTTCTGGCGCAACAAACAATCCAGACGCGAGTCGAATGGACCTGCATTTTGCTGGATCAATCCATAGAGCCACGATTCACGCCATCGACCTGCACTGAACCGGCCACACACCCACGAATCGGCCACGCTAATCACATCGGACCAGCATGGTCATCGCTCCGATGGCTCTGCGCCGCAAGCTCGTTCTCCCGCTTCGCCTCGTCGTCCTGTCCTGCCATGCGATACGCCTGCGCCAGCGATGCATGCGTCACGTAGTTCGATGGATCCATCTTCTCCGCGTGCTTCAGATACAGAATCGCCGTCTGCACGTCCTGCCTCCGCAACAGCACCCGCCCCAGCAGGATGAAGGGGCCCGTGCTGCTCACATCCAGCGACACCGCCTTGGTCAGCGCCTGTTGCGCCTCGTCCAGCCGGTTCACTCGCAGATACGCATCGCCCAGCCGCTCATACACCGGTGCGTAGTCCGGATTAATCGCCCGCTCCGCCTCAAATTCCTTCAACGCTCCATCAATGTCGGAGTTGAGCAGCGCCACTTCCCCCAGCAGCAAGTGCGCCATCGGGATCTGCGGCGCGTGCTCCAGCGCCTTGCGCGCCTCCTCCGCTGCCTGGCGCGGCAGGTTCGCATGCTGCAGCATCGTCGCCACCAGCAGGTAAGCTGCGCCTGAATCTCCAGCCACGTCAAACTGCTTCGCAAACGATGCCCGCGCATCGTCGTAACGGTTCGCGTTCAGATAGCAGAGCCCGAGCACATAGTTCGCGTCCGTTCCCGCATCCGGCGTCCATTGCTTCACGCGCTCGAGATAAGGAATCGCTGCCGCCGGCTGCCCCATGCGATACAGGGTCAGCCCCTCCATCTGCACCGCTTCAATATCCTCGGCATCCTGCTGCGTCGCCTGTGCGAAGGCCTCTTTCGCCTCCGCGAGTTTCCCGGTGCGGTAGTACGCCAGGCCTAACTCGCGCTCCACGCCTTTCGGAACCGGCCGCATGGCCGCCATCTGCTGGAGCAGCGCGATCGCCTCATCCACCTTGTCATGCTGCAGATCCTCATGCGCCCTGGCCAGATCGTCTGCCGGGGTGGCAGCCGCCGGAAGTTGCGCCGCAAATGCGGGAACGAAGAAGAGCAGACAAACCAGGACTCCTGCTGCACGCATCACCGATCAGCATACTGCGCACCCCATGCGCCTGACCAAGGACACGGGTAGAATTCTGCCTGTGATGCTCGCGGACAGCCTGGGCAGATGCCGAAGAATCGCTGCCGAAGCACGCTGCGCATCCTTGCTTTCGATCGCCCTCGCCGTCTTCCTTTTTCCTGCCTCACCCTTGTTGGCGCAGCAGCACGCCCAGCCCCAGCACGCCCAGCCCACGTCCAGCATGTCGTTTCGCGATGTCAGTCGCGAGGCCGGCCTCAACACCATCCCTCATTCCTCCGCCGAACGCCGCTACATTGTCGAAACCATGGGCGGCGGCGGCATCGCGCTCTTTGACTGCGACAACGACGGCAAGCTCGACATCGCCGTCGTCAACGACACCACCATCGATCGCTATCGCGCCGGCGGCGATCCCATGATCACTCTCTACCATCAGGATGGATCCGCCGGAAAACTTCACTTCACCGACGTCACCGCAACCGCCGGTCTCACCACCCTCGGCTGGGGCATGGCCATTGCCGTCGGCGATTACGACAACGACGGCCTGCCCGACCTCTACGTCACCGGCTACGGACACAACGTGCTCTATCACAACCTCGGCGGTTGCCGGTTCGAGGATGTCACCGGCCGCGCGGGCGTGAAGCTGGGCGGATTCAGCACCGGCGCCGCCTGGGCCGACTACGATCGCGACGGCCACCTCGATCTGTTCGTCGCCCGCTATGTGCATGCCGACCTCGCCCACCTTCCCCCTCCCGATCCCGGCGCCGCTGGCTATCGATCCGTTATTCTCCAGATTCCCGACGAAATGCCGGGCGAGACGGATTTCCTGCTGCGCAATCGCGGCGACGGAACCTTTGAAGACGTGTCGCGAAAGGCCGGCATCAGCAGCTCATCCAAACTGCACGGCATGGGCGTCGTCTGGGGCGACTACGATAACGATGGCTGGCCCGACCTGTTTGTCGCCAACGATGGCGGCACCAATTTTCTCTATCACAACCTCCACAACGGCACGTTTGAAGAAAACGGCATCGTCAGCGGAACAGCGCTCGGCGCCAACGGCGAAATCTTCGGCAACATGGCGGGCGATTTCGGAGACTTCAATCGCGACGGCAGGCTCGACCTCATTGCGTCGCGCTACAGCAAACAACCCCTCAGTCTGTATCGCAACGATCAGCTGACATTCACCGACGTCGCCGTCGAAACTGGCCTCGCCCGAGACACCGTCAACCCCGTGAAGTGGGGAACCGGCTTCGGCGATTTTGACAACGACGGATGGCCCGACATCCTCATCGCCAACGGCAATTTCTCATCGCTCATGGACAAGTTGCAGGGTGAGGTGAAATTTCGTGAGCCCATCCTGCTCTTTCGCAATCTCCAGGGACATACCTTCGAAAACGTCGCCGATCAGGCTGGCCTCAACGCAGGCACGCTCCAGTCGCGCCGCGGTACCGCCTTTGGCGATATCAACAACGACGGCAATCTGGACTTTGTCGTCTTCAATGTCGATGGTCCTCCCTCACTCTTCATCAACGAAACCCGCAATGCGAACCATCGCGTGCTTTTTCGTCTCGTGGGAAGTAAAAGTAACCGCATGGCCATCGGTGCTCGCATCACCGTCGAAGCAGGCGGCATGACCCAGATCGACGAAGTTCGCGGCGGAGGCAGCTACAACTCGACCAACGACACCCGTCTGCACTTCGGCCTCGGAAAAGAAACGATCCTGTCGAAGATTGAAGTGCGCTGGCCCAGCGGCCTCGTCCAGGAATTTCACAACGTCCCCGCCGACGCCCTCTACCAGATCGATGAAGGACAGGAAATCCGCAAACTAACCACACTCCCGCCACCATCAAACTGATTGTCAGCTCCCAGTTCCCGACTCCCTATTCCCTATTCCCTGATTCCCTACTCCCGACTCCCGACTCCCGGGGTCCCTACTCCGCCCGTAAAGCCCTGCTCGGATCCACCGCAGCCGCCCGCCGTGCAGGAATCCAGCTCGACCCCAGTGCCACTAGCACCAACAGGGTTGCCGCCGCCGCCAGTGTCACCGGATCCCACGCCTCCAACCCAAACAGCAGGCTCGCGATCACGCGCTCCAGCGCCAGCGCCCCGGCGAGGCCCACCACCACGCCCGCAGCCGTCATCCACAACGCCTCGCGCAGCACCATGCTCAGCACCTGCTCCGCGCGTGCCCCCAGTGCCATGCGAATGCCAATTTCGTTCGTGCGCCGCGACACTGCATACGCCATCAATCCATAAATTCCAATGCACGCCAGCGCCAGTGCCAGCACTCCAAACCCCGTCGTCAAATCCGCGAAGATGCGCTCGTTCATCAACAGATCGTCGATCTGCTCCTCCTGCGTCCGCACATCGGTCAGCGGCAGATTCTCATCCACCGCCTGCACCGCCCGCCGCAACGAGGGCGCAATCCCCGCCCGCGCCGTGTTCGTCTTCACCGCAAACGTCATGCCCCAGTCGATCTCCGGCCCCTGCCGATAATCCACGTAGAAAACGGCCGGCGGATCCTTCCGCAGGCTCCCGTACCGCGTGTCCGCGCACACGCCCACAATTTGATACACCAGCTTTTCGTCCTTCTCGCCCGACGTCCTGAAGCTCTTGCCAATCGGATTCTGATTCGGAAAGAACTGCTTCACCAGCGCCCGATTCACCACCGCCACCTTGGGCGATGTCTCCGTATCGGTCGCCGCAAAACCTCTTCCCACTACCACCGGAATTCGGAACGTCTCGAAATAGCGATCGCCTACAACGGCGTTCAGAGCGCTTTCCTCTTTTCCCGGAGCCACCTTCTCGCCCACCGGCGTGAAATCGTTGCTGTCGTAACTGTTCGAGAGCGGCGCGACGCTCGTCGGCGCCACCGACTCCACGCCTGGCACCGCTGCCAGCCGCTCCGTGATCTGCCGGAACAGCGCGATCTCCTTCGCCCCCGCATACTGCGATACCGGCGGTCGCACTTCAAACAGCACAATGTTCTTCGGATCGAACCCTGGATCGATCCTGCCCAGATTGATTACCGTCCGCAAAAATACGCCCGCCACCACCACCAGCAGCGTCGACAGCGCCACCTGGAAGCCCACAATGGCTCGCCCCGCAAAACCCTTCCGCCGCTTGGTCGTCGTCAGCGCCGTATCTTTCAACGTGCTGTTCACTTGTGTGCGCGTCGCCTGCCACGCCGGCCCCAGCCCGAACAGAATTCCCGTCACCACCGAGAGCGCAGCATTGAACCCAAACACGCCCCAGTCAAAACCGCCCTGCTGCACCATCGGCTCCGTCGGGCTTGAGAGCATTGCGAGAATTCCGATCCGCCCGAAGTATCCCACCAACAATCCCACCAGCCCGCCCAGCACCGCCAGCAGCAGGCTCTCCGTCATCACCTGCCGCAGGATGCGCGCGCGTCCCGCACCCAGCGCCATCCGCACGCTCATCTCTCTCTGCCGCGCGCTCGATCGCGCCAGCAGCAGGTTCGCCATATTCGCGCACGCCAGCAGCACCACCAAACCCACCAGCGCCATCAGTACATACAACGGCTTCGCCATCTGCCGGCCGGCCTGGTTCAATCCGCGGCTGCCATCCGTCAGCACCAGATTCGGAATGGACTCATCCCGCCCCACCGTCATCGTCGCGCGCACCGCGCTCTTCAGCGCCACATCCAGTCCAGCCTGGGCCCGCGCTTCATCCATACCCGGCTTCACCCGCGCCATAATCAGCATCCACCACACTTTGTCGCTGGTCAGCAGCGAGCTTTCCGTCCGGTATGGATTCACCAGCGGCTGCATGTTGAACGGCATAAAAATTTCGGGCGTTTCCTGCGTCCCCTTCGCTCCCGTAAACCCCCTGGGATTCACACCCACCACGGTTACGTTGACAAGGTTCACCAGAATCGTCTTCCCAATCACGTCCCGCGATCGATTGAATCGCCGCGTCCAGTACCCATCGCTGATCACCGCCACCGGCGACCCGCCCGGCTTGTCATCGTCCGCCGGCCCAATCGCGCGCCCCAGTTGCGGCTGCACTTCGATCTGCTGATAAAAATTTCCCGAGACCACATCCGCCTGCACCAC
>DATAZC010000216.1:0-10202 GCA_036272255.1 Acidobacteriaceae bacterium | reverse complement strand
ATTGGGCTCGACTACTTCTACGACCACTCGCCGCGCGACACCCAGAAGGCGGCTTTCCTGCGTCAGATGGAAATCGCCGCCGGCCGCAAAAAGCCCATCATCATTCACTGCCGGCCCTCCGATAACAGCAGCAACGCCTGGGACGACACGCTGGCGATGCTGCGAACGGAGTGGGCGGGGACAGGCCTGGGTGGCATTTTGCACTGCTTTACCGGCGAATTGCGCCACGCAACCGAAGCCATGGACGCGGGCTTCCTGATTTCGTTCGCGGGCAATGTCACATTCCCCAAAGCCCAGCCGATCCGTGACGTCGCTGCTGCTGTCCCTCTCGATCGCATGCTCATCGAGACCGACGCGCCGTTTTTGGCGCCGATCCCGAACCGCGGCAAGCGCAATGAGCCGGCCTGGGTGAAGGAGGTCGCATTGAAAATCGCTGAAGTTCGCGGCATCGAGGCCAAAGAGGTCGCCAACCGCACCACGGCGAACTTCGGGAGGTTTTTCCGAAGCGAAATTCCGGCCTCTGAGCACCTTCAAGGCCAGTAGCGGATAATCTAGGAGAAGAGGCGCGGAGATGGCAGCGGAGAATTCCTTCGACATCGTCAGCAAAGTGGATATGCAGGAAGTGCGCAACGCCATCGATCAGGCGACGAAAGAAGTGCGCACGCGATTCGACCTGAAAGACTCAAAGTCCGAGATCAACCTCGAAGGCGAGGATGCGATCCAGCTCGCCTCGGTCGACGAATACAAACTTCAGGCGGTCACCGAGATCCTTCGACAGAAGCTGGTCAAGCGTGGCATCTCGCTGAAGGCATTGACTTTCGGTAAGGTTGAGCCAGCGGCTGGCTCGTCCGTCCGCCAAAAGGTGAGCCTTCAGCAAGGGATTGCTGGAGAGAAAGCCAAAGAGATCGTTAGAATCATTAAAGACTCCAAAAAGAAGGTCCAGGCCTCGATCCAGGGCGACAGCGTCCGGGTCACGGGCAAGGATCGCGATTCTCTCCAGGAAATCATCGCGCTGTTGCGCGGGCGCGATCTTGGTATCGATATGCAGTTCACCAACTATCGTTCGAACTGAACGGCGAGCTCGCAGGCTGGAGAACGTACTTGAGTACAGTGGCGACAGCAACGGCGAAGGAAGTGTTCGATCTGCTGCACGACGATCTCGCGGCCATCGAGCGCGAGTTCGGCTCGGACGCTGTTTCTTCTGTTGCCGCCATCACGGAGATCTCCGACTATCTGCGTGAAGGTGGAGGCAAGCGGATTCGGCCTTCGCTGCTGCTGCTGGCCGCTCGCAGCCTGGGCTACTCCAGCCATGGCATGATCCGCCTGGGCGCCGTGGTCGAGATGGTGCATACGGCAACGCTGGTTCACGACGACATCATCGACGCGGCCGACATGCGCCGCGGCCGCCCTTCCACCAACCGTACCTGGGGCAACGGCAAATGTGTTCTGGTTGGCGACTGGCTCTACATGCAGGCCTTTCGCGTAGCGCTCGAAGAGCGGAATTTTCGCGTCCTTGAACTGCTGATCCACCTCACCCAGCAAATGGTCGAGGGGGAGCTGTTACAGATGGAGCGTCTCGGCAAGCCAATTTCCGAGGGTGAGTACAACGAACTCATCTATCGGAAGACTGCATGTCTTTTCGAGGTGTCGATGCGGCTCGGCGCGGTGCTGGCCGGCGCGGACCGGACTGTCGAAGATTCCATGGGCGACTACGGCCGCAACCTGGGACTCGCTTTCCAGATTGTCGACGACGTGCTCGACCTGACCGCCAGCGAAGAAGTCCTCGGCAAGCCTGTCGCCAGCGATCTGCGCGAAGGCAAAGCCACGCTGGCCGTGATTCACACCCTCGAGAACGGCAGCACTCCTGCCGAACGCTCAGCAATCCAAACGGTGTTGCAGGATCAGAATTTCGAGCGCGTTTCTCATCAGGAAATTCTGCGCATCCTGCAGCGGAACCAATCTGTAAACTATGCCATGCAGGTCGCTTTCGGATACTCTGCAGCCGCCCAGGCCGCGCTGGCCGGGGTCGCAGACTCCGAGTACAAGCGGGCGCTGCAGTGGATGCCGGAGTTCGTGGTTGCTCGCGAGAAGTGACGCAGCCATCCTGAGTCGACGGATTCTCGCCCTTTCACTGCGCCCGCCCTCGCAAGTTGTACCCTAATCTCCAATGAAGCTTTCCCAAATCGCTGCGGCTCTGGGCGCGGAACTGCGACTCGTTGGCCCAGACCCAAAGTTCGACCCGGAAATCAGCGGCGTTGCCAGCGCCGGCACGGCGTCACCTGCATCGCTGGTCTTCGCAGAGGATGCTGCTGCTTTGTCTGCCGCCATCGCGTCGCCGGCAGCCGCGGTCATCGTCGCATCGAAAATGTCTGACGCCGTCTCTGGCAAAACTTTGCTGGTCGTCGCCCAGCCGCGGCTCGCCTTCGCGCAGGCCGCGCGCCTGCTTCGGCCCGCGGAACCCGTGTCCGACATTCACGCCTCCGCCGTCATCGATGCGTCGGCAACACTGGGACAAAATGTCTCCGTCGGGCCCTGCGCTGTGATTGAAGCCAACGCGCAGATTGGCGCAGGGACCACCATTGGCGCCGGCAGCGTCATTGGGCGCGATGTGAAGATCGGCGACAACTGCCGGATTTATCCACGCGTCGTCGTTTATCCAGGCACGGAGCTGGGCAACAACGTCGTGCTTCATGCCGGAGTCGTGCTCGGCTCCGACGGTTTCGGCTATGTGCGCAACGCTGCCACCGGCGAGTATCTGCAGAGCCCGCAACAGGGGCGGCTTGTTATCGAAGACGACGTGGAGATTGGCGCGAACACTACCATCGACCGCGGCGCGCTGGAGGAAACCCGCATCGAGCGCGGTGTGAAAATCGATAACCTGGTCCACCTGGGCCACAACGTCCGCGTCGGACACGACGTCGTTATTGCAGCCCAAACCGGCGTTTCCGGCTCCAGCACCATCGGTGCGAATGCCATTGTGGGGGGACAGGTCGGCATCGGCGACCACGCTCACATCGGCGAACAGGTGATTCTCGGATCCGGCTCCGGGGTGCTCACCAGCAAGAAGGTGAAGGGGCCGGGTGTCGTGTTCTGGGGGCGCCCCGCCCGTCCCCTCCGCCAGTATCTGAAAGAGCTGGCTGCACTGGCGCGGCTCGCTCGCGCATCCGATGATCAGGAGGAGCCGTAATGGCGGTGGTCGTCGTAGGCGGACACTCGCGCAACATCGGCAAGACTTCGGTCGTCGCCGGGCTGATCGCTCGACTGCCGGAAATCCACTGGAGTGCCTTCAAAATTACGCAATATGGGCATGGGTTTTGTACGGCAGACGGCAAGCCCTGCCAGTGTCAGACAGCTGACTCCTGCGTTGCCGTCAATTTTGAGCATGATGCGGGCAGCGCAACCGATACGTCCCGTTTCCTCGCCGCTGGCGCCGCGCGCTCCATTTGGGTCCGGACGCGCATCGGCATGCTGGCCGAGGCTATGCCGCGTATCGAAAAAGAGCTGGCAGCTTCAGAGAACGCCATTCTCGAATCGAACAGCGTTCTGGAATTCCTTCAGCCCGACCTGTATCTCACGGTCCTCGATCCAGCCGTCTCCGACTTCAAAGACTCGGCCCGCCGCGTTTTTTCTCGCGCCGACGCCGTACTCCTGTCTTCCGCCCTGCCGTCGGCCTTGCCTGATCCCGCACTCGAAGGCAAGCCGCAGTTTCCGATCGCTTCGCCCAGCTACATGTCCGACGCGCTCGTCGATTTTGTCCGACAGCGTCTGACACAGGCCGTCCCCGTCTGACGCCCGTCAATCCGGGGACCACTCACTTCCCCGCCAAATACGCCTTGCGCCTCCGGTATGCAGCCAGGTAGCGCGCATCCTCCGCATAGCTCGTCGGATAAACAGGAGGAACCGGTAGCCGATGCAGGTCCGCATCGACATTGGCAAACGTAAAAGTGCACACATTGCTCAATGCTGTGCTGGTGCGGTCCCGGCTGATGCGCGTGATCGCGGTCTCCACGGCAATCGATGTCTCCCCTGTATAGGTGACCCGGCTCACGAAGTGGAGCTTATCGCCCATGCGCACCGGCTGATAAAAGTTGATGCGATCCACCGACACCAGCAGCGCCCGCTCACTCGCCACCAGTTCCGAGCAAATATGTGCATACATCAGCGCGCGATGTGCCACGTATCCGCCAAAAATCGTCTGTGGCACATTTTCCTGCTCCGGATACGTCCGCTCCCATCCCTCCACCACCAGCCGCCCAGCCAGCAATCCCGCAAATCCCTGTCGCTCCTGCGCCTCATGGAGGCGACGCAGCAAGTGGTATTCCTCCCGTGATGGTGGCTCTTCGGCTGCGCTCAAATGCTGCCGGTACGACTCCCTTCGGCTCCGAGCCCGCTCCGCGCGCGCCTGGTCCAGAATTGTGTGGCAGTCGAGCGGCGGCAACGGAATGCTGTGCTCCTCGCCGTTCTCATCGCGCGTGCGGCCCACCATCGTGAAATAGCAGGAGGCGATGTGTGGAACGATACAGTCAGGCTGCTCGATGCGCACACCCACCTCCATCGATGTTCTTCCCACCAGGTTCACGCACGCACGAAGGATCATGTCGCGATTTCCGTCGGGCACATTGCGCACCCGCATCGAATCCATCGCAGCGGTCACCACGCGCGCTGCGGGATGCCAGTGCCGCATATAACGCAGGGCCGTATCTTCGGCGAGCTTGTCCAGCACTTCCAGCAGAAGGCCTGCCCGCAGATTCGAACCTACTGGTTCATCGATAAGCTGAAACCGACGTCGCAAAACCGGATCGCTGCTGAATCGCAGGCGCCGCACAACCGAAGTCTGCGTGGGGCGCAGAAGCACTGGCTCATCTGGCATGATTGGAGGATACCTGCGAGAAACTGCTGAATGTAGAGCACGAAAGATTTGGCGGAAGCGAAAAGCTATTGTCCAAACGGCTCGCGTTTCATGGAGCCGTCGCGCTGCTTGACGAGCAACTCCACTTTCCCTTCAGCTTCTTCCAGTTGCTTCCGGCATTCGGTGGAAAGACGCGTGCCATCCTCGAAGAGCTTCACGGAGTCCTCGAGGCTCAGATCGCCGCGCTCCAGTTGCGCAACAATGTCCTCCAGCTTCGTCAGCGATTGTTCAAAGCTGGCCAACTCTGGTCTCCTCGGGCAGGGCGCCGCTCACCGCGTTGCCAGGCTTACGGCCCGGCAAGACGGCCTCCAGAACATCAGCGGCCGCGCTGTAGCGTCCAAAGGGCGCACTCACCTGAACGCCCTGCACCATGGTCCGCGCCGCAGCCAGCATCTCCTGCGCAATTTTGATTCCCTCCGCGCGCGCTGCATCCGGCGTGGAAGCCCGGCCCATGCGCACCATAATCTCGTCGGGCACACTGACGCGCAGGTCATTCTTCATAAATTCGGCGTTCCGCAAGCTGGTCAGCGGCCAGATGCCCGCCACGATCGGAATGCGGAATCCCTCGATGCGTTTCAGGAATGTCTCGAGAACCCGCAGATCGAAGACCGGCTGAGTGATGCCGTACTCGGCTCCGGCTTCGACTTTCCACGCAAACCGGCGAACTTCGTTGTCGATGTCGGGCACACCTGGATTGGCAGCCACCGCAATCGTGAACCCCGTCGACGCTCCAATGGGATTGCCGCCGATATCGAGGCCATGGTTGAGGCGGTGGACAATGTTCACGAGTCCGATCGCATCCACGTCGTAAACGGCGGTTGCGTCGGGATAATTTCCCAGCTTCGGCGGATCGCCGGTCAGGCACAGAATGTTCTTCAGCCCGATGGACGATGCTCCCAGCAAATCACTCTGGATGCTGAGCACGTTCCGGTCGCGGCAGGTGTAATGCAGCAGGGTTTCGATGCCTGTCTTCTGCTGGATCTGGATGCAGAGACTCTGCGCGCTCATACGGGCCGAAGCGCGCGGCGAATCAGGCACATTAATGACGTGAACCCCCAGGTCCGCCATCTCCTGGGCGCCCTTCAGCTCCTTGCTGCAGTCAATTCCACGTGGAGGGACGATCTCCACCATGGTGATGAAGGCACCTTCGCGAACCAGGCGCCCCAGCCGCGAGCGCTCCTCGATCGCCGAGGGTGGGGTCTCCGTGACAATGGGCTCTTTCTTCGTGGTGCGCTGTGCCGCGGCCTGCGCTTCGGTGGCGCGCAGCGCCGATTTCATGGCCCGGATATGCTGCGGCGTCGTTCCGCAGCAGCCGCCGACAAACTGGACGCCCGCTTTATTGAATTTGCGGGCGAAACTCGCCATGTACTCCGGCGAACAGAGGTAAATGTTCCGCCCTTCCACTGAACGCGGCATGCCGGCGTTGGGCATCGCCATCAGAGGCAGGGTTGTCACTGCCGCGATCCGCTCGATGGCCGTCAAAACGGTGGCCGGGCCTACGCTGCAATTGCATCCGATTCCGTCAACGCCCCAGGACTCGATGCGCGCTGCCGCTGTTTCTGGTGAGGCTCCATCCAGGCCATTCGCTTCTTCATCGACGGTGATCATCACGACGATGGGAACGTTCGGCGCAACTTCCCGCGCCGCCAGCACGGCCTGCTCCGCCTCATTCAGCGCAGGCATAGTTTCGATAATCAGTAAATCGACAGCTACCCCGGGTCCGCCCTCGGTCAGGGCGCGGATCTGTTCGGCGAATGCTTCCCGGGCTTCGTCGAGGCCGGTCTTGCCCAGCGGTTCCAGATGTACTCCCAGGGGACCAACCGATCCGGCGACATAGGCAGTGCTTGCCTGCTTTTCGGCCAGCTGGCGGACCGCCTGCCGGGCGATCGCCGCTCCCGCTCGATTGATCTCGCCCACCTTGTCACGGAGTCCGTATCTCTGGAGACGCAAAGCATTGGCGCCGAAGGTGTTGGTTTCGATAATCTCCGCACCCGCCTGCAGATATTCCTCATGCACGCTGCGCACCAGCTCAGGCTGCGAGAGGTTCAGTTCGTCGAAGCAACGGTTGATGAACACGCCGCGTGCATAAAGAGAGGTGCCCATGGCGCCGTCGCAGAGAACGGTGCGTCTGCCAAAGAGTTGCTCAAGACGGCTGGTCATTGCGGGGATAGGCCTGTCTCATGGTATCAGGGCGACAACGCTCCGGCCGCTGTGGTCGCCGTTGGAGGCGGGGAACCGGCGAGATGCCTTTCTTCTCTGGATTCGCCTCTCGAACCCTCACGGATGGAAGACCTGTGCGTCCAACAAAATGCCGCAACTGCCCTGTTATACTTGGGCTTTCCCACGAGATGTCACAAGCCGTGCCCATGGTGAGGTTCTAAGGTTTTGAAGAAGAGAAGTTCCCTGTACTTCGTTGCCGTCCTCAGTACGGTCTTTCTGGTCTGCAACGTGATCAGCTCATGCGGCAAGAGCTTCTATTTCGCGGGCCGCACCCTTCCGCCCAGCGGCGTGCTGAACCGGGTGCTGATCGCCGAGCAGAACCCCAGCGCTTTTGCAACCGGCGCTCTGCCCTTTATGGATGCCTACTATGACATCCGTCACCCTTTCAACACTTCCGGCGGGCAACTGCAAATCAGCGGCTATTCCGGCAAGCTTCCGCTGACGATTCAGAACATGCCTGAGCAGCAGACTGGTGCGGTGTATGGACAGGGTGACGGGAGCCTGGCCCTGATCAGCTATGCGCAGGAAAAGGTCAGTGCTACGGTCGCTATTCCCGGTGGACTCTCCAGCAGCACCGAAGGTGTCCCATATAACGGTGTCTTTGTCAGCCGCGACCTCGGCTATGTCTACGCGGCCAACCCGTCCGCGCACCTCATCAGTGTCGTGAATCGCAACAACGGGGCTTCGCTGACTCTAAACCTGCCCAACGCCTATGGAATCGCCGTGAATCCGGGCGGGACCATTGCGCTGGTTTTTGTCGAGAACGCCAACCAGGCGGCCAATCAAACGGTGAATGTTGCGAACCCTGCCAGTTTCGCGGTTTACAGCATCGTGCAGCTGACCACGGACCAGCAAGCCGCGGCCATCAATAACCCGAACTACCTCGGCGCCCAGGATTGCGAGCCACAGAAGCAGCCCACCTGGTGCGTATTCCCTGTCAGCACCGGACCGTCGGCTACCTTCGATCACCCCATCAAGGCAGTTTTTTCGCCGGATGGCACGACCGCTTATGTCGTCGACTGCGGTCCGGAGTGCGGGGGTACGACGGCGGGGCTTACCGTCATTCCCATTACCGCTTCCTCCATCAATACCGGCAGCACAGGAGCGAGCGGCATCGCGCTGGTCGCCCAAAGCAATATCGCAATCCCCAACGGCTCAACCAACGCCATCTTCAATGCCAATACTTTGTACGTTGCAGGCCAGCAGTACCAGGCCTCCAGCGGTCTGTTTGCCGGCTATCTGACGGTCGTGAATACGCCCGGGAATACCATTGCGGGAACCTATTCAATCAGCGACGGCGTGCATAACCGCATGGTTTTCGGCGACGACAATACTCTCTGGATCGGCTCTTCGCAGTGCAACCAGGGTGTCCGCTATCAGCAGTCACAGTCCGGTGCAGGGGTTCAATTCGGCTGTATCACGATGTTCAATACCGCGACCAATGCGACGACCATCGACTCCTACAAGGGTGATGGCACCGGAATCGCCGGAGTTGAGAGCCTGCACAAGGTCTACACCACCGAGGGCGGTCAGATTTATATCTACAACACCACCAAGATGACCGAGCTCGACAATTCCAACGTCACCATTGCCGGAACCGCGATTGACTGCGCTTATATGGACGCCGGAACCGACAACGACAACACCATTTACTAAGGATTTTCGACGGCGACAGGCATGGCGGAACCAGCAATCGCCCCAAAGGCCGTGGCGGAGGTTCTTGCGATCGCCGCCCATCGCGATGACGTGGAGCAGACCTGCGGGGGCACCTTGCTCCGCATGCATTCTCTCGGTATCTCGACGGCAATTCTCGATTTGACGCAGGGAGAGGCGGGCACACGCGGCTCCGCTGAGGAACGCGCCGCGGAAGCTGTCGAAGCTGCACGCATCCTCGGCGTGAACTGGCGCGAAGCGCTCGACATCCCCGATGGCCGCGTCGAAAATACCTGGGACAATCGCCTGAAAATAGTTGAAGCGCTGCGTCGCGTGCGGCCTCGCGTTGTGATCCTTCCTTACTGGACCGCGCGCCACCCCGACCACGCTACCGCCTCCATCCTTGGCTATGAGGCATGCTTCCTCTCCGGCCTCGCGAAGATCGAAACGGGTGCGTTGCCTCACCGGCCCTTCAAGATCGTCTACGCCAGCCTTTACGCTGACGTCCGGCCGAGTTTTGTCGTCGACATTACGCCGTTCATCGAAGACCGGCACCGGTCCCTGATGGCGTATCACTCGCAATACGCCAACCAGTCGGCGGGCAGCGGCTTGTTTGTTCCTGAGGAAGAGATTCGGGAGCGCACTTTTGCCGAGGCTCGCCACTACGGAACCCTTGCCGGGGTGCGCTATGCCGAGCCGTTTGTCCAGAAGGAAGTCGGCCTGGTCGACGACCTGACGCTGATTCCGGTTCAGTCGCTCTAAATCGATTCAGCGCTGAGAGGACACCCCTCTCGTCATCTGGACTTGACCGATGCAACCGTGTACAGTGTCCTCCGACATCGCCATCTTTATTTCTTTCCCGAGGGAGGGAAGGCCAAGCGTGAATCTGACCACCATCGACTGGCTCATCATGCTGCTGTACTTCGCTTTTGTGCTCGGCATCGGCTTCGCACTCAAGCGCTACATGAAAACCAGCAAGGATTATCTGCAGGCCGGCCGTTCCCTGCCCGCCTGGATCTGCGGCCTCGCCTTCATCTCCGCGAATCTTGGTGCCCAGGAAGTGATCGGTATGGGCGCCTCGGGCGCGAAATATGGCATTGTCACCAGCCACTTCTACTGGATCGGCGCCATTCCCGCCATGATCTTCGTCGGCGTCTTCATGATGCCGTTCTATTACGGCTCCAAAGCGCGCTCGGTGCCGGAATTCCTGCGCCTCCGCTTCGATGAAAAAACCCGCGCCTGGAACGCATGCAGTTTCGCCGTAATGACCGTCTTCTCTTCCGGCATCTCGATGTACGCGATGGCGCGCCTCATCCAGACCCTGCACGTCTTTGACAAGCTCTTCATCGATCTCGGCCTGCCCGTCGCCTGGATCTTCCACTTCGCCATCCTGCTCTCGGCCATCATCGTCCTCTGCTAC
>DATAZC010000215.1:0-19767 GCA_036272255.1 Acidobacteriaceae bacterium | reverse complement strand
GATGTCGAGCCAGCCGTCGTTGTCGTAATCGAGGAGGGCAACTCCGGAACCTTTGGCTTCGACGATGATGTGCTTTTGCGGGGTGCCGGTGACGTTGTGCCAGCGGGTGAGCCCGGCTTTTTCGGCGATGTCCATAAAGATGACGGGGCCGGTTTTGACGAGGCCGCCGGCGGTGATGGGGCGATGCTGGCTGTCGAACTGGGCCTTCTGCGGGCCCGCGGTGGCCATACCGCCTTGCTGGCCGGATGCGCCTGCGAGGCGGGTGTCGGACGTTGTTTGCGCTGCGACGGGGAGAAAGCCCAGGAGCACGACCACGGCGCCGAGGTGTGGATGCAGGCTCACTGTGGACCCACCGCGTCGCGGGTTCCATAGAGTTTTGCGCTGATGGCAAGCTCGGCTTTGGCCTGATCCGTCATGCCCAGCGACTGATAGACGTGGCCGAGCGCGTAATGCAGCTTGGGGTCGTCGGGGGAGAGGGTGATGGCGTCGGTCAATTCCGCTATCGATTCTTTGGGGCTGCCGGTGGCAGCAAGGGCCTTGCCTAATTTTGCGTGGCAGTCGGCGCAGCGCGGAGCAATGGCCACGGTGCGCCGCAGCAGGGGAAGGGCGGCGGCGGCGCGATCGTGTTCGAGGAGAAATGAGGCGTAGTTGAGGTACGGCCACTCGTCGGAGTGGGGATCGGCGTCGGCCATCTGGATGGAGGTACGATAGGCGCGCTCGGCGTCGTCGATGCGGTTCTCCATTTCATAGGTGAGCGCGAGATTTGTAACCGTCTTTGCATCTTTTGGATTGAGACGCAGGGATTCGTTGAGGGCGCGCTCGGCTTCTTCGAAGCGGTTTTGCGAGTAGTAGCATCGGCCGAGCGAATACCAGGCCTGCTGGTTGTTCGCATCGAACTCGGTGGCCTTCTTCAGCCAGCGGATGGCATCGGGAAAGTCGTTGAGCAGGACGTAATCGAGGCCGACGATGCGAAGGTCATCGGCCTGGGGCGTGGAGAGGGCTGCCGCCTGGGTGTAAGCGCGCAGCGAATCCGCCGGCTTGTTTTCACGGTGCAGCACGAAGCCGAGCATGTAGATGCCATCCGCGGAATTCGGATGGAGGGTGACGTAGCGATGAAGAACCTCATCGGCCTGAGAGAATTTGCCGAGGTTGGCGAGAGACTTGCCTTCCAGGAGAAGTGCGTCGGAATGTGTGGCGCCGGAGGCGGCGGCAAACAAGGCGGCGGCTTTCGCGTAGTCTCCGCCGGCGAAAGCCTGCTGGCCCTGCTGATAAGGGTCCGCATCCTGCGCCGGAAGCGGGGGCACTGCACAAAAGATCAGGACGGCGGTGAGCGCAAGCAATCGCATCGAAGGGAGACAAGAACGTTTGCGCCGTCGGACGTCACTGCTCGAGCGCTGCGTGGGGCCAGCCGCCCTCCCAGGTCAGCGTGGAAATCTGCAGTGCCGGCCTGCCGTTGTGCGCGTCGTAGGCGTGAAAGACGATGATATCGTGACCGCGCGGGTCCATCAGCACGGACTCGCCGCCAGGACCAAGCCAGCGCTGGTTCGCGCTGAGCAGTTGTGTGCCGCCGCCTTCGGACATGGGGACGCCGTCCTGGTCGAGGTAGGGTCCGGTGACTTGTTTTGATCGCCCGACCATGGTGCGATAGGTGCTTTTCGTGCCGCGGCAGCACATATCCCAGGAGACGAACAGATAGAAGTAGCCGCCGTGATGAACGATGAAAGGGGCTTCAATGGCTTGCCAGTTGGGAGGAAGATTGGGCTCGTTGGGGCCGGGATTTTCGGGGCGCTTGCGCGTGGCCAGCGCGTAGGTCGTCGTGTCGGTTTTGGAAAGCAGGCCGGTGGCATCGTCGAGCCTGCGCATCCTGATGCCGTTCCAGAAGCTGCCGAAGACCAGCCAGGCATGGCCTTTCTGGTCGGTGACAAAGTTGGGGTCGATGCAGTTGAAGTCGTCGGAAGCGACGGATCGCACCACGAGGCCGTGATCGTCCCAGTGGTAGCCGGGACTTTTCGGATCGAGTGTTTTGTTGGTGGCGAGCGCGATGCCCGAAGTGTTTTTCCCGAAGAGCGAATAAGCGTAATAGAGACGGAACTCTCCTTTGACGTAAGAGATGTCGGGAGCCCAGAGGTCGCGGGTTCCGGGACTATCCTTCTGGATCCAGTCGGGAATGGCGTCGAACACATGGCCGCAGAGCTTCCACGCGTGCAGGTCGGTGGAGCAACGAATCTGGAACTGGCCGCCATCCGGAGTTTTGCCGGTCGCGAAGACGTACCAGGTGTCTCCGGCCTTGATGATGGACGGATCGTGCGTCCCGCCAAAGTCCCCGGAAAGGGTGAGAGCTTCAGGCGTCTGGGCGGAGGCAGCAGAAACGAAGAGCAGAGCCATCATGAGCGGGATCAGGCGAAGTTTCACAAGGACCTCATCTTCAGAAAATTGATTTGGTTTCGGGATGCGTGGGCTTTCCTATTCGACATAGGGCCAGCCGTCGGAGGTAAAGCCGAGGCGATTGATTCCCAGCGTGGGTGTGCCTGCATTGTTGCCATCGTAATAGTGGTAGACCAGCGTGGGCGTCTGGACTCCGCTGACAGTGTCGGTAAAGACGCTTTGGCCGCCGGGTCCAACGATATGGTCGTGCGAGCTGAGCAGAATGGTACCGCCGCCGGCCTTGAGATCGAGGCCTCCGCGATCGAGATAGGGTCCCGTGGGGCTTTGCGAACGGCCGGTGATGATGCGGTAGGGACTGGTCGCGCTGCAGCATGCGTTGATGGGCGCGAAGTAGTAGTACCAGCCATTCCAGGGATAGATGAAAGAGCCTTCTTCGCCGGCGCCGCGCGCGGCGATGACGGGATACGGAGACGGATTGGTGGAAAGCGGTTTGCCGGTTGTGGGATCGAGTTGAATGATGTGGATGCCGTCCTGCCATGATCCGAAGCTCATCCACAGATTGCCGCCGGCATCGACAAACGGCGCAGGATCGATGGCGTTCCACGTTGTCGATGCTGAGAAGTTCCACACGCTGCTGGAGGGGGGAGCCGTGGTGGCCGCGGTCCAGGAGGACACGATGCCGCCCTGGTCGGTCCACGGACCGTAGGGCGTGGAGCTGGTGGCGAGGCCGATGACGGCTTCAGCGCCGGTCGATGGCTCAAAGGGGATTGCGTAGTACTGGTAGTAGGTCCCGTTCAGGAAGATCACATCGGGCGCCCAGACGTCGGTGTTCTGGCCGTTGTTGTCGGAAGGCGGCGTCTGGAGACCGGTCCACGACGCGAAGTCCGGGCCGATGATGGGGCAGTGGGCGTCCAATGTCAGCCATGCCGCGCCGGCCGCTGTAGAGCACGCTCCCTGAGCGGAGGTGGCGGTGGTCCAGGTGAACGTGGTCATATCGGTCGAGTAGGCGATGGTCTGGTGGGTTCCATAGAGCCAGTAGGTCCCGCTAGCATCTTTGAGCATGTTGGGATCGTGCACATAGATGCCGGTGCCATTGACCGCGAGCGGCGCGGGATAGGGAGAGACGCCGGTTGAGGTCAGGGTCCACTCCTGGCAGCTGCAGCCGGCGCCCGTAGTGGCGCGCGCTTCCTGATCGATGGCAGCCGAAGACGTTGTGCCGGAGTTGCTGTCGGTGAGATAGAGGCTGCTGTTCACATTTTGGATGAGGTAGTTACCGTCGGTGAGCTTGAAGAACTCCCACAGATGGTCGTTGGTGCCGTTATCGGCCCACTGGAGCGCCTGCGCGGCGCCGGCGGTGGAAGCGTTGGCAATGCCGAGGACCTGATGGGTGAGGAGATTCTCGACGTTGAACTGCTGCGCGGTGTAGTTCATGGGCATGAAATGCCACAGCTGATCGTTCTGATTGTCGGCGGAGGCCTGGGCGACGGAGGTTCCCGCGACCTGGCTTTGGCCCTGAATGCCGAGCAGCAGTCCGCTCGAGGCATTTTTGATGGAGTACTGGTAGCTGTCGTTGACGAAGGTCAGCGTGCCCATGTCGGGAGTGGTGGTGGTGGTGCCGCCGCCGCCGCCCGAGCCGGCGGATCCGCCGGTGGAACCAGAGCCGCCTCCACCGCAACCGACGGCAAGAGAGAGGAAGAGGAGCAAAACGGTCTTGGCGATGGGCGAGACACGCAACGACTGCACGGAAGAGCCTCCGGAAAGGGTTCGCGTAAACGTATTCACGAGAAAAAACCCGGGAACTTTATCGACGAACGATCCGACAGGATCAGGGTTACGCGACGTGCGGCGATTATATTCCCGGCAGTCAGCGGTTTTCCAGAAGTAAATGTTTACCGCGATGCTGGAGAACAGCCGAAAGATTGTTACCGGAGCCGGCGCCCTAATCGCGCGGGACGGTGTAGATCGCCACTTCGTTCTGGGCAAGCACGGCCAGTTCGTGTCCATCGGGCGCCATGGCATAACTGGCGGCACTTGCCACCGGCAGGTTCACCTGAACGCTGAACAGGTGCTTTCCGTTCGCGGCGCTGTAAACCTGGAGACGCTCAGACGCCAGATCGCCGGCATGCAACGGAACTCCGGCATCGCGAGGTTGTGCAGTCTCGACGGACGTCACCACGACTTCATTTTCCGGTTGATTGCCCGCGGCAGAGAAACCGACTTCACGCGGCGGCGGCGCTCCCTCGAGAATCGCTTTTCCGTCGGAGCGCAGCAGCCGGTATTCCCTTCCCTGGGCGAGGGAGCACGTTGTTAGGAACAGGACGTCGGGGGCTGAGGTGGAAACCGCAGGAGTGCAGGTGGAACTGAAGCGGGCGAGGGTGCGGCGGTGGCCGTCCCAGGTTTCCATGACGAGGTGGTAGTGCTTGTCGGTCTGGCGATACAGTTTCACTTCGCCCTCGTTCAGAAGCACCGGGGGGAGGAATTCTGTTGAGGACTCCGACGTGGCAGTGGTTTCGAAGCGGCGATTGAGCACGAGCACGCGGACGTTCTCGTCCGGCTCGCGCTCCATGCTGTCGCGAAGCTTCGCGTGCAGCTCGGGCGAGTGGCGTTCTTCAACGATACCGGCGACGATGGTTTCGCCGGCCGGATCGGTGCGGAGAAAGGCGAGCGGTCCGCGGAGGGTGATGCTGGCTTCTACGGAAAGCCCGGCGCCGTAGATGCGGAGCTCGTTGCCGACATGGACCAGCACGCGGCCACCGGCCAGAGGCCAGAGGTATTGGCGATCATCCGGCAGATGCCAGTCGACGATGCGCCTGACCTTGCGGGTTTCGGTGTCGATCAGGGCCGCGCGGATGATGCGCACCGTGCCGCCTTCGGTTTCGCCGAGACGAGGCACCAGGCCGTGCAGGTTAAAGGTGACGAGAAGCTCGTTCGGGGCGAGATAGCTCAGTGTTTCATCCTGGAGAAGCGTGTCGACAAGGCGACCCATGCGCTGCGTGTAGCCGAGGCCGGCAATGGAGATGCTGGTCGCAGGATGACTCCCCGGCTCGGCTTCGCCATGGTCGAGCGCGATGCTGCAGGTGGGCGGTGTGCAGGTTTCGTCTTCGAGCAACGGCTCCGGAGGCGCTGCCGCGTGAGTGAACGTCAGGCTGACGGAGGAGTCTTTCTCGATGCCGGTTCTCACGGTGGAGACATCCGCCGTGGGCGGAGCGTCGGCAACCGGCCGGGCGACGATGGAGGCGGGAATGAGGAGCAGCTCAGTGTGTTTAAAGACGGCGACGTCGCTGCTTTTAGAGACCAGGACGGTGCTGTTTTCCGGTCCGGTCGCGACCGAAAGCGCGATACCGTGAAGGCCGTAGACGCCGCCGGCGTGGACGTTGGGGAAGCGGCCGAAGCCTTTGGCCATGTTCCACCACTGGTCGGAGTCATCGGTGCTGAGGGAGCGCATGCCGTTGGGGGCGCTGCTGGAGAGGCCGCCGCCGATCGAGCGGGGCATATCCATCATGATGGCGTCGCTGTCCTCTTCGGGTCTGGCGATGGCGGCGAGGACGAAGGAGAAGGGGCCCATTTTGCCCTTCTCACACTGGGCGCCGTCGAACAGGAGCGCGACCTGAGACTCGCGGGAGGCCGCGGAGTGAGCCACTGCGGAGATGACTTTGGCCTGAACGATGGCGCCCTGGGCGAGAGAGCAGCCGGGGCCTTGCCAGGACGAGAAGACTTTAGCGAAGACAATTTCGCCGGGCCTGAGCTGACGGGCCTGGAGGTCAGCGAGCAGCTCGGCCTGGACGGGGGTGACCGCAGGCAGGGCGGGTGGCGGCTGCGAAGGGGTCGAAGTGGCGCCAAGAAAGGCGGCGAGCAGGAGTACTGGAACGGCCATCGTTTTTGGTGCCTCATGGGAGGAGCGGCGGCGGCGTGGGACCGAGGCGGCTCCTTAACCGGGAACATCATAATCGAAGCGGCCGGCAGGTGATGGCCGTCCGGCAGCAGGGAGCAGGAGTCTGAGCTCCGGTGTGAGGCGTTAATTCTTCACGGTCATGGCGTCGGAGTCGATGGCTTTTTTGCCGGTGACGCCTTCGAGGCCGGCGAGGATGCCGCGGTAGTCGTTCTTGTCGCACTGCATGGCGAAGCCGCCTTTTTGGTCGCCATTGGCCCAGGTGAGGCCGACGTAGTGCTTTTTGGATTTGCTGAGGGCGAGCAGGGCTCCAATGCCGAGGGAGACGACGGCGACACCGATGGCGGCTCCGACGCGGCGGTGAACGTCCTGGCCGTAGCTGATTTCGGTGACGGCGTTGGCTGGGAGGACGGCGATTTCTTTGCCCCCGTCGACGAAGCGGATCTTGTCGCCTTCGATGAACATTTTGACACTGGCACCGGTTTTGACTCCCTGGAGGGAACCGCCGTCGTA
The DNA here is from genome assembly GCA_036272255.1 of Acidobacteriaceae bacterium. Classification (GTDB taxonomy): domain Bacteria; phylum Acidobacteriota; class Terriglobia; order Terriglobales; family Acidobacteriaceae; genus Palsa-343. The sequence goes on along the minus strand of DATAZC010000215.1, from coordinate 12,980 downwards.
AGTGACTTTATAACTGTTTTCGTTGGCGAGGAGGGCGGCGGGGGTAAGGAGACACAGGACCAGGGCTATAGAGCGGAAGAACAGGGCTTTCATTGGAACCCCTTTATAGATACCGGGGGATTCTATTCCTCATAAGTGGAGGTGTTACATAACTCTTTCCGGGGAGGTGGCCACTTAGTACCTTGGTAATGGTTGATCGCGCTCCCCGCGCCCGCGCGCCTCCGAATGGCCAGACAAAGCGCGGCAGTTACCGAGGGAATCTTCTCAGAAATCTCTGGACACGCTTATCCTACAACTGGGATAATCATGGCGAGGCTTTTGCTGCCGGGCGAAAAGCCGCTGCACTGGATCGGATCGTCGCTGAAAGAGCCGCGGTTCTTCCCTGCTGCGGTCAGGACGAGCGTGGGATTTGCACTCAGCATCGCTCAGTACGGTGGCAAACATCCATCGGCCAAGCCGTGGAAGGGCGAAGGGCCAGGGGTGCTGGAGATCGTTCGCGATCATGACGGCGACACGTTTCGGGCGGTGTATACGGTTCGTTTCGACAGGGCGGTCTATGTGCTGCATGCGTTTCAAAAAAAGTCGCCGCGCGGCGTCACAACCCGGAAGTCCGATGTCGTGTTGATTCACGATCGGATGAAGGCGGCTCAGCGAGATTACGAGCAACGATATGGCTAGAGAATCCCGTCCCCAAGTGACTCGGTCGAGTGGCAATGTCTTCGCCGACCTTGGACTGCCCGACGCGACCGAACTGCAAACCAAAGCGCGTCTAGGGGTCGCGATCTGCCGCATTGTCGCGCGAAAAGGGCTGACGCAGGCGCAGATGGCCGAGATGCTGGGGATCAGCCAGCCGAAGGTTTCGGCATTGTTGAATTACAAACTCGAGGGTTACTCGGTGGAGCGGCTGATGCGGTTCCTGGTGGCGCTGGGGCAGGATGTGGAGATTGTGGTTCGGGCGAAGCCTCGGTCGCGGGCGGGACGGGTGGCGGTGACGGCGGCGTAGGGGTCGCTTAGCGCTCAACTGATTCATCTTGATCGTTGCGAAATTCTCGACGCTAACGCTCACTCGTCTTTCAAAGGCAACTTCGGAATTGATTTCCCTTTCTTGAGTTTTTTGATCGAAGGAGCGGCAGGCAGATTCTCCGGCATAGTGCCACCTGCTTTTTTAATAGTCTCGCGGACATGGACACCAACCGCTCGGTGAGTATCAATCGCCTTTGTTTCTTCCCGAATGCCTTTGGTCCTCAACACGTCCTCCGCGAGCGTGGCCCGAAATTCGTTCGCCGCGAGTTCGGTGGGGCCGATGCAGTCCAAGAGGTCGTCCTTCTCCGGAATTTTCTTTTTGATTTTGATTGCCTTTACGCCCAGCCCCGCGTACAGGCCCTTGTAGCCCTCATCGTGGAAGACGCCAAACATCGCACTACGAACTCCCGCATTGCGTGCCGCACCGCTGAGGCGGCGATTTGCTTCTCGGACTCGATCACGTATCTGGGCGCGGCGATCCTCTTCGGTCAACAGCGCATGTGATTCCTGAAGATGGGTTTGTTCAATAAAATATGCCTGCGCCGTTGCGATCTCTGGCTTTGAAGTATCGCCATTCATGGCTACCAGGTAGCATGCGTACTTGCTCAGAGCAAAGTTTTCTCTCTGACGCATTGCTCCGCTCCCAATTTCGACCATTTCGGGCATGAGCGCGAAATGGTTGGAGCTGTAATGTCCGGCCTTTTCGCAGGAATCTGTGGCCCTCTTGATCACATCGCGAAAGTCTCTCCATTCGCTGTAATCCAGTGCCTTCATCAAGTCCCGAGCCATCCAATACTCGGCTCCATTCAAGGCCTTTTTGCAGAGACTTTTGATTCTCTCAATCACGGTGAGTGCGGATTCAGTCATTTCAGCGATCTCCGGACTGGTGAGATTCTACGGCGAAATCAAGTTTACGCACATATAATTCCTTGCATTTTCTCTCTTTTCCATCTAATCTCCTTCGCGAGGTGGGAGCATGGGGGCAAGAGAAAATCTTCAGCGCCTTTACGACAAGAAGTCACAGGAAATACAGGACTTAGAGCGTCAAATCGAGCGCGCGAAAGTCTATAGTCAGGCCATTCAGGATTCCATTAAGGCTCTTCCGCGGGAAACGACCAGCGGCGCGCGCAGCGAAGACGGCAGTTCGGATCTTCGTCCTGGGACCCGACTGGCGAGAGCGAAGGAAGCCATCCGGAAGAACGGCGCCGCGATGCATATCAATGAACTTCTGGAGGCGATTGGGGCAGAGAACACAAAGGAAGCACGGGTTTCCCTAGTCGGCTCCTTAGGCAGCTATGTTCGCAAGGGACAGGTATTCACTCGTCCCCTGCCAAACACATTCGGCTTGATCGGAATGGCTACACCAAACGCAGGCGAAAATCTCCCAGTGTCTTTCGGAAAGCTGTCCGACGACGTATAGCGGATGCGAGGGTCAATCTTACATGTCAGCCAGTTCCCTACCGCCCGCTCGTTTCTTCGCCTACCTTCAGTACGGCTAAGAAGGCTTCCTGGGGGATGTCTACTTTGCCGATTCGCTTCATGCGCTTCTTGCCTTCTTTTTGTTTCTCGAGGAGCTTGCGCTTGCGGCTGATGTCGCCGCCGTAGCATTTGGCGATGACGTTTTTGCGCAGGGCCGACACCGTCTCGCGGGCAATGACCTTCGCTCCGATGGCGGCCTGGATGGCGACTTCAAATTGCTGACGCGGGATAAGCTCGCGCATCTTCGAGACCAGCGCGCGGCCTCGCTCGTAGGCAAAGTCGTGATGGACGATGATGGAGAGCGCGTCGACGGGTTCGCCGCTGACGAGGATATCCATCTTGACCATGGGCGACACCCACGATCCGGATAAGTGGTAGTCGAGCGATGCGTAACCGCGGCTGACACTTTTTAACCGGTCGTAAAAATCCAGCACGATCTCATTCAACGGCAGCTCGTAGGTGAGCATGACGCGCGTGGAGGAGACGTACTCGAAATTTTTCTGGCGGCCGCGTTTTTCTTCGACGAGCTTGAGGATGCCTCCCACGTATTCCTCATTGGTGAGGATGGTGGCGGTGATCATGGGCTCCTCGATCTTCTCGATGTCGGAGGGGTCGGGCCAGCGCGAGGGGTTATCGACTTCGATGATGGACTTATTCGTCAGGTGGATTTTGTAGCGGACACTGGGAGCCGTCGTAATGAGGTCGAGATTGAACTCGCGCTCGAGGCGCTCCTGAATGATTTCCATATGCAGCAGGCCGAGGAAACCGCAGCGGAAGCCGAAGCCGAGAGCCACTGAGCTTTCCGGCTCAAAGAAGAAGGAGGAGTCGTTGAGCTTGAGTTTTTCGAGAGCATCGCGGAGCAGAGTGTGCTCATGGGAGTCGACGGTATAGATACCGGCGAAGACCATGGGCTTGATTTCTTCAAAGCCGGGGAGGGCATGGGGGGCGGGGCGCGCGTCTTCGGTGATGGTGTCGCCGACGCGGGTGTCAGAGACGTTTTTGATGGTGGCGACGAAGAAGCCGACTTCGCCGGCGGAGAGCTCTTCGATTTCGACGGGCTTGGGGGTGAGGACGCCCATGGATTCGATGTCGAAAACTTTGCCGTTCCACATGAGGCGAATCTTCATGCCCTTGCGCATGCGGCCGTTGACGATGCGGGCAAGGACGATGACGCCACGGTAGGGATCGAACCACGAGTCGAAGATGAGGGCCTGAAGGGGGGCGTCGGGATCGCCTTTGGGCGGAGGCAGGCGCTCGACGATGGCTTCGAGGATGTCGGGGACGCCCTGGCCGGTTTTGGCGGAGACGGGAATGGCGCCGGTGGCGTCGAGGCCGACGGTCTGCTCGATCATTTCCTGGGTGCGCGGGATGTCGGCGGAGGGGAGATCGATTTTGTTGATGACGGGAATGATTTCGAGGCCGTGATTGATGGCGAGGTAGGCGTTGGCGAGGGTCTGAGCTTCGACGCCCTGAGAGGCATCGACGACGAGGAGCGCGCCTTCGCAGGAGGCGAGGGAGCGGGAGACTTCGTAGCTGAAGTCGACATGGCCCGGGGTGTCGATGAGGTTGAGCTGGTAGAGCTGGCCATCGTGGGCGGGGTACATCATGCGGACGGAGTGGGCTTTGATGGTGATGCCGCGCTCTCGTTCCAGATCCATGGCGTCAAGGACCTGGGCCTGCATTTCGCGCTCGGTGAGGGAGCCGGTGAGCTCGAGGAGGCGGTCGGAGAGCGTGGATTTGCCGTGATCGATGTGCGCGATGATCGCGAAATTGCGGATGTGTTTGCTGTCCATGGGAAAAGCAGAGAACAGGGAGTCGCCAGTAGGGAGTAGAAAACCTCGAAGCGGCCCGGCCTCCGTTGGGTACACGGGTTCGCCGAGGGAAGAAGTTCGCCGGAAGGGTCAGTTTACCATCGGGCGGAGGAGTCGCTGTCCAGGCGGAGGGCCTTCGGACCGCTACAATGGGGACTGCGCTTCATGGTCATCCTGTTGCAACGAGCACTGATCGCGGCCAGCGTGGCTGCGCTGGCCGGCCTCGGCTGTTCGCTGAGTGGGCAAAGCTCCGCGACGGGACAGAGGGCTCCAGGCACGGCGGCGCAAAGTCCTTCTCCATCCCAAACGGCTGCTTCAACCCAGGCGGCGCCCGGTACGGCGGCGCAGGCGGCGGAGTTGTCGCCGCAGGATCGGCAGCTGATCGATTCAGTGGAGGCGGCGTATCACGCGGGGCTGAACGATTATCAGCAGGGGCATGTGGAGTCGGCGCGGGCGAACTTCGACTACGCGGTGGATTTGCTGCTGAAGTGTAAATGCGATTTGAAGAGCGACGATGCGCTGTCGGAGGAGTTCGACCACATTGTGGACGCGGTGAACACGCTGGAGATAGACGCGCTGAGCAAGGGCGCGACCACGGCACAGCAACAGGCCGAGCCGACACCGGTGGAGGCGGCGGGGAACATCACGACGCCGGCGAGTCCGAATGTAGCGGCGAAGGCCGAGGCGGAACTGAAGACGACACAATCGGATCTGCCGCTGGTGATGAACGATTATGTAGCAGCGTATGTGGATTTCTTCACGAACAGCCAGAAGGGGCACGGAACGATTGTGGCGTCGCTGGAGCGCATGGGCCGGTACAAGGACATGATCCAGCAGGTGCTGCGGGAAGAGGGCGTACCGCAGGATCTGATTTATCAGGCGTTCGCGGAGTCGGGATTTCGTCCGCAGGCGTTAAATCCCAAGTCGGGCGCGGGCGGGATGTGGCAGTTCATGCCGTTTGGGACCTACGGACTGGCGCATACAGCGTGGTACGACGAGCGGTTCGATCCGGTGAAGGCGACGCATGCGTACGCGCGCGAGATTAAGAAGATGTACGACCAGCTGGGCGACTGGTATCTGGCCATGGCCGCATACGACTGGGGTCCGGGGAATGTACAGAAGGCGGTGCAGCGGACCGGGTACGCGGATTTTTGGGAGCTGTATCGGCGGAACAATCTGCCGCAGGAAACGAAGAATTACGTCCCGGTGTTTCTGGCGGTGACGCTGATGGCGAAGAATCCGAAGCAGTATGGTCTGGAGGACATAGCGACGGATCCGCCGCTGGCAATGGAAACGGTAAAGACGGATTACGCGGTGGATTTGCGGCTGGTGTCGGATATTGTGGGCGTGCCGGTGCAGGAGATTGAGGCGCTGAATCCAAGCCTGCTGCGGATGAGCACGCCACCGGAAGAAGGGTTCGATCTGCATCTGCCGGCGGGCAAGGCAGATGTATTTGAGAAGGACATTGCGGAGATTCCGGTGGACAAGCGGCGGTCGTGGCGCTTCCACACGGTAGAGGAAGGCGACACGCTGGAGAGCCTGGCGCGAACCTGGCATGTATCGGAGTCGGAGCTGGCGTTTGTGAACCAGCTGGCGGCGAAGGCGGACCTGGATGGAGTGGACTCGCTGATTATTCCGCAGGCGCCGGTGAACGATGGGGCACTGCGCAGCACGCTGTACCGGCCGCGGCGCGGCGATACGCTGGTGACGATTGCGGACCGGTTTGGGGTAACGGTGGCGCAGTTGCGGCGGTGGAATCATCTGGGCAAGGCGGGGATTGTGCCGGGACATGGGCTGTATGTGTCGGAGCCGGCGCACATTTCAGGATTGCGCTACGGCAAGAAGCGGCGGGCGGGGACGAAGACAGCGGCGGCGCATCCTGCGAAGAAGAAGTCGGCGTAGGCAGCGAGGGCGGCAGATTTCCTGACAGGCGGCCGCTGCCGTTAGACTCGTAAGCACTCTTTCAACGAGAAGGAAAACGGATGAGTTCTTTGTATGCCATTGTGCTGGGCGCGATTGTCCTGAGCCTGCTGGCGGTATCCCTGGGGCGCCTGAGCAAAGTAAAGACGAAGGCGGACTATCTGGTGGCGGGGCGGTCGCTGCCGGCGTTTGTGCTGATCTTCACGTTGCTGTCGTCGTGGATCGGCTCGGGATCGCTGCTGGGCGGCGCGGAGAACGCGTACAAGCACGGATTCGCGGCGCTGTGGCTGGCCGGGGGCGGATGGGTAGGGCTGCTGCTGATTTACTTTATTGCGCCGCGGGCGCGGAAGTTTGCGCAGTTCACGATTCCGGATCTGCTGGAGACGCGGTACAACCAGACGGCGCGCGTGCTGGGGGTGATTGCGGTGCTGTTTGCGTATACCGCGATCGCGAGCTATCAGTTGATCGGCGGCGGAGACATTCTGCACCTGGTCTTTCCGTCGACCATTTCGGCGGACCTGGGCAAGTACATTATGGCGGCGTTCGTGATTGTATTCACGGCAATCGCGGGGATGGCGTCGGTGGCATACATGGATGTGGTGATCGGGCTGCTAGCGACGGTAACGATGCTGGTGGCGTTTCCGTTTCTGGTGCACTCGGCAGGCGGATGGAGCAACGTGACGCATTCGCTTCCGGCGACGCACTTCGAGGTCCTGGGGGATCTTTCTCTGGTGCAGGGGCTGGAACTGCTGGTACCGACCATGCTGCTGATGCTGGGCAACCAGGCGATGTACCAGAAATTTTTCTCGGCGAAGTCGGAGCGCGATGCGCGCGTGGCGGTGGTGGGATGGATTATCGGCACCATCATTCTGGAGACGGTGATTGTGGCGCTGGCGGTGGTGGGGTCGGTAATTTTCTCTCATGGAGAAGTGGCGCAGCGGCCGCGTGAGATTCTGGCCTACTCCGCGCTGCACGGGCTGCCGGCGTGGCTGGGCGCGCTGCTGATGGGTGCTATCTTTGCCAAGATTATGTCGACGGCGAATAACTTCCTGTTTTCGCCGGCGACTAACCTTATTAATGATGTGTTTGTGCGGTACATTTCGCCGGACGCTTCGAATAAGCGCGTGCTGCTGGTGTCGCGGCTGATGGTGGTGCTGCTGGGGCTGTGGGCGCTTTACCAGGCGATGCACACGCAGTCTGTGCTGAAGCAGACGCTGTATGCCTACACGATTTATTCAGCGGCGCTGACGCCGGTGATACTGGCAGCGTTTTATTCGCGGCGCGCCAACGCGGCGGGTGCGGTGACGGCGATCGCGGCAGGAACGTTTGTGACGGTGTTCTGGGACACGGCTTTCGTGCACCAGCATTTTCCCGCGGTGATCGCGGATCGGGACGCGATCTTCCCTGCCCTGGTGGCAGCGGTGCTGGGGCTGGTGGTGGTGAGTTTGGTGACCAAGCCGCCGAGCAAGGAACAGATTGCGGCGTTCCATGGGGCGGGGACGGCGGGATGACGGACCTAAAAACAGGGAATCGGGAATAGGGAATCGGGAATAGGGAATCGGGAGTAGGGAATAGGGAATAGGGAATAGGGAATCGGGAATAGGGAGTAGGGAGCAGGGAGCAGGGAGCAGGGAGCAGGGAGCAGGGAGCAGACGTAGGTTGGGAGCTGACGGAGTCAGCTGCGCCTGGGGGAAGAACCAATGCGCGCGCGCGCTCAGTGCCGCCGCTTCTTCTGCGCGTGGGCCGCATGTTTGGGATGCGCCACCGGTGCCGGCGCACTCCCCGCATCAAACTCCATCGGCACCCGCCGCGCCACGTGATCCTCAATCCAGTGCGGATCCCACCATTCCTTCGGATCGATCTGCACCCCATCGAGCAGCATGCTGAAGTGGATGTGATCGCCGCCCGCCATCCCGGTCATGCCGCTTTGCCCCATCACCTGGCCCCGCTTCACCATGTCGCCTTCGTGCACGTCGATGTGACTCATGTGCCCGTAGAGCGTCATGAGACCATAACCGTGATCGAGCACGATGCAGTTCCCATAAATTCCCAGCGGAGCCGCATACACCACGCGCCCGTCGTTCGACGCCTCCACGCCCACGTGCTGCGTCGACGCGAGGTCGTATCCCAGATGCACCTGCTGATCGATCTTCTGCCCGTGATAGATGTAGTTCCTCACATCCGCAAAGGTTGACTCATTCTGCGCGTGCGACTGCCGCTGAAAAACCTGCGTCCACAGAAAATGATCCGCCGTCTTGGTGCGCAGATCGAACAGCGTTTGATTATTCGCCTTGCGCATTTCGTTGTTGATCTTCACAAACCGCGCCACCGGATCCCCCGACCCATTCGGATCCAGCTCGTTGACGACCTTGTTCAGGAAGGCGTCGCTCACCTCCAGCTGATGCACGGTGTAATGCGGCTGCTCTTTCTTCGGGAACTGGACCACCATGGTGCCCGTCGCCTCGTTCCCCGGCCCGTTGGACGCGTACACCTCGGGCACGGTATCCGGCGTCATGTTCCACGCGAACGCAAAGAGCGAAAACAAGCCCGGCTTGCCGCCCGGCATCGGCCATGCGCGGAACGTCTCGTCCTTTACGCGCACGCCGGCGTCGGTATAGTTCCCGGTCACGTTGAACGTCACCAGGTCCGCCATTCCCAGATACAAATAGTGCTGATCCGAATCCACCGACACGCTGGGCGGCCGCGTCACCACCGTCACAACCGCCTGCCAACGCCCGCCCCGGCGCAGAATGTCATTCGACACCGCCTCCACCACCAGGGTCGCCTTGCCGTCCTGCAGCTGCGGCACCGCGCGCACGCCGGCGGTAAACTTCCAGTCCGCATCCTTATATTGGTTCGGATCGCCGGCCTGAACGACCGGATACAGCTTGCCGTCCTGCTCCACCCAGGCTCGCAGCGAGCGCAATCCGCGCTTGTCCTTCACATGCACCGTTACCGGAGTTGTCTGCCCGAGGAGGGTCACGGGCGAAGCCACACGGATCACAGGCGTCGCCGTTCGCGCCAGCACAACCACCACGGCGACCACGACCAACACCACCACAGCTGCAAGAAATTTGCGCACAAACTATTGTCGCGCACGCCAACACCCACCGCCCTGATCTTCGCGGCGGATTTCTGCACGATGGTTATCGCTTTGGTGCCTCCCCGTCCAATCCCGTATCCTCATTCCCATGCTGACGCGTCCCGCCCTGCTCGCAGTGGTCCTCGGCCTCGCCGCCACCGCCGTCCTGGCTCAAAATAATCCACCGCAAAACAACAACGACGCCGTCGTCTTCCCCTCGCCCACCGGCGCGCAAACCGAAACCGACGAGTACACGCGCTACGAGCTCCTGGCGCCTGAAACCGCGAGCTTCAAAATTTATTACGAAGTCACCGCCACCACCGCGGGCGCTACCGTCTTCTACAACCCCATCCGCAAAGGCAGCGTCGCCAGCGACGAGGCCGTTTACGACGCGATGACCCACCAGCCGCTCCACTTTGAAGTCGTCAGCGGCGCCGAGGCCCGCAAAGATCCGCTGCTCGCCGACGCCGACCCCGCCACTGACTACATCAAAGTCACCCTCGCTCGCCCGGTTCCACCCGCGGGCCAGGGCCGCGTCATCATCGTCAAGACTTATAAGGATGCGAAGAGTTATCACACCGACGGCAACGCCATCGTCTTCGATCGTCCGCTCGGCATCCGTCGCAACAAAGTCGTGCTACCCGCCGGTTATGAAGTCGTGGGCCTCACCGTCCCCTCGCAAATCCTGACCGAGCCTGACGGCCGGGTCGCCATCAGCTTCCTCCACGCCGGCGCCGGGGAAGCGCCACTCATCCTCCATGCCCTTCAAGACGCGCAAACCGGAGCGGCTGCCGCGCCCAAAGCATCCACGCAGGCCCACAGCTGCGAGTCGCCCTTCCAGGGTGAATCAGAAAGGTTCCGCCTGGCCGAGCGCGCCCACCAGGATCGCGACATCGTCTACTTCCTGCAGCAGCCCGAGACTCACGCCTTCAGCCTCTATCACGACTACACAGAGTCGCGTCCTGGCATCAACGGCTACGCCAACGTGGTCCGCACCGGCAGCACCGCCAGCCAGCCCTCGGCGTACGTTCTCGATACAGGAGAGAAACTCAAAGTCCAGGACATGACGGGCGCCGAACTGGTCGCCTCCAAAATCAATACCGGCGAAACCGTCGACCCGAGGGACAATGTTGTTGTCATTCCCTTCCCCGCCGTGCAGCAGGGTCAAACCATGCGCCTGCGCATCGCCGAAACCTACACCGCACCCGTCAGCTATCGCCTCGATGGCGACGAGCTCGTCTTCGATCGCAGCCTCGGCCGTCCGCGCAACGCCGTCGTGCTGCCGTCTGGCTGGTACGTCACTGCCAGCGCCGAACCCGCCACCGTCACGCAGCTCCCCGACGGCCGCGTCCGGCTGGATTATTGGGACGACCGCCCCGAAGCCGCCGACGTTCTTATCAAAGCCAGGCGACGCGCGACGGTTACAGGGGACAGGTGACGGGTTGCAGGTTACGGGTTACAGGTTGCAGGTTCCTCGGGTCCGGTTGATCAACGTCATCATCCATTCTCGTCCAGATATTTCTTCAGGCTCTGGAGCGAGGCGGTCCAGAACGCTTCGTACTCGCGCAGCCAGGCGCCCACCTCTCTCAGAGGCTTCGCGTTCAGCGAGCACATCGTCGTCGTGCCTTCGCTGCGCGTCTCGACCAGGCCCGCTTTGTGCAGGAGATGGATATGTTTGGAGATCGCCGGCCGGCTCATTCTGAAGTTGCGCGCGATGCCGCCCACGGTTTGCCGTCCGCCCCGCAGGATGCCAAGGATCTCCCGCCGCGTGGGATCGGCCACCGCTCTGAATACCGCATCGCGCTCCTTGCTCTGTCGCATGGAAACCCCATGGTTACGCGACAAACGTAACCGCCAGGTTTCCATCTGTCAAGATTTGGGCTCCTGCTCCCGTAACCTGGAACCTGATTCCCGCTCCCTGCTTTTTTCCCGTATCCTCCTTGCCATGCCGAGAATCTCTTCCAGCCTCAGTCTCGCTTTGCTCTTCGCTGTCCTGCCCTTCGCCGCCCAGGCCGCCACACCCGAAGAACAAGCCGTCCTGGCACCCGTGCAGGCCATGTTTGACGGCATGGCCCATCGCGATGCGGCCGCCATCACCGCCCCGCTGCTGCCCGGCGGATCGATGATTCTTATGCGCGACGGCAAGCCTGTGCACATGTCCTTTGACGACTTCGCCGCGCGCGTTGGCCGCCCCGGCACCACGAAGATCGAAGAGCGCATCCACGATCCGCTCATCCGCATCGACAACGATCTCGCGGTGGTCTGGGCGCCCTTCGAATTTTTGAGCGATGGCAAGGTCGACCACTGCGGCACCGACCTGTTCAACCTGGTGCGTCAGGACGGCAAGTGGCTCATCGCCTCGGTTGCGGATACCGGCCGCCAAACCTGCTCGTCACAATAGGCGTATCTTTCGCGGCACTCCCCCGCACGCCGCCCTGCGCCATCGGCTACAGTAGGTGTTTCGCGCGGGAGAAGAAAACACATGCGGTCGTGGCGGTTGTGGCTCATCGGGTTGGTGATTTTCATCGGATCAGCGCGTGGATACGGGGCAGCTCCTTCGGTCGCGCCGCCGGACTGGACCGCGCCCATCGCCCCTTTCCAGATCACCGACCACGTCTACTACGTGGGCAGCAGCGCCCTCGCTTCGTACCTCATCGTCACGCCCGCCGGCAACATCCTGATCAACTCGAGCCTCGAAAGCTCGCCCGCGCTCATCCGCAAAAGCATGGAGAAGCTGGGGTTCCACTACTCCGACACCAGGATCCTGCTCATCAGCCATGCGCACTGGGATCATGACGCGGGCAGCGCCGCTGTCATTCGCGCGACGCACGCGCGCTACATGGTGATGGATGCCGACGTTCCCACCGTGGCAAGCGGCGGCGCAAAAGACTTCGCCTATCCGGACGATCGCTACCCACCCGCTCCAGTCGACCGCATCCTCCACGATGGCGATCGGGTTCAGCTTGGCGGCATGGTTCTCGTCGCGCACAAAACTCCAGGCCACACCCGCGGCTGCACTACGTGGACCTTGCGCGACGCGGACCAGGGAAAGATCGTCAACGTGGTCATTGTCGGCAGCTGGTACGTCAACCCAGGCTTCCGCCTCGTCGCGCATTTTGGCAAACCAGCGTCGTACCCAGGCATCGCCGCCGATTACCGCAAGACCTTCGCAATCCTCAAAAGCCTGCCCTGCGATGTGTTTTTGGGGGCGCACGGAGCCTACTTCGACATGGACGCGAAATTAGCGCGCGCTCAGGCCGGCGCCGGACGATCGGTGTGGATCGATCCGCAAGGCTACCAAAAAGCCGTCGCCGACAGAGAAAAGGACTTCGAAGCCGAGCTCAAAAAACAGCAATCCACAGCGCGCTGAATCGGGCGCTGTGTTTGTGGTGTCGCTGACCGATTCCTGGCTGACCGGGCTTTAGTTACCGGCCAGCCGCTGCCAGCTAGCTTTCCCTCTCATACCGCAAATACACAGGGTTCCAGACATTCGCGTCCACCGCGGCTTCCACCTCGCTGTCCTGTAGATCGGACAGCCCCTCAGCCATCGCCTGGCGCGCCACCGCCGCGGCAATCACGCGGCTCAGCTTGCGCGAGTCGCTCAGTGGAGGCAGCAGGCTCGCGTTCCGATCCTTCTCCACCGGCGACAACCCAGCCAGCGCCTG
>DATAZC010000214.1:0-3323 GCA_036272255.1 Acidobacteriaceae bacterium | reverse complement strand
CAGGTTCAGCTTTTGCGCGGCGAAATCGAACCGAGCAGCCTGGGCTTCCCAGGGATTGATCTCCTGCTCGAGGGTGAGTGTCTGCATTGCATGTCTCCAGTGTTCCAGTGAACGTTGCGCTGCCCTCTGCGAACAAACCAGAATGAAACATGCAGAGAACCGCAGGAAATGCTACGAATGGGTGGTTTTGGTCCCCCTGATGTCCGCTTGGTGCCGCTCAGATTTCGCCGGGACATCGAACACCCGCATTGGCCTGGCCAAACCCATGAGTATAGGCCCCGTGGAGATACCTCAACAACCAAGGGAGTTAGCGATTCCGGCACTCCTTAAGGGATGCCGGAATGGAGCGCCAGGAAGGCCTCACTGCGCGCGACTCCGCTTCAGGCCCTTGACACCCATGTACCATGAGCATGTCCCCGAAACTCGAATCCAAACTCGCATCCAGACTCCCATTCATGACCCGTACCTCCACTGATCCTGAAGCGCTTTTTCCGGCGCTTCCCGAGTTCCTGACCCTGGCCCGCAGGCATACGCTCATTCCGGTCTGCCGGCGTCTGGTGGCCGACCTGGAGACGCCGGTTTCCGCCTTTTTGCGCCTGGCGGCTAACGAGCCGGAGTGCTTTCTTCTGGAGTCGGTGGAGGGCGGCGAAAAGCTGGGCCGGTACACCTTCATGGGGGTCAGGCCGGCAAGCAAGTTGGTCTCCCGCGGCAATGAAGTCACCACCTGGCAGGGATCGCGGCAAAAGACTGTAAAAGGCGATGTTTTCGAGCTCCTGAAGACCGCGATGGCCAGCCACTCCCCTGCGCATGTTGCTGGATTGCCACCGTTTACGGCTGGCGCCATCGGCTTCTTCGCCTATGACGTCGCGCGCCAGATTGAGCGGCTGCCGACACGCGCGAAAGACGATTTGAAGCTTCCGGATGCCTGTCTGGCTTTTTTTCACGAGGTAGTGGCTTTCGATCACGTGAAGAAGGAACTGCTGCTGATTGTGAATGCGGACGTGCGCAGCAAGACCGCGAAAGTTGCCTATGCGGGAGCGATCCGGCGTCTGGCGGCCCTGGAGCGCCAGCTCGCCAAGCCGCTGCCCGCGCGGCATCGCGGCAAGCGTCAGGCAGACGGCAAGCTGGTGGTGAAGAAGTGCACCCGCAAAGCCGACTATCTCCGTGCCGTCGAGCGCACGCGGGAGTACATTGCGGCCGGAGACATCTTTCAGGCAGTGATCTCGCAGCGCTTTGAGGTCGATCCGGGCAACGATCCCTTCGCCGTCTACCGCGCGCTGCGCATTGTGAATCCGTCGCCCTACATGTATTTTCTGCGCCTGCACGTCGACAGCGACAGAGGTGCAAAGAAGACCGGCGCGACGAAGAAGTCGAAGCCGATTCACATCGTGGGTTCGTCACCGGAACTGCTGGTTCGCGTCAAGCAGGGCCAGGTGGAGTACCGGCCGATCGCGGGCACGCGGCCACGCTCTCAGGATGAGGAAGAGGATGAGCGGCGCGCAGCAGACCTGCTGGCGGATGCGAAAGAGGTCTCCGAGCACGTGATGCTCGTGGATCTGGGACGCAATGACGTAGGCCGCGTCAGCGACTTCGGCAGCGTGCGGGTACGCGATCTGATGATTGTGGAGCGCTACTCGCACGTCATGCACCTGGTGAGCTCGATCGAAGGCCAGCTGCGTCCCGAACTCTCGGCGGTCGACGCGCTTCGCGCCTGCTTCCCTGCAGGGACGCTCTCCGGTGCGCCCAAGGTGCGTGCGATGGAGATCATTGAGGAACTGGAGCCGACGCGTCGTGGCATCTACGGCGGCGGCGTCTGCTACGCCGACTACTCCGGCAATCTCGATTCCTGTATCGCCATTCGCTCCATGCTGGTGAAAGATGGCGTCGGCTATATCCAGGCAGGCGCGGGGATTGTTGCCGATTCTGTACCGGAACGTGAGTACGAGGAGTGCCTGAACAAGGCTCAGGCGGTCCTGCGAGCTGTCGAACGCGCGCGCAGTATCTGAGCGGCAAGCGCTCGCCGAAGAGAAATTCCCCTGATTACCAGAGTTTCCCGCTCGTTTGGCAGACCTTCTCACTGCAAGTGGATTAGTGTTGGAGGGCATTGTCACCAGACTTTTCCATCTGGACGGTCTGGCATCTCATACGTACGAACGAGGATTACATTATGGGCTTACTCGACAGTCTGACATCCATGGTTGGCGGCGGTGGAGCATCTGCGAGCGATCACGCCTCTGTCGCAACCGAGCTGATGAACGCCGTGCAGCAGCATCCGGGCGGTCTCTCGGGCATCTTGCAAAACTTCCAGCAGAGCGGCATGGCCGACCATGTCAACTCCTGGCAGCAGCCGGGTCAGCCAAATGCGCAGATCACACCCGATCAGGCGCAGCAGGGTCTTGGCTCCGGCATCATCGACACGATCGCGCAGCGGACGGGACTCTCACCGACGATGGTGAAGGGCGCCGCTGCGGTCATCCTGCCGATGATGGTCGCGCACTTTGCAGAGAATGGCGGCGTGAACCAGTCGGGCAGCTCGCTCGGCGGCCTCGCCTCAGGCTTCCTCAGCAAACTCGTCTAGCCCAGGCGCGCTCATCTGCCGTGTCGCGGCATCCCTGCGGCAGGTGTGCGCCTCCAATCGGAAACCACCTGCATTGGAAACACAAAGGAGTCTTGCATGGCAGATCTCAATCAGCTCAAGCAGAAGTACGCCCCGGTCATTGCCACTATCCAGAGTTTCAGCGCACAGGGCGCCACCGTCGACGATGTCAGTCTGGACGGCGAACAACTGCACCTGAAGGCGTCGGTGCCCTCGCCGGTTGTGGCCAATCGCGTGTGGGATTCGATCAAGCAGGTGGACCCCACGTTCTCCGATCTGCACCACGAGATCACGACGACCGGCACCACGCAGCCCTACACCATCCAGTCCGGCGACAATCTTTCGAAGGTCAGCAAACACTTCTACGGCGACGCCAACAAGTACCAGAAGATTGCGTCGGCCAACGGCATCGCGGACGCGAACAAGATCCAGGCGGGACAGAACATCACCATCCCCGAGTAGTTTCGAAACGCATCGGGACCGGTACACTGGAAGGAGCGAGACATCTCGCTCCTTTTCCTTTTATGGTCTTCGTTCTCGACAACTACGACTCGTTCACCTACAACCTGGTGCAGTACATGGGCGAGTTGGGGGCGGAGATGACGATTCGTCGCAACGACGAGCTCACGCCGGAAGAGGTCGAGTCGCTCCATCCCGATCGCATTCTGCTATCGCCGGGCCCATGCACGCCGCAGGAGGCGGGCATCAGCATTCCGCTCATCCGACA
>DATAZC010000213.1:0-26435 GCA_036272255.1 Acidobacteriaceae bacterium | reverse complement strand
GATTGAAACTACCTTCCTCGCGTTTACTGCTGGGTTTGGGCCGTCGCTCCCCGTGCGGGGAGCGTGGATTGAAACAGCGTCGTGTTCATGTGGCGGCCGACGATGGAGCGTGGTTCGACGGAAGCTGGCTTTGAGACGCTTTTGGCCGGAATCCGGGCTCGTCTGCCTCGCGCGGAGTCAGCAAAAATCTCTGCGAACTTCATCGCGAATCCGGACTTCGGCCCGCATGGCCGGAGAAATACTCGACAGGAGCGCGCTGGCGGCAGGATCTTTTGATTTCTCTGGTGGAACGAAGACTTGGACTAGCCGCGCAAATCGGGGATTTCACGCCGGTTCAGCCCCAGAGAATGCAAGGATCAGACTGTATGGCGGAGAGAGAGGGATTCGAACCCTCGATAGAGCTTTTCAACCCTATAACGGTTTAGCAAACCGCCGCCTTCAGCCTCTCGGCCATCTCTCCGGCACGGTTGTCGCCAGTATACAAGGAACGCTGTACGCGGGCTGGAAAATGGGTCCAGGTCCCGGAGTAATCTTTCGATCCTTCGGTAGGCACGAATGGCCGGGAGCGCATCCCACGTGAGATGGCTTTCGCCATCGGATGAGGGAGAGGAAACGTATGACTGACAGCGGCTTCCAGGAAAACACGGTTGTGGGATATTTCCCCAATGGCGCGGATGCGTATCGCGCGATCAACGAGCTGATCGATGAGGGGTTCACGGCCTCGGAAATGGGTGCGGCATTTCGTACGAGCCGAATGGGCCAGGGCGGACAGCCACCGGCGGTGGGCGAGCTGAGGAATATTCGTGAGCTGACCGACGACAACCCGGCACTTTCCGGCTCAGTGGGTGGGCCGGCCTCGGGAGATGAGGCGGTAACGCCGGCGGGCCTGGCGCCCGGATCCGGCAATTCGTTTCCTGGCGCGCCATCGACACCGCCGCCGATTCCAGGAGCGGAAATCCCCTCGACGATCCCCTCCACGCTGAAGCACGATCTGCCACAGACATTGCCGCACGACCTGCCCAGCACGCTCCGCCCCACGGGTGAATCGGACGACCGGTGGGTGGAACACCTGGGTCGGACGTACGGCAGCAGCACCGCGGAGACGGCTCGGAACCGCAACACGGCGGCCGCGGACAAGCAGAAATTTGGCACCGGGGAAGGAACCCTGGGGTTGTTTCCCGAGTACGACTATTCGGAGTCGACCTTCGAGGGCTCGTTCTCCGGCATGGGGCTTGGGCCGGACGTGGCGCGCAGCCTGAGCGGCGAACTCAGCCGTGGCGGCGCGGTCATTACGATCGATGCCGGCGAGCGTTCTTCTTTGGCGGAAGCCATTGTTGAGCGCAACCATGGCCGCGTGCGCTTCGAATACGCCGCGGGTACGACCTCACCTATCCTGGACCGGGAGAGCAGAGTTCAGGTCTACGGCTCGATGCGCAACTACTATCGCCCGGATGAGAGCTTGCGCCGCAAGGCGTCGTAGCGCAGATTACCGGACTCGCAGCAGAACGCCACCCGAATCCGGGTGGCGTTTTTGCTTTTCATGGGAGGCGAGGCGGTTTAGATTCGGATTCTCGACTTCTGACGGGTGAGGGATTTTCGGATCGCAAAGACTGCACAAGCTGGCCGGAAAATGCGGTTGCTGCCCTTGATGGCGGCGACTTTCTTCATGGTTTCCGGCGGTCCGTACGGCATTGAAGATATTCGCGACGCCGGCTACCTCAGGGGTCTCATTATTCTGATGGCTTTGCCGTTTTTGTGGAGCCTGCCGACCGCGCTGATGATCGGCGAACTCGCCAGCGCGCTCCCGGAAGAAGGCGGCTTCTACGTCTGGGTGCGTCGCGCTATGGGGCCGTTCTGGGGCTATCAGGAGGCGTGGCTCTCGCTGGCCGCAAGCATTTTCGACATGGCAATTTATCCGACGCTGTTTGTGCTCTACCTGAGCCGGCTGTTTCCCGCGTGGACGGCGGGCTGGCATGGAGCGATGTGGGAGCTGGGGATCATTGCGGTGTGCTGCCTGTGGAACCTGCTGGGAGCACCGGCGGTGGGTGATGGGTCAGTGGGGCTGTTTGTGATGCTGCTCTCGCCTTTTGTCGTGCTGGTTGCTGTTGCTGCCTGGCATGGAGCGTATATGTCCGCGCATATTTCCTGGACGCGATCCGGCGAGGGAGGGCTGAGCACGGCGATTTTGGTCGCGATGTGGAACTACATGGGATGGGACAACGCCTCCACGGTGGCCCGCGAGGTAGAAAATCCGCGGCGAAACTATCCGCGCGCCATGGTGGCGAGCGTGATGCTGGTGGCGGTGACGTACGTGATCCCGTTGGCGGCGATGGCATACGCGGGTGTTCCGACCGAATCGTTCAGCACCGGGTCGTGGGCCGATGTGGCGCGGACGCTGGTGGGCCCGTGGCTTGGGATCGCGGTTGTGGTGGGCGGAACTCTGTCGGCGGCGGGCATGTTCAACGCGCTCACCATGTCGTACGCGCGGCTGCCGATGGTGCTGGCGGAAGACGGTCTGCTGCCGGCGGCGCTGGCCTATAAGAATCGCAGAGGCGTGCCGTGGTTTGCCGTACTGGCTTGTGCCATTGCCTGGGCGCTGGCGCTGCGGTTCACCTTCGAGCGCCTCATCTCCATCGATTTGATCCTCTACGGAAGCAGTCTGATTCTGGAGTTCGTCGCGCTGGTGGTCTTGCGCGTGCGCGAGCCCGGACTGGAGCGTCCGTTTCGTGCGGGCAGTCTTGCGGTGGCGTGCATCGTCGGCGCCCTGCCGACCGCGCTGATCGTTTATGCGGACTTCGCTTCGCGCCACGAGCACATGGCCCACATGCCTGCATTGTTGCTGGGCGCGTTGATTGCGGCCTGTGGACCGGTACTCTACTGGTTATCGAAAGTGACCAGCCAGCGCGCTGATATCGCGACCGCAAACGCCGACTGAAGCAGGATTACCGCTTCGCTCCCACCTCGACGGCCTTTTTCCCCTGCGCCTCGATGTAGTTCCGCGCGTTCGCCATCACGCGGTCGCGCGCGTGCGAAGCGTCCTGCCAACCCTTGATCTCCACGCGTTTGCCTTCAAGGTCCTTATAGATGGAAAAGAAATGGGTGATTTCCTTCAGCATGTGCGGATAAATTTCGGAATAGTTCCAGACATCGCGGTAGCGCGGATTATTTTTGCCCACGGCGAGGACCTTTTCGTCCAGAACGCCCTGGTCGAGCATTTCGAGCAGGCCGATGGGGCGCACCTGCATCACGCAGCCCGGAAAGCTGGGTGCATCCACCAGCACCAGCACATCGAGGGGGTCGCCGTCGTCGCTCAGAGTTGACGGCACAAAGCCGTAGTCGCCGGGGTAGTGCACCGGGGAGTAGAGATTGCGATCGAGCCGGAAGACGTGCAGCTGCTTGTCGTACTCATATTTGTTAATGCCTTCCGCCGGGATTTCGATCACGACGTTGAATACTTCTGGCGCTTTTTCGCCGACGGGGAGTTCCAGATAATTCGTCATAGATGATTCCAGTATCTCTTAAGTCTTTGGATGAGCCGAATGGCCCGGAGGGGTGAGGAGCAGGCCTGGATTTATAATCGGGCACAATGAAGGCTCATGTCTATGTGACGCTGAAGAAAACCGTCCTCGACCCGCAGGGACAGGCGATCCACAACGCTTTGCGCAAAATGCGCTATGCGGGAGTCGCCGACGTGCGGCAGGGGAAGCACTTCGAGCTGACGCTGGAAGACGGGATCGCGGAAGCCGCTGCTCGCGCGGAAGTGGAGCGTATCGCGCGCGAAGTGCTGACCAACCCGGTGATTGAGGAGTATTCCTTCCGGCTGGAATAGGCCGTTCGTCTATGCGGGACAGCGTTGCGGCGAACCGATGGCTGCGGTGTCTACAACTTTCGTCGTCTCTTCGCGGTGCAATCTCTTAGGGTAGGCTGGAAATTATGTGCGGCATTGTCGGATACGTCGGCAACAGTACGGAAGTGGTCCCGATCATCATTGAGGGACTGCGCAGGCTGGAGTATCGCGGCTACGACTCGGCGGGCATCGCGGTGGGCGGGAACGGCGACGGGCTTCAGCTGCGGCGCGCACCCGGCAAGTTGCGCAAGCTGGAGGAAGTACTCCACGAGCGGCCGCTGCACGGGACTTTTGGCATCGGGCACACGCGTTGGGCAACACACGGACGGCCGACTGAAGAGAATGCGCATCCGCATCGCGACTGCAGCGGGCGTCTGGTGGTGGTGCACAACGGCATCGTTGAAAACTACCTGACGCTCAAGCATGAGCTGGTGGAGCAGGGGCACAAGTTTGTAACCGAGACTGACACAGAAATCATCGCGCACCTGATCGAGCAGGAATTGTCCGTGGCGTCGAAGGCCGGTCAACCTCTGTCGCTCGAAGATGCGGTCCGGCGGACGGTGAAGCGGCTGACCGGGGCGTTTGCCATCAGCGTGCTCTCGGCCGATGAGCCGAACAAAATTGTTGTGGCTCGCAACGGGCCGCCGGCTGTGATTGGCGTGGGCGATGGCGAATATTTCGTTGCCTCCGATGTACCAGGGATCCTGCATCACACTCGCAACCTTTACTTCCTGGCCGACGGCGACATGGCCGTGCTGACTCGCAGCGGCGTGGTGCTGACTGATTTCGACGGCAATCCCATCGAGCGGCCGTTGCAGCGGATCCTGTGGGATCCGATTCAGGCGGAAAAGGGCGGCTACAAGCACTTCATGCTCAAGGAGATTTTTGAGCAGCCGCGCGCGATCCGCGACACCACCATGGGTCGCATTTCGCTCGACACCGGCAAGGTCTTCCTCGCCGAGATGAAGATTCCCGATGAGACGTTTCGCAACGCACGCAATATTCATATAGCCGCCTGCGGAACCAGCTGGCACGCTGCGACGGCCGGGAAGTTCATGATCGAGCGGCTGGCGCGGATGCCGGTGGAAGTGGATTATGCCAGCGAGTTTCGCTATCGCGATCCCATCGTGGATGAGAAGACCGTGGGCCTGCTCATCACGCAGTCCGGCGAGACCGCCGACACCCTGGCCGCGCAAAAGGAAATGATCGCCAAGGGCGCGCCCACGGTGGCCGTTTGCAATGTGGTGGGAGCGATGATTACCCGTGAAGCGCACGGAACGATTTATACGCACGCGGGACCGGAGATCGGGGTAGCTTCCACCAAAGCTTTTACAGCGCAGCTGGTCGCGTTGTTTCTCTTCGCTGTGCATCTGGCGCAGATACGCGGCACGATCAGCGAAGACCACAGCCGCACCTTGCTCGACGACTTGAATCTTCTGCCAGGCAAAGTAGAAGAGATTCTCCGTACCTGTGACGACGCGTGCGAGCCTCTGGCGCGTGAGTATTCGAACGCCCGCGATTTTCTGTTTTTGGGACGCGGTATTCATTACCCCATCGCGCTGGAAGGCGCGCTGAAGCTGAAGGAAATTTCGTACATCCACGCTGAAGGTTATCCGGCGGGAGAGATGAAGCACGGCCCGAACGCGCTCATCGATGAGACGCTGCCGGTTGTGGTGCTGGCGACCCGAGACGAGAACAATCGCGATTCGGTGCAGCGCTATGAGAAGACGCTGTCGAACGTCCAGGAAGTGACAGCGCGATCGGGCAAGGTGATTGCGATTGCCACGCGCGGCGACGACCATATCAGGCAGTTGGTCGACCACGTGCTTTTCGTTCCCAGCGCGCCGGAACTGCTGCTGCCCATTCTCGACGTGGTTCCGTTGCAGCTGCTCGCGTATCACATTGCGGTGCGGCGCGGATGCGACGTCGACCAGCCCCGCAACCTGGCCAAATCCGTCACAGTCGAATAGCGGTCGTCCACGAAAAAGGTCTTCTTCTGCTGGCCTTCGCCGCTCTGTTGCTGCTTGTGTACAACCGCGCCGCCGGAATTGTATGCGATATTGGGTGCCATGGTTTGATAGAATGACGCCCGGCGGAGAATTCCCAGCTTCGCCGCAGACTCAGCGCAACCTATCATTCTTCATTCCCCTTGCGAATAGCGTGGCATTTTCCGTTTCCGCAAGTGCGTCGTCGCATTTGCCGCGTATGCGAATTCGGAGAGGAACAGGTTCCACCGGGTCTGATAAGAGGCCGCTCATGAAGGCAGCTCACGCGCTCCCGATCCTTCGTCGTACGCTCCGCAACTGCGGCCGGCTTCCGCTTCTCGCTGTTGTTGCAGTTGTCGGCATCGTGGCGCTTGATCCCTCGGCGCTCCGCGCACAGTTCGGGCAAGAGCCCGGACACTCGATCGGCTCTGTCACCAGGCGCGGCAATCTCATCCTTCTCACTCTGAACGAGGGCGCGCTGGGCCACGCCCAAATGTTCAACCTCGCACATCGTACGCTGCGGTTTACCCCTGACGCTGGTGGCTATCGCGTGCAAAATGTGCCGGTCGTCTGGGATGCCGACTTCGGATCGCCGCTGACCGCGCCCCAGGTGAACCTCAAAAACTTCGCGTTTCCGTTTTCAGGTAAGACATGGAGCTCGCTCTCAGTCGGTATGACGGGATCCATCGTCTTCGGAGACGGGGAGAGCGGGGGCGCGCCAGCGGAGCGCCGCGGAGTGACCACCGGCCGTGAGGGCGGCCTTTCTGTTGACCGCTTTGCGGAACTTAAAGATGCCGCTGCGGAAATCATCAACACGGTGCCCGCGCTCAGCGTCTTCTTCAAGCCCCGCATGTCGGGCACGCGGTATCTGAAAGAGCTCGATGACCGGGCTGTAATTACCTGGACCCTGACCGAACCGTATGCGGGCATTCAGGACTGGACGTGGAAGCCCACCATCAATCGCTTTCAGGCAGTGCTCTACAAAAACGGGACAATCGAATTCTCTTACGACGATATGGCTGCACGCGATGCGGTCGTTGGCGTCTATCCCCTCGTGCCTGCGGGCGATGAAAAGACCATCGACACGATCCAACTCGCCGGCGACTCTTCTGCAGCCCCGAATCTCGACATCCGCCGGATCAAGCTCGGTTCACTCAACAACATGTATCTGGATGTGGCCCTCCAGTCGCGCGGCCCGATGCTTGCCGCAACCGATGCGGCGATCGCCGGCCTCAGTTACGTCGTCTGTATCGATAAGCAGATGCCGAAAGCTCGATGTGAGCCCGGCGCCCATGCTGATGTGGTCTGGACTGTTCGTGGATTCGGCGAGCGCACTCACGGTACCTTCCACAGCGGGCCGCGCTATTTCGGGTTTGGCTCCGGGCTGTCGCCGCACGTCAACGTTGACGGTAACTCCATCTCGTTCCGGGGAACGCTGCCGGAAGGCTACAAGGCGGGCGACCAGGTTTATGTCAGCGGATCTGTGCAGGCTCCCGGCGCCCACGAATCCATTCCTATCCCGCCGCACGCTGTCCGGCTTGCCAGCATCGCGAGTCCCTCAGTCGACTTCTCTGCGCTGCCCACCTCGGCCGGTCCTTACCCAATCGTCTATGAAGCGTTCCATTACATGAAGCCGCCACGCGCGCAGGATCTTACCTGCTCGGTTATTCAGGCCCTCGGCGATAAGTACGACATGCTGGCTTATTATTCTGACTTTCGCATCGACAATCCCGAAGCGGGCACTTCGAGCGATGGTCCGCTGGGTGGCGGGCCCAACGGTGGCGCAGTTACAGGCATCGCCGCTGAACAAGGCAATCTGGCTGACTACTGCACGAAAGGGCGATTTCAGTGGCAATTCATCCAGCCCGTCTATGTGGGCGCCAATCAGATGCAGAAATATCCTCCGGCGGATCTGAAAGACACTAACACGCATAACATCGGTGGTTACCTGCACCAGCTGGCCGAGCGAACATCGGACGGCAAGATTCCGCCCTATGACTATGCGATGTCGCAAATCGGGCACGAAATGGGCCACCGCTGGTCCGCGTTTGTCTCAGCGAAAGTCAATGGAGAAGTCATTGAGTTAGGTCCCACGCATTGGGCTATGGGGTTGCAGGCGCCCGTTCCGTTCCCCTACCAGCGGCCGACAGAAGCTTCGGCCATGGGCGGCGGAGTATGGCAGGACAACTTCGACGGCACTTATACGCAACTCGACGACAATTACTACGTTCCTGCCACTGGATTTTCTTATCTCGACCTATACCTCATGGGATTCATCTCGGCAGCGGAGGTGCCTGACTTCTTCATGCTGAAGAGCCTGGTGCCGGCCGGCAAGGACGCAAACGGGCATACGATCTTCAAGGCCGACCGAACCAAACTCACCATCCAGGACGTCATCGCCAACGAAGGTCCTCGGCTGCCCGATGTCGACCATGCGCAGAAGAATTTCAATACCGGCATGGTGATGGTAGTCGAACATGGAAAAACTCCGAGTCCGGAGCTGATCGAGCGCACCAGCGGAATTCGCGAGCGCTGGATGGACTACTGGAGCACCGTCACCGGTCACCGCTCCACCATGACCGCGAATCCCTGATAACAATCCGGAACGAACACGCTCAGCAGAGCATCTGCAGCGTCAGTCCGAATGTAGCTGGAGAATTTCCGGAAGCGGGAACTTCGATATGTCCACCGTGACCTGCGAGGTCAGGGCATTGATCAGCCGGAACATATCCCGGTTCCAGTATCTGTTTTCCGCCGCCGCCGGATGATTGGGGTCGGGAATACCATCCGCAATCATATAGTCGTGGCCGCGATAGTTGACCTGCACCAGCGGAGGCTCGCTCAACTGGGTCCTGTCTTTCCAGTTGAGGGTCAGCAGAGGAATCTGTTCGATCTGTGGTACTTCCTCGCTGAATTTAGCCGCATAGGAGCTTCCTGGAGTGTTTAACCCCTTGTCGTACTTACTCTCCGGAATCATCGGATCGCTGCTTTGCAGTTCCTCAAAGGCCTTCTGTTCCTGCGCGGCAGCTGCCATTACTGCAATCAGCGAGCGCAGGACCAGCTTTGCCGACATCTTCACGTCGGGCGGATGGGTGGAGGCAGCGCTGATGGTTGGGGGCGGCGTGGCCGGACACACTTCCTCTTCCGTTTCCTGTTGGCTGCCCTGCGTTTGAATGGAGAAGCCATTCTTCAGCACGACCATTGCATTTTCCAGTGCGCTACCCGATGTCAGCTTGGTCATGTGGATATCGGGGATGATCTGATCGATATCCGCGACATAGGTTGTCACTGGCTTGCCATCGTGCGTCGTCGTCACGGGCGTCATGGGCGTCAGATAGAACACGGGCGTGAACACCTTGCGACCCAGCACCCAACCCTCAGGGGTCAACTGCCAGATGTTGTTTTTATCGACCGCGTCTTCCAGATCCTTTGCTGCCAGCGGGCCTCCACTACTGCCGGAATCTTTGCCGGAGATCCCTGAAAGATCGCCACTGCCGCCCAATCCAGGGTCCTTAATCTTTGCGATGGGAATCACAGCGCTCTTGTTATAAGGTTTGAACGCTTCTGTGCTGCCGAGCACCAGGTGACCCTGTCGTTGTAACTCATAGACGAGCGCGCTGACGCGAAGAAATGTGACGTAACTGCTCAATTCCTCCTGGCTTGCCGAGTTGGGACTGGTGAGGTCGGACGGAGGTAAGTTGCGTATGGTTTCTATTTCACAGTCGCTGCTCGGCTTGCCATCGGCAGTTACAAGCTGGGGACGCGTAATCTCCACACGATCCACGAGCAGGCGGAAGAGCTGATCGATTCGCCATCCCTGCTGATAGAGGGCATCGAACGTTTCCGCCTGGATCGGCTCCAGTAACAGGCGCGCGTTCGTGTCGTCGTTAACAGGAATGAATTGAAAGGTTGGATCATTTTCGTAGGTGATGCCGGGCGTGCCGCCGCCGGTCGGGATCTGAACCGCGCCGCTGGCGGAGCTTAGCTGGCCATTACCGGTGAGGCTGGCCTGCATCCGATAGGCGCTCGAAATTTGACCAAGCTTGAAGAAGTAGGCAGGATCGTGATTTTCAAGCCGCGCGAGATTCAGCAGCAGTTCGTGATTGGCGGTGGCGGCATAAGCCGCTTCATAGTTCCTGAAATCCGCGCGCACCCGCCTGGGTCCGCAGCCGCAGAGATTGAGCAGAATAACGGAGCTTAATACAGGCAGAAACGATCTATTCCGAAGCGCAACAGGCGAAATCCGCAGCAGAGCATTCGCGGCAACAGGCAATCCCATGGTCATTTCGGCACCGGGGTTTCACGGGGAATTTACGTCTCGGATGTTGCCGAATCATATTGCAACCCCTTTACCGTTGCAAGGAAATAGCACCATGGGACTGACATACGTTTCCGCATTAGCGTGCGTAGATGAGGGCCCTGTTTCGTTTCTCTCCGAAAGCCATCAGCGCAGCTCGCCATCCTTCCGCGATACGACGCGGATCCTGATCCGCGGCAATGGCATCGAGGACGCTGCGATTGGCCAGCAACGTGTTCATCTTCTGTAACTGGAATTGCCTGGGATACAGCTGATGGAAGGCGGATGCCAATTCAATGCCGAGTTCGGGAGCGTCCAGAGCATCGCGATCGGCGGCAGTGATGCGAACCCCATGGCAAACTTCTCCGCCGTATGGATAGGGTTTCTGTGGCGTGAAGTCTGCAGGCGCGAAGGTCACACCCGGCACATGACGGCGATCGAGAAACTGTTTCAGCCCGTCCGCATCCATCCATGGTGCGCCGACGATCTCAAACGGCGTGTCGGTGCCACGCCCGACGGAGATATTCGTTGTTTCGATCAGCCCCACTCCAGGATAGAGCGCGGCCTCTTCCATGCTGCGAAGGTTGGGCGATGGATTGACCCAAGTCAAACCGGTTGCATCCTGCCACTCTCCGAGTCGCCACCCCTGCACAGCGACAACCGTGAGAGGAATGTGTAACCGTAACTGTTGCGTATCGTAGCGAGCCAGCTCTCCCAGCGTCATGCCATGTCGTACGGGGACAGGAACGGAATTGACGTAACTCTCGGTGCCGGCGTCGGAAATGGGCCCCTGCACGTGCGAGCCAGTGATGGGATCGGGACGATCCAGCACGACGATCTCCGTACCCGTTTGTGCCGCGGCCTCCAGAAAATAGCGAAGGACGGCTTCATAGGTGTAGAAGCGAACGCCAACGTCCTGGAGATCGACGGCAACAGCGTCGAGCGCGCGCAGCGAATCCGGCGTCGGCCGGCGATCCGAATCCTTTGTGCCATACAGGCTGATCACTGGCAGCCCAGTGGCGGCGTCGGTGGAACTCGGAACCGTGGGCTGATCGAGAGCACCGCCGAGACCATGTTCGGGACTGAAGACCGTATTCAGTGCAAGTCCGGGAACCGCCTTCGCCGCGTCATGGAAAAGTACGTCGATTGTCCGACGACCCGTGGCGTCGACTCCGGTCTGATTCGTCAGCAAACCCAGCCGCAGCCTCCCGCCGTGGCGATGAGCCAGCTCCGCTAGTTCGCGGAAGCCATCGCTTTCCAACACGTCGATGCCGGTCTTCACCTGTGCGTGTGTCTTTGGATGAATCCCGAGCGCCATTGCGGCCGCGTCAGCAATCCTGCCGCGCAGAACCGTCATTCGTTTTGGACCATTCGGATGCACCGAGTTCGCCAGCACGATCACATAAGTGTTGTCCGCCGGATCGATCCACAGCGACGTTCCGGTGAATCCCGTGTGCCCGAAAGATCCAACCGGAAGAATGGAACCGCGATTGCTGGAGTAAGGCGAATCGATATCCCAGCCGAAGCCGCGTACGGCTTTTCCTCCCGCCGGCTGCTCCGGCGCGACCATTTTCCGCAACACGGCTTGAGACAAAGGAAACTTGCTCGGCCGTCCCGCGAGGCGATCCAGCAAATTCTGCGCGTAAACAGCCATGTCGTCGGCGGTGCTGAAAAGACCTGCGTGGCCCGCCACGCCACCCATGCGGCGCGAGGTTGGATCGTGCACCACGCCGCGCAGCATCACGTCGCCCGGACCTGTTGGCAATCCAGGAACCCCGTATGCGGAGGCTCCATGTTCATACTGGGTCGGTGCAATGCGCGGGATCCATGACTCCGGCGGCAGATAGCGCGTGTGCTTCAGCCCCAGCGGTTCGATGATGTAGCGTCGTGTGTATTCATCGAGCGGCAGGCCAGAGAGCTTCTCAACCAGCGCTCCCAGCACAACGTAGTTGATGTCGCTGTAGACAAACTTCTCGCCGGCAGGCCCGGCGGGGGCGACGGCAAAAGCTCGCCGGTACGCTTCTCCTTTTCCTTCCCACGGTTCATTCAGCGAGAGATCCGGTGGCAGGCCGGAGTAATGCGTCAACAGTTCACGTATCGTGATGGTCTGTTTTCCATTGGCTCCGAACGCCGGCAGATATTTCGCTACCGGTTCATCGAAGGCCAGTTTTCCATGTTGGTAGAGCTGCATGATCGCAGTGGCCGTCATCAGCGGTTTGGTCAGAGACGCCATGTCGAAGATGGTGTCGAGGGTCATGCGCTCCTGTGTGGGTTCGAGCGAGCGCATGCCATAAGCCCGGCGAAAAACAACTCTGCCGCTATGACCCACAACGACGACCGCACCGGGAAGCAAATGATCGGCAATGCCCTGGTTCACGATGGAATCGATGGCAGCGAAGTGGTCCTGGGCGCTGGCAGGTCCGCAGGCGATTGCCACCGCCAGCAGCAGGAGCGTCGCGCGACGAAAGCGGCTCATCCTTCGATGACCTCCTCAGGTTGGGTCTCCGGTTCAGGAAACAGCAGGCTGGCGGTGTAGCCCACTGCGCACGTCACCAACGATCCGATCAGCACCCACCATGTCCACGCGATTTTCGGAACCACGAAGGTGTGGCCGGCCACCGGGAGGGACAGCGCGCGCGGCTGGATCCACAGCAGAAGATTGACAGCCACTCCGGCCACCATGCCCAAAAGCGTGCCGCGTTCACCGGCGCGGCGGCTAAGCGTGCCCAGCAGAAAAACGCCTAACATCGCGCCCCATACTACGGAAGCGATGGAGAGACCGATCTCCACGACGTGACCGCCATTGCGCGAAAACATGGCCAGTGCAAATAAGACGACTGCCCAAACAACCGTCATCAGCCGCGAAAGGCGCGTCCGCATGGCTGGGGAAATTTCGGGATGTCGTGGCAGATAGAAGTCGACGACGGAGGTCGAAGCGAGCGAGTTGAGTGCAGCGCTCAGGTTCGACATGGCGGCAGCCAGAATGGCTGCGATCATGAGCCCGGCAATCCCAACCGGCATCTGCTGCACGATGAATACCGGAAAGATACGGTCCGCTCCGAGGTGGGGGGAACTGCCCATCTCTCTGTAATAAACGAAAAGGCCCGCACCAATCAGCAGAAACAAGGTGAACTGAAAAAAAACAACCGCGCCGCTGGCCAACAGCGCAAGGCGCGACTCACGCAGGTTCTTCGCTGCCAACAGGCGTTGCACCATCAGCTGATCGGTTCCGTGACTCGCCATCGTGAGAAAGCATCCGCCCAGCACGCCAGCCTGAAATGTGTAGGTTTCCGCAAGCGACCAGGAAAAGTGCAGCACAGTCAGCTTGTGCGCTGCGGAGGCGCCCGCAACCAGCGCACTCCATCCGCCCGGAATTTTGTGGCAGACCGTTGCGAGCGCCATCAGCGAGCCTCCGACGTAGAGGAACATCTGCACCACGTCGGTCCAGATCACGGCGGCCATGCCACCTTCAAACGTATAGAGCAACGTAAGAGCGGAGAGAATCGCGATCGATGTCAGGTCTCCGGTTCCTATCGAAACACCGACAACAATGGCGACCGCAAAGACACGAACGCCCTCGGCCGCGGCGCGCATCACCAAAAACAGGGCGGCGGTAAAGCGATGCAACCGGCGCCCGAAACGCTGGCCGATGAGTTGGTAGGCGGTGAGCAGCTCCCCACGAAAGTAGCGCGGCAGAAACAAAATGCAAATGACAATGCGTCCCACCAGATAGCCGAGTGCGAGTTGCAGAAATCCGAAATCGCCGGTGAATGCCAGGCCCGGGACACTGATGATGGTGAGCGTGCTGGTTTCAGCCGCCACGATGGAGAGCGCAATGGCCCACCACGGCAAATTGCGATCGGCCAGGAAGTAAGATCGCAGCGAACTGCCGCGCGATTTGCGAAAGCGGAGACCGAAGAGCGTGATTCCCACCAGATACACAGCAACCAGCACCAGATCGGTGGGGCGCAGATGCGACGCGGGTGCGGCGGCCAGGGACATGAAAATCTAGTGTTGTTCTGCTGTAACGGGGGGAATGCCTATTTCTTCCGGGGCTGGCAAGGTGTGATGCTGATTCCACTGGTCGCGCGCGGCGGCAATCTTTGCGCCGCGCTCCGCCCACAACTCAGCGGCAGAACCGTAGCGAGCCGAGACGATATTCAGCCAGAAGGGGCGGTTTTCGGTTAGCCAAACATCGCTGAATCGCGCGCCGAGGTAGCTGTACCCATCGCGCAGGTCTTCGCAGAGTCCGTTGACGCCGGCAAGGTTCCACAGATCGCGTGACGTGTGCGTTGCAATGTCCGGCGTCTTCTGCCCGTCGTACAGACGTCGATAGGCATCGGCGACCTGATCGGCAATCTGAAACTTCAGCGCCAGAAAGTCGATGCGCCGCGCGCCAAGGTCGATTGCGTCCAGAGTCTCGGTTTCGCGGAGAGGCTCCGCGGTCCTTGCCTGGGCAATCAGTGTCAGGGCGCGCTCCGCATCGAGGCGCACCTCGGCGCTCACCGGACGAATCTTGTCGGCGCTTTGCTGTCCTGAAGGACTCCACGGGTCAACCCAGAAATGGGCGTCGCGTGCATCGCTCAGGCCGGCTCTTCCCAGCGCCTGATGAGCGGCGATCAACGCCTGCTGCGCTTCGTCGATCTTCCCCGTTGCATCGCCATGGAAGACCGCGCCGTAATCCCGCTGAAATTGCGCAATGTCGCTCGCGCCCGCCTGCCACCCGGCCGCCGCGCCGAACAAAACTCCATACCAATCTTCGAGAAAGAGTCCTTCGCCATCGTCATTCCAGATCGTGTTCAGCATGCCGGTGCTGCCCGCGCGTTGCCCGTCCGCAACAAAACCCTGGATGTTGCGGAGCGCCATGTCGTAATCCGGCCATACCCGGTTCCAGTTATTCACTCCCGGCGACACCCAGGTTTCCATACCGGCTTTCGTATACGGATCGAGCCAGCGCTGGAAGCCCTCCGGATGCGGATCGTATTCCCATGCGACCGGGATCATGTCGTGCGGCAGCTTCGTTACAAGGTCGGGGCTCTTCATCGCGACGTCGCCCCAGAAAAGCAAACGTCGATGCAACGGCATAAGCGCCTGATGAATGCCGGAAAGAAAATCGATATAGACAGCGCCGAGCCCGCGCTGCTTTACTTCGTCGGCTGTTTGCCCCTGGCCCAGCTCAAACGTCTCATCGGCACCGACGTGCAGAAATGGCCCTGGATAAATCCCCGCCAGCTCGTCGAACCACTGCGTGATCAGCTGCATCGATCCCACCTGCCCCGGTGCCAGCACCGCGCCATTCGGGATCTCAGCCAGGGGCGCATATTGCTGCCACGTCAAAACCTTGTGGAGATGACCGAAGGCCTCCTGCTCGGGGATGATCGTTACGTGATACCTCTTCGCGTACTCGACCAGCGCCTTCGCGTCGTCTGCAGAAATGGAACCGCCGGGCAGCGCCGGCAGCGGATTCGACGCGTACTGCATGGTGTTCTCAAAGTAGGGTGAATAGACGTTCAGCTTGTACGCCGCAAAGGTGCGAATCTGCTTCTTCTGAAATTCCAGAGTGGGCACCGGTCCGCGTGACAGATCGTCATGAACGCCGCGCCAGCGCATCGCCGGCCAGTCGCGAATCGCTGCGCCCGCCAGCGTGGGATCGCCACGGCCCGTGCGCAGCAACTGTTTCAGCGTTTGCGCTCCGTAGAAAACGCCGACGGCAGTGTGCGCGATGACGAACACCTCGTGCTTTCCGGTAACGAGTATGTAGCCCTCGGACAGCATGGCATTGTCGAAGCTCATGTTTTCGCGAAGCAGCATATGACGCGCGAGTGCCGTCCCGTTGCGCAGAAGATAAACGCGCACAGCTGTTGCCGAAGTTCGCGAGGGGACGCCACGTGTTTTAAGAGCCTCTCGCAGATCCTGGGCCGCGAATCGGTCGTCCGGATCCGTTCCCGTGACCACCACGCGCACTCCACCCGCGAGCGAGATATTTTCCCGCGCCGTAAACTCGCGTGGCTGCGGGATGAGCGGTGGTCGCGCAGGCCCAGACGCATGCGCAATCGGCGCCACCATGCAGAGACAAGACAGAAACAGCAGTGAGCGGCTGACGCTCGGGAAGATTCTCACCTGCTCATCGTCCTCCGGAATCCTGAACGTTGTAGAGCTGGAATTCGCGAATTGCAGCGCCGCCCGTGCTGGACAGAATGTTGAGTCGAACGCGGCTGGCCGTCACGGCGGGGAAAACATCGATCTTCTCATGCCCGATGGCCTGCGCCGCGGCAACCTTCCTCCACATGCCATCGGCCCAGGCCTCGATCGAATACTTTTCGATGCGCTGCCCGTCGTTCAGCCATTCCATGGTGAGCGTGCGATTGAAGGTAACGGGTTTATCGAATCGAACTTCGAGCGAAGAATGGCTGGAACCGGTGGGAGCCGACCAAAACGTGTCTGGATCGCCATCGAGCGCGGCTGCAACGTCAGGCGGCACCGGCGCGTGGCCCATGGCGAGATTATGCGCATAGCGTTCGTGCAGAGCGCGCCCAAATTCATTGAGGCGTGCCACGTCGCTGTCGGGCAGACGTCCGCGCCGATCCGGCGCAAGGCCCAGCATCAGTTGCGCGCCATGGCCCACGGTCTGGTCCCATGTCGTCAGGAGTTCGGAGACGCTTTTGAGCGAAGCTTCGTCGTTCGGGTGCCAGAACCAGTGGGCTGCGCGCAGCGGAGTGTCTGCTTCCACCGGCCGCCAGCGCAGATAACCGTGCCGGTCGATGACGTTCCAGTTTTCATACGGCACCCGTCCGCCCTCGTTGCCCACCCAGCGCGCGTCGCCATATTCGAACAGGGCAGTATCGGCGAAGACAATCGTGTTTGGCTGGTACGTACGCAGCGTTTCGATGATCTTTTTGAAGTTGTAGACGTGGCCCGCGCTTTCGGCGCCGTCGAGCCAGAACTCGACGAGGTCGCCGTAGTTCTGCACCAGCTCCTCGAGCTCCGCGTTGTAGTACTGATCATAGGCAGCAGCGTCGTTGTAGCGAGGTTCGTGGCGATCCCAGGGCGAAAGATAGACTCCGAATTGCAAACCGTACTTGCGGGCCGCGCGTGCAACATCGCCCACCACATCGCCCTTGCCGCTCTGCCACGGGCTGGATTTGACGCTGTAATCGGTCTGCGCCGTGGGCCACAGGCAGAAACCATCATGGTGCTTCGCCACCAGGACCACGTACTTCGCACCCGACGCACGAATCGCCTGCATCCACTGGTCGGGATCGAACTGCGTTGGATTAAACACTGTCGGGCTGGCGGTACCGTCGCCCCACTCGCGATCCAGGAATGTATTGGTCGAAAAGTGGAGAATCACGCCGAATTCCAGATCCTGCCAGGCTACCTGTTGCGGAGTTGGTTTTATCTCAACAAAATTCTGCGCCCGCACATCGGCCAGGCCGGCGATCGCGATGAGCCACGTTCCGATCAACAGATTGCAGATACGACGTCTCACGCAGTCCCCATGCTCTTGTTTCTGCCGCGTTCATCCATGCGCAGCGGTTGCCCGACGTACGTCCTGCCGCGCAGCCCACAAAGCGCCCGCGGGTGGATCGGCCGGTTGGTCGACGACTCGAATTGCCGGGTAACGCCGGCGCAATTCCGCGATCATCGCATCGCGTACCGCTGCAGCTTGTTCCAGAATGCTGCCGGCGATGGCAACGGAGGGAACCTCGAATGCAGAATCCGCCTCCATCGCACGGATCCTTTCAATCACCAGCCCGGCGAGGGCGGCCAGGTCGGTGCCACCCTGAGCGACCACTTGCTGCGCGACGGCGTCCCCTTGTTCCGCAGCTTTGACGACCAGAGGAGCCAGCCTCGAAAACTCCGGCGCGGGATTTGCGTTGGCAAACTCAATCAACGCAGACAGTGAGCCGAGATTCCAGAAGGCTCGCGCATCGTCCAACACGCGAGTCGGCCGCTGTTGATCCATGGCGAGAAAACCGCGACGCAGCGCCTCGAGTCCGAGGAAGTGTCCCGACCCCTGATCGGCCAGGGCGGGACCCCACCCACCTGCTGTTACAATCCTGCCGGTCGTGGCGCGGCCGGCGACGTTGGATCCTGTTCCCGCAAGCACCAGAACCCCCCGGCCGCCGGAAAAGGCCGAGTCGAGTGCGATCTCCACATCGCCGACAATGATCAGCTCGCCGCCAACGTGCCGCGCAAACGCCTCGCGGAGCCAGTTCACGACCATCGGCACCGTTTCGCCTGCGGTTCCAATGCAGCAGCGCGTGATCGCCTGCGGGGAAATGCCGGTTGCTCTCTGCAACTCCTGCAATGCAGTTCTCAGGTTGGCCTCGGCCGTGTCCGCGTCCGCCTTCATTCTCTTGATGGTGCGGGTACGCACGCGCCCCAGCTCGCGACTCTCATCGCCCAGAACAAACTCGGTCTTGGTGCCGCCGGCGTCCACGCCGAGAAAGTACTGCACGCAATCAACTCCCATTCAAACTTTCGCTGGTCAGCGTCGAGCTACGGCCGCCGCTTCGGCAGAAACGTCCAGATCGCCGGATCTTCTTCGCCGAGCACCCACGAGCAAAAACCCTCCAGCCCATTCTGTTGCATCAGCTCGTAGCGGTCGCGAAACGTATGCAGATCGGTATAGAAGATCCACTCGCGCATCTGGTCGCGATAGAAATAAAACCACGCGTTGTGATCTTCCTCGTCCCACCGAATCTTGCCATTCCAGTCGTGAGCCAGTTGCAGCGCATCGGCGGCGCTGATGTAGTCAGCCGTCGGGTTGGGCTTCTCCGTGGGCAGCTCACCTTCGTGCGTCGCCGGTGAAATGGTTGGAGCACCCGTGTACCAGTGGTATCCGTAAAGCGGAATGCCGAGCGACAACTTCTCTTTGGGCACGACATGCAGCGCATATTTCATGTTGTCAACGGTCCATTGCCACCCCGCAACAGGTCCCGGCTCGGTCCAGCGCGTGTTCTGGTCGTACGTCATCAGGCAAAGCAGGTCGACGGATTTTGCGAGGGCGGCCAGATCATAGGCGCCGCGCCAGTCGGTGTAAATCCATTTTGCGAAAGCGCCGGTGCCCGGATATCCGGGCGCATTGGGAACCGTCGCGATGCTGAGCTGGAGACCAGCGCGATGCAGTTCGGCCGCGGTCTTCGCAACCAGCGTCGAGAGCGCATCGCGGTCGGTCCATTCCACATTTTCAAGATCGAACTGAAAGCCGGTATAGCCATGCAGCCTGCACTCGCGAATCAGGGCCGCGTTCATTTCCGCCTGGGCCGCCGCGCTGGCTGCAAGCAGATGAAAGCTCCTCTTGTTGAAGAGAGCAACGATCGGCATGACGGGCAGCTTCTCACTTTGCGCCTGGGCCAGCACCGCTGGTTCCGGCGCTCCCGTCACGAGGCCGTTCTCGTCCACCTGATACCACGCAGGAACCAGCAGATCGATCTGCGACGAGTGAGCAAAAAAATCACGAATCGATCTGGGGTCGCTGGTCATATAAAACAGCCCCACAGGATGTTCCGCAGCAAAAGCCGGCGCGACTGCAAGCAGCCATAGCCACGCCAGCTGTTTTATCGAGCTCATACCGCATGCACCTCAATATCGTTGGCGCGGAAGGCTGCGAGCGCATCCGCTGCTATGCCGGTGTCGGTCACCAGAACATCGATTTCGTTTGCCGGACAAATGAGCGCAGGACTCAACATGCCGATCTTGCTGGAATCGGCGACCACGATGACCTGTTTTGCCTGGCGCACCATCGCGCGGAAAACCGCCGCTTCATCCGGCTCGATGGTGGTGACGCCGCGTTGAGCGTCCACCCCGCATGCGCCGATGAAGGTCTTGTCCATAAAGACGCCGTTGAGCATCTCGATGGCGGTCGGTCCGGTGAGCGAAAATGCGCCGGCCCAGCGCATGGTGCCGCCGGTGAGCGTCACGTTCAGCGCGGGCTGGTTGCTCAGTTCCATCGCAATGTTCACAGCGTTGGTGATGATGTGGATGGAATTGCGATGGCGGATGCAGCGCGCTACCTGGGTCGGCGTCGTTCCCGCCGTAAACCCCACCGTATCGTGTTCGCGAATCAACTCCGCCGCAGCCATACCGATACGCCGCTTTTCGTCGGCGAAGCGCGATTCGCGAACATGAAACGAAGAATCGAAGCGGAAGGGTTCATACTGCATCTGCCCCGCGAGGCGAGCACCGCCATGGGTGCGATGCACCAGGTTGCGTTCTTCCAGACGAGCGAGATCGCGGCGTACGCTGGGGGCCGATGCGCCCAGGAAGCCGACCAGCTCGTCAACCGACGCGTTGCCGTGCTGCAAAAGCAGCTGCAGAATATTTTTCGCCCTTTGCTCAGTTTTCAGAGACATTGGATTGCCGAACCATTATCGCTGAAACGGTGCGCTCGTTACGCCTCGGCCCTGATTTGGCCATCTAAGTTCGACGAGCCGCCGCCCGGTCCTCCGTCATCGGCTGCAAAGCAAGGCGGAGAGCACGCACGCTCTCGTCCTCCACGATGTAACGCAGGTATTCGCGGTCGGGAATCTCGCCCATGGGAACGTCGCGCCTGTGAAACTGCATAGGACTTGGTTGCGCGGTGCGCAGGCTCGCGTGGAATTCTGTCGCGCCGGTAGCTTCAGCGACGCCGACAACGGTTTCCGGTGTAATTCCGCCCCCGGCCATGATGGCGATGCGGCCAGCAGCCGACTCGACCATGCGCGCAACAACAGCTAAACCGTGGGACACTTTCGCGGCGCCCCCGGAGGTCAGCACGCGAGTGGCGCCCGTGCCCACCACATCCTCCAGGGACGCCCATGGATCCGGCGTCATATCGATGGCTCGATGAAACGTCACCGGCAGAGGGCCAGCCAGTTCCACCAGTTGCCGGGTACGCGCTGCATCCACGCACGCGTGCCGATCCAGCACGCCCAGCACGACTCCGTCGGCGCCCAGTTCGCGCGCTCGCCGTATGTCCTGCTGCATGACCTCGTGCTCACGATCTGTGTAACAAAAATCACCGCCGCGCGGACGAATCATGACAAACAGGCCAATGCCGATCCGCTCCCGCACAGTGGCAATCAGTCCGGCGGAGGGAGTAACACCACCCTCCAGCAGATTGCTGCAGAGCTCCACACGTTGCGCACCGCCGCGATCCGCCGCAATCGCCGATTCCACCGAATCGACGCATATCTCAACTTGCATAAAGTCCGAATCCATCTTCCTGGGGTAGTCGTTGCACGCGCCGTTATACCACGCCGCAGAACGCTTCCCGGCCTTGCTGAAACCCCAGGGCTGCCGCTGAAGTTTTGCGGCAGCCCCTTTTTGACTAAAACGTGTAATGCGCGGAGAACTGCAGCCGCCGCTCCTGCGAACGAATCTGGGCCAGCGGAGCAATCTCCCCAAAGTTGCCGTCGGTGACACCCGTGTCCGGATTGCCGAAGCTGACGATGTTGAAGGCATTGAAAGCGTCGAAGCGGAAACCAACCGCATGCTCGTTATAAATGCGGAAGTCCTTGAACGCCGACATGTCCACATTCTCGAATCCCGGGCCGCGGAATGTGCCATTTCGTGCCGTGCCGAACGCGGTGCCGCCGGTTGCGTTAGGAGCCGGAATTCCCCACGCGCATACGCCATCGTCGATGCCCGACGGACAGACATCCGTCACCGAGGCATCCGTGCCGAGCCAGTGCGTCAGGCTGCGGTTAACGATTTTCGGACGCCGGTACTGGTTGGGTCGCGAATTGCCGTAGCTGTTGGAGTTGTTTCCGGGTCCAGTCACCGTTTGCGGGAAGCCTGACCACGCCACGCCAGCGGCCGAAATTCTCCAGCCCCCAATCACCTCATCGGTGATGCGATTGACGCCGGAAAGGTATTCGCGACCACGCCCAACGGGCAGATCGTAAACGCCGGTAAAGGACAGGTTGTGTTTCACGTCGTAGCCCGCCGGACCGTAATCCGCACCGGAATCGTAGTAGTTCTGGAATGCGCCGCTGTAACCGTTGACGTCGAGTGAGTAGTTACCGAGGCTATTCGTCATCGCCTTGCCATACGTGTAATTTACCGAGAACTCGAGCCCATGGTTCAGACGCTGCCGCAAAGTCGATTCCAGAGCATTGAAGTTCATCATCGCCCGCGATTCGGTAATCAGCAGAGAATTGGATCCGATGCTGACTGAAGGATCGATGGCGTTAATGCCGATGTATTGGTTGTTGTAGAAGGGTGCGCTGGTCGGATCGCCATTCACCCTGTACTGATTCACGTTGCCGTAGTCCTCGATGTGCTGGCCGCTTTCGCCCAGGTAGCCAGCCTGCAGCGACGTTGTATTGGTCAGCGCATATTCCAGTGTCAGGTTGTACTCCTGAACATACGCTGGCTGAATGTTTTTCGGATAAACGTTAAAGGTCCCGCCATAGGCAATCGTGCCACCGGCAAAACCCTGCTCCGCAGTTCTGGGAGCCCCCGCGTTCCCGGCGGCTGGCGTTACCACGTTCACGTTTACGGCTTGAATAAACGGCGTGATCGAGGTCAGCCGCTGGTTCGATGAGTTGCCCTCGTAGAAGCTGGTGGCTCCGTAGCCGCCACGTACCACAAACCGATTCGTTGCCTGATATGCAAAGCCAAGACGCGGCATGATCTGGCGGAAGTTCGAGTCA
This sequence comes from Acidobacteriaceae bacterium, assembly GCA_036272255.1. Lineage (GTDB taxonomy): Bacteria > Acidobacteriota > Terriglobia > Terriglobales > Acidobacteriaceae > Palsa-343. The sequence continues at coordinate 3,665 of DATAZC010000213.1, read as the reverse complement.
TAGCATCCTGAGTTGCTGCAGATCCCAGATCCAGCCGGAGCCCCGGTTGGAATATGGCCCGCGTAAATGATCTGACCTGTTGCCAGATTGATGTTGCCGGTCTTGTCGTTCTCTTCTGCCCAGGGCTCGTCGTACTCATAACGCACGCCGAGATTCACCGTCAGGTTGTGAAGAAGCCGGTAATCATCCTGCGCGTAGCCGCCCACGCGCCACTGCCTTTGCCCTACATTCACGCTGTTCAGCGTTACCGCGGCCGAACTGACCCAATCGGCCAAAAAGTCCGCTCCTCCGTATCCTCCGGTATTCGCCAGCGCGGGGTCGCTGGTAAAGGCGCCGCTGTAGGTTAAGGATCCGAGATAGCCGTTGTTATTGCTGGTTGGATAGTTGTTTTCGTATCGTGTTGCCTGCACACCGAAGGTCAGTGTGTGCAGCCCGCGCTGCCACGTCACGTCGTCGATATAGCTGTAAGTGTTGTCGATCACGCCCCCATCAAAAGCCGGCGTGCCGAAGCCGCTGGGGGAGCCGACAGAAGCACCTTTGCTGCTGGATCCACCCTGAATGTTCTGGAAACTGAAGCCGTTGTATGCCTGGTTTGGAAAGGTGATGCCCACTTTGGCGTCGCCGCTGGTCCCAAAGACTCCTGAAGGATCCTGCGGAAATCCCTGGTTCCAGTCCGTCCGCGTAAATCCGATACGCGCCGAGTTGAGCAGGCTTGGCGAAAAGGTGTGAACCCAGTTCGCGCCCATCACCTTCGTCGGGTAAAGATTGACGCCGGGAAAGTCGATAGGCAGGACCGAGGTCGATGCATCGTACGCAGTCGACATGGAGTAGAAGCCCGTAATCTTGTCTGAGCCGCGTGGATCGTATTCAATCTTGATATCGCCCTGGTTATTGGCCTTATAACTACGCGTCGGCGCCTGGTAGTTATTGTTGATCAGACCATCGGTAGGCGCCGCGTTGGGCAATGGATAAAGCTTCGGGTTGGCAAACAGATACTTTGCCACCGGGTTGTTGACCGGAATTCCCATATCGCCGGCGTAAGGTGCGAAATTATTCTGCGAATCGTAAAGCTGGGTGCCGTAGGCCGCGAGCAAGTCGGAGAAATTGCCGGTCCGCTCCTGCGCGGTATAGACGCTGGCGAAGCTGGAGCCGCCCTTGTGATAGCGGGACCCAAGATAGTCGACGAAGAAGAACAGCTTGTCGCGGAATATTGGTCCGCCGAAGCTTCCGCCAAACTGCGCCTGTGAAAACGGATTTGTAGGAGTGATCGGACGCGCTTGATTATTCTGCCAGCTGTTCGCGTTCAGCCGGTAATCCTGCACGTAACCGTAGGCCGAGCCATGAAAATGGTTGGTCCCGCTCTTCAGGATGCTGACCACGCCACCGCCGTTGACGTTGCCGAACTGAGCCGGCGAGTTGGCGGTGAGCACCTTTATTTCCTGCAGAGAATCCGGAGCTGGACTGTAGGCGATCAGGTTGTTGAATGTCTCGTTGATGTCGATGCCGTCCAGCGTGTAGTTGTTCGCCTGGGCGCGGTTGCCGTTCATGTTCGGCGTATCGACGTAGTAGGTGCTGCGCTCGATGACGGTCGGACCCTGCGTGCCGTCCGTATCCACCGCCCCTGGCTGGTACAGCGTGATCGCCGAGAAGTCGAGCCCGTTCAGCGGGAAATTCGAAATCGTATTGGCCGTAAACGTAGAGCTGATGGTGGGATCGCTCGTGTTCAGGATTGGCGACGCCCCCGATACATTCACCGTGGTGGCCGCGCTCCCCACTTGCAGCTTGACGTTCAACGTCTGCGTCTCGACAGCTTCCAGGGAGAGATCCGGCAGCGTCTCCCTGTTGAACCCTGATGCCGTCGCCGTCACCTGATAGTGCCCGGCGGGGAGAAAGTCGACGCGATAGATTCCTTCGGCGTTGGTAGTCGCCGGCGTGTCGACGCCGGTGTCCACATTGTGCGCGATCACCTGCGCACCCGATACCACCGCTCCACTTGGATCGGTCACCGACCCGGTGATCGATCCAGTCACGTTTTGCGCCATTGCTACGGGAACGCACAGGCAAACACTCCATGCGCATGCCCAAATCAGCCGCCTCAAATTCGTCGTCATTAGGGTTCTCCCCCTCTCGATTCTTTGGAATTCCTGATCTTTATGGGTTCGAAGATTCGGATATGGCCCAGCCTCTGAACAAGATCGAGTTCCAGGAAAGAACCCGATGTGGGCACAATCTAACCACAATTATGTTAGTTGTGGCCACAAAAATGATCGAAATGAACAGAAATGTGGCCATATGTCGTATTTTCCGTGACGGGAAGGTGGAAACCGGAAGCGATTCCGGATGCGGACCTCTCTGATTTCTTCCTGCTATCGTCCAGGCATCCGCCACTGGAGAAGCGGCAGAAGACTGGAGTAGTCATCGGTCCAGGCGCGCAAGCCCGGTCGCGCTGGAATTCTCCTGCCGAACGCCACGATCTGCGGCTCTGCGAGAAACGCTGCGTTGTTCGTCACCAGCACCCAGGTCGCGCGATATTCGCCACGGCTCTCCTGCGGCGGAGTGTCGACCACTCGCGCCTCCATGCCGGAGGCAGCGGCCAGTGCCGCGATCTCGGGAACCAAATCCAGATACTGGTTGGACACGTGAAACGCGAGGATGCCGCCCGTCGCAAGATGCCTTCTGTAGACGGCCATCGCCTGCGTGGTCAGCAGATGAATTGGGATCGCGTCGCCGGAGAACGCATCGATCACCAGCACGTCGAAATTCCGGGGTGCTTCATGGACGAGAGAAATTCTGGCATCGCCTTCAGCAAACGAAATTTGCGCTCCCGATTCGCGTAAATACGTGAACAGGTTTTCCGCGATGGGGCGAATCGCAGGATTGATTTCGTAGAAACGGATCCGATCCCCAGGCTTGCCGTACGCGGCCAGCGTTCCAGCGCCCAGGCCCACCACGCCGATGTTGCGCGCCCCGTTTTCCCCATTGCGATCGCCGCAACAGAAGCGCAGCGCGAGGCCGACACCTGAATCCGTGGCGTAATAGGTTGTGGGATTGCGGCGGAGTTGCGGCGCGAACCACTGCGTGCCGTGCTCGATGGTGCCATGCAACAGCGTGCGCACCGTCTCGGCCTGCGGAGGCACATGGGATTCCCGCACCCGCAGCGCGCCATAGAAGTTCCGCTCCTCCACGAGAATGCTGCGCGCGTAAACGACGTGCAGCATGATCACCAGCGCCAGCAGGCAGGCCGTTCCCACGCCCCACAATAGCCGCTGCGCCCAACCATGGTTCCAAAGCACAATCAGCGCCTGCGCGGCCGTCGTCAGAAACGCCAGCGCCACATCGTAGTTGGCGTCGAAAACGAGGGGGCAGATAATTCCGACGAAGATGGTTCCCGCCGCTCCGCCGGCTGCAATCAGCAGATAGAACAACGTTGACTCCGCAGGATCCGACGGCCGCAGCCTGTAGGTTTCCACGTGGCAAAACAGGCATGCGAAGAACAGTTCCGCAAGAAAGAACCCAATGCTGATCTGGATTGGCACCGTCACATCGGTCTTCGAGAGCATCCACGCCAGCGCTGCGAGCAGCACGATGAGCACTCTGACTACGACCCACATGTAGCGAAGGGGCGGGGCTTCGAACGCGACGATGAACGTCAGCAGATAAACACC
>DATAZC010000212.1:0-4028 GCA_036272255.1 Acidobacteriaceae bacterium | reverse complement strand
CGACAGAAACCAGTCGGCGATCTCCTTGATGTGCTGGCGGCTGGTGTAGTCGAAGTGCGGCTTTGCGGCAAAGACTTCAATGGCTTGGGCACCGCCGCGGGCGAGCGTGTCGAGCAGGCCGGGGTGCAGACGCTGGCGGAGGAAGACGTGGGTGGAGAGGGCTCGAAGCATGGGTGGGTTCCATCGCCATTCTCTCATCTGCAAATTGCGGGGCACGCCAAGAAATGCTGGCGCCTGTTCGTGTCAGGCCCATGCGAAGTGAGCGTCCGATTTTCTTATGCCGCCGGTCTTATCCATGGATTAACCTGATGCGTACAACAGCCGCTACACAATCCGCGATGAAATTCAAAATTTGGCCGCTGCTCTGCTGCTTGTCTATGGGAGCTCTTTCTCCCCCAACCTACGCACAATCGGTCACGGCATCTGGCTGGGCAGCCTACGGCGGCGATGCCGCAGGTCAGCGCTATTCCACAGCGCGGCAGATCACACCGGAGAATGTTGCTACGCTCGAGCCTGTATGGAGGTACCACACGGGCGCCTTGACTTCCAAGCGGTCGGGCTATCGCTCAGCAGCCTTCGAAGCTACGCCGATCCTCTTTCACGGAACGCTCTACTTCGCGACGCCGTTTGACGAGATCGTGGCCCTAGACGCGGTCACCGGGAAAAAACGCTGGTCCTATGATCCGGTTTTACGCCCAGTCCAGGAAGGCGGTCTGGTGACGTCTCGCGGAGTCGCGATCTGGGAAGGCCCCCAAGGAACGACCGGCTCGTGCCACGACCGCGTGCTTGTCGGTACGCTCGACGCCAGACTTATTGAGGTGGATGCGGCCGACGGACATCCTTGCAGGGATTTTGGCAAGAACGGTCAAGTCGACCTCATGGATAACTCGGAAAAACCCCATGGCCTGAGTATCACCATTACATCGCCGCCTACTGTCGTTGGGGATGTCGTGGTCGTCGGTTCTTCAATATCCGATAACTTTGCTGTCAATATGCCGTCTGGCGTCGTACGGGCGTACAACGTGGTATCTGGCAAGCCTGTATGGAACTGGGAACCGATCCCGTGGGCCGACAAGCAGAATATCCGTACCGGTGCAGCAAACGCCTGGGGCGTCATATCCGCCGACCCTGCTCTCGGACTCATCTACATCCCCACCAGCTCTCCCTCGCCGGACTATTTTGGCGGGATGCGTCCGGGCGCTAACGCTGATTCTGACTCGGTAGTCGCCCTGGAAGCCCAGACCGGCAGGAGGGCGTGGGCATTTCAGCTTGTCCATCACGACCTATGGGACTATGACACCGCAGCGCAGCCATTGCTTTTTAGCTTCCACAAGACGATCCCAGCCGTCGCCGTCACAAACAAGACGGGTATGGTGTATGTGCTCGATCGCAGAACCGGTGCGCCTTTGTATCCGGTCGAGGAGAAGCATGTCCCGGCCAGCAATGTGCCAGGGGAGCAGGCCTCGCCGACGCAACCCTTTTCCGCCCTTCCGGCGCTTGGTCCGATGACGCTTCCCGATATATGTAGAAAAAACTTTTCCCGTCTGCGGTACGACGGCATTTTTACGCCGCCCTCGATAGAAGGAACACTTGAATCGCCTGGAAAGTTCGGCGGAGTCAACTGGGGATCGGCCGCGTTTGATCCGGAGACGGGCATCTATTATGCCGCCAACAATCGCGCGCCATTTGAAGTGCGCCTGCTTCCGAGGGACAGGAAATGGCACCTGACGTTGGCATCGATGGAAGAACACATATATTCCCTGCCGTTCGCGCGGTGGCCAGTGTTCATCACCGCTCTCGTTCTTATATTTCTAGGAATATTCGGACGCCGCGTGTGGCGGCCTCTCGCCTACGGCGGCGTGTTGGGCGCCATCCTGCTGAGTGTGGGAGTGCTGCAAATACTGAGTGTGGGCGTGATGCAAATGGGTTGGAACCTCTACGTCCACGTCCGCGGCCACGTTCCCCATATGAACCAACCATTCCACCCCGCCATGCTCGGTGTGGATGATTCGCCGATGCTTGATACGCCTTACTCGCTTTACCTTCGCCCGATTGAGGACCAAAGCTGCCGGATGCCCTCTCCGAGCGCGATAACGGCAATCAATCTACAAAGCGGGAAACGGGTCTGGGAGACGCCCCAAGAAAGCATGGAACTCGGTGGACCGATCGTTACCGCCGGCGGACTTGTGTTCGCCGCAGGTACTCGCGAGCCCTATCTTCGCGCCTTCAATAAGTCCACTGGAGAGGAGCTTTGGAAGGGGAAGCTGCCGGCTCCCGCCCAGGCCACACCGATGACCTATTCCATCGATGGGCGGCAGTTCGTCGTCATCGCGGCCGGCGGCCACGGCCTATTCGAAACACCTCAAGGGGACTCTCTGGTCACATACGCACTTCCCAAGTGAAGCCTGCGCCGATTTCCGGTGCGGGTCCTAGTACCCGGCGGCTTTGCCGTAATGCTGGCGGTGGTCCTGGCCACCTTCCAGTTTGCCGGTTTTCGGATCGAGCGCGATGCACTCGCCGTCGCTCCAGTGGCGGCCTTGCTTGAGGGAGTAGCCCTCGGCCGCGAGCTTCGCAGCGGTGGCGGCTGGGAAGCCGGCTTCGACGTAGAGCGTGTCCGGCAGGTATTGGTGATGGAAGCGCGGGGCGTCGACGGCCTGCTGGATGTTGAGGCCGCTTTCGGCGACGCTGAGAAAGATGTTGAGCACCGTGGTGGTGATGCGCGGTCCACCCGGCGACCCGAGCACCATGCTGACCTTGCCGTTCCGGAGCACGATGGTTGGGGTCATGGCGGAGAGCGGGCGATGGCCGGGGGCGATGGCGTTGTTGGGACCCTGGATGAGGCCGTACATGTTGGGCGTGCCCGGCGCGGAGGCGAAGTCATCCATCTCGTCGTTGAGCAGGAAGCCGAGGCCGGTAGCGGTGACATGCGAGCCGAAGCCGTTGTTGAGCGTAGTCGTGACGGCGACGGCATTGCCATCGGCGTCGAGCACGGAGTAGTGCGTTGTGTCGGTGGATTTCGATCCGGGCACGGTAGCCGTTGGCGGAGGCGGCAGAAAACCGGCGGGGCGCTTCAGATTTTCTGACGGTGTGGCTTGACCGGGCACGATGCTCTTGCGCCATGCACCGGCGTAGGCGGGGCTGAGCAGCGCGGCCTGCGGGATTTTGGCGAAGTCGGGATCGCCGAGGTAATCGGTGCGGTCCATGTAGGCGCGGCGCATCGCTTCGGTGATGAGCTGAACTTCTGGAGCGCTACGGTCTCCGAGCTTGGCGAGGTCATAGGGGCGCAGGATGTTGAGCATCTCGATCAGGCCAATGCCTCCCGCGGACGGCGGTGGCGCGCTGAATATCTCGTAACCGTGATAGGCGCCTTTCGCCGGAACGCGTTCCTTGACCTGATAGTGGGCAAGATCGGCTTCGGTGATGAGGCCGCCGTGGGACTTCATGTCAGCTGCCAGCTTCTTTGCGATCTCGCCGTGATAGAAGTCGCCGGGATCGGCGGCGATGCGCCTGAGGGTGGCGGCAAGATCGGGCTGGCGGAAGGTGTCGCCGGGTTGGTAGTAGGCGCCGGGCGGCGCGGTCTGCCCGTTGTTGCTCCTGGTTTGAAAGATCTTGGTTTGAAAGATCCTGTGGGACTCGGGGAACTTCGCCAAGTCCGGGTCGTGCAGTTCTTTGGCTTCCTCGTCGGTCAGAATGAAACCATCCTCGGCGAGCTTGATGGCAGGGGCGATGACCGCCTCCAGGCCCAGTTTGCCGTACTTCTTCTCCGCGTAAGCCAAGCCAGCAACCGAGCCGGGAACGCCGATGGATTTGTATCCGAGCGTGCTGGCGTTTGGAATGACGTGGTGTTCGGCGTCGAGGTACATGTCGGGCGAGGCGGCGGCGGGTGCCTCTTCGCGGTAATCGATGAAGAGATCGCGCTTGCCCTCATGGGGCTTTGCGAGATGCACCAGCATGAAGCCGCCGCCGCCCAGATTGCCGGCGACGGGGTGGACGACGGCGAGCGCGAAGCCGGTGGCGACGGCTGCGTC
>DATAZC010000211.1:0-29886 GCA_036272255.1 Acidobacteriaceae bacterium | reverse complement strand
TGACGCTGCCGACGCCACCTACCAGACCGAGGTCAAAGCCCAGGTCCCCGAGGACTACCGGAAAGCCGAGCTCGATCTCGCCCAGGCCAAAGCCAATCTGGATCTCAACCAGAGCATCGTGAACAGCCGCAAACAGCTCTTTGCCCAGGGAGCCATCTCCGGCCGCGACCTCGATACCTCCCAGGCTGCGCTCGTTCAGGCCCAGGCCGCCTTTGAACAGGCCCAGCAACATCTCGACGCCATGAAGGCCGTCAGCCACGAAGCCGCTCTCAATGCCGCTAAAGGCCAGCTTGAATCGGCACGCGGCAAATATCAGGGAGCTGAAGCCGCCCTCAGCTATTCCGAGATCCGCAGCCCCATCGCCGGCGTCGTCACCGACCGCCCCCTCTTTGCCGGCGAAACCGCTGCTTCCGGAACACCCCTCATCACCGTCATGGATACCTCAGCCCTGCTGGCCAGGATTCATTTGTCACAGCCGCAGGCACAATTACTGAAGAAGGGCGACTCCGCCGCGGTCTCCATCCCCGGGCTAAGCGATCCGGTCGACGGAAGAATCACCCTCGTCAGCCCTGCCACCGATCCCGGCAGCACCACCGTCGAAGTCTGGATCCGAATCGAAAATCCCAAAGGCAGTTTCCGTCTCGGCACCGCTGTCCACGTCTCCATCGCTGGCCGGAGCGCGGCTAAAGCCGTTGTCGTGCCATCGGAAGCCATCGTCGTCGCTGCCTCCGGCAAATCCACCGTCCTGGTCATCGGCGCTGACGGCGTGGCTCACCAAACCGCTGTCGAAGCCGGCATCGTCGACGCGGGCCAGACTCAGATCCTCACCGGCCTCAACCCGGGCCAGCAAGTCGTCACCACCGGCTCCGCCTCCCTCGACGACGGCACCCACGTCAAAGTCGTCGCGTCTCTCGAAGACGCCGACAAGGCCGATAAACCCGCAGCCGGCCAGGGGGACGACAATAAGTGACCGGCTCCGCCCCCACCCCACCCCGGTACCAAAACTACTTCTGGCTGGCACGATGGGCGCGCAGCATCTTCTTCTTCACCATCGTCCTCGCCATCGCCGGCCTCTACCTCGCCTTTCGCATTCCCATCTCCGTCTTTCCGCAAACAAACTTCCCCCGCGTCGTCATCGGTGTCGACAACGGGGTCATGCCGGTTGAGCAGATGGAAGTCACCATTACTCGCCCCCTCGAAGACGCGGTCAACAGCGTTCCTGGCCTCGTCACGGTTCGCTCCATCACCAGCCGCGGCTCGGCCGAAGTCAGCCTCTTCTTCAACTGGAACGTCGACATGTTCCAGACCCTTCAGCAGGTCAACGCCGCCGTCGCGCGCGTCCAGCAGGAGCTCCCCTCCACCGCCGTCATCACCACCAACCGCCTCACCTTCGCCACCTTTCCTATCCTCGGCTACGCGCTCACCTCGACCACCGTCTCGCAAACGCGCCTCTGGGAACTCGCCACCTACGAACTCAAGCCGCCTCTTAATCGCCTCGACGGCGTCTCGACTGTCACCGTGCAGGGCGGCCAGAAACCTGAATTCCACGTCATCCCCAACACCGCGAAGCTCATCTCCGCGCAGCTCACCATTTCCGATCTCGTCAACGCCATCCAGCAGACCAACCTCATCCAGTCCCCCGGCCTTTACGAAGCCAATCATCAGCTCATCCTCTCCCTAGTCGGCGACCAGGCCTCGAACCTCCAGCAGCTTGCCGCCATCTCCATCAAAGCCACGCCCGCCGGCGTCCCCGTCCACCTCGCCGACGTCGCCCAGGTCGTTACCGCCACCGAGCCCGTCTACACCATCGTCACATCCAACGGACAGCCCGCCGTCCTCCTCAACATTGCGCGCCAGCCTGACTCCAACACCGTCGCCGTCGCCGACGAAGTCGCCGCCCAAATCGCCCAGCTCCGCAAGAACCTTCCCGCCGGCGTCACCGTCACGCCCTTCTACGACCAGTCCCACCTGGTTCGTGACTCGATCGCCAGCGTTCGCGATGCGATCCTCATCGGGCTCATTCTCGCCGCCATCATCCTCGTGCTTTTCCTGCACGACTGGAGTTCGTCGCTGGTCGCCGGGCTCGTCATTCCTGTAACCCTCGCTGTTACATTCATCGTGCTCTGGGCCATGGGCCAGAGCTTCAACCTCATGACCCTCGGCGGACTCGCCGCCGCCGTTGGTCTCGTCATCGACGATGCCATCGTTGTCGTCGAAAACATCGCCCTCCATCGTGAAGCCGGTGAGAATCGCTTCGACGCGGTTCGCGCCGCCCTCCACGAAATCACTCACCCCCTCATCGGCTCCACCATTACCCCTATCGTCGTCTTCCTGCCCCTTATATCGGTCACCGGCGTTACCGGAACCTTCTTCCGCGCGCTAGCCCTCACCATGACCGTCGCCCTGCTCACCTCACTCGCCCTCGCCCTCACGTGGACACCCGCGCTTTCCCTCACTCTGCTGCGCGGTAAAAGCCATCGCTCCGACCGCATCGTCTCGATCGACGCCCCCCCGGCGGCGGAGCCCAAACAGCGCTTCAACCTCATGGCGCCTGTCCTCCGCATTCACGAACGTGTCCTCGGAATTGCGCTCGCCCGGCCTCTCTGGCTCGCCATCGGCTGCGGCGTACTCGTCATCGCGGTCTTCTTCGCCTACCGCGGACTCGGCTCCGACCTTCTCCCCGAAATGGACGAGGGCGGCTTCGTCCTCGACTACATCATGCCTGCCGGCTCTTCACTCCAGGAAACCAACCGCGTCCTGCTCCACGTCGACCGCATCCTGCACCAGCTCCCCGAAGTCACCATCACCTCACGCCGCACCGGGCTTCAAATGGGCCTCGCTGCCGTTACTGAAGCCAACACCGGCGACTTTACCGTTCTGCTCAACGACCATCGCAGCCGCGCCATCGACGAGATCATGGAGGACGCCCGCCAGCGCATCAAGGCCGCCGAACCCGAGCTCGACATCGAGTTCACCCAGGTCCTGCAGGACATGATCGGCGATCTCTCCAACTCCCCTGAGCCCATCCAGATCAAGCTTTATTCCACTAATCAGGATCTCCTCAACCAGCTCGGCCCCCGCGTCGGCAGCGCCATCTCCAAAGTCGCCGGAGTGGTCGACGTCGAAAACGGCATCGACAACACCATCAGCGGGCCCGCTACAACCTTCCGGGTCGATCCCGGCCTCGCCGCCCGCCTCGGCTTCACCACCGCTGAGGTCGCCACCGACGCCAGCTCCATCCTCGACGGCCTTCCCACACCTGAGCCCCTCATCCAGAACGGTCGACCCTATACCGTGCGCGTCCGCCTCGACGACACGCACCGCGCCTCACTCGATGCGATCCAGAACACCGTCTTCCTCAGCTCAACCGGCAAAATGGCCACCCTCGGCTCGCTCGCTCAGGTCGAACAGCTTCCCCCGCAAAACGAAATTCTGCGCGAAAACCTCCAGCAGATGGTCGCCGTCACTGGCCGCCTTGAAGGCTCCGATCTCGGCTCCGCTATCGCGCGTGTCCAGAAAACCGTCGCCGCCGTCCACCTGCCTTCCAGCGTCCGCGTCACCTATGGCGGCACGTATCAGGAGCAGCAGCAGTCGTTCCATGAACTGCTCCAGGTGCTCCTGCTCGCGCTCGTCCTCGTCTACGGCGTTCTCCTCGCGGAGTTCCGCAGCTTCTCTGCTCCGGCATCCATTCTCGTCTCCTCCGTCCTCTCCACCGCCGGCGTCATTTTCGCGCTCCTCCTCACCGGAACCACCTTCAACGTCGCCTCCTTTATGGGATTGATCATGGTCATCGGCATCGTGGCCAAAAACGGCATCCTCCTTCTCGACGCTGATCAGCGTTTCCGCGCCGCCGGCCTGAGCCCTCGCGACGCGATGATGCAGGCCGCCCATCGTCGCCTCCGCCCCATCGTCATGACCGCTCTCGCCGCCATGACCGGCATGTTGCCGCTGGCTTTCGCGCTTGGCTCCGGATCCCAGATGCTGCAACCCCTCGCCATCGCCGTTATCGGAGGACTCCTGATTTCTATGGGGCTGTCGCTGATCGTCACACCGGCCGTCTACTACTTTCTCGCTCGTGAATAATTTTGTGCGCCTTTCCCTTTCATTACATGGCTGTAACTTCGCCGAGCCCGGCATTCTTTTATTGGCCACCACTGGACATACCACGTTGGTGTAGGCCACACCGGTTACCATTGAATAGACAACTCAAGGAGCCATCTGCCTCACCAAAGTGAGCACAAGGTATCCCGGAGGTTCGCCGGACATATGCACCGGATACCAGCAGCGGTACATCTATTCATGATTCCCAGCTCAACTTTGCTTTGGTTCCAACCAATGTAGGCTCGGTACAGATTCACCCGGATCGCACCAGAGACCTGCACCCATTGAGCCCCCGTAAGCTGGCGGCATTTTTCCCTGATGCTCGACGGAGACCTGTGTCTCCCGAACGGACAAACCTGGCTTTCGCCGTTTAATGGAGTACCCTTTGAAACCCCACGCATCCTCGCGCGCCCGCTTCGCGCCCCTTCGTTTCGCCGCCACCTTCCTCTCCATCGCCGCTGTCATCGGATGCGGCTCGCATTCCACGCCTGGCGGCTCAGGATCCACCACAGGATCCACCCCCACCCTCACTTCCATCGCCGTCACCCCTAATGCAGCCACCATCGCACCCGCTGCGACCCAACAGTTCACGGCCACCGGGACCTACAGCGACGGTTCCACCGGCAATATCACCTCCACCGTTGCGTGGAGCAGTTCCTCCAGCGCCGCCGCGACGATCAACACGGGTGGCCTCGCTACAGGAGTGGCCGCTGGCGCCACCACCGTAACTGCGTCGCTTGACGGCATCAACGGCACCGCCATGCTCACCGTCACTGCTGCGGTGCCGCCCACGCTCTCCTCCATCGCCGTTGCCCCCGCAACCTTGAGCCTCGCCGCCGGCGCCACCCAGCAGTACAGCGCCACCGGGACCTACAGCGACGGTTCGACGCAGAACATCACCTCCACCGTCACGTGGACCAGTTCCACAACCGGCGTCGCCACCATCAACGCGGCTGGCCTCGCCACCGCCGTTGCCTCAGGCTCCACGACCATCACCGCATCGCTCAGCGGCGTCAACGGCACCGCCAACCTCACCGTCACCTCCGCGCCGCCGCCGACCCTGACCTCCATAGCCCTCACACCTTCCGCTCCCAGCATCACCACCGGCGGAACACAGCAGTTCGCCGCGACTGCGACCTACAGCGACGGCACCACCGCGAATGTCAGCACCACCGCTGTGTGGACTTCATCCGCTCCCGCTGTCGCCACCGTCAGTGCTACTGGACTTGCCACTGGCGTCACTGCCGGATCCACCACCGTCGCGGCTGCCCTCAGCGGCGTCTCCGGCTCAACCGTCCTGACCGTGACCTCGGTTGCAAAGACACTGACCTCCATCGCAGTCACCCCGGCGAATGCCAGCTTCGCCTCGAATGCGACGCAGCAATACACCGCTACCGCTACCTACAGCGACGGCTCAACGGCCAACATCACCTCCACCGCGACCTGGGCTTCCACCAACACAGCCGCGGCCACGATTAGTGCTTCCGGCGTCGCCACAGGAGTCGCCGCTGGCACCACCACCATTTCGGCCACCCTCAACGCCGTGACCGGATCGACTTCCGCGACCGTCACCGCGGCCTCCACCGGCAACGTCAGCGTAACCACCTGGCACTATGACAACAATCGCAGCGGCCTCAATCCCAATGAGACCAAACTGACCACCACGAACGTCAATTCCACAACCTTCGGCAAGCTCTTCTCCTACCAGGTGGATGGCTACGCCTACGCCGAGCCGCTGCTCATGTCCAACGTCAGCATCAACGGGGGCACGCACAATGTCCTCTACGTCGCCACCGAGCACGACAGTGTCTACGCCTTCGACGCCGACAGCTATGGCACCGGCGCGCCGCTCTGGCAGGTCTCGCTCCTGCAGACCGGCGAGACGCCCCTCACCAACGCACCTATTCAACCCTATGAGGGCATCACGTCGACGCCCGTCATCGACCCAAATACCAGGACGATTTACGTAGTCTCCACGCAAACCTCAGCCAGCGCCGGCGGCACTTTCCGCCTCCACGCTCTCGACATCACCACCGGCGCGGAGAAATTCGGCGGCCCCGTCACCCTCAACGTCAAGGTACCGGCCACGAACGGCGATTCCGTCGGCGGCTATCAGACCCTGACCACTTCCTGCATCCAGCGCACCGCGTTGCTGCTTGCGAATGGGAATATCTATATGGGCTTCGGCAGCTGCCACAGCGGCTGGCTCGTCGCCTACAGCGCCTCCACGCTCGCTCAGGTCGGCGTCTTCAATGCCAGCACCGTTCTCGATGGCGAAGGTACCTACGCCAGCGCCGGCGGCATCTGGATGGGCTCCGGCGGCCCGGTTGCCGACAGCGCCGGGAACGTCTACATCACCACCGGCAACGGTCCTTGGAACGGCACCAACGCCTGGGCCGACTCGGTACTTAAATTCCCGCCGACGCCCACCGCGGGCGCCAACGGCACCATGCAGCCCACTGACTACTTCACGCCCAGCATTTACCAGTACATGGATTGCAATGATGCCGACCTTGCCGCTGGCGGCCTCATGATGATCCCCGATTCCACCACGCTGATCGCCGGCGGAAAAACCGGAACCATGTTCCTGGTGAACAGCGCCAGTCTCGGTCATGAATCCGCCAACGACGCTGGCGCTATTCAGGAACAGGTTTGGGGCGCCGGCCTGATGAGCGGCGATACCTATCCCAGCAGCTGCACCGACTCCACCGGTGTGAATAACGCCAACATCACCTCGTACGAAATTTTCGGCACCTCCGCGTACTTCGACAATTACGTCTACCTGGGCGTCACGCCCACTTCCTCCTCGGCACCAGGCGGTGTCCGCCAGTTTGAGTACGCAGGAAGCCTCACCCCCTTCGCGGACACCGTACCCCCCATCCAACAGGGCACCCGCGGCACCAGCCCCTTCATCTCCGCCAATGGAACCAACAACGGGATCGTCTGGATGATCGATGAAGGCTTCCCGCTCCAGAACACTCAGAGCGATCCAGCCAATCCGGGCACAACCGAACCTCCAAGCCCCGCCATTCTCCGTGCCTTCGACGCAGCCAGTTATCCCAACGAGCTTTACGACAGCACCCAGAACTCTGCGGACACGGCAGGCTATGGCATCAAATTCAGTTCACCCATCGTAGCCAACGGCAAGGTCTATATATCTACCGGCCACGACCTCACCACCGTCACCAACCCGCACGGCGAAATCGATGTCTACGGCCTCCACTAGATAAGCAGATTTCTTTGCTGCAGCAGCAGGGCATGGTCGAATCTGATCATGCCCTTTTCTTTTCACGGTCTCCACAGCTGGACGTCACGGTACTAACGTTCCCCCAAAACACGAAATTACATTTCTGCGACACGGCGCATCCCTCCGGCGGTGAAACCATGAAAGCTGCATGCCGCAACATCCGGTCATCATTCAGGGTGGAATGGGCGCAGGTGTCTCCAGCTGGCGCCTTGCCCAGGCCGTTTCCCGCCTCGGTCAGCTCGGTGTCGTCTCCGGCACCGCTCTCGACCAGATCCTTCTCCGCCGCCTTCAGGATGGCGATCCCGGCGGACCTATGCGCCGCGGCCTCGCCGCCTTCCCCTTCCCTGAAATGGCCCAGCGCATCCTGCGTGAATACTTCGTTCCCGGCGGCAAACCCGCTACCGCGCCCTACCGCACCACACCCACCCACACCTGGAACGAGCCGCGTGAGCTGACCGAACTCTGCATCGTCAGCAATTTCGTTGAAGTCTTTCTCGCCCGCGAAGGTCACTCCAACCCCGTCGGCATCAACTACCTCGAGAAAATCCAGATCCCCTTGTTGCCCTCCCTCTATGGAGCGATGCTGGCGAACGTGGGCTACGTGCTCATGGGTGCTGGCATCCCGCTCCACGTCCCCGGCGTCCTCGATTGCCTCGCTCAGCACCGCGCCGCCGAATACACACTCAACGTCACCGGCGCACGCCCGGGCGACGACACCACCCTGCGCTTCAATCCCAGGGACTACTGGGAAGGCGCCATCCGCGCCCATCCCGACGACCTGGCCCCACTCCAGCGCCCCGCCTTCCTCGCCATCGTCTCCTCCAATACCCTCGCTGCCACCATGCTCCGCAAAGCCAACGGCCGCGTCGATGGCCTCGTCATCGAAACCCGCACCGCCGGCGGACATAACGCTCCCCCTCGTGGCAAGCTGCAGCTCACTCCGCAGGGCGAGCCCCTCTATGGAGACCGCGACACCGTCGACATCGGCAAGCTTCGGGAACTCGGCGCGCCCTTTTGGCTCGCAGGCGGTTACGGTTCCCCATCGAAGCTACGCGAGGCTCTCGACCTTGGAGCCACCGGCGTCCAGGTTGGCACCGCCTTCGCCTTCACCCGCGAATCCGCCCTTCGCGAAGACCTCAAGCAGGCGCTCCTCGATAAGGCCCGCCGCAACGAAGCCCTCGTCTTTACCGATCCGCTCGCCTCGCCCGCCGGGTTTCCCTTCAAAGTCGCGCAGCTCGAAGGCACCGCCTCCGACCCCGCCGTCTCCGCCGCGCGTCCTCGCATCTGCGACCTCGGCTTTCTGTCTGAAGTCGTTCGCGCTGAAGATGGAACCTACATCCACCGCTGCCCCGCCGAGCCGCTTTCCCTTTATCTCTCGAAAGGTGGCAACGCCGAAGACGCCGCTGGCCGCAAGTGCCTCTGCAACGCGCTGGTCGCCAACATCGGCCAACAGCAGATCCGCAACGGCCATCACGTAGAGCCGGCCCTGGTCACCGCAGGCGACGACCTCACCGAAATCGCGCGCTTCCTCCGCCCAGGAGCGACCACCTATACCGCGGCCGACGTCCTCGACACCCTTCTCTCCGGCGTGACCCTCGAAACAGAACTGGCAGCCAACTAGTCTCGCCTGTCTCCGTTGACAACCAATTCCCCCGTGTCCTATAGTCGTTCATCGCTATATCGATCCTCGACTATGCCAAAACGTAAACTCGACCCCCTGCCCTCCGCCGCCTTTCAAATCCTCCTCTCGCTCGCCGGCGAAGACCGCCATGGCTACGGCATCATGCGCCAGGTCGAAGAACAAAGCGGCGGCCGCATGCGCCTCGGCCCCGGCACCCTTTACAGCTCCATCCAAACCCTCCTCGACGAAAAACTCATCGAAGAAACCGGCCCTCCCAGCGGCGACGATGCCCCCAACGCCGAACGCCGCCGCTACTATCGCCTCACCTCGACCGGACGCAAGCTGGCCCGCTCTGAAGCCGACCGCCTCGCCGACCTCCTCCGCATCGCCCGCGTCCGCAAAATCTATCGGGGGGAATATGTCTGAGAAAATCTACGCTCTGCTCCTGCGCCTTTACCCCGCGAACTTCCGCAACCGTTACCGCGAAGAATCGCTGCATCTCTTCCGCGATCGTCTCCGCGACGAGCCCGGCTTCTTCGCGCGACTCCGCCTCTGGTTCGATCTCCTCACCGACACCGCCCTCGCCCTGCCACGCGCCCATCACATGGCTCCGTCGGCCGTAGCCGTTGCGAATCGCGGCCCACTCGCTGGACTCCCCTCCTTCGACATTCTCGACCGCCCGCCTCTGCGCCCCGCCGCCATCGTTTTTGCCGCAGCGCTCTCCCTCGCCGGAACCGGCGGCTTCTTCCTCGTCCTCAGCTACGCGGGCGTTCGCCCCGGGTCCCGCCTCGCCGCGATGGAAGAGCACCCTCGGCCTCAGGCCCATTCGCAGTCGTCCGCAGCGACTCCGCCAACCACTGCGCCGCCCGCTGCCCCAAGCGCCGGCTCCGCGATCACCAGCAACGCAGTCGCACCGCAGGCTGCCGCCAACGCGAACGCTGCGCAGGATCACCCCGCCACCACGCCCGCAGCCACCGAGTCACCCGTTGCGCGGCCTGTCGATCCCGCCGAACTGCATCGTGTCGTCGAAGGCGCAGCGCAAAATCTTCGCGACCACTACTTCGACCCGAACATTGCGCAACATGCCGCAGCCGCCCTGGTTGCACAGGAAAAACTCGGCGCCGACAATGCCGCCACGCCCGCCGAGTTGGCCGTTCTGCTCACTCGCCAGATCCGCAGCGTTACTGAGGATCGTCATCTCATCGTCGTCTACAGCGCGATGCCTCTTCCCTCCGCTCCCCTAACCGCGCTCTCCCCCGCCGCTCTCGCAGCGTGGCACCAGGACGTGCTCAGGCAAAACTGCTTCATCGAAAAGGCAGCGATTCTTCCCCACATTATCGGCTATCTCCAGCTCAACGCTTTTCCCGATCCATCGATCTGCCATCAGCAGGTCGCCACCGCCCTCGCCTCGCTCAACCACGCCGGCGCCATCATCTTCGACCTGCGCACCAACGGCGGCGGCATGCCCGATATGGTCGCCGAAGTCGCCGCGCCGCTCTTCGATCATCCTGTTCCCTGGTACAACCCCAAAGCCAATCCCTCCGATCAGCCTCTGATCGGCTCGCCCGGCAGTCCTCTCGCCAACAAGCCGGTCTACATCCTCACTTCATCCATCACTCTCTCCGGCGCCGAACAGTTCGCGTACAACCTCCAGATGCTGCACCGCGCCACCGTCATCGGCGCAACCACCGGCGGCAGCGCCCACGTTGGCGCCTTCCACCGCATCGACGATCACTACGGCATCGGCATCCCCGAGACGCGCATCATCAATCCTTATTCCGACCAGGACTGGGAAATCGTCGGCGTCACCCCCGACATCCAGGTCAAACCCGCTGACGCCCTCACCACCGCCGAACGTCTCGCCGAAACAAAACTTCGGACAAGCCGGGGACCGCGCTAACTTGCCAACTCGCTAACCAGCTAACTCGCTCCGTCGCTCCCACGTTCTATAGTTAAGATCGAATCCAACCATGGAGCCCCGCCCTGCCCTGCGACGACCTCAGAGACTGGATCAAACTCCTGGATAAAGCCGGCGAACTTCGCCGCATCCGCGAAGAAGTCTCCCCTCTTCTCGAAATCGCCGAGATCACCGACCGCGTCTCGAAATTTAACCGCGGCACCAGTAAGGCCGGCGGTCCCGCGCTCCTTTTCGAAAACGTCAAAGGCTTTCCCGGCGCGCGCGTCCTCATCAATCAATACGGCTCCGAACGCCGCATGAAGCTCGCCCTCGGCCTCGACCCCGACAAGGGCTCGCTCGACGAAATCGCCAACCGCATCCGCGCCCTCCTCGAAATCAAATCCCCCGAAGGCCTCCTTGAAAAACTAAAGATGCTCCCGCAACTCGCGGCCATCGGCAACGTCTTCCCCAAAACCATCTCCGCCAAAGACGCCGCCTGCAAACAAGTCATCCTGCGCGACAACTTCTCGCTCGACGCCTTCCCCATCCTGCAGTGCTGGCCGCTCGACGGCGGCCGCTTCATCACGCTGCCCTGCGTCATCACACGCGATCCCAAAACCGGCAAACGCAACATGGGCATGTATCGCATGCAGGTTTACGACGGCCAAACCACCGGCATGCACTGGCAGCGCCAGAAAAATGCCGCCGAGCATCTCCGCGAAGCACTGCGTGCGGCAGCCCCCGATGCATCTTCGCGGGTTGCAACCATGGCCGAAACCGCCGGCGGCACCATCGCGATGAGTAACATCAGCGGTGACAAATTAGAAGTGGCCGTGGCCATCGGCACCGATCCCGCCACCACCTTCGCCGCCATCGTGCCCGCGCCGCCCGAAGTGGAGGAATTCCTCATCGCCGGCTTCCTCCGCCAGCAGCCCGTCGAGCTGGTCAGGTGCGAGACCGTCGACCTCGAAGTTCCCGCCCACGCCGAAATCATCCTCGAAGGCTACGTCGCCCTCGACGAACTCCGGCCCGAAGGCCCTTTCGGCGACCACACCGGCTTCTACACCGCCGCCGAGGACTACCCCGTCTTCCACCTCACCTGCATCACGCACCGCAAAGACCCCATCTACTCCGCCACCATCGTCGGCAAGCCACCCCAGGAAGACGCGTGGATGGGCAAGGCCGTCGAGCGCATCTTCCTCCCGCTCTTCCGCCTCACGCTGCCGGAAATCGTCGACATCAATCTCCCCGTCGAGGCCGTCTTTCACAACCTCATGATTGTCTCCATCCGCAAAAGCTACGCGGGTCAGGCGCGCAAGGTCATGAACGGCGTCTGGGCCATGGGCCAGGCCATGTTCACCAAGTGCATCATCGTCGTCGACGAAGACTGCGACGTCCAGGACCTCGCCGAAGTCACCCTGCGCGTCGCCAACAACATCGACCCCGAGCGCGATATCCAGTTCACCCTCGGCCCCATCGATTCGCTCGATCACGCCTCGCGCCTGCCCAACTACGGCAGCAAGATGGGCATCGACGCCACCCGCAAATGGGCCGCCGAAGGCTTCACCCGTCCCTGGCCAAAAGAAATCGTAATGGACACTGTGACAAAATCCCGCATCGATGATCTCTGGAAAAAACTCGGCTTAATTTGACACTCATGTTCACCCTCGACGGCATCCGCAAATTCCATTCCTGGACCCACCAGAGCCTCACCCTGGTCCTCGACCACCTCGCCACCCTCCCGACAGTCGACTACACCAGGGAACTCCCTAACTTCGGCTATCCATCGCTCCACACCCAGGTCGTTCACCTGCTGGGCTGCGAATCCCGCTGGGTACACCGGCTGCGCAATCTGCCTGGCCAGTCCTGGGATCCGGCCCAATGGCCCACCGTTTCCCACGCCAGAACCCTTCAGAGCGAAGTCACTCGCCAAACCCTCGACTACCTCTCAGGCCTCACCGATCATCAGCTCAACAGCGACACCACGCTCCGTTTCCCCGATGGAGACACCGCCGTCCGCACGCCCGCGCTCGTCCTTCACCATGTCTTCACTCATGCCTTCCATCACAAAGGCCAGATTGTCGCGATGTGCCGCGCCCTCGGCCATCCCGCTCCCGATACCGACCTGAATCAATTCGAATAGAAGAGAAAACGTTGACGGGCTGCGCGCTTAAGCCGGTTCCGGGGTTAAATGACCTCACCCGAATTCAACGGTTTGCTGATCGCTGAACGCTGATCACTGGCATTTGCTACCGCGCCAGCGCCTGGTTCTCCCGCACGCACCCGGTATATACGCGCAGAAAACTATCCCGCAGCCGTTCGTACTCATCCAGCGTCTGAAATTTCCGCTGCCACGACTGCTGGTTCAGGAAATAAATGGTCGTCGCCACATGCGCCGTGTCGTCGAACAGCAAATACATTCCCAGCACATTGCCTTCGAGCTTGCGTCGATCGTTCCCATGCACCTCGAACCCATGCAACCCCACCGGCAGCGCCCGCGCCTCCGTCGGCCCATTCGGCTGCGCCTCCAGATACATGATGTTTGCGATCAGCGCCTTCTTCAGATCCGCATAGTGATCCGCCGGCAACAGCTCCGCTTTCGCGTTCGCAAAAAAATCCGTCAGCGGATATTGAAACATCACCCGCTCCCCAGCTTCCATGTCGATTCGTTCCAGACCGTCCGTCGTCTGCACCGTGCGCGACGTCACTCCAGGCGCCAGCGGGTCAACCTGCGAAATCCGCAGCCCATCCGGAAATCCGCACGTTGTATAAGGCGCCAGCGCCCTCGGGATCGCCGCATTGGGGTTCATGTTCGGAACTGGAGCCGCATTCTGCGCTCCGGCCGCAACCCCAACAGCAAGCGCGCATCCAGGCAGCGCTCTTCTGAGCGCCGACCACAGGATGCCCCATCCAAGCCCGATTCTGGCTTGAGTGGGTCTCACGGATGCATCCCCCCGGTTCCAAATACTGACCGCTGCTTCCTGATCGCTGACTGCTGACTACTGAGCGCTGTACTTCTCATTCCGCCGATCTCAACTCCAGCTTCACCAGATTCCGCACACTGCGCGCCGGCCGCTTGTCCTCGGTCACCACCAACCGGAACGGGCCCGCTTTATCGAGCGGCTTCCCATCAATCGTGTCGGCTATCAGCACCATCCCTGGATGAAACTCCGGATCCACTTCGCCCAGCGCTACCACGCTCTTATATCCATCGGACCCCGTCGCCACCACGTACTGCCCCAGCGCCTTCCCCATCAGATCCTTTCCGTGCGCCACGCCCAGCTTCGCCAGCAGATCCATCAGCGGAACGCCCCCGTAGGTCTCCTGCTTGTTCGTGTGATGGTCGAAAATCGTCACCGTTTGCTGCGGATACTCGAGCAACGTTGCTGCCGTGAACACGCCGCGCAGCCCACCCGCTCCAATAATGGTCAGCGTCGTCCCGGCTGCCGGTGGCTGCTCGCTCGACGCATGGGGCGTTTCTACCGTGCTCTCCAGCGCTACCGCGCCCGGCTGCAGAGGAGCCGGCCCCGGAGCCACCGGCGCGCCTCCATCCGACGGCACCGAAGGAACCAGCGTCACGGTCACCGTTTGCGGCTTGTCCGCCACCGTCACCGTTTGATCCGCGCTGGCAAATCCCTGCGCCGATACCTCCAGCTTGTATTCGCCCGCAGGCATCCCCAGCTTGACCTGCCCGTGCTCATCGGTGATTAGCTTGTCGCCCGCCGGACTCCCCGGCGTCACACGAATCTCCGCCCCCGCAACCGCCGCTCCATCGGGACCGTTCACCGTCACCGTCACCGGCGTGTAGCCCGGAGCCGAAGCTGGCGCCGCCGCCGCGCTCTGAATCATCCAGCTGAAAACGGGAACTTCCGTGGGCAGTTCCTCGGCTACGGCACGGATTTCGCGTTGACACGGCGGACAAGTCTCTCCCAGTTTCAACATCACAGGGATGTCCATCGCACTGGCCAGTGAAACCGATTCCCGCGTCCGCTCAAATCCGGCGGCCTCGACGGTCAAGTCATAGCTGCCGGGAACCAGTTCAGCCGTCGCCTGTCCGCGCTCGTCCGTCTCGCTTTTCGTCACAGAGGTGTTCGTGGATTGCGAAAAGGCGACCACCGCCCGCGGAACGAATAGCCCGGTCGGTTCCATCACCGTCACCGTCACCGTCACCGGCGTGTAGCTCTGCCCCCACGCCGCCAGCCCACAAACCAGAACCGCCACCCCAACCCACCGCCGCAATCCAAAAACCCGCATCCTCGTACCCTCTTTCCGTAGTCCCCCACCAGCCCCGATCCCGACACCAAAGGGTCGCCGCCGACCTCCATCGTAACTCCAGCACTCGCAATTCCTCTGCTCGAAACAGTCACTCTCCATCTACACTGAGGTCATGGCGCACCTCCAGGACCAGCTCGACGACATCACCTCCCAGACCCGCAACCTGGTCCAGCCCGAACGCCTCGCCGTCGGCGAACGCGCCATCGAGGAACTCTTTCGCACCGGCAGCGAAGACCGCATCCTCCCCATCGGCGCCACCGCCCCCGAATTCTCCCTGCCCGACTTCTCCGGCCGCACCGTCCGCTCCACCGACCTGCTCGCCCTCGGGCCTGTCATCATCAATTTCTTCCGCGGCCGCTGGTGCCCCTACTGCGTCACCGAGCTCGAAGCATGGCGCGACCTCTATCCCGCCCTACGCGAGCGCGGCGCCCTGGTCATCGGCATCTCCCCGCAAACCCAGCGCCAGGCCGACTTCACCGCCAGCCAGCACGCCATACCCTTCCCGCTTCTCACCGACGCGGGCTGCACCGTAGCCGAAAAGCTCGGCCTCGTCTGGACCGTTCCGCCCTACCTCCAGCGCTACTACCGCAGCATCCTGCTCAACATCCCCTTCGTCAATGGCGATGAGAGCTGGAAGCTTCCGCTTCCCGCTACCTACGTCCTCTCCCCTGAAGGGAAAGTTCTCTATGCCGAAGCCCACGCGGATTTCCGCGTCCGCCCGGAGCCGGAAGAAGTCCTGCGCAGCCTCGTCGAAGTCCCCGGCGAGCGCGGCGTTGGCTCGCGCGGCTGATTCCCCGCCCTCGCACCGGGTCGAGGGTCAGGCTTCCTCATACAGGTTGTTCCTGGACGAAGAATGAACGCCGGGTGCCCCATCCTGGTCGCGCCCGCTTTTGGCGCGAGCAGGGTGGGAAGACACGAATCTCATTCCCTGCCGTCCCACCCCAGCCCTCGCAGAAACCGCCGATCCCCGTCGCTCAGTTCCGCCCCCGTCAACAAGTCAGGTCGATTCCTCAACGTCTTTTCAAGCGCCTGCTCCCGCCGCCATCGCCGGATCGCCGCATGATCCCCCTGGGTCAGCACCTCTGGCACGGCCATGCCTCGAAACTCCGACGGCCGCGTGTAGTGCGGATAATCCAGCAGGCCGCCCGACCCATGCACAGCCGAAGGCGCCTGATTACCCGATTCAGGGCCGCCTTTAGCCCGAGCGGGTTCTGCCAGCCCAAAGCTCTCGTACTCGCTCGACGCCTCGTTCCCCAACACCCCCGGCAAAAGACGCGCCGTCGCATCCACCACAATCGCCGCGGCCAGTTCTCCGCCAGAAAGGACATAGTCCCCGACACTCAGCTCCCGGTCGCAGAGCAGTTCGCTCACCCGCTCGTCCACGCCTTCGTAGCGGCCGCACACCAGCACCAGCCGATCCAGCCCGGCCAGCTCCCGCGCCACCGGTTGCGCAAACCGCGTCCCCTGCGCCGACAGCAGAACCACCTGTTCCCGCGTCCGATCCCGCTCGCCCTTCCCCGCCACTCCCAGCGATTCCACCGCTTCGGCCAGCGGCTCCGGTTTCAGCACCATCCCTTCGCCCCCGCCAAACGGCCGGTCGTCCACCGTCCGGTGCCGGTCATGCGCAAAACCCCGCAGGTCGTGGACTTCCACCCCTACGAGTTCCCCCGCAATCGCCCGTCGCAACACCCCGTGGCCCAGGATGCTCGAGAAAAACTCCGGAAAGATGGTGATCAGATCGAACCGCATCGTCGCCGCAACCTGTAATCCGTAATCTGTAAACTCGTCCCGCCCAACCCATCGGCAGTCGAAGGCGTACGCATTGCATCTCATTGTTTCATGCAGCGCGGCGTGCATCCGCGCATGCGTTGGCAACCGCACAGGCTGTTGCTATAATCCGCCGCGCGGGAGTTTTTCTGGTTTTCTGGCATACTCATACAGCGGTCGAAACTGAGCGGAGCCCGGAGGGCAATTCTGATGCAGGATGAATACAGACTTTATGCAAGCGCCGACGGCGAATTCGAGCCCGAGGCGGATGACGATCTCGAAGAGCTGGAAAACGGCTTCGGCGACGACGAGGAAGAAGAGGAAGTCGAAGTCTCCACCACCATCACCTCCGACGATGACGACCTGGAGGACGACGACGAAGGCCTGGCCGAGCCCGCTGCTCCTCCTCCGCCACCGCCCGTAAAGAAGGCGCCGGCTCCCAAACCTCCGGCGAAGCCCGCAGCCACCAAAGCCCCGGCAAAGAAAGCCGCCACCAAAGCCCCGGCAAAGAAAGCCGCGAAGAAAGCCCTGGCAAAGAAGGCCGCGAAGAAGGCCCCGGCAAAGAAGGTCGCAAAAAAGGCCCCGGCAAAGAAGGTCGCAAAAAAGGCCCCCGCGAAGAAGGCTGCTAAGAAGGCCGTCAGGAAAACAGCAAAAAAGGCCGCTAAAAAAGCGCCTGCAAAAAAAGCCGCAAAGAAGTCCGCGAAAAAGGCTGCAAAGAAGACTCCGGCAAAGAAAGCCGCAAAGAAAACCGCAAAGAAGTCCGCAAAGAAGTCCGGCAAAAAGAAAAAACGCTAACCCCGCTCTTCGCTGGGCACGAAAAAGGGCCGCACGGCATCAGCCGCGCGGCCCTTCCTCTTGCTTTTGCAAATCCTTAAAGTCCAAACTCTAAGCTCAGTTCTTCCAGCAGCGGCCCCGCGCGTCTTCCAACGCTGCGAATCTTCCATTCCGTCAACGAATCCAAGCCCTCGTCGCTTCACAAAAGGAGAACCACCATGCCCACCATCAACGCCAAAGATGGCACCACCATCTACTACAAGGACTGGGGCACAGGCCAGCCCATCACCTTCTCCCACGGCTGGCCGCTCAACGCCGATGCCTGGGATGCGCAGATGCTCTTCCTCGGCCGTCAGGGTTATCGCGTCATCGCCCACGACCGCCGCGGCCACGGGCGCTCCGACCAAACATGGGAAGGCAACGACATGGATACCTACGCCGACGACCTCGCCGCACTCTTCGAACATCTCGACCTCAAAAAAGCCGTCATGGTCGGCCACTCCACCGGCGGCGGCGAAGTTGCTCGCTACATCGGCCGTCACGGGACCAAGCGTGTCGCCAAAGCTGTCCTCATCAGCGCTGTGCCACCCATCATGCTCAAGTCCGATAAAAATCCCGGCGGCCTGCCCATCGAAATCTTCAACGGCATCCGCGACAGCGTCGAGAACGACCGCTCCCAGTTTTACAAAGACCTCACCATGCCCTTCTTTGGATACAACCGCCCCGGCGCAAAAATCTCCTACGGCGTGCGCGAGAACTTCTGGCTGCAGGGCATGTCTGGCGGCATCAAGGCGCAGTATGACTGCATCAAGGCCTTCTCTGAAACCGACCAGAACGACGACCTCAAAAAATTCGACGTTCCCACCCTGGTCATGCACGGCGACGACGACCAGATTGTTCCCTTCCACGACGCGGGCGAACTCTCCGCCAAAATCGTGAAAGGCGCCGAGCTCAAGGTCTATCAAGGATTCCCGCACGGCATGCCCATCATCCACGCCGACGCAATCAACAACGACCTGCTCGCCTTCATCAGGAGCTAACACAACGAAGCCCGGGCCTCGATCGGCGGCCCGGGCTCCCCTTATTCCTGCCTGGCCATTCCTGACTCGCTGTTCTTCACCACCGCCAGTTCAAAGGTCCGCCGCAGCGTGAACCCCAGCCCTTCATACACGCGTATCGCGCCGGAATTGCTGGCGAAGCTGTGCAGGAACGGAGTCTTCCCCTCCCCCACAATCTCTTCCATCACGCGCGACATCAGCAGCCGCGCATAACCGCGTCCGCGCGCATCAGGATGCGTGCAAACCCCGCTCACCTCGACGAATCCCGGAACCTGCAGCCGCTTCCCCGCCATCGCCAGCAACCGCCCCGCATCCAGGATCCCGAAAAACGTTCCCAGTTCCAGGGTCCGCAATCGAAACGGCCCCGGCTCCGTTAGCTTCGCCAGCTCCACCATCGCTGGAGCATCGGCCGCCGTCAGCACCCGCAACTCCACGCCACGCGGTGCAGGAATCTTTACCAGATGCGGCCGTTCCGCCACCATCTGAGCCAGCGAGCCTCCGCGAACCAGTGTCCACCCTGTCGGCAAGCGCGGCGCCTCGTCAAGAAACAGAACCGCAATGTCCTCTGGCGGCACCAGGGCGCGCAAAGCCCGATACCGTGCCTCCGACTGCGCCGGCATCCCACTCAACGGCCCAATCTCCGCCGGATAGCGGCGCGCCCCCTCGCCGCCCAACGCCAGCGATCGATGCTCGGTCGTCAGCGCACTCCAGATCGGATTGTCGAGCGGCGACTCCGACACCGAAGGCGTCCCGATCACCGGCCCTGTCCTGATTGCATTTTCCATGGCAGACACGTCCCTTGGATGAGCTGCGGCACACTCCGGATTCGAGAGGTTGATTGCCGTCTAACGCTGGAAGGGAAAAGGAAAATTGGAACAAAGGCGCAGCATGCTGACCGCCGAAAATCTACTTCAGCCCCTGCAGCTTCTGCGTCGCAATCTGCTCCGCTGCAGTTTCCTTGTTCTGGTCTTTGATCTCCGCGTAGAGCCGCCGCGCTTCCTGCGGCTGCGTCGTCTCATACAGCGCCGCCAACTGCAGCTGCGCCTCCGCCTTCGGCACGGTCGTCGTCGGATGCGCAATCACGTCCTGGAACAGAGTCACCGCCTGAGAACTGCGGCCCGTCTGCTCGTACAGGTTCGCCAGCGCAATCTTCGCCAGCGCCGACAGATTTCCGCTCCCCGCGTGCGTCGCCTTTTCCAGATCGGCTTCTCCAGCCGCCTGCTGTCCCATATCGAGTTCGGTCGTACCGGCAAAATAGCGCGCCATTTCGCCGGCGTTCAACCAGCCATATTGATCGGCCGCCTGCCGGAACAGCGGGTTCGCTGCCTTCGCCCGATCGGCCGCCGTCGCGTACGTCTTAAACCCCGGCTCTGCCGGCTGATTGGGCTGCGTCAGCGGCGTCTCGTAGATATCCATCGCCTGGCCAAGCAGCAGATTTGCTGCCGCGTCGCGCTTTTCATAAACCACGAAGCTGGTTACGGCAATCGCCGCCACCAGCACCGCGCCCACCGCCCACGCAACGACGTTGCTGCGATGCTCGCCAATCCATTCCAGACTGGAGGTGGTTGCAGTGACGAATTTGTCCTGTTTCAGCGCGTGACGGGTCTGTGTGTCCACCGAATTCCCCGATTTTCCTTTGGGCGGGAAGTTGCGAACGCGGCGATTAACGCGCGCGTCCGCATTCAGATACGTCTCAGTCTACCACGCAGCAAAGGAGTTTCGGACGGTCGTCGGCGGCCACTTCCGGCCGCGGTTTACGCCGCGCGCACCACGTCTTCAATCTGCCCGGTTTCGATCTTCTCCTGGCATTCAATGCAGTACGGCGTCCACGGCAACGCTTCCAGCCGCTTTTCGCCAATCGGCTTGCCGCAGTGCATGCATTCGCCAAAGGTTCCTTCACGCAATCGTTCCAGCGCCACCCGCACCAGACCCAGCTGGCTATGACCCTCGGTGCCCTGCGTGAAAATCAGTTCTTTCTGATAGGACAAGACCGCCTGATCGGCTACGTCGAGCGAGTCTTCGGCGATCGCCTGACGACCCTCTTTTGCCGCCGTCAGCATGCTGCGCTCAAGTTGCCGTTGTTGATGGCGAAGCCGCTCTTCGAATCGCCGTAGTTTGGTGTTTTGCGCTGAACTGGTCACGTGAGAAGAACTCCTCGAAATAAGGGCTGGTCGCCTTTCAGACATACATTGGACGCACAAACCCTCTTAAGATTTGTTTTTCTTTTGCTACTTTCCCCAGGTTATTTTCTGGTCAACCCCCTCCCCACCCCTGAAACTGCCAGGTCACGCCGGTTCATGGATTTGCATCGCACTGGATGCGCCTCAACCCAAAATGTCTTACGCTGGAGAAGCCATGTACGAAGATTTCCACGCCTCGGACCGATTCAGCGGCCAGGACCTGCACTGCCGCTGGAAAGCCAATATCGTCGCCATCGCCACCCGCCATGCCGACGCCGTCGATGTCCGTTTCGATGTCGATGACCGCACGGTCTGGATCGCTATGCCCTGCCTCGCGTGGGTCGAACAAAAGAAGCGCACCGGCCACACCATCACCGACACCCTCGCCGCCCAGGCCGCCGGTCGCTATCTCAAAAAAGCCATCGAATCCGGCTACGACAATGGCCGCGAGATGTACACCATGACCATTGAAGAAGTCCTCACTCAGGTCGACGCGGTCCTCCACGAAGCCGGCCACACCCGCAACCTGCCCCATCTCGTTCCCTCCGACGACGCCCAACCCCAGGTCTAGCCGCACCCTGCGGCACGGCACATGCTACCCGCTAACGACTTCTCCAGAAGCCACCGCCCTTTTCTTCTTTGCATCCTCCGAGCCCAATGGGACAATTATTCATCCACCCACGGAGGCTTTCCCACGATGGCAGCGACAGCTACTCTGCAGGACCTGAAACGTCTCACCGAAGGTCTGCATGCTCATCGCAATCTTTCAACGCCACAACTGGTTGAAACCGCCATCGCCCGCGGCGAAGGCCGCCTCGCCTCCAACGGCGCCCTCGTCGCCATGACCGGCGCCCGCACCGGCCGCTCCCCCCGCGATAAATTCACCGTTGAAGACGACCAGACCCGCGACCGCGTCGACTGGGGCAAAGTCAATCAGCCCTTTCCGCCGGAAAAGTTTGAAGCCCTGCTACAGCGCGTCCTCCGCCACATGGCCGAGCGCGACCTCTACATCATGGATCTGGCCGCAGGCGCGGACCCCACCTACCGCCTCCCCATCCAGATCATCTGCGAATACGCCTGGCACGCCCTCTTCGTAAAGCAGCTCTTCATCCGTCCCACGCCCAGCGAGCTCGCCACCCACGCGCCCGAATTCATCGTCATCGCCGCTCCCGAATTCGAAGCCATCCCCGACCGCGACGGCGTCCGTTCCAGCACCTTCATCCTCGCCGACTTCACCCGCAAAATTGTCCTCATCGGCGGCACTAAATATGCCGGCGAAATGAAGAAGTCCATCTTTGGCGTCATGAATTATCTGCTTCCGTCGCGCAATGTCTTCCCCATGCACTGCTCGGCCAACATTGGCGCCCACGGCGACTCCGCCCTCTTCTTCGGCCTCTCCGGCACCGGCAAAACCACGCTCTCCGCCGACCCTGACCGCCGCCTCATCGGCGACGACGAGCATGGCTGGAGCCCCGACGGCGTCTTCAATTTCGAAGGTGGCTGCTACGCCAAGTGCGTCGACCTCACCCTCGAGAAAGAGCCGCAGATTTTCAACGCCATTCGCTTCGGCTCCGTGCTTGAAAACGTCGTCCTCGATCCCCGTACTGGCGACCCGGACTACTCCGACATCCGCTACACCGAAAACACCCGCGCCGCCTATCCCATCGAGTTCATCGCCACCGCCGTCATTCCGGGTGTCGGCAGCCACCCCCGCAACGTGCTCTTCCTCGCCGCGGATGCTTTTGGCGTCCTGCCTCCCATCGCCAAACTCACTCCCGACCAGGCAATGTACCATTTCCTCTCCGGCTACACCGCCAAGCTCGCCGGAACAGAAGCCGGTCTCGGCAGCGAACCCGTTCCCGAATTCTCCACCTGCTTTGCCTCACCCTTCATTCCGCTGGCGCCCGGCGTCTATGCCGAAATGCTGGGCCGTCGTCTTCGCGAGCATGATGCCCAGTGCTGGCTCGTCAACACCGGCTGGTCCGGCGGAGCCTTCGGCGTCGGCAAGCGCATGAGCCTCCCGCACACCCGTGCCATCGTCCACGCCGCTCTCGACGGCCGTCTCGCCAAAGCCGACTTCGTCACAGAAGAAGCCTTCGGCCTCAGCATCCCCACCACCTGCCCCGACGTTCCGTCCGAGCTCCTCAACCCGCGCAACGCGTGGGCCGACAAGAACGCCTACGACGCGCAGGCCAAACTCCTCGCCTCTAAATTCGTCGACAACTTCAAAAAGTTTGACGTCCCGGATGCAGTCCGCCAGGCCGGCCCCCGCACCTGACAACACTGCCCCTCCCTGCTGGCCACTCGCTGCTGGCGATTGGCTGCTCCATGCCTGTCCGTAACTTGACTCTTGACAACCGCAGACTTAGTCTCGAAGTGGAGGCAGCGGCAGTTCTACCCTCCGTAGTTTTTCCGTGAACCGCCATGCAGACTGATCCCCACTACATCTGGAACTACCTTCCCCTGCTGATGCAGATCGTGGTCGTGGGCACCCTGGCCGGCGGCATGGTCGGAATGTCCTGGTTCGTCGGACGCCATCGCAACCTCAAAGAAAAACTTGAACCGTACGAGTGCGGTATCCCCGTCGAAGGCGACGCCCGCGGCCGCTTTTCCGTCCGCTTCTATATGGTCGCAATGCTCTTCATCCTCTTCGATGTGGAAGCCGTTTTCATGCTTCCCTGGGCCGTAATCTACCGCGAGCTGCCGCACATCGCCGGTTCGCGCTTCTTCGGATTCTGGGAAATGCTCGTTTACCTCGGATTCGTCGTCCTCGGTGTCTTCTACGTCTGGAAAAAGGGCATCCTCGACTGGGCCTCCGACAAGGCGGACCTGTAACTGCAACATCCGGCTTCGTAAAAGAGAGATATGGGAGAAGCGCTGCTCAATAAAGAGGCTGTCTACGAAGGCCTCGCGCAGAACGTGGCCATTCAGGCGCTGCGCGCCGCGCATCCTGACGCCGTTACCAACGCAAAGTTCGATCGCGGTGAGCTTACCCTCGTCATCGCCGCCGATCAGATCCGTGCCGTCTGCCGTACCCTCCAGACCGCCGGCTACAACTTCCTCGAAGATGTCACCTGCGTGGACTGGTACCCCAACGAACCCCGCTTCCAGGTCACCTATCACATCCTTTCCCACAAGCTGAAGGAGCGCGTCCGCCTCCACGCCATGGCCGCCAGCATCGACCCCGGCGTCGACAGCATCACCAGCGTCTGGCCCTCCGCCAACTTCTACGAGCGCGAGGTCTGGGACCTGTTCGGCGTCCGCTTCCACGGCCACCCCAACCTCCGCCGCATCATGCTCCCCGATGAATGGGAAGGCCACCCGCTCCGCAAGGATTATCCCGTGGAGGGTTATCGCTGATGCCCGAAAATCCCCACGCGCCCGAAATTCCCGGCTTCGTCGAGACCGCTACCCTCGTTCAGCCGCGTTCGGAAGAGGGCCCCAAAGATCGCACCATGGTCCTCAACATGGGGCCACAGCATCCTTCCACCCACGGCGTCCTCCGTGTGGTCCTCGAAATCGACGGCGAAACCGTCGTCAAGCTCGTCCCCGACATCGGCTACCTCCACACCGGTATCGAGAAAACCTGCGAGGCCAAGTTCTGGCAGCAGGTCGTCCCCCTCACCGATCGCATCGACTACCTCTGTCCGATGACGAACAACCTCGCCTTCTGCCTCGCCGGCGAAAAGCTCCTCCAGCTGGAGATCCCCGAGCGCGCGCAGTGGATGCGCGTCCTCCTCAACGAGCTCACCCGCCTCAATTCGCATCTGGTATGGCTCGGCACCCATGCGATGGACATCGGCGCGCTTACGGTCTTCCTCTATACCTTCCGCGAGCGCGAAGAAATCCTTCGCATCTTCGAGCACGTCTCCGGCCAGCGCATGATGACCTCCTACTTCCGCATTGGAGGCCTCGCGCTCGATCCGCCGCTGGACTTCTTCGATTCGGTGCAGTCACTCATCCACATCCTCCCCGAAAAAATCGATGAGTACGAGAACCTGCTCACCGGCAATCCCATCTTCTATAACCGTCTCAAAAACGTCGGCTTCCTCAGCCCCGAAGACGCCATTGCCCTCGGCGTCACCGGCCCGCCTTTGCGCGCAAGCGGCATCGACTGGGATCTCCGCCGCGACATGCCGTACTCCAGTTACGACAAATTCCAATTTGAAGTCCCCGTCTCGAACGATGGCGACGTCTGGGCCCGCTACATCGTCCGCCTCAAAGAAATGCGCGAGTCGGTCAAAATTTGCCAGCAGGCTCTCGACGGCATGCCCGCAGGCCCCATCAAAGCCGACGCGCCCCACGTCGTCCTGCCCGACCGCGAAAAAATGAAGACGCAGATGGAAGCCCTCATCTACCACTTCAAAATCGTCACAGAAGGTTTCCAGGTTCCGGCTGGCGAAGTCTACCAGGCCGTCGAATCCCCCCGTGGCGAGATGGGCTACTACGCCGTCTCCGACGGTACCGCAAAACCGTATCGCGTTCACATGCGCAACCCCTCCTTCGCCACCCTCCAGGCGCTTGAAACCATGTGCATCGGCCGTCTCATCGCCGACGTCGTCGCCGTCATCGGCTCCATCGACATCGTCCTCGGAGAAATCGACCGGTGATCGCGACCGTGACAGAATCCACCCTGCAGACCGAGTTGTGGATGTCCTTCGTCTCCCTGCTGCGCTCCTACGCAGCCGCTGCCAACCTTCATTCCGCGGCACCCGCGCACATCGAAGAATCCGAAAACTCCGTCGCCATCGTCGCCGCTGAATCCCGCCTCGAAATGCACTTCGACTCCGACACAGGCAAAGTCCGCTGGCACAAGCGCTCCGCCCCCGCCGGCCCCGTCGCCGGCACCTTCGAGCTTCTGCCTCAGGGCTCCATTGCCATCAACGGCGCAACCAAAGATCTGGACCACGTCGCCATCGACTTCATCGCCGCGACCACAGAACGGAAGGGGAGCCAGCCATGAGCACCCTCTTCTCCCCTG
This sequence comes from Acidobacteriaceae bacterium, assembly GCA_036272255.1. Classification (GTDB taxonomy): domain Bacteria; phylum Acidobacteriota; class Terriglobia; order Terriglobales; family Acidobacteriaceae; genus Palsa-343. The sequence goes on along the minus strand of DATAZC010000211.1, from coordinate 3,985 downwards.
CGCTCGCCGCCCGCTTCGACAAGCTCGTCACCCTCTATCCCCTCAAGCGCTCCGCCCTCGTCCCCATGCTTCTCTACGCCCAGGACGAAATCGGCTACCTCTCCGACGCCGTCATCGCCGAAGTTGCCGATCGCGTCGGCGTCTCCGAGCTCGAAGTCCGCAACGTCATCAGCTACTACTCGCTGCTCCGGACCAAACCAGCCGGCAAATACCACGTCCAGGTCTGTACCAACATCAGCTGCATGCTGCGCGGCGGCAACGAAATCCTCGATCACTGCAAAAAGAAGCTCGGCGTCCCCAACAAAGGCGTCACCGCCGACGGTGTGTTTTCACTCGAAGAAGTCGAGTGTATCGGCGCCTGCAGCTGGGCGCCTGCCGCTCAGATCAATTACGACTTCCACGAGAACCTTACCCCCGCGTCCATCGACAAAGTCATCGACGACTACCGCGCAAAATCCAAAACCGGGGCGACCAAATAATGGCGACGCTCTCCACCCATCCCGACTGCGTCCCCGTCGTTTCATACCGCTTCGGCAAAGGCGCTACCGACGTCGACACCTACGTCCGGCTCGGCGGCTACGAGTCCGCCCGCAAGGCCATCGCCCTCGGTGCGGAAGGCATCATCAACGAGATGAAAGCCTCCGGCCTCCGCGGACGCGGTGGCGCTGGCTTCCCCACCGGCCTGAAGTGGTCCTTCGTTCCGAAGCAATCGGCCAAGCCCAAATACGTCCTCGTCAACGGCGACGAATCCGAGCCCGGCACCTGCAAAGATCGCCTCATCTTCGAGCACGACCCCCATTCCGTCATCGAAGGCACCATCATCGCCGGCCTCTCCGTCCAGGCCAAAATGGGCTTCATCTATCTGCGCGGCGAATATCGCTACCTCCTCCAGATCACGGAACGCGCCGTCGCTCAGGCCTACCAGAAGGGCTTCCTCGGCAAAAACATCTTCGGTTCCGGCATCGACTTCGACATCGTCACCCAGACCGGCGCTGGCGCTTACGAAGTTGGCGAAGAATCCGCGCTCATGGAATCGCTGGAAGGCAAGCGCGGCATCCCCCGTATCCGTCCGCCTTTCCCCGCTGTCGTCGGACTCTATGGTGGACCCACCATCATCAACAACGCCGAAACCATCGCCACCGTCCCCCACATCTTCCGCATCGGTGGCGCGGAGTACGCCAAGCTCGGCTCGGAACGCAACGGCGGCACCCGCCTTTTTTGTCTCAGCGGCCACGTCGCGCGCCCCGGCGTCTACGAGCTGCCCATGGGCTACAACCTCAAAAAGATGATCTACGAGGTTGGCGGCGGCATCGCCAACGGCAAACAGCTCAAAGCCGTCGTACCCGGTGGATCGTCGACCCCCGTCCTGACGCCCGAGGAAATCGACATAGGCATGGACTTCGACCAGGTCGGCAAAGCTGGCTCCATGCTCGGCTCCGGCGGCGTCGTCGTCCTCGACGAAACCACCTGCATGGTGGAGTTCGCCCTCCGCACCATGAAGTTCTATCAGCACGAAAGCTGCGGCTGGTGCATTCCCTGCCGCGAAGGCACGGACTGGCTCAAAAAGTCGCTGACGCGGGTTCATGAGGGCGGCGGCGTCGACAAGGACATCGACAACATCCGCTACCTCGCTGAAAACATGCTGGGCCGCACCTTCTGCCCTCTCGGCGACGCAGCCGCCATGCCCACCATTGCCTTCGTCAAAAAGTTTCGCAAAGAGTTTGAAGACCACCTCGAAGGCCGAGGCTGCCCAAAACACCGCGCGCCTCAGCCGGAGCCCGCGCTGGTCTAAAGGAATTCATGGCTGACGTTACCCTCACTGTCGACGGCAAGAAAATCACCGCTCCCGCGGGCACGCTCCTCATTGAAGCCTGTCGCGCTCACGGCATCGAGATTCCCGCCTTCTGCTACTACCCCGGCCTCTCGCTCCAGGCCGCCTGCCGCATGTGCGTCGTGCGCATCGAAAAAATGCCCAAGCTCCAGACCGCCTGTACCACGCCGGTTGCCGAAGGCATGATCGTCGCCACCGAGAGTCCTGAAATCGCGCAGGCCCGCAAAGCCACCATCGAGCTCCTGCTCGGCAATCATCCCCTCGACTGCCCCGTTTGCGACGCCGGCGGCGAGTGCGAATTGCAGGACATGACCTTCAAGTACGGTGCGCACGAATCCAAATTCGTCGAGATCAAGCAGCACCGCGAAGAGCAACAGTGGTCCCCCGTTGTCTTCTTCGACCGCCCCCGCTGCATCCTCTGCTATCGCTGCGTTCGCGTCTGCGGCGAAGGCATGGACGTTTGGGCCCTCGGCATCCAGAACCGCGGCGCCGGCTCCGTCATCGCGCCTAACAAACAGGATCACCTCGAGTGCGAAGAGTGCGGCATGTGCATCGACATCTGCCCCGTCGGCGCGCTCACCTCCGGCGCTTACCGTTACAAAACCCGCCCCTGGGAAATGTCCCACGTCGGCACCGTCTGCACCCATTGCGGCGATGGGTGCAAAACCACCCTTGGCGTTCGCCGCTCCAACGACGGCATGGAAATCGTGCGTGGCGACAATCGCGACAAGTCCGGCATCAACGGCGATTTTTTATGTATCAAAGGCCGTTACGCATTCGACTTTGCGAACCGCGATAACCGCCTCACCAGGCCACTCGTCCGCCAGCCCAACGGCCGCCTCGAAGAAGTCTCCTGGGACGACGCCATCGAGTTCGCCGCCAACAAGCTGCGCGAGATTCGCGATACAAAAGGCGGCGCCTCCATCGGCGTCATCGGCTCCAACCGCACCACCAACGAAGAATCCTACCTGCTGCAAAAATTTGCCCGCACCATCCTCGGCACCAACAACATCGACCATCACCGCACCGCCGATTACCCCGCCTTCGCCGCGGCCCTGAAGAATCACCCTGAAGCCTCGCTCCGCGACATCGCCAGCGCGAAGGCCGTTCTCCTCCTCGGCAACGATCCCACCGAGCAGCATCCCGGACTCGCCTGGCAGATTCGCACCAACGTCCGCCTCAACCAGGCCCGCCTCTACGTTGCGAATCACAACCTCATCAAGCTCCGTCGCCAGGCCACCCAATTCCTGCAGATCCCCGAAGATGGCTACCCTGGCCTCGTCGCCTGGCTCGCCGGCACCGACGCACCGCTCGATGAAGACAAGAACGCAGTCGCCTTCCGCGACGCCCTGCGCAAAGAAGAATCCCTCGTCATCGTCTTCGGCGCCGAATTTCGCGGCCACGACGTCTCGGCCCTGCTTCAACTCGGCGCGGCCTTCCCCAACGTCAAATTCGCCTGCCTCGGCGACTACGCCAACTCCCGCGGCGCCGCCGACATGGGCCTCTACCCCGATCTGCTTCCCGGCTACGTTCCCGTCGCGTCCTCCGCGCAGTTCGCCCAGGAATACCCCAGCCTTCCCGCCCAGCCCGGCCTCAACCTCATCGAGATGTTCGACGCTGCTGAAGCCGGCTCCCTCGCAGCCTTATATATAGTTGGCGCAAATCCGGTCGCCCGCTACGCCCGCCACAACGAAGCCCTCCATAAAACCTTCCTCATCGTGCAGGACATGTTTCTCAGCGAGACCGCTCAGTTCGCCGACGTCATCTTCCCCGCCGCCAACCTCTACGAGAAAGCCGGCACCGTCACCAATACCTTCGGTGATCTTCAGCTTGTCAAGAAAGCCGCCGACCGCGCCGGTGTCCGCACCGACTTCGAGCTCATCGTTCGCCTCGCCGCCGCCCTGGGCGCCGACGTCAAAAAGCTCGTCCCCTTCAGCCCCAACAGCGTCCGCGCCGACATGGGCCAGGCCCGCGGCGCGCAATCCGGCGAAGCCGATCGCCACGGCGTCTGGCTGGCTGCGCATCATCTGGAGCCCAAACTAAGCCCCTTCGACCCCTTCGCCATCTTCGACGAAATCCAGCGCCTCGTCCCGGCCTACAACGTTCCGCGCCTCGACCTGCTCACCGGCAACGATCAGCACCTGCAGCCCGCGC
>DATAZC010000210.1:0-4011 GCA_036272255.1 Acidobacteriaceae bacterium | reverse complement strand
GCTGCTGCTGCGCGAGAAGAAGAAGTGGAGGCGCCAGACGCTGGCTTGCGGGCGGCCACCGCTGAGGGGCGGATCGAATTTCCATTGCACGGCGGCGTGCTGGGCGGCGCGGGCAAAGTAGTTGCCGGAGCCGGGCGAGACGTAGGAGGCGTCGGCGACGGATCCGTTGCGGTTGACGGTGACGCGGAGGATCACGGCGACGGGAGCACGCATGCTGGAGCGTGCGCCGGGAGAGACGTCGGGCAGAACGCGCTTGGCGATATCGCCAGGAGCATTGGCCGGACGGGGCGCGGGCGTTGCGATCTGTGGAACGGCTGAAGATGGCGGGGCGGTCTGCGCAGGAGCGACAGCGGCGGGAGTCGAACCGGGGGGAAGGGGAACGGCGGAGGCAGGAGCGGCTGCCGTGGGTGCGGGCGTCGCCGAGGCAGGTGTGGATGCGGTGGTGCGCGGGGAGGTTCCGTCGGCGGTCGGTGCTATGGGCGCTGTAGAGGATGGAGCCGCAGATGTTGGAGAAGCAGGGTCCGGCGTGGTCGCGGGCGCAGGGGATTCACCTGTTGCAGGTTGCTGAGCGGCGGCAACGTTCTGCGGAGGTGTGGACTGCGGGGCCGGCGGTGGAGGCGACGTCTTCTGCGTAGCGGCTGGTATACCGGGGAGCGCGAAGGGCAGGGGGAGATGGAGGACGCCTGCTTCTTCAAGAACAAACGTGCTGATGGCCGCGAGGAGAAGGAGGCCGAGGATCGTCGGAATTTTGGAGGTACGCGTGAGGTTGGCTTCTTCGATATCGGAGAACAGACTCGAAGACGAGGCCGGGTACATGTGGGGATCTTCTTGTCTCCACTTACCAGCGGAGGGAGCGGGCGCGACGGGCGGCTGCGGAGCGTAGGTGTAGACGGGCTCGGGAGCGACCCGGGCCTGGACCCGACCTTGGACCTCGGCGGGTGCTCGCGGAGGAACTGGGGCTGGAGGAACGTCGGCGAGCTGAGCCTTGATGTCATTCAGCGAGCAGCGGGCTGCAGGATCGATACGCAGGCAGGTGTGCACCAGGCCGAGGAAAGGCTGGGGCATCAAGGGCGAGATCGCAGGCGGGGTGTTGGTTGCCGGATCGAAGTAGGGCACCTGCTGGGTGAGCGCTTCGGCAAGGGTCATGCCGAGGGACCAGGTGTCGGCGGCGGCGGAAGCGACTCCGGAGGCGATTTCGGGAGCGTCGTAGGGTTGAGGCTGATGGACGCGGGTGGGGACGGCCGCGGCGACGAGGAAAGAGTCGGAAGAAAGCTTCAGCTCGTCGGAGGAGACGAGGATGTTGGACGGCTTGACGTGGCCGTGCACGAATCCTTTGGCGTGGAGGTAGGACAGCGCGTCGGCGATGGGAAAGAGAATGTTGGTGGCTTCGTGGGGCTTGAGGGGGCGGTCCTCAATAAACTGTGCGAGGACGCGCTCAGCATACTCGGTGACGACGTAGACGACGGTGGCCCCGTCGACGGAGCAGCGCCCGAACTCGAAGATGGGCATGAGGTGGGGATGGGAGAGGGAGCGGGCCAGTTCCCATTGGGTGAGATAGGCATCGACCTTGTCGTCGTCGACGCGTGTGATCTTGATGACAGACTTGTGCATGCCGGCGCGCAGAGTGACGAATGCGCCGCGGTCTGGGCTACCGCCCAGCCACTCCAGGAGGCCAAACTTTCCGTCGATGGTGCGGCCTTCCCAGAGTTGCCCAATCGATGGAATGGAAGCACTACCCATGCAAGTCGATTCTATCGGAGAGGTGTCCGGTTCGGAATCACCAGACTCTGTGGACGATGTGACGAAGGGAACTGCGGATTGGTCAAACACGTACAATTGGATGCGATGAAGGCGTTGCAGCGCATCAAGATCCTTAGCCTGCTGTTCTGCGGGCTTTTTCTTTGTTTTCAGGCCGGCCAGGCCGAGCAGGTCAAAGACCTGCCGAAGCCCACCGATTATGTCAGCGATTTGGCCCATGTGCTGTCGCCCCAGGCGGTGGCGCAGCTGGACACCCTGTGCAGCGAGCTGGACCACTCGAAGGCGAATGCGCAGATTGCGATTGTCACGGTCAAGAATCTTGACGGCGACGATGCTTCAGATTGGGCTAACCAGCTAGAAGATGCGTGGAAGATCGGTCCCAAGGGCGCGGACAAAGGCGTACTGGTGCTGCTGGCGGTCGACGACCACAAGTACCGCATCGATGTGGCGTATGGGCTTGAGGGCATCCTGAACGATGCGAAGGTGGGCGACATCGGGCGGGAGATGGTGCCGTATCTGCGGGCGCGCGATTATGACGGCGCGGTCACGCTGGCAACGGGGCAGGTGGCCGAAATTATCGCGGCCGATGCGGGCGTAACGCTGACCGATGAGCCGCAGCAGGCTCAACCGCGCGCCAGGCACAGCAGCGGAGGCGTGTTACCCTTCCTACTTTTTGTGATCATCTTTCTTTTCTTCGGCGGCTTTACGGTGCTGCGCATTCTGCTGTTCATGGGACTGTTCGGGGGCGGATTTCGTGGCGGCCCATGGTTGGGCGGCGGGATGGGCGGCGGTGGCGGCTGGGGCGGTGGAGGATTGGGCGGAGGAGGCGGTGGCGGGGGAGGCGGCTTCGGCGGGTTTGGTGGTGGAAGCTTTGGTGGGGGCGGGGCTGGCGGAGATTGGTAGTAAAGACAGGGACTAGGGACTGAGGGAACAAGGTTACAAGGGAATGGTGGCTTCTGCTTGCGGAAGCCGGAGGAGAGAAGAACGGTATGAAGGCATTGTGGGTTGTTCTTGGGATTCTGGGCGTACTGGTGTTAGCGGCGCTGATGGTGTTCGGCAGCTATGTGAGCGCGCGGAACCAGATGGTGAGCTATGACCAGAACGTGAAGGCGTCGTGGTCAGAAGTGGATGTGCAGATGGAGCGGCGCGCCGATCTGATTCCCAACCTGGTGGAGACGGTGAAGGGCTTTACCAAGGAAGAGAGCACGGTGTTTGGCGACATCGCCAACGCGCGCGCGGGATTGTTGAACGCACAGGGGCCGGCAGCGAAGATCGCGGCCAACGGAACGCTGGACTCGGCGTTCGGGCGCTTGCTGGCGTTGACGGAGAACTATCCGCAACTGCGGTCGAGCGACCAATTCATGCGTTTGCAGGATGAGCTGGCGGGCACGGAAAACCGGATCGGCGTGGCGCGCAAGCGGTACAACGATTCGCTGCAGACCTACAACACATTCGTGCTGCAGTTCCCGAACAGCATCTGGGCAGGTTTTGCGGGATTCAAGCAGAATCCGGACTACTTTACGGCGAGCCCGGCGGCGCAGCAGGTTCCAAACGTGAAGTTTTAAAAAAACAGTTCTTAGTTCACAGTTCGCAGTTCACAGTGATCCTGTCCTTGCGTGCGCGGGGATGGGATGCTTGTGATCGTGATGAGCGAGAAGCTGAGGGGTTGGCCAGCACTCGAGCGCAACATCGACCGTTCACCTGTAAACCAAGCAAACTTCAATGAACGGAAGGTGTTGATGACTCCGCTGGAATACGAACTGCGTTGGGAGAGGGTCTGGAACTACTTGATGCTCGACTGTGCCAAGACCTTCAAGGACGATCTTTGCTGCTAGGCGTTCCACATAGATAGAGTGCCAACGCCTCTACCAGAACGAACAGCGGAATTTGCCACCACGGCATAGACGAAAGCATACAGCGGTTGCGTTCACGGTGCTTCACCTAGCATTTCGGGCGGGTCACCCGCAACTCGGAAGTAATCCAAAAATTGGGCATAAATATACTTGACTCGCCCACTGATTTTTGGTACTTTATTTTCAGTGAGGTAGTGAAATGGTCAAGGAGCCGGAGAGCCTTCAAGAGGCAGTTATCTATTTCGCGGATCAGGCGAACTGCATCGATTATCTTGCTGCTAGTCGCTGGCCGGACGGTGCTGTTTGCCCCGGTTGTGGTTCCACAAAAGTCAGCTACAACGCGAACCGCCGCACATGGAAATGTGGAAGCCATCACCCGCGCCGTGAGTTTTCGGTGAAG
>DATAZC010000209.1:0-15767 GCA_036272255.1 Acidobacteriaceae bacterium | reverse complement strand
AAACGCGGCTGCTCGACATTGGCGGAGCGCCGAATACCTGGATCGCGGAATCCCAGTACCAACGGCGGTTTCCCGTCACGATGGTGAACCTTCAGTTTCCTGATCCCGCCGTGCTGACCGATGGGCGCTTTACCGCCGTGGAGGGTGACGCGACCCGGCTGCCGTTTGCAGACGCGAGTTTCGACATTGCCTTCTCGAATTCAGTGATCGAGCACATGACCACCTGGGAGGGCCAGCAGGCCTTTGCCGCTGAGGCTCGGCGCGTCGCGAAGGGGCTGTGGATCCAGACCCCGGCGCGCAGCTTTCCGCTGGAACCGCATCTGCTCGCCCTGTTTTTCCAGTACCTGCCGCGCGGTTTGCAGAGACGGATGGCGCGCAACTTCACCCTGTGGGGACTGCTGACCAGGCCGGACCCGGCCCGGGTAGAAGAAATGCTTTCCGACATTCGCCTCCTGACCTGCCGCGAGGTCAGGGAACTGTTTCCGGACTGCCGCATCCTGAAGGAGCGCGTACTCGGACTGACGAAGAGCTACGTGGCGGTCCGGGAGCAAGACTAACCCTGCTCCCTGAGCTCTACTCCCTACTCCCCACTCCCCGCTCCCTACTCCCTGCATTGATGACCCTGCTGCGACTCCCGACTATAATGGGTCATGGCGAGTGTCCAGTCCACCGCGCTCAACGTTGAGCGGGTCCCTGACCTGTTCCGGGAGAAGTTTGGACGGCTGCTGGACACGGTTCACACGAATCGCCCCTCTGACGACGTCGACATCATCCGCCGCGCCTGGCAGTTTTGCCTCGAACACCACAACGGGCAGTTGCGCGCCTCCGGCGAGCCCTACGTCCTGCACCCGCTCGAGGTCGCGCTCGTCCTGGCCGAAATGAAGCTGGATTCGACGGCCATTGCCGCCGGGCTGCTCCACGACGCGGTCGAAGACACGCCGGTCACCACCGAGGACATCGTCGCGAAATTCGGCGAGCAGGTGGCGCACATCGTTGAAGGCGTCACCAAAATCGACAAGATTCAGTTCGCGAATCGCGAAGACCGCCAGGCGGAGAACGTCCGCAAGATGCTGTTGGCCATGGTCAGCGATGTGCGTGTCGTCCTCATTAAACTCGCCGACCGTCTGCACAATATGCGGACCCTCGAGCACCTGGCGCCGGAGCGGCAGCGCGCCATCGCCCGCGAAACCCTCGACATCTACGCACCGCTGGCGCATCGGCTGGGCATGGGCAAACTCCGCGGCGAGCTGGAGGATCTGGCGTTTCGCTGGGTCGACCCCATCACGTGGGAGCAGCTGCACGCCGCGGTCGAAGCGCGGCGATCCGAAGGCGAACAGTTCCTGGCCGGCGTCGATGGCCTGCTCACCGAGCGCCTGCACGAGAACAACATCAAAGCGCGCGTCGAATGGCGCATCAAGCGCCTCTACAGCATTCACAGCAAGCTGGTGAAATCGCAGACCTCCATCGATCAGGTTTACGATCTGCTGGCGCTGCGCGTCATCACCTCGAGCGTGCAGGATTGCTACGCGGTCTTCGGCATCATTCACAGCATCTGGCGTCCGGTTCCGGGCCGCATCAAGGACTTCATCGCCATGCCGCGGCCGAATTTGTATCAGTCGCTGCACACAACCGTGATGGGCGAAGGCGGCCACCAGTTCGAGGTGCAGATCCGCACCGAGGAGATGCACCGCATCGCGGAAGAAGGCATCGCGGCGCACTGGAAATATAAGTCCGGCGGCTCGCCGGTGAGCGCGCGCGACGAGCAGCGGCTGGCCTGGGTACGGCAGCTGGTCGAGTGGCAGCGCGACATGACCGATCCCAACGAGTTCCTGTCGACGCTCAAGATCGACCTCTACCCCGAAGAGGTCTACACCTTCACGCCGAAGGGTAAAGTCGTGGTGGTTCCGCGCGACGGCACGCCGATTGACTTTGCCTATACGATCCACACAGAAGTGGGCAACACCTGCACCGGCTCGCGCGTGAATGGGCGCATGGTTCCGCTGCGGACCAAGCTGCGCAACGGCGACATCGTCGAAGTGATCACGCAGAACGGCCACACGCCCAGCCGCGACTGGCTCACCTTCGTCAAGAGCCCCCGCGCGCGTAACAAAATTCGCCACTGGCTCAATGAGCACCAGCGCGAGCGCGCCATCGAAATCGGGCGCAAGCTGCTGGAGCGCGAGGCGCGTAAATACAAAGTCGCGCTGTCGCAGTTTGAGGAGTCGGATTACGCGCGCGTTGCCGCCGACTACAGCGTGGCCACGCCCAACGATCTGTGGTCGGCGATCGGTTTTGGCAAATATTCTGCACGGCAGGTGCTGAACCGCCTGGCTCCAGGGCTCGTCCATCAGCCGCAGGAAACGGAAGCGCCCGTAACGCCGGGTGCCGCGGCCGTCACCCGTGTGGCCGCTACCAGCGGTTCTGACTCGCTGATCGTGGAAGGCCAGAATGAGCTGCTGGTTTATCGCGCGCGATGTTGCAATCCGATTCGCGGCGAGGAGATTATCGGCTACGTCACCCGCGGCAAAGGGGTCGCCGTGCATGCCCGCAGCTGCCCCAACGTGCAGAACCTGCTCTACGAGGCCGATCGCCGTATCTCCGTCGAATGGGCCCGCGCCGCTGACGACACCAACGGCAAGCGGCAAACCTATCCGGTGCGATTTACGGTGCATTGCGACGATCGTGCGGGCATGCTGAAGGAAATCACCGCGGTCATCAGCGATGAGAACGCCAACATTCGCACCATGGAAACCCATCTCGGCGATAACGGCGACGCACAAATTGAATTTGTGATTGACGCCGAAGATGTGCGCCACCTGACGCGCCTGGTCCAGGCATTGCGGCGACTGCCCGGCGTCCGCGATGTGAAGCGCTCCCAGAAGATCTGATTCCGAGCTATCGCCTCCTGGTCCTCCGTTGTATCTTTGGGGGCAATACGTCATCCGCATCCGGAACCTTGTCGGGTGCTCTTCGGAGGAAGCCGAGTAACTCTCCGCGGTCAGATCCTTCACGGCGACGTGCGAAAAACTCAGCCGCCGTTTCAGAGACACCCGCCTTCTGTGCAACGGCAACCGCGATCCACTGATTCAGCGATACGCCGTCTTCCCTGGCCAGCCGTTGTGCCGCGCGTTTGATAGAAGCGGGCAGCTTGAGTGAAAAGTTTGATCTGTTCATGATCCCTACACCTGCGCTACAGGCGGAATCAGTTCCGCCGCACTCTCTTCCTCGATCCCTGGACCCTTTTCCCGCCGCCCCACAATCCATACCGCTGCCAGCAACAGCAAGCCGCCGACAAGTTCCAGGGTCCGCATCCGTTCACCGAAGATGATCCACGCGAAGACCGCGGTGCCCGGTGCGACCATCAGGAACAGAATCGACGTCACCGTCGTCGGCAAATGTCCCAGCGCATAAGTCAGCCCGAAGTAGCCCCCCACCTGGCACAGCAGTCCCAGCCCCAGCAGCGCCCACCAGGCGCCCGCATCCGGAACAGCGAGCGAAGTGTGCGTCACCACAGCAGAAATCCAAAGCGCAACCGCGCTCGCCGTCGTCGACAGAGTCAACAGTACAGCCGTGTCGCTCCGCTCGCGCAGCCGCCCGGTGATCACCAGATACAGCGCAAAACAAATCGCCGCCAGCACAGCCAGACCATCCGCGCCCGATCTGGACACAGCGTTGCGCATATCCGCGAGCACAATCAAAGCCGTGCCGATCAGAGCAACCAGCAATGAGAGCCAGAATCGCGCAGAAGGAAGCCGCCGGGTCAGCATCCAGGTGAAGAGGCCCACAAACAGCGGAGCGCTGTTGCTCAGGAACGTCGCGTTGGCGGCCGAGGTATGGCGCACCGCAATGTTCCAGAGACCCACATCGCCTGCGAAGAAGACGCCGCCCACAGCTGTGATCCACAGCGTCCTGCGCGTCAGGCCAGCGAGCCGCCTGCGAGAGAAGAACAGCATCGGCCACAGCACCAGCACGGCGATCAGCATGCGATAGAACGCCGAGCTGAGGCCGGGCATCCTGGCCCAGCGCACAAAGATGGCCGACCACGAAATGGTGATGACGCCGCCCGCCAGCGCGGCCAGCGCCGTCAGCCTGTGTTCGCTCCGCATGGACCTATCGTATGCGACTTGCTGTGCAGCCTTTCCTGCACGGCCTGGCTCGGACTTACTTCCCGCCGTGCGCCGTCACCTTGACCTCAATGTTGCCGCGCGTCGCGTTCGAGTAAGGGCAGGTGCGATGCGCCGCGGCGACCAGTTCTTCGGCACTGGCCTGGTCCTGCTCGGGAATGGTGACGTCGAGGTCGACGTGCAGGGTGAATCCTTCGCCTTTGCCTTCATCGAAAGGCCCAACGCCCACGTGCGCCCGCGCGGTGACAACGCCCGTCTTCTTCTTCGCCAGCATCGCCTGGTACTCGACCGCGCCGCCGAAGCACGCTGCGTACCCAGCGCCGAAAAGCTGCTCGGGGTTCGTCTTATCGCCCTTGCCGCCCATTCCCGGCGGCAGCGCCAGATCCAGATCGAGCAGCCCGTCAGAACTGCGCACATGGCCGTGGCGCGCGCCTTCGGCCGTTACATCCGCTGTATAAAGCACCTGCATGGTGAATGATCCTCACTTCCGATTTTCTCCGGTCGCGAGGATTCGCGCTACTCCGAGCGCAGCGCCTGCATGGGATCGATGGAGACCGCTCGCCGGGCCGGCAACACAGCAGCGAGCAGCCCAATCCCCGCGAGCATCAGCGCGGCTGCGACAAAGACCGCGGGATTCCCGGCCTGAATCTCGAACAGGAAACTGCGCACTGAACGCGCCGCGAAGAACGCCGCAACCCCGCCTGCGAGGATGCCAACCGCCAGCAGCATGGCAATCTGCCGCAACACCATCGTGAAAACGCGCATATGGCTCGCGCCAAGCGCCATGCGCAAGCCAATCTCGGTCGTCCGCTGCGCCACATTCCACGCCACCAGCCCGTAAATGCCGATGCCGCTCAGCAGCAGAGCCAGGAACGCAAAGAATCCTGAGAGCACGGAGAGCAGCTGTTCGCGCGCCATGGAATCGCTGAACAACTGCGTGAAGGTGGCGGGGTCGGTCTCCGGACTTTCCGGAGCCAGCTCGTGGATGGCCTGGTGATACGCCGCGCTGCCCTCGGCCACGCTGCGGCCATGAATCACGAAGAACAGTCCGGTGAGCCGTCCGCTCTGCGCTGAGATCGCGCGATAGACGATGGGCGGCGGCGCCTCGTGCACCGTGTCGTATTTCGTATCCTGCACGATGCCGATGATCTGGCAGTCGCGCACGGTCGTCGTCCCTCTCGACATATCGTGCCGCACTTCCTGCAGCACCTTGCCCAAAGCCGGCGACTGCGGAAAATAGAGCCGTGCTGCGCTGCGGCTGAGCACGCAGGAATGCTCATCCGCATCGTCGTTGCGAAAGTCGCGTCCGGCGAGCATCGGCGTTCCGACCGCGCGAAAATAATCGGCTCCGACCTCATTGACGTCCGCGCTTGCAGTGGCGCCATGTTGCGTGTCGGCTGCCGTGGTAAAAGCGCCGTCGTAGATCCAGCCGTAAAACGGCAGGATCTCCACCACGCTGGCCGCGTCCACGCCCGGCATCTCCTCCATCCGCCGAACGATGCGGCGATACAGCGGCACCAGGTCGACGCCGCGCTGCTGCAGCCGGCCGAAATCGGCGATGTAGAACACCACGTTTTGCGTGCGGTAGCCTGAGTCGCCGGTGCGCAGATGAACGACCGTGGTGCCCAGCAACGCGGCCACCACGACCAGGACCAGCGAGAGCGCCACCTGGAGAGGCACAAACATCCGCCGCAGTCCCGCCCCGCGGCCGGTAGCGTGACGGCTGGAGCTGCGCAGTGCCGCTTCGAGATTCGTGCGGCTGGCGATCCATGCCGGCGCCATGCCAAACAGCAATGCGCACAGGCAGGCGCAAGCCGCGGTCGTCGCCAGCACGGCGAGATTCGGCCTTAAAGATAACGAAACCTCGGCCTGGCTGTTTCCCAGGGAGTGCAGCATCCATGGGCCTGCCATCCATGCCAAAACAACGCCCAGCAGCGCACCCGGAATCGCGAGCATCAGGCTCTCCACCAGCAGCTGGCGTACCAGCCGCGACCGCGCTGCGCCTAAAGCTCCGCGAATCGCAAATTCCTGCTGCCGCGCAGAAGCGCGCGCCAGCAGCAGGCCGGAGAGATTTGCGCAGCAGATCAGCAGCACCACTCCAACCATCGCCTGCAATAACAGCAGCGGCTGCGTGTATTGCATGCGCAACGTAGTCCAGCCGGTGCGCGCCGAATCCACATCCAGACGGGATTTTTCCACGACAGGCAGATGCCGGACCCGGGGCGGCAGGGCATCATCCAGCAACGCGGGGAACAGCGTCGCGGCCTCGACTGCTGCCTGCCGGCGACTGACGCCGGGCTTGAGGCGCGCAAATGCCGTCAGCCACAAATTGCCGCCCTGATGCAGGTCGGCCTCGCTGTTATTGATGGCGGCGGAGAACTCGATGGGCAAGTAGAGGTCGGGATGCTCCGCGACGACGATTCCCTCGAACCCCTCGGGCGCGACGCCCACAATGGTGACGCCGTGATCCGTGACCATAATGTGGCGGCCGATGACCGCGGGATCGGCATGATACTGCTCGACCCAGAGGCGATGGCTGATCACAGCCGCCCATCCGTCAGGGCCGCCGCCGGGCTGATCGTCCGCCGGCGTCAGCAGCCGGCCCATCGCGGGATGGATCCCAAGGGTCTGAAATCCGTTTCCGGTCAGGATGGCGCCGCGCAGTCCCCGCGTCACGCCGCCATCCTTAAAGGCGAAGTCGTAAACCGACCAGCCAAAGACGCCGTTGAATGAACGCGAGCGCCGGCTGAGGTCCTGGATCATTGGCAGGTTGAGGGGCGAATTGTTCGCGTCTGGATTGTCGGCGTGCAGATTGATCGCGAGGCGGACCAGCTGATCCGGATCGGGGACCGGAAGACTGCTCAGCAGCAACGCATGGGTGAGCGTAAAGACAGCGGTGTTGGCTCCAATCCCCAGGGCGAGCGTGAGAATCGCCACAACAGCGAAGCCAGGCGCGCGCAGAACCTGCCGGGTTCCGAACCG
Organism: Acidobacteriaceae bacterium; assembly: GCA_036272255.1. Lineage (GTDB taxonomy): Bacteria > Acidobacteriota > Terriglobia > Terriglobales > Acidobacteriaceae > Palsa-343. The sequence continues at coordinate 8,661 of DATAZC010000209.1, read as the reverse complement.
TACATCCTGCGCCAAACGCTCCAGGCCGTTCCAGCTCCAGCTGGCGCGCGTCTCATCACGTAATAACGTGGGATTGCCAAAGCTGCGCAAGGCAGCCTCGCGCGCCTCTTTCGGCTCCATTCCCGCGGCGCGATTCTCCGCGGTCTGTTGCTCCAGATGAAAAGTCAGCTCGGCATCGAGGCGGGTCGACTCACGGCGACGGTGCAGCAGCATTTGTAACCGCAACCTGAACTTATTGAGCCACCGCATCGATCACCTCCAATTCTCGGCCCTCGTATCCTCATTCCGCGCGCAGCGCCTGCATGGGATCGAGCTGCGAAGCCCTCCACGCCGGCAGCGCACACGCCACGGCAGCCACCAGCAGCAGCGTTATCGAGACCAGCGCGAAGATCGCCGGGTCGAGCGGCTTGGTGCCAAACAGCAATGACGCAATCAACCGCGTCACGCCCGCGCTGGCGCCAAGGCCGATCAACAGCCCCCACAATGCCGGCTTCAATCCGTCACGCAGCATCTGCTGCATAATCTGCTCCCGCCGTGCACCCAGTGCGATGCGGAGGCCGATCTCCGTTGTGCGCTGCGCCACCATGAAGGACAGCACACCGAACAAACCAACCATGGCGAGCAGCAGCGACAACACCGCGAACGCCAGCAGCAGGGTCGCGTCAAAGCGCGCGTCCAGACTCGATTGCCCGAGGATCTGTTCCATGGTCAGCACGTTCGAAACGGGGAGCTGCGGGTCGAGCGAGGCAATCGCCTTCTGGGCAGACAGCGCAATCCCCGCGGGGTCATGGCGACTGCGCACGATCAGCGCGATACCGCGCTGATCGCCGCTCAACATCGGGTAGTAGATGACCGGAAACGGATCGTGGGAGATCTCGTCGCGCGTATTGCCGGCGACGCCGACGATGCGCAAAGTCTGCCCTGGAAAAACCATGTCTGCCTCAACGTGGCGTCCGATCGGATCTTCATTGGGGAAATATTCGCGGACCAATTCCTGGTTCACCACGACCACCTGCGCATGATCGAGCCGGTCGCCCGATTCGAAATTGCGTCCCTCCGTCAGCGGAATCTGAAGCGTGCCAAAGTAGCCCGGATCGACGAAACGGGTCAGCGAACTCAGCACCTGCCCACGCTGCAAGGGCGGGTGCTCGCGGATGGTAAAGACGTCGTTGCGTCCATACCCTTCACCCGGAATGACCGTGGTGAGTCCCGCTGCCTGCACGCCTGGCAGCGCGCGCACGCGGCTCAGCAACTGCTCATCGAACGCGAGCCGCCGATCGCCCGAGGAATAGCTGCTCTTCGGCAGATTCATTTCCATCGTCAGGATATTGCGCTGAGCGAAACCCAGGTCCGCCGCGCGAAGCTCGCTGTAACTGCGCAGCAGCAGGCCTGCGCCCACCAGCAGAACGACGGTCAGGCCCACCTCGAGTGCGAGCAGCAGCTGCCGCAATCGCGCCCGGCCTCTTTCCCCGGTGTACGAGCGCGACGATTCCTGCAGCGCTGTTAGAACCCGCGTGTCGCGCGAGCTCAGCGCAGGAATGAGACCGGCCAACAATCCGCAGCCCAGAATGGCGGCCATTGCAAACAGGATCACCACGCCATCCATGTGGATCGCGTCCGCGCGCGGTATGTCTTCGCGCATATGGATCAGCCATTGCAGGATGCCGCCCGCGAAGAGTAGTCCCAGCAAGCCACCGGCGCCTGCAAGCAGCGTGCTCTCGACAACCTGCTCGCGGATCAGCCGCAGCCGCGTGCCGCCGAGCGCCGTGCGAATGGCCGCCTCTTTGACGCGCGACGCCGAACGCGCCACCAGCAGATTCGCGATGTTGAGGCACGCGATGAGCAACAGGCATCCCGTCGCGCCCAGCAGCGCATACAGGCCCGTCTTCACGTCGTAGGTTTCCGCATCCACCAAAGAGCGCAGATTGACGGCGTCGTTTACCGGCCCATCCGGGTGCTCGCGCCGAATCTCGCGCTGCAGGGCGTTCAGGTCGCTGCTCGCCTGCTGCATCGTCACGCCCGGCTTCAGCCGCCCCACAACGTCGAAGTTGTGCGCTTCGAACATCTGCATCAGAGCGGCAGAGCGCTCATGGTAAAGAGGCGTCCAGAACTCGACTCTGGAATCGGGCCACGCGAACCAGCTGGGCAGAACGCCCACGACCGTGTAGGCGTTGTCGTCGATCCGCACCATTCTCCCCACGATGCTCCGGTCCCCCGCGAAGCGGCGCTTCCACAATCCCCAGGTCAGAACGACGGTGGCGTTCGCTCCCGGCTGATCGTCGGCGCTGGAAAAAAATCGACCGAGAGCGGGCTGAACGCCGAGAAGTGGAAAGATCGTCCAGCTGGCGCTCTGCGCCTTCACCACTTCCGGCAGCTGATCGCCGGCGCCGGCCAGGTTGTAGCTTCTCTCCTGCGTGATCGCGAGATTGCTGAAGCTGCGCGCATGCTGCTGCCACACGCCGAAAGATCCGCCGGCGACGATGTTATCCCGGAAGCTGCCATCGGACTGAGCCTCAAAAATCCCGACCAGCTGATCCGCCTGGAGAAACGGCAGCGGCCGCAGCAGCACCGACCGCACCAGCGTGAACAGCGCGACATTGGCGCCGATGCCCAGCGCCATGACCAGAATCGCGGTGAGCGCAAATCCCGGCGAGCGCTGCAGCGTGCGCGTGCCGATACGGATGTCGCGAGTCAGCGCTTCGAGGCCGTTCCAGCTCCAGCTTTCACGCGCCTGTTCGCGCAGCGTGGCAGGATTGCCGAAAGTGCGCAGGGCGGTTTGGCGCGCCTCTTCCGCGTTCATTCCGGCCGCCTTGTTCTCGGCGATTTGCTGCTCGATATGGAATTCCAGCTCGGCGTTCAGCCGATCGGATTCACGACCGCGGTGCAGCAGCATTTGTAACCGTATCCGTATCTTTTCCAGTAACCGCATCGCGAATTCTCCCTTACGCGCCTGCGATCACCAGATCGATCGCCGCGGATAGCCGGTTCCAGTGAGCCGTCTCTTCATCGAGCTGTTTTTTTCCGGCGGCGGTGAGCGAATAAAACTTCGCCTGCCGTCCGGTTTCGCTCTCCGCCCACTTCGCGCGGATCCAGCCCTGCTGCTCCAGTCGATGCAGAGCCGGATACAGCGAGCCCTGCTGCACCTGTAACACTTCCTGCGAGATTTGCTGGATGCGCTTCGCGATCGCCCAGCCGTGCATCGGCTCAGGGGCAACGGTTCTGAGGATGAGAAGGTCGAGCGTGCCCTGCACCAGATCGCTTGGCTTTGCCATACTATGATTATCTACACTATGTGTTGTAGACGGTCAAGGTATCACGACCGGTTGCCAAAATCCGGGCGATTTATTCCCCGACCTGGCCGGACTCGATCGCGCGCAGCAGCGCATCCAGTTCTCGCGGCAGCGCCGATTTCAGGTGCACCGGCTTCCCGGTCCGTGGGTGCGCAAACTCCAGCTCCGCCGCGTGCAGAAAATTCCGCTTCAGCTGCAGGCTCTCCGGTTCCGGATCGCGGGTCTGACGCGATGGGCTGACGATGAGCCGCGCGGGTGCGCCGTAGATTGTGTCGCCGACGACCGGATGCCCAATCGAAGCGAGATGCACGCGGATCTGATGGGTGCGGCCGGTTTCGATGCGAACCGACACCAGCGTGTACTTTCCAAATCGCGAGCTCACACGCCGCAGCACCGTGTAGTGCGAGACCGCGGTGCGCGCTCCGCTCTGCCGGCGGGTGGTCATGCGCGTGCGGCGCAGCAGATCGCGCGCGATGGGTGCGTCGATGGTGCCGCGATCCTGCTTCAGATGTCCATGCACCAGCGCGAGGTACGTCTTCTTCATTTTCCGCTCGGCAAACATCGCGGCCAGGCGCGCATGCGCCGCATCGTTGCGCGCGACCACAATGAGCCCGCTGGTCTGCTTGTCGAGCCGATGCACGATGCCCGGACGCTGATCGCCGCCAACCGAGGAGAGCGACTGATAACGGTGCAGCAGCGCATTCACCAGCGTGCCGCCTTCACCTTCCACAGCGCCGGCTCCGGCATGCACCGTCATGCCCGCTGGCTTGTCGATGACGGAAAGCTCCGCGTCTTCATAAACGATGGTCAGGGGGATGTCCTCGGCGAAAGCTCTCAGCGGCGGCCGAACCGGATCGCCCAGCACTTCGACGGCTTCCCCGCCCCGCAGACGATACGAAGCGCGCGGCGACTTGCCGTCCAGGCGAACTTTTTCCTGCTCGATCAGCAGTTGCACGCGCTCGCGGCTCACCCCGGCCAGCTGACCCGCCAGCCAGGCGTCCAGCCGCTGCTTCGCCGCCTCGGGGGGAACCGTATACGTAATCGCCATGGTTACTTATTGCGCGTACTTCCCAGGCCCGTCGAGACCAGGAATCCAGGAAGGCATATTGGGCGCCGGCGCCGGAGGAAGCGGCGCGGTAGCGGGCACCCATCCTCGCTGCACCAGCCAGTTGCGCAGCAGCTGCGGCCAGGTAGCCAGTGGAAGAATCGATCCACACAGGCCGCAACCGTGATTGGCAAAGTCGTAGAGGTGCAGTTCCGCGGGGACATGCGCCTGCTGGAGTGCGCGATAGAAGTCTTCGCTGTTCGCCACCGGCACCGTCGCATCGTTGGTCGTGGCAAACAGGAACGTCGCGGGCGTGTCCGCCGTCACGGCCAGTTGATTCGAGTAGCGGCGCTCGAGCGCGGGATCGACCCTGGACCCCAGCAGATTCATCCGCGATCCCGCATGCGCTTCGGGGAGCGTCATGCTGATCACAGGGTATGAAAGAACCATGAAGTCCGGACGGCAACTCTGCGCGTCGACGGCGTCGGGAGTTTTCGCGGCAACCGCGTCTCGATCGCAATGCGTGCCCAGGGTTGAAGCGAGATGGCCGCCGGCGGAGAATCCCCACACGCCCAGGCGATGCGGATCGATGCCGTACTCGGCTGCGTGCGTGCGGATCAGCCGCATCGCGCGCTGCCCATCTTCGATCGGCACAGGGTAGTGATACGGAGCGACGCGGTAGTCGAGAACGAAGGCGGGAATGCCCTGCGCGTTCAGCCACGCAGCAATCTGGACGCCCTCGTGTCCGATGGCGACGTGTTCGTAGCCGCCACCCGGTATGACGAGGACCGCAGTGCTGGTGGAGCGCTTCTGCGGAAGAAATGGATAGAGGCGCGGCTTGTCGGCTTCGGCTTGGCCCAGCGCGTCGGGCGCGGCCTGCGGCCACAGAGACACCGGTTGCGGCATGCCCGCGGGCAGTTGCGCCAACAAAGGCAGAGTCGCCGCCATCATCCAGAAACAAATTTGTAGTCGCCGCTTCATTGCGATCAGTATATGCAGCGGCCTTGCCTGATCGCGATGACACTCTTGCGGGCGATGTCTTCCGCGTTACACGCTCCAGCGGTCGGCGAACCTATGGCTCTTTGCCGCGAGCACCGCTGCCTCCGGCCGCTTCCCACAGGAATGCAGGATCGCTGTCGGGCTTTTTGTCGTCTTTGCCCCACGTCCAGTACATGCCGGCATACGCGTAGTTCTCCGTCTGCCCGGCCACCGAGTGTCCGTAGCAGAAGAGGAATTGCTGGTTGGGATTGCGCTTGAAATGGTAGTAGCCGCCCAGATCCACCATCGTCGAAGCCTGCGTCTGCGGCGCGGCCAGACCTTCTTTGCCGTGGGCAAAGACCTCGCCCCCCAGCTCCAGGCGCTCGCTTAAGCCGTACTTCAGCAGAAATCCGCCGTAGGGAAAGTCGCGATACTGCGTCTGCGGAATCACCGTTTCCCCCGCGCCGCCGTCCAGCAGCCACTTGCCGATATTTTTCTGCAGCCAGACGGGAAGCTTGTACCAGACCTTGCCGATGCCGAGTCCGTTGTCATAACTGCCGGTCGGCAATTCGAACATCGTGAAGCTGCCGATCTGCGGAACGTACTTCGACTCCTTGATCCACGCGACCTTCGCGCCCAGTTCCATGTCGGTGAGCCCGAAATTAGTGGGCCCCTGGCCCGCCGGAGCGTAAACAGGATGATTCAGAGGAGCCGCGACTCCCCACGGCAGAATCGCGTGAACCTGCAGACGCGGGATGGCGCCCCAGTTGAACTCGAAGGCCGGCCCCACTGAATCCATCTCGACGGGCGTGCCGTCCGCCGCGCCAAAAATGTAGAACTCGTAGTGATGAAGGTCGACCGGCACGGGATCGTCGGTTTGGTAAGGAGGTCCCTGCGCCCACAGCGGCCGCACCGCTGCCGACAGCAACAGCAGGAGGCAAAGCGGAAACATTCGCCGACAATCGAGCTTCATGGCCAGTCCTGAATATCGTTGGATGATTCGTTCCAGCGCGCTGCCTTACTTTCTCAACAAAAGGTCCTCGAACGGCGGGAAGGTGAGCAGGAATCCAAGGATGAGCAATACCAGCGAGGCGAGAGCTGCTCGCCGGATCGCGATGGTTTGCGAACGCCACAACCAATGACCCAGCATCCACGCGGCGAGCCACACAACCATCGCGAGCGTGGTGACGCCGGAAAGCGGTCCCGTGGGCACGTAAAACGTCAACCGATGCGCGATGGCTTTCGAAGCGTCGCCAGCCACAGCCAGCACGGCGAGGGCAAAGCATCCCACGCCGGCCGCCAGAATAGCTGCGGCCGCTCCTCCGTTGGGAATCGGCTGCTGTGTCACGTGCCGCTCCGCAGCGTAAGGACGCGGCCCCCATCGACCGGAGCTTTCTTGTTCAGGAACGCGCCGAAGACACCAGCGATACCCGCCGCCAGCAGCGCAGCTCCCGCAAACGCCATCACCGTCGCGCGCACCTTCCTATGTTCATCGATGGATTTTCGATAGCGGATCAGGACCCAGGCAACCATGGTCATGAGGATGGGCGCAAACCACGCCACATGTTCTTTCCACTCCATGCCAAGTTCATGCCAGCCCCTTGTGCCGGGGCTCGAAAGCAACAGGCGCTGCGGATAGCCAGCGAGATTCGCCACTCCGGCTGGCACTGCGGCGCGATACCACGGATAGACAAGCCAGGTGCCCGACAGAACTGCTCCCCACCCAAGCAACACCATGACGATGAGATACGCGCGATCCCAGCGATGGACTGCTTCACTGGATTCCGACGCCGAGGGCGCCATTTGGGATCGAACCAGGAGGGCCAGCGCGCCGAAGCATGCCATCAGAAACAGACCACCAAACAGCATTCCGTGGATGGCCGTCGCCAGTTCGCGCGCTGTGAGCTGCATCGCTTTTCCGATACTCGTTCTGTTCGTTCGGCCGAGATCTTCTTATCGGTTAGCGATAACATTAGCACAGAAGAATGAGACTCGGCCCGTTACAATTCCTTCATGAAAGAGGCCGCCGGCGCCGGGATGAAAGATCTGTATTCCGGCCTCATCCGCATTCACGTCCTGCATCACGCCTGCGAAGACGGGGTCTTCGGCCTGGGCATGATTCAGGAGCTGCGGCGCCACGGCTACCGTATTAGTCCAGGAAGTATCTATCCCCTGCTGCATGGAATGGAAGCGCAGGGACTGGTGCGCTCCAGTCTTGCCTGGAACAACGGACGACGGCGCAAGGTCTACTACGGAACCCGCGCCGGCCGGAAAGTGCTGGAGGAGGCGAGGAAAAAGGTCCGTGAGCTGGCGGAGGAAGTGCTCGAGCAGGAATCAGGAAAATCTCGTTGAGGGCGAAGCGTAGTCTGCTATCGCTATGCGATATTCACGCTACGCTCGGTGCGGCTGAGCCACAGCGCGCCGCCCACAAGAACCGCCGCGATCGACAGCACCTGAGCCAACGTCACGGCTCCGTGCAGCAGCGGCTGCCGCGCCGGATCGCCCCGCAAAAACTCCAGGAAGAACCGAATTACGCCATAGGTAAATAACCAGGCTCCGGCAATCTCGCCGGCGCGGCGTGTGCGCCCCGGTTGGCCCATCCACCACAGCAACAGGAAAAGCCCCAGCGAAGCGGCCGCATCGTACAGCTGCACCGGATGCAGGCTGACGCCGAGTGGAACGCGATACCAGAGGTATGCCACCGGACTGCGATAGACGACGCCCCAGGGCAGTTGCGTCCGAGTGCCCCACGCCGACCCGCCGCAATACGCGCCGATGCGATTGAGGCAGAAGGCCAGCGGCACCGCCGGCGCAATCGCGTCCGCCGTCTTCAAAAGCGGCAAGCCCTCTGCGAGCGCGTACAGCAAGGCAGCCAGCACAGCGACAAGCACACCACCCAGGGCGAACCAGAGACTCGGCAAAGTGACCAGGCCCAGCAGCCAGAAGGGATGCTTCCAGAATAAAAGCGGGTGGCCGAAGATCGTGAGCAGGCGCGAGGCAAACAGCGCGGTCAGGATCGCCAGGAGTTCCAGGTTCCAGATCTTCTCGGGATTGAGGCCGGCGCGCTTCGCCGTGAACATAGAAACCGCGAGCGCCAACAACAAGGCCACCGCGGTGCAAACGCCGTATGTGGGAATCGCGATGTGTCCGAAATGGAAGAGAAGAGGGTGCACGCGTCGTTCAGCGTGGAAACAAAGAAAAGACCGACCCGCTGGGCCGTGGGGCGATGCGCTGGTGAACCCGTCCTAAGACGGTGGGAACTCTCCGCGGTTCTTTAGGCATTCCGGACTGGCGGACACTGCACACCGAACCGATTTGTCGAGTCGAGCTCCCTGTTCAATGAATGTA
>DATAZC010000208.1:0-12510 GCA_036272255.1 Acidobacteriaceae bacterium | reverse complement strand
GTACGGGACCTACGACATGGCGGGTAATGTGCGCGAGTGGGCCGCCAACCCCGTCGACGATGGGCTGCGATTCATCCTGGGCGGGTCGTACAAGTCGCAGGCGTATCTGTATTCGGATCCGGAGGCGCTGTCGCCGTTCGACCGCGAGGAGGGGAACGGCTTCCGTTGCGTGCGGAACCTGGGCGCGGTTCCGGAAAAAGCGTCGGCGCTGGTGCATCGGGTCACGCGGGATTTCTCGACCTACAAGCCAGTGAGCGACGAGGTGTTTGCGGCCTACAAGCTGCTCTATGCCTATCCGCAGAGCCCGCTGAACGCGAAGGTGGAAGGTGTGGTGAAGGAGACCGCGGACTGGCGCGAGGAAAAGGTCACCTTCGACGCGGCCTACAATGGTGAACGGATGGCGGCCTACCTGTTTCTGCCGAAGCGTGTGCAGCCACCCTACCAGACCGTGCTCTTCTTCCCCAGTGCGCGCGTTATGTTTCTGCCGCCGGATTCGCGCGAGCTGGGCGATCTGAAATTTTTCGATTACGTGGTCAAGAGTGGCCGGGCGGTGATGTATCCGGTTTACGAGGACACATACGAGCGGCGACTGAAGTACAACCTGCCCAGCGGCGCGGAAAGTATTCAGCTGGCGACGGAATGGTACAAGGACGCGGCGCGGTCCCTCGACTATCTTGCCACCCGCAGCGATATTGACAACGGCCGCCTCGCTTATATGGGAGTGAGCATGGGCGCGGCGGATGGCGTCATCTTTGCGACCCTGTTGCAGGATCGGCTGAAGGCGGTAGTGCTGCTGGATGGCGGGTTCTTCATGCAGAAGCCGCTGGCGGGTGTGGACCAGGCGGACTTTGCGCCGCGGATGAAGAAGCCGGTGCTGATTGTGAACGGGCGCTACGACTACACCTTCCCTGTGGAGAAGGCGCAGGATCCGCTGTTCAGGATGCTGGGGACACCGCAGGAGGACAAAAAGCACGTGATGCTCGACACTCCCCATGACGTGACCGAGCAGCGGGGCCAGCTGGTGAAGGTAGTGCTGGACTGGCTGGACCGGTATCTGGGCAGAGTGGGGGAATAAGGCGCTCGGAACGGAATTAGGCGGGGTCCGGACGAACTGCGGGAGCAGTTTTTTCGGGCTCAGAAGCCTGCGGAGACGGTGCGAAATTTCGGTCCCCGGAAATCCTCATTTTGTGCCTGATTTTGCAGGGTTTTCCGCGATTTCTGAGACCGGCGGAAGACCCCTTCCACGTGATAAAATAAGCATGCAATCAAAGTCCGCAAAGCCCTGGATTTTCAGGGGATTTTGACGCGTAAGGCACCTCCTCCCAGGGCGGCATTTTTCCGCAGTTTTCACCCCAGACAGACCGGAGTTTCATGGCAACCAAAGAAGTGACACCCACGCAGGATCCGCTCCCAACCAACGTGAAGGCGACGAAGGGCGGCAAGGGCGAGAACGGCTCGTATACCGGGGAGAACATCAAGGTGCTCGAAGGCCTCGAAGCGGTACGTCTGCGCCCGGCAATGTACATCGGGTCGACCGGCGAAATGGGACTGCACCACCTGGTCTATGAGGTGGTCGACAACTCGGTGGACGAAGCGCTCGCGGGGTACGCCTCCAGGGTCGAGGTCACGATCCACGACGATAACTCGATTACCGTGACCGACGACGGCCGCGGCATTCCCGTGGACGAGATGACCCTCGACAACGGCGAGAAGATGCCGGCGGTCCAGGTGGTACTGACCAAGCTGCACGCGGGCGGCAAGTTCGATACGTCGAACTACAAAGTGTCGGGCGGTCTGCACGGCGTGGGCGTGAGCTGCGTCAACGCGCTCAGCGAGGAATTCGACGTGGAGATCTGGCGTCCGGCCAGACCGGAGGAGCCAAGCCACACCTACGAGCAGAGCTACTCCAAGGGCATTCCGACGACGAAGCTCAAGCAGAGCGGGACGTCGAAGCGGCAGGGAACGAAGATCCACTTCCTGCCGGATCGCTCGATCTTTACGGTGACCGAATATAACTACGACACGCTGGCGCAGCGGCTGCGCGAGCTGGCCTTCCTGAACAAGGGCCTCACCATCACGCTCACCGACGAACGGACCATCGATCCGAAGACGGGCGAAGCGAAGAAGGCGGAATTTAAGTATGCGGGCGGGATCGCCGAGTTCATCAAGCATCTGAATCGCGGCAAAAGCGTGCTGCACGATAAGCCGATTGTGATGGAAGGCCTGCGTGACGGCGTGGATATGGACATCGCGCTGCAGTACAACGACGGCTACTCCGAAACGGTGTTCTGTTTCGCGAACAACATTAATACCGTGGACGGCGGCACGCATCTGTCGGGCTTCCGCACGGCACTGACGCGGACCATCAACGCCGTGGGTCAGTCCCTGGGTCTGTTTAAGGACGTGAAGGAAAACCTGACCGGCGATGATGTGCGCGAGGGTCTGGTGGCGGTCATCAGCGTGAAGTTGCCGCAGCCGCAGTTTGAAGGGCAGACGAAGGGTAAGCTGAACTCCGATATTGCGGGCATCGTGCAGGCGCTGGTGAACGAACGCCTGGGCGCGTTCCTCGAGCAGAATCCGCCGGTCGCACGCAAGATCATCAATAAGGCGATTGAAGCGGCGCGGGCGCGCGAGGCAGCACGCAAGGCGCGCGATCTGACGCGGCGCAAGGGCGCGCTCGATGGCGGCGGGCTGCCGGGAAAACTGGCGGATTGTTCTGAACGCGATCCGGAGCGCTGCGAACTGTATCTGGTCGAGGGTGAGAGCGCCGGCGGGACCGCGAAGCAGGGTCGCGACCGGAAGTTCCAGGCGATTCTTCCCCTGAAGGGCAAGATCCTCAACGTGGAGAAGGCGCGTTACGACAAGATGCTGGGGCATGAGGAAATCCGCGCCATGATTACGGCGCTGGGCACCGGCATCGGCAAAGACGACTTCGATGCCACCAAGCTGCGCTACGGCAAAGTGATTCTGATGACCGACGCCGACGTCGACGGTTCCCACATCCGCACCCTGCTGCTGACGTTCTTCTTCCGGCACATGCAGGAACTGATCAAGCGGAGCCACGTGTATATTGCGCAGCCGCCGCTCTACAAAATCAAGAAAGGCCGGTTTGAGCAGTACATCAAAGACGATCGCGACTTCGTGAAGGTGATGGTGAAGCGCGCGTCCGAAGGCATGATCATTCGCTACGGCGAGAGCGCGGCGAAGCTGGAAGGCGCGGCGCTGACGAAGTTCATGACGCAGCTGAATGAGTATCTCGGCTTCTTCGACAAGGTGAACACGCGGCTGCGCAACGACGAAGTGACCAACCTGCTGGCGCATGCGGAGCTCACGAAGCGGGTGGATTTCGAGTCGGTCACAAAACTGGAGAAGCTGTACAGGGATCTGGAGAAGATTCAGAAGAAGTATCAGTTCAAAGGGCTGGAGAAACCAACGCAGGACGAGGAGCACCAGACCTGGTCGCTCAGCTATGTGGATGCCCAGGGAGCGCAACGGAAGATCGACTGGCTGCTGGCGTCGACGCCGGAGTATCGGCAGATGATGTCGAAGCATCTGCAGATTCGCGAGCTGCTGGAGCCGCCGTTTGTGGTCGAATACGCGGCAAAGGCGACGGAGAAGGGCGTGGGCGTGCCGGACGAGGAAGACACCGGCACCGAGGCCGAAGCGCAGACCAAAGGGGAAGCGGAGGCTGGCAAGCCGGCTCCGAAGCGCACCGGCAAGGCGAATCTGGAACCGGTAGAGAAGCAGACACCGCGGGAACTGTTCGAGTACGTCATCGAGCAGGGTCGCCGCGACTACCAGGTGCAGCGCTACAAAGGCCTCGGTGAAATGACCGCGACGCAGCTGTGGGAGACGACGATGGATCCGGAGCGGCGCACGCTGCTCTCGGTGAAGCTCGAAGACATTCTGCAGACCGAGGACATCTTCACGACGCTGATGGGCGAAGACGTCGAAGCGCGGCGGAAGTTTATCGAAGACAACGCGCTCGATGTGAAGAACCTGGATATCTAAAAGCAGCCAGCAGCCAGTGGCTGGTAGTAAAAGCAAAGAGCGAAAGCGCGACAATGGCCCTCCGGAAACGGAGGGCCATTTGCTTTTGAGGCGTTTGCCCGCCGCGCGTCGAACTCGCCGGCGCGCTTCTATATACTGGCGCACAGTTCAGGCGAGACGAATCAGCCGAAAGAGAGCGTGTATGAGGGCGAAGATTTGGGCAGGCTGGGTTGCTGTCGCAGCGGTGATGGCGTCAGGCGCTGGAGCGCCGCAGATGCGGGCTCAGGCTACGGGAGCGCAAAGCGCACCCGCGCCAAAAACGGAGAGCGCGTGGCGTGTGGAGGAAGTCATGGTTCCGGTACGCGATGGCGTGCACCTGCAGACGGCCATCATTCGCCGGCGCGATCAGACGGGTCCATTGCCCATTCTGCTCGATCGAACCCCGTATGGCGTCCTTACCCAGGAGGAGTTCGATCAGGCTACCGCCAAACATGGCGCGGACTGGATGCCGGACTCGTGGAAGGAACTCGCGGCCGACGGCTACATCTTCGTGATCCAGAATTTGCGCGGCCGCTTTAAGTCGGAAGGCACTTTTGAGCTGACGTCGCGTTACGACGCCAACGATCCGAAGCAGGCCAATGAGACGAACGACGCGTGGGACACGATCGACTGGCTGGTGAAGAATGTCCCGCAGAACAACGGCAAGGTGGGCATCTACGGCGTATCGTACGACGGGTTGACGGCGGGGCTCACGCTGCTGCATCCGCATCCCGCGCTCAAGGCCGTGAGCGAGCAGGCGTCGCCGGTGGACCAGTGGATGAACGATGACATGCATCGCTACGGCGCGCTGCGCGAGAGCTACGCGTTCGAGTATTCGGTGCTCGAAGAAGCCGACAAGAACACGAACACGCATTTCGATTTCGACCAGTACGACACCTATGCGTGGTATCTCAAACTCGGTCCCCTATCGCAGGCCAACGCGCAGTATCTGCACGACAAGATTCCTTTCTGGAACGACATGATGGAGCACCCGAACTACGACACCTTCTGGAAGAAGGAAGCGTGGGTGAACCAGCTGCACAGCTCGCCGGTGCCGAACCTGAACGTGGCGGGGTTCTGGGACCAGGAAGATCCCTGGGGACCGTGGCAGATTTTCCGTCACGAAGGCGAGCACGATCCGGACAACACCGATCTGATGGTCGCCGGCCCGTGGTTCCACGGTGAGTGGGAGACTGCGGAGGCCGATCACATCGGACTGATCCCGTTTGGCGGGCACAAGACCGCGCTGGAATTTCGCCGGGACATCGAGGCGCCCTTCTTCCGCTACTACCTGCACGGCGAAGGCACAAAGCCGCAATGGAAGGCGACGACATTCGAGACCGGATCGAATACGTGGCACAGCTACGCCGCGTGGCCGCCGCAGAATGCGAAGGCGACGAACCTCTACCTGCATTCCGACGGAACCTTGTCGTTCGATCCGGAGACGGCGGGCGGTAAGGGATATCGCGAGTATGTCTCCGATCCGGCGAATCCGGTGCCCTATCGCGTGCGGCCCATCTCGCCGACCTATCCCCAGCCGGAGTGGCGCACGTGGGAGGTGGCCGATCAGCGATTTGTCGACAACCGGCCTGACGTACTGACGTGGGAGAGCGCGCCGCTCGATCATGATATGACCGTGACCGGACCCGTCTCAGCGGCTCTGTTCGCTTCGACCTCCGGAACCGACGCAGACTTTGTGGTGAAGCTGATCGATGTGTACCCCGAGCGCGGCGAGAAGGCTGCCGATGCGCTGAGCAAAGAGGCTCCCGACAACTATGCGGATTCGCTGAACGGATATGAGCTGCCGATCGCAATGGAGGTGCGGAGGGGACGATTCCTCCACAGCTACGAGCAACCGCAGGCGCTCAAGCCGAACCACCCGGAGGAGTGGGACGTGCCGCTGCGCGATCACGACCACGTCTTCCTCAAAGGACACCGCATCATGGTGCAGGTGCAGTCGACATGGTTCCCGGTGATCGACCGCAATCCGCAAAAATTTTTGCCGAGCATTTACCAGGCAACGCCCCAGGACTACGTTTCGGCAACACAGCGCGTCTACTCAACGCCGCAGATGCCGTCGCACATCGTGCTGCCGGTGGTTACACCGTAGCGAGCATTACTGCCAGGTGACGCCGCCGTCGATCGAGATCCACGTCATGCCGTCGTCGGCTTCGACGGTGAGCTTTTGCGGCGATTCGATGCGGATGTGGATGATGGCGTGAGCGCGGTCGGCGCTCGCAGGAAGCGGGACTTCAAGCCACGTGACGCCGTTGTCCAGGGAGTGGAAGAGGCGCAGCTGATCGCCGCCAGCCCAGATGCCCGTGCCCGCCACAGACACTACGCGGAAGTGGACGACCGGGCCGACAGCAACAGGCTGCCAGGCTCCCGCTTCGGTGGCGCGCTCGATCTGGCCCTGGCCGTTGATGCGAAAACGCGGACGCAGGGCAGGGCGCGCCATGAACGCGCCGTGCACCGACTGCTCGAACTCGCCAGCGAATGCGCGCTGATCCTGAATGCGTTGGCCCTGAATGCGCTGGTCCTGAATGCGCTGGTCCTGAACCTGAGCAGCAGCCTCTGGAGTCACTTTGGCGGCGAGCGCGCTGCGCCGCTGCATCACTTCGGCCTGTGCCTGCTCCTGACTTTTTATGGAAGGCGCGCCTCGCGTGGCGACGGATCCGAGACTGATGGCAGACGTGTCGCCCTGGGTGGTGGTGAGGGGCATGGGAGCATTGGAAACCGTCACTGTCTCCGTTGCCGGCGGCGGTGGTGCTGGCGTGCGCGGAGCGATCGGCGTGCGCGCGCGTTTTGGGGCTGGGGCTTTTGCGCGCGGCTCGGGGGGCGCGACGGCCGGCGGTGCGGGCGTGGAGGAGAGCGGCTGCGATGCGAGCACAGCCGGAGCACTGGCTGTCGTTGAAGGTCCGACGGGATTTGTTCGCGTCGCGCGATCGACGAGGATGGACGACGCTGCAATCACCAGCAGCGATGCGGCGACGGCGATACCGGGAATCCAGATGCGGCGCGGTATGCGTGCGGGACGCGGCTGGGGAATCACTGCAACTTCGGGTTCGGCGACGGTCGCCGCATGCAGGACCGCGCGGCACGATGCACAGGCGGCAAGGTGTGCGAGAACGTCGGCGCGCTCGCGGTCAGGCAGCGCCTCTTCCGTAAACGCCGTCAGCTGGTCCGCGTCGGGATGAGGCCCGGCGGACTGGGCCTGACCCAGTTGCTTGCGCAGCGCGTTGGCGGGGAAATGTTTCACGATGCCGATCCGTCCTTGTTATAGAACGCGGGAAGCGCGGATTCTTGCCGCAGTTTTTGCGCTACGTCGAGGTTCAGGTCGCGGACGTCGAGCTCCTGCATCAGCTCATCGCATAGGCGCGCGCTCAGGCCCGCCGCGCGCAGCCGTTTCACGGTGCGCTTCCGCAGATGCGCGGTGATGCGGTCAAGGCGGCGGCTCATCGTGGATTCGTGGACGCGCAGCTGGCGCGCGAGCTGCGCCAGCGTCTGCTGGTCCAGGTAATAGGACGCGAGCACGAAGCGTTCCTCAGAGCTGAGTTCGTCGAGAGACTCCCTGAGAGCAATGGCCAGGCGAGAGTCTGGCTCGTCAGTGCTGGCTTCTGCGGTAGCCGGAAAGCTGGCGCCAGCTTCGACCTGCTCTTCAAGGCTCACGCTTTTCGCATACGATCGGCAGCGGTCGATGTAGTGCTGCGACAGTACGGTGCGCAACCAGCCTTCAAGGGAGCCGCGTCCCATGTAGTAGTCGAGTTTCGAGACGCGGCGACCGTCGCGGTTGGGGATGCCGTAGAGTTCGGCGTAAAGTTCGTCGGCAATCTCGCGGCCGGTAGCATCGTTTCCGGCGATTCGGTACGCAGCCTCATGTAAGGATGCGCGAAAACGCAGCAGAAAAGCTTCCCAGGCCTTCTCGTTACCGGCGGAACAGGCCCGCGCCAGGATCAGCTCCTCAATTTTCAATTTGGAGACCAGTTCGATTTGTTCCGATTCCGCGGAATCGGCCGCATATTTCGCAACAACGGCGGTGACAATTTGCCGAAAATGCTCGCGCGGAATCCCGTACCGATGGGCGCCGGACTCCGCATAGCGCAGGTCCATGACCTTCGCGACGGCACTTCCGAGGACGTGGGGCTCGGCGGCGATCGAAGGCTCGGACGTCATAGACAGAAATTTCCCCAAACTTTCCTGCAAGAAGAGACACCGGCGGCGTTCTCCAGTTGCGCAGGCCCGCAGCACACGGCTTCGCGCGGAGGTTGATATGAAGAGTACGCCGCAGTCTGCTTGGGGGGAAGGTTCCGGAACTCGGGCGTTCGTTTTGGGCGCATCGCTGTTGATTGCCGTGCTTGGCCTGCTGTCGGCGGGGCCGAGCCGCGCGGGCATTGGAAACGAGGGGCCTTACCGGGTGCTCCCGGCGATTCGGCGCGGGAACCTGACGATTTTTCCGGTAGTCGCAGCGAAATCGTACAACACCTCGCAGCTTTTGACGCTTGACGAGGGGATTCGCACCGGCGCCGTGGTGGTGACGGAGGCCGGCAACGGCAGGGGACTGGTGCGCGGCGATGTGGTCCCGATCAGGAGCAGCGGCGCGGAGGTGAATCGGCTGGTGCTCTATAACAATTCCGATCGGCCCCTGTTGCTGTTGGCCGGAGAAATTGTCACCGGCGGCAGGCAGGATCGCGTGATCGGTGCGGATCGCATTGTGCCGCCCAAAGGCGGGCCCATCGACCTGAATGTGTTCTGCGTGGAGCCGGGGCGGTGGGTGGAGTCGAGCGAGAAGTTTGGCTCGATGAAAGCGCAGATGGCGCAGCCCAGCGTGCGCACCCCGGCCATGGCGGCGCAGAACCAGAGCGAAGTGTGGGCTCGTGTGCGCGCATCGAATGCGGCCATGGCGAATTCGCTGTCCAGTTCGGAGTCGCTGGGCGATGTTCGTGGAACCAGCTCCTATGCAAAGGTATTCGCGAGCCCGCCGGTCCAGGCGAAGCTCGATTCGTACGGCGGCCATGCGAGCGAGCAGGCGATTCTCGCAGAGTTGCGCACCGACGGCGCGGTGGGTGTGGTGGTTGCTATCAACGGGCGCGTGCAGTGGGCCGACGTGTTTGGCGGCACAGACCTGCTGGCGGAGTACTGGCCGAAGCTGATGCGGAGTTATGTAGCCGAGGCGCTGACGACGGTGTCGAGCACCGATGCTCCGCAGGTGGACGATGCGCAGGCGTTTATAGCGAATCTCCGCGGTGGGCGCGAAGTAGTGGAGACAGAGCCAGGGGTGTTCCGCAGGACCGAGACCACCGGCGATGGCTACAAGGTGTTCACGCTGCGCGGACTGTCTCCGGCGGCGGACTTCGACGTGCACATCACCAAGATGATGGACTAGCTGGGAGGGTGGACGAACACCGAGCTACTGCTCCTCAAGGCGGCTTGCCATCGTGGCAAGCAGCCTGGGGCGGACAGCGGGGCGCGTCCAGGGACATTCGGCGATGCAGATGCCGCAGGAGGCAGCTTCGGCAAAGAAGGGAATGCACTTGTCGAAATCGACGTACCAGCGCTCAACGCCGCGGACCATTTGTTTTTCGGGGCTGATGGCAGACGGCGGACAGGCGTTAGTACAGATCTGACAGGTAGCGCAAAACTCATCGGCGCCGAAGCGATCGGGGGTAGTCGCGACGAGGGGCATGTCGGTGGTGACGCCGGCCAGGCGCACACCCGATCCGAAATGTCGGCTGATGAGAGATCCATGCTTGCCAAGCTCACCGAGGCCGGAGGCAATGGCGGGCGGAATGAGAGCGAGCGCGTCGGCCGACGGGCCAGGGAAGGCCCGGGCGCTGTAGCCCTGGGAACGAATCCAGTTGGCGAGCGCGTAGGAGCAGCGCGTACCGCGGGCATATTGGTCGCCAACATCGCAAACACCCACGCCGTTGGTTTCGTCGGAAGGCACTTCGCGAAGGCGCTCGTAATTGTGCGCGAGGGCGAGGACGATTACCCAGGGCTCATCGAGGGTATAGCCCTCGAAGACATAAAGCGGGTCCATGGCAGCGATCCCTACCGCATCGGCTTCGTGGTCCAGTGCGAAGGCGGTAGCTTCGGCGGCGAGTTGTGCCGCCGGCGCCGGATTGCGCGTTGCTGCCACCGGGATGAGTTCCGGGTGCGAATACGCGGCCTGAAAGGCCTCGGTCGATCCCGGGCACTTGCGGGAATTGGTTCGCGCCAGAACCTGCAGATCGCCCCATGGGTGCTGGTCCGGAGGATGCCAGAAAAAGGGTGAAGGGCGACGCGGCGCGGTTTCGCCGAGACCGTTGATGGGATTGCCGGAAACCCTGAGGAGCGCAAGAGTCTCGGGCCGCGGACGGTAAGTCCCGCGGGCGGGGCGCCTGGGATTGCGTGGCTCAGACATGGGTCTTCCCTGGGGACAGCGGATCAGGCGGACTCATTATAGGTGCGCTGCCGCGGGCGCCGTATCCATCGAAAGGTGGGGATGGACGGCGCGATGAAAGGGGTCCCGGACGCTAGCTGTCTTTACGGTAGAGAAGGTCTTTCATGACGCGGCGACGCTCGGCGTTGGCTTCGCGATCGGTAAAACCTGCGGGCTGCGTGCCGGTGTCGGATTCGTCCGGCTCGCTGCACGACGGACAACGATTGGCGAAGCCAGGCTTGTCGGGCTTCAGCTCGAATTCTTCGCCACAGATGCTGCACTTACGAATGGGAAACGACATGAGTTCTGTTCCTGTGAATGCCGGTGAGACGCCGGGAGACAGAGGTTGTTACACCGTCGCCAGCGCCTCCACGGGCTGCGAGGCGGCAGGCTGAGCGGTGCGTTCGGCATACACCTTTTGCGCGGCCGCGACGGCGTTGCCAAAGGCGAAGTTGGGCAGGTTGAGCGACGTGGCGGCGACCTGCTCGAGCGCGGCGATGATGGCAATGGTGTCCATGTAGTCGAACAGGCCGATGTGGGCGATGCGGAATATCTTGCCTTTCATCTCGCCCTGGCCGTTGGTGACCACGGCGGCGAAGCGCCGTTTGAGTTCCTTCACGATGACGCCGGAGTCGATGCCGGCCGGCGGCAGGATCGCGGTAGCGGCGGCCGACGGCGCCGTGGGCGCGAAGAGCTGCAGTCCCATAGCCGTGACGGCGGCGCGGGTCATGGCAGCGCAGGTTTCCGCGTTGTCGACGAGCGCGTCGCGACCGGCGGCCAGATCGCCTGCGGCCTGGCCAGCAATGTAGTCCAGCGCCGCTCCCATCGCAGCGATCAACGCGACGGCAGGCGTGTAGGAGGACTCGCCCTTCTTCGCATTCTTCAGCTCCTTGCGAAGATCGAAGTAGTAGCGCGGATTCTTCGAGGTTTCGGTGGCCTTCCAGGCACGGTCGCTGAGGCTCAGGTAGGCGAGCCCGGGCGGGATCATGACCGCTTTCTGCGAGCCACCGATGATCACATCGACGCCCCAGGCATCGACGTCGAGATGCGTGGTGCCGAGCCCGGTGATGCCATCGACGATAAAGAGCGCGTTGCTGTTGGCGTCCTTGAGAAGCGCGCCCATGCCCTGGATGTCGTGGCGGATGCCGGTAGAGGATTCGGTGGCCTGGACGAACACCGCGCGCGTGTCGGGGCGCAGTGCTTTGCGGATCTCCTCGAGCGAGAACGTCTCGCCATAAGCCACGCTGACCAGGTCCACCTGGCAGCCGAAAGCTTTTGCGAGCGACTCCCAGCGCTCTCCAAATTTCCCTGCGCTGAGGACGAGCACGCGGTCGCCAGGCGAGGTGAGATTGGAGATGGAGGCTTCCATGGCGCCGGTGCCCGAGCAGGCAAGCAGCAGGACGTCATTCTTCGTTCCGACAAAAATCTTGAGCTGCGCAAGCACACGTTCGTAGAGTGCTTTGAATTCAGGGGTGCGATGGTGGATATCCGCGGCGGCCATGGCGAATTGCGCGGCGGGCAGCAGCGGGGTCGGACCGGGAGTAAACAGTCGGGTCTTCCGAATCATGGTGGCAGGAGCCTCGTTCTCTATTTTAAAACGGGTGGGGACTGGGGCTTCTACCTATAATGAGTGGTTGAAACGAGAGGGGCATCGATGGAACTGACGAAGCAGATCGACCACGACATGATCGCCGCCATGAAGGCGCGCGACACGGAGCGTACGTCGACGCTTCGGATGGTAAAGGCGGCACTGAAAAACCGCGAGATCGACAAGCGGTCGGCGCTCACCGATGTGGAGGCGCAGCAGGTCTTCAACACCATGATCAAGCAGCGCAGGGAATCGATTGAGCAGTTCCAGAAAGGCAATCGCCCGGAGCTGGCCGCGAAGGAAGCCCGCGAAATTGTGGTGATCGAAAGCTACTTGCCCAGGACCATGGGTGAAGAGGAGATGAAGAAGCTGGTGGACGAAGCGCTGGCGGGCACGAGCTTCGGTCCCAGGGACATGGGCTCCGCGATGAAGGCGGTGCAGGCAAAGCTCCAGGAAGCGGGGCTGCGCGCGGATG
>DATAZC010000207.1:0-33878 GCA_036272255.1 Acidobacteriaceae bacterium | reverse complement strand
GTCGAAAATCAAGCTCCCTGCCACCGTCATCTTCGTCGCCGTGGCCGGCGAGGAACAGGGCCTGAACGGCAGCAAGCACCTCGCCGACCTGGCAAAGCAGGAAGGCTGGCATCTGGAGGCCGTCCTGAACAACGACATCGTGGGCGGTAATCGCACCCCTGGCGACAAGTTCCAGGATCCCCACGCCGTCCGCATCTTCTCTGAAAATGTCCCCTCCACCGCGCCGCCGGAACAAATTCGCCAGATCCTCGCCCTCGGCTACGAAAGCGATTCCCCCTCGCGCGAGCTCGCCCGCGCCATCACCGACACCGCCCGCACCTATACCGCTGCCCCGCTCACCGCCAGCCTCAGCCCCGTGCTGGAGTTCCGCCGCGACCGCTTCCAGCGCGGAGGCGATCACAGCTCTTTCAATCAGGATGGATTCGCCGCCGTCCGCTTTACCGAGTGGCGCGAGGACTTCAACCACCAGCACCAAAATGTCCGCCTCGAAGATGGCGTCCAGTACGGCGATCTGCTCAGGTTTGTCGACTCTGATTACGTCGCCCGTGTTGCGCGCCTCAACGCCGTCACCATGGCCGTCCTTGCCAGCGCGCCGCCCGCGCCCGTCAACGTCCAGTACACGCCCCCGCCGCGCGTCTTCACTATCGCCCTCAACAATACCGAGATCGAATGGGACCGGGCGCCAGGCACGCCACCCGGCACTCGCTACGAAATCCTCTGGCGCCCACTCGCCGCGCCGGACTGGACGCGCTCCATCGCCGCCGAGAAACTCGCCGCCGTCCCCGACGGCAAATTTTCTTCAGCACCCGAAGGCCACTACGCCGTCACCATCCCGGTCTCGAAGGATAACGTCCTCTTTGGCATCCGCGCCGTCGACTCCAAAGGCCATCGCAGCCCTGCCGTAGTCCCCTGGCCAGCTCCTCCCGCACCACGCCCCACCAGACCGGAGTGAGTGTTTTTTGAAGAGCGAATTCCCGAGTGTTCCATTCTGACCGCACCCGCGTTCGCGCGATTACGTGGACATCCCGCAAAACGCGATCCCATTTTGCCGTGCCACCCCACTGCTCTTTCGAGAGGAAAGGCCCTGTCATCCTTAGGAAGGCATCGGCGCGTACACTTCAGGGGCTGAAACATCTCAGAAGCGATTCGAATATCCCTTTCGCTCGCCGACCTGATGAATGTTTAGCTTCCGACGTGGCGCGAAGCGCGTCCGCCTGGACGGCCAGTCCCTAGAAATCGCTGAAGGCATACTGCGGGCTCAACCCCACCACAGCCCCTGCCTTCGGCTCGCTGGCCAGCTCCAGCACCAGCCGCTCCAGCACCAGCCGCTTGTCCGGAGGCTGCGACCTTAATTCCAGATCCGCCCGCGCAATCAGCCGCAGCGCCCGCGTCAGCTCCCGCCGCGACTTATACCGCCGCGCCTGCCGGATCACATCTTCGGCCGCAAACGGCGGCATCCTGAATCCCTGCCACAGCGCCTGCCAGATCGCCCGCGAGTCCCGCACATTCTTTTCCAGAATCACCAGCATCTGCCGGAACGTCCGCGCCAGCATATATAAATGTCCGATCGCCGAGTCTTCCCCACCGTCGCTCGCGTTCAGCAATCCATGCAGCAAACTCACTGCGCGTGCACGGTCCTTCGCTGAAATCGCATCCGTCAGCTCGTACAGCGATCGCTGCTTGGCCGCCAGCACCATCGTCTCCACATCGCCCAGCGTCACCAGACGCTTTGCACCAACGTAGAGCACCAGCTTTTCCACCTCGTTCGCGATCAGCATCATGTCCGCGCCCAGCGCATCGGCCAGCTCCCGCGCCGCGTCCGGCTCAATCGTCACCTCGCGACGCTTCGCCTCCGCCGCCATCCACTTCAGCGCGTCGGCCTCATCCACGCGCGCCAGCTCCACAATCCCGCACCAGTCGCCCAGCGTCTCGCGAATCCGCTCGTAGCGATCCTTGTCCTGCATGTCCATCCGCCGCGGGTCCGACGGAATCCGCAAATGGTCCGCCACAAAAATCAGCAGCGCCTGCGGATTCGGCGACTTGAAATACGCATCCAGCGCGGCGAACTCCTCTTTCTTCGCCCCGCGCGTGTACAGCGTCTTCAAATTGCGGATGAACAGCACCTGGAACGGCGCCATCAGCGACGGCGTCTGCGCCCGATCGAGCGCCTCAAAAATATTTGTCTCGGCGAGGTCCAGCTCCGACAGGCAAAAGTCCCGCATATCCGCGGGAACAAGCGCATCGAGCACTGCGCGCCGGCAGCGCTCGTAGAGGAACACCTCATCGCCCACGAGCACATACCCCGCCCGCAGACGATTCTCCTTCACCTCAGCGATAAACCGATCTGCCGCCGCGAACCCTGCGCCCATCGCTTCTCAGTCTACAATCCTCGGCCATGAAGTTGGTTGTCCAAAAGTGGCAGTTTGATTTGCAGGTGTCTGTGATAAAAGCCGTAGAATCCGGAGGCTGTGGAATGGCTTCATCTGCGCAGATGGCTATGGGGCGACGGGAATACCCGCTCCGTACCGGGCAACGAGCTCTGTATCTGTTTCTCGCCGTGATCTTCATCGGCATGGCCGTTCTGTTTTTCGCCGCGAATCACAGCGGCCCCGTCACTCTGCCGACGATGTTTGCTCCCGCCATGTTCGGCGTTGCGGGTTTGTATCTCGCGCTCGTCGCTCTCCGCTCCAAACTGGTCACCGACGGCACCCGCGTCACAGTTCAGGGAGCGATGCGCACCCAGGAATTCGACATGAACCAGGTGGAGGGCTACCGGACGTTCCGCAATCGATACCAGTCCTACCAGGTCATCTGCCTCAACGGTGGCGGGACCATCTCGCTGATGAAGTATGGCGCGGGCATGGACGAATGGCTTGCCGGACTGAAGGATCTCGACGCGCAGGACCGCGATCAACTCCTCGAGAAGATCGACCAGGACCAGGAACTCGGCGCGACCCCCGAAGAGCGGCGCGGAGCTCTCGCGTCGGCCAAACGACTCACCTTTGCGGTTTGTGCGGTGGACGTCGCGGCCGTTGCGGCGTTGATCTGGGGTCCGGTACCTTACCGACTGATGGCGATGACCGTGGCGGCTCTCGCGCCGGCAGCAGCCGCCTACATACTCTACAAACAGCCGCTCCTGTATGCGATGTTTCGAACCCGGCGCGATCCACGTGCAGACGTCAATCTGGTCCTCATCATCTCCGGATTTGGGCTCCTCTTCAGCGCCATCGACGTCAACTTTATCTCCCCAGCCCAGCTTCTGCCTTTCTTCGCTGTGGGAACCATCGCATCGCTTGCCCTGTTCTATTCGGCTGCGCGAAAGAATCCGCGCTTCGCCGCAACACTGGTGGGGTTATGTGTTCTCAGCGCGCTTTATGGGTGGGGTCTGGCAGCCTCTGCCGACACGGTGGCCGATCGGTCCGTATCGCGAACTTACACTGCACAGGTACTGGGTGGCCATGTTTCGCGAGGAAGCCGCAGCACCACCTACTACCTCGAACTGGCGCCATGGGGTCCCGATGCCGCCGTGGACATGCAGATGAAGGTCAGCGCCGGCACCTACGCCGCCACCCGGCCGGGCCAGGTCATCTGCCTCGCGCTGCACGCAGGGGCACTTCACTCTCCCTGGTACGAAATGGTTCCCTGCCAGCACTGATAACCGGCCAAAAAACATCCCGCCAATGGTTCGCAACAGCTTCAACCCGCAGTATTACGCGCTGATCGCTGACAACTGAACGCTGGCTCTTTCACTCCATTCGCAGCGCCTTCATCGGCTCCACATACATCGCGCGCCGCGCCGGAACATAGCACGCCAGCATCGCAATCGCCGCCAGCGCCGCCGTTACTCCCAGATACGTCACCGGATCCGTCGCACTCACTGCGATCATGCTTCGTACCAGGTGCGCTGCGCCCAGGCTCGCTGCTATTCCAACTGCCAATCCAATGCCCACAATCCAGAAACCCTGCCGGTACACCAGCCGCAGAATGTCGCCGCGCTGCGCTCCCAATGCCATGCGCACACCGATCTCCCCGGTCTTCTGGCTCACCACATACGACAGCACGCCATAGACTCCAACCACCGCGAGAATCATCCCCAGCGTGCCCATCACGCCTGCCATTCCTGCCACGACCTCATACAGCAACAATCCATTCGGGGAATACAGCGCCTGATGCAGCGTTTTTACCTCGAACACCGGCAGGCCCGGCGTCTGCGCATGAATCGCCCGCTCGATCGCCGGCGCCATCGCCCCCGGGTCTCCCTGCGTCCGCACCTCCAGCGCCAACAGCGAATTCACATCGTGCTGCGCGTACGGTGTGTAGAAATATGCTGCGGCCGATCGGTCCAGCGTCCCGTAGTGTGCATCCGCCGCTACGCCCACCACCTGCATCGTATGTGTCGGGTCGCTCGCCATCGTGAAGTGCCGTCCCATCGGATCCGCATGCGGCCAGTACGCCTTCGCCATCTTCTCGCTGACGATGGCCACATAGGGGGCCTGCATGTTATCCGAGTCTCTGAAGTCCCGCCCTTCCACAAGCGGAACCTGCAGCGTCCTGAAGTAATCCGTCCCGATCACGTTGTAGCTGATCTCCGGCGCCCCCTGGCCCGCCGCCGGTGCGTACCCCTCGATTGTCAGCGCGTCCGAGCCGTTGTCGATCATCCCCATCGGAATCGATTCCGCCACGGTGGCTGATTCCACTCCCGGCACGCTTCGCATCCGCGGCAACAAATCCCGGTAGAAACTAAGCGAGCGATCCACGTCGTATCCAATCTCCCCCGGATCCATCATCATCGTCAGCACGTTATTCGGATTGAAGCCCAGATCCGCATGCTCGCTCTGCTCGAGGCTCCGCATAAACAAACCGGCGATAATCAGCAGCGTCAGCGCGCTCGCTACCTGCACCGTTACCAGACCGTCGCGCAGTTTATGTCCCCGCCCCGCGATCCCACGCCCGCCTTCCCGTAACACCAGATTCAGATTCGCACGCGCCAGCCGCACCGCTGGCACAATGCCCACCACTGCTCCCGCCGCCACGGCGATTACTGCCGAAAACGCGAGCACGTGCCAGTCAAAGCTGAAATCGAACGCCATCGGCAGGTCGGTCTGCAGATTGATCGAGCTCAGAAAACTACTGCCCGCAAGGCCCAGCGCGATGCCTCCCACTCCGCCCAGCACCGCCAGCAGCACACTCTCCGTCAGCATCTGCCGGATCAGCCGGAATCGCGCCGCTCCCAGCGCCGACCGGATTACCATCTCCCGTTCCCGCACCGTCGCCCGCACCAGCAGCAGGTTCGCCACATTCACGCAGGCCAGCAGCAGCACCAGCCCCGCCAGTCCCAGAAAAATTGCAGACACCGTCGCGAAGCTGTTGTCCTGATCCAGCGATCCCGTCAGCCGTCCCGCCGCCAGTGAGAAGCCTCGCATCTCCGTCTTCCGCTCCGCCACCGGATGCGCCCGCGCCAGATCGCGCGCCACAACGGCCAGGGCTGCATCCGCCTGCTGCCGCGTGACTCCGTTGCGTAGCCGGCCGTAAACGTGAAGATTGCGGCTGTCCTGCTTATTGAAAACCGCCGGCGGCGTATTCTCGATTGTCACCGTCATCGCCAGCGGCAGGTAGGCCTGCACGCCCAGGATGCTGCTCAGCCCGCGATAGCTCTTCGGCGCAACTCCCACAACCGTCACCGGCTTTCCATCCAGCGCAATCTGGCGCCCCACCACGTTCGCGTCCCCTCCGAAGTGCTCCTTCCAGTACGCGTAGCTCAGCACTACGTAGGGATCGGCGCCCGCCGTCACTCCTTCCGTCGGCTTGAAGAATCGTCCCAGCGTCGGCTTCACCCCCAGCCCGTCGAAGTAGTTTCCACTCACGTAGTCCGTGAATATGCGGTCCGGCTGATTCCCTTCCTGGCTCATCCCGTCCAGCCCAAAATCATCGCTGAACACATCGGAGAAAACCGCGCGCGTCTGGGCAACCAGCGTCTGATACTCCGGCAGCGAAAGCTGCGGCTGCCAGCTCGAGCCATTCTGGCGAAGACCGATATTCACGACCTGCCGCTCGTTCTCGATGTGCAGTGAGCTGAACAGCAGCCCGTTCACCATCGAGAAAATCGCTGTGTTCACGCCAATCCCCAGCGCCAGCGTCACAATCGCGATCGCCCCAAATCCAGGGTTCTTCCATAACTGCCGCAGCGCGTAGCGCACATCCCGCCCCAGGTCTTCCACCGAAACAAAACTGTTCATCTTCCAGATCTCCTCGCGTATCACTGTCGGGTTGCCGAGCTTCATGTACGCGCGCCGTTTCGCCTCACCCGGCATCATCCCTCGCGCCACATTGTCCGCCGTCTCCTGCTCGAGGTGCGCTTCCAGCTCCCGCGCCCGCTCCTCGTCCCACTCCCGCCTGTGCAAATACCGGCGCAAACTCATCGCCTTCCCCTTCCGCTCTCACTCCGCCACGCGTCCCGCATTCCCCAGCACCCGGCCTATTGCCTTCACCATCGACTCCCAGCGATGCGTCTCCACCGTCAGGCGCTTGCGCCCCGCCGCCGTCAGTTTGTAGAACCGCGCCTTGCGATTGTTCTCGCTCGCGCCCCAGTACGACGACACCCACCCGCGATCCTCCAGGCGATGCAGCGCCGGATACAACGACCCCTGCTCGATCTGCAGCACATCGTCCGAGGTGTGCTCGATGACATGCGCGATGGTGTGGCCGTGCGCCGCCCCCATCACCAGCGTCTGCAGAATCAGCATGTCCAGCGTCCCCAGCAACAACTCCTGCTCTTTCTTCGATTGGACCAACGCTTCCTCCGGTAGAGGTTCTATGGAAAGTCCACTCGAACCTCTATGGGAAAAGACATTACACCAATAGACGTTCTATTGGGAAGAGATCAATACGGAAGCGCCCGGCGTTTAGTTCCGCGTGGAAGCGATTCCTTCCCGCCGCAAAATCCGGCGCCGCTGGCCACCATCACACGTCACTTTCCTATTGACAGTCTGCAGGAGCCGGCTCACACTCGTATAGTCACTCGATAGGAGCTTCGGACTCTGCACCTCTCAGGACCACCACGGAAAGGCACCATGGGACTTCCGTCATATCTCCGCTCCGTTCTGCACAACCTCCTTTACAGGAACGATGTGGACGCCCGCCTCGACGCTGAAATTCGCTCCTACGCCGACCTGCTCGCTGACGAGAAGATCGCCGCCGGTATGTCTCCCGCGGAAGCGCGCCGTGCCGCGCTCGCCGAAGCCGGTGGCATTGAGCCCATCAAGCAGGCCGTCCGCGACCGCCGCGCCGGCATCGGCTTCGAAGTCGTCGCGCAGGACCTCCGCTATGGATTGCGCCAGTTGCGTCGCAGTCGTGGATTCGCCGCCCTCGTCATCCTCACCCTCGCGGTGGGCATCGGAGCCAACACCGCCATCTGCAGCTTCGTGAACTCGGTACTTCTCCGCCCGCTTCCCTACCCGGACGCCAATCGCCTCGTCATCCTCCTCGCCGCTTTCGGCAATGCCAGCCGCGCGCCCGTCTCCCGCTTCGAGCTCTTCCAGATCCGCCAGCACGCACAGCAAATGGATCAGGTCGCCGGCATCTGGACCACCAACGGCGACCTGCCCGGCGACGGCACCGCCGAAAACAACGCCGAGCAGATTAAAGTCGGCGTCATCACCTCCAACTTTCTTCAGCTCCTGACTCCGCGGCCGGCGCTCGGCCGCTTCTTCAGCCGCGAAGACGACGATGCCCAGTTCGTCTCTCAGCCCGGAGCGCAACCCATCATCATCTCCCACGCCCTCTGGGCTCGCCGTTTCGGATCCAACCCCACCATCATCGGCCGCGCCATTCGCTTCAATCGCGGTTCCGCCATCGTCGTTGGTGTTCTGCTGGAAAACTTCCGAATCCTCTTCCCCCACGACTCCAATATTCCCGCCAACCTCGACGTCTTCACCGACGTTCCCATCGACTCCTCCGAACCCACTGGACCGGAATTCCTGCACCTCCTCGGCCGCGTGCGCCCAGGCAGCAATGCAGCCCGCGCCCAGCAGGACATGAACGCGGTCTCCGTTCAGATCAATACCCTGGCTGCCAAGACCACCGTCAGCAACTTCAGCCTCGCCGTTTATCCGCTCCAGGAGGACGACGTCCGCGAGGTCCGCTCCACTCTGCTCCTCCTCTTCGGCGGCGTCGCTTTTGTGCTGCTCATCGGATGCGCCAACATCGCGAATCTCCTCATGGTGCGCGCCCGCCATCGCCTGCGCGAAACCACCATCCGCGCCGCTCTCGGCGCATCGCGCGCCCGGCTCGTCCGCCAGTTCCTCACGGAGAATCTGCTTCTCGCCTCGCTCGGTGCCGTCGCCGCACTCGGCGTCGGATGGGCCGCGGTCCATGCCATTCTCGCCGCGCGTCCACCCTCTTTTACGAATTTCAATCAGGTCGCGCTCGACGACCGTGTGCTCGCCTTCACCTTTGCCGTCGCGTTCCTTACCAGCGCGCTCTTCTCGCTCGCCCCCGTCCTCGCGGTCCGCCGTCTCGACCTCACCCGCAACCTCAAAGACGCGAGCCGCCAGTCCGGTTGGCGTCGCCGCCACTGGACCAGCTTTCTCGTCTCCGCCGAAGTCGCGCTCGCCTTCGTGCTCCTCCTTGGAACTGGCCTGCTGATGCGCACCTTCGTCAACATCCTGCGCGCCGATCCCGGCTTCCATGTCGAAAATGTCTACGCATTCCGCATCTCGCGCCCCGGCTGGCCCATGCTCCACCAGTTACAGCAAAGCCTCAGCGCCCTGCCTGGCGTTCAGTCCGTCGCCGCCGTCTCGCACCTGCCCCTCGACGACGCCGGCAACTGGTACGACTACTACTGGAAAGAAGGCGCGCCCATCGACCAACAGAACACCGTCATGGCCGACGATCGCTCCATCATGCCCGGCTACTTCACCACCATCGGCTCAACACTCATCGCAGGCCGCGACTTTACTGACTCCGACGACGCCTCTCATTTGCACGTCGCCGTCATCGACGATGTCCTCGCCCACCAACTCTGGCCGGCCGGCGACGCTCTCGGCAAAAAACTCAATATTTCGGATTCACCCGACGGCCCGTATCAGTTCCAGCGCGACTGGGTTGTCATCGTTGGCATCGTCCGCCATATTCAGTGCCACTCGCTCACCGCCATCGTGCGCCCCCAGGTCTACGTGCCCTTTCAGCTCGCGCCGCGCCCCATGTCCGTCGTCGTTCGTTCTTCAGGCGTTGTCCCCGGTCTCGCAAGCGTCGCGCAAAAACAAGTCTCGCTCCTCAACAAAGATCTCGCCGTCTCCCACGTTGAGCCCCTCACCACACTCGTCGCCCGAGCCCAGGCCGAAAGCCGCTTCGCTTCCCTGCTCGCCACGCTGCTCTCCGCTGTCGCGCTGCTGCTCGCCTCCATCGGCATTTATGGAGTGCTTTCCTATTCGGTCGCCCAGCGCACCACGGAGATCGGCATCCGCATGGCCATCGGCGCACCTCGTGCTCAGGTTTTGAAAATGATTCTCGCCGACGGGTTCGCCTGGGTCCTGCCCGGCCTCGCCGCGGGATTCCTGCTCTCGCTCGCCGTCACACCCCTGCTTGAACGGCTGCTCTTCGGCGTAAAGCCCGGCAATGCCGCCAACTACGCCGTCATCCTCATCGGCGTCCTCATCGTCAGTGCTCTCGCGGCCCTTCTACCCGCACGCCGCGCTATGAAGATCGATCCCCTCACCGCCCTCCGCTGCGAGTAGATGATGATTTGCCGAAAAAGCGGACGGGCAAAAAAAGACCGGAACGCCACAGCTGAAGCAACTACAGAGAATCCCAACACCGGCCCTGACGTCCAACAACAACTCCAGCGTCCAACAACAACCCAGACCCGACGCAGCTGGCGCAGTCCATAGCGGAGCCCCTGGGCAAGGCCTTCGAGCCTGATGCCAACCAAGGTTCAACCGCAAACAAACTTCAACTGCAAACAACCCCCAACATCAACTTCAACCCCCAACCCCCAACATCAACTTCAACTTCAACCCCAACCCCAACCCCAACCCTCAACATCAACACCAACCCCCGACATCAACGTCAACCCTTCAACCCCCACCCCCAACAGCAACCCCAACAGCAACCCCAACACCAAAATCTCTAAACAAACTAATGCCGGATGGCCAGGTTCACCCCATAGCAAGAAGCAGACTCCCCCGTCCTCGAAACATCAAGACATTTCGTCTTCCGCTTCACTACACCGTACCGTTACGAAAATACCGCCAGTCTTCCCCTGCAAACACTCTTTTCCACAAGCTGCGGGCTCTCCCTCAATCGAGATTCCCGTCATGCCGGCCGCCCGCTCCGCGTCCGCTTCCAAACCGCGAAATAGGGCTGGTTCGACCACGTCCCCTTGAACCCAGGAAACATCCACGCCCGCCGCCCGCGTCGCAATTCAAAGTAGTACTGCAACGGAAATGCCGAGCGCGTGTAGTCCGCTGGAATCGTCCCCTTGTAACTGCGTCCGCTCACATCCATCTCCGCCCACTGCCAACGTTCCGCCTGGTCCACATGTCGATAATGCAGTCGCACAGTCACCGAATCTTCTGACCCCGAGCCTTTGCCCAGTTCCACCTCCAGCTCCAGCGGCGCTCCCGGCACAAAACTCTCCGCCGCTTTGTGGACCACCGGCAGACTCGGCCGGTTCGGCCGTCCCGTCGCCTCCCGCACCGCAACGTCTGCAGCAGGCGATAACTTTCCCTCGCCCGGACTTCCCAGCTGCGCCTGCATCGCCGCGATGTCCGCGTCAATCCCCGCCAGCCGATCCATCCAGTGCCCGCGCCGCATCGGCACATCGCCGTACCCAACGTCCGCCCGATACACGCCCCGTGCGCGCTGCCCCATCGTCGCCCACGCTTCGCGCGCCTCGCGATAATGACTCAACGCCAGGCCGCCCACACTCGCATCGCCGGCCCTCTGACCGATCTCCCACAGCACTCCACATCGCAATTTCTTCGCGAAGAAAGTTCCCAGCCCAATCTGGATCAGCACATCCTCCTCGATGCGCCGAAACTCCGCCGACCCAGCCCCACTCCCCTCCGTCCCCGCCGCGCGTAACGCCTCCTTCGCGGCAGCAGCCATGTCCTCCAAACTTTGCGCCACTTCCACCGGCGAGTACTTCGCCTTCGGCCAATTCGCCAGCAAATCGTGTGCGTGCTCCACCACCGTCGAAAACATCTGCGGATCGAGCGGGCTCACCGTGCCAAAACATTTCGGCGTCGGTGTGTCGCCATACGGCGACCTCTCATTCCCCAGCACCACCGGCATGTTGAAGTACATCTCCGGCCAGAACGCATGATTTGACGCCGACGCCAAATGCGAAGACGTAACCAGCGCCAGCATCCTGCTCGCATTTGCAAGCGCCGTCTCCACTGCAACCGCCCCGCGCCCAAATCGTGGCCGCATCGTCCGACGCCAGCTCTCCGCGTCCACTTCGGGATCGTAGAGCTTCCGTCCCCATACCCGATAGAACAGCTCGAACTTCTGCCAGTCCTTGTCTGGCGTCAGTGTCTGATCCGCATACGCACATCGTCCCCCCGCTGAACCCGATCCCTCACGCCCCTTGAACATCAAGGGCTCGCAAATATCCAGCCCTGCCGCGCCGCAGAAATGCGCTGCCCTTCCATACGCCGCCGCCGTCTCCGGATCGCACGAGAGCAAGTGCCGCTGCGTTCCCGGCCACAACCGAAACCACAATCGATACGGACTCCCCTCCCGCAGAAAATCCGCATACCCGTAGCGCGTAAAAAGCCGGGCCCCACCACTCACGCTGAATGGCCCGCTCCCGTCCTGGCTCGAATCCGGAATCTCCAGCGCCCGAATGTCCGCCTGCTGATACCCCAGGCTCTGATGCTCCGCGGAAAACTTCGCGCCCAGCTTCACCGGCATGCCCGTCTCCACAGCCATGTCGATCATGGTCTGGTTCACGCCCTTCGCGTGCATGTCGATCTCGACTTTGCGCCCGCACCCCTTCACCGCCTCAAACACCGTCTTCCAGAAGTCGTAGCTCCCCTCCGGAATCCCGCTCTCGCCGTGTACGCGCATCGTCAACCCCTGAATCTCCGGGCACTCCCGCAACAGGATCGCCAGCGCATCCCGGCAATACGCCGCGTGCGTCTCCGCAGTCAGCCCCTCAATCCGGTGATACGCGTTGGGCGAGTCCGTCCATTGATATGCGTGCGTCCAGATCCCCAGCTGAAATTGCAACCCACGCGCGCCCGTCTCCGCAGCGATGAATTTCAGCATCGCGAGATTCCGCGCCTTCTCCTCCGCGCTCACCATCCCCGGCGTCGCCAACCGCTGTCCATCTGCTGTCACCAGTTGCACCACGCGCACATCTGCGTACCCCGGCACATCCACTAAATAGGGATAGGGAAAATGAAAGTAGTCGTCTGTCACCCCGCGCGGAAAGTCGTACTCCAGCCCAAACGCAAGACAAAAGCGGTTGAACCGGCTCGCCACCAGCGTGTCCAGATAGCCGCGCCAAAATTCCTTGTCGTAATACCAGGGCTTGTCTTCCAGCTCGCTGCAGAAATACCGGCCCACACACCGAACCTCATTGGCCGGCCGCTCCTCGATGGCCTCTTTCATATGCAGCGCCGCGCGAGCATCCTCGCCGAATTCCGCCCGCTCCGTCAGCTCCAGCAGCCCATAAACAAATCCCCGCACATCGGGGGCCGCCACCATCAGTGCCGGCGTCTTCCCAACCTGTCCCGGTGCCAGTCGAAAAGTATCCGCGCCCAATTCCGTACCGCTCTGCGAAAAGTGACGAGCTAGTTCCGAATGCGGTTCCGCAACCACCACCACCAAAGCCGCCCCCGCCGTCTCCTCAAGCGACGTCACCACATTCGCGGTCGCGCCCTTCGCCACCAGCGTCGTGCACAGACCTTCCGCCGCCCGCCGCACCGGCGCACTCGAAGCCACCGCATCCCCAGCGTCCACCAGAACAAAGATCCCGCCCGCCGCCGCGGCCATCGCTCCCCGCGAAATCCCGCCCACCGCCGCCGCTCCCGCAATCTTCAGAAAATCCCGCCGCCGCAAGCTCGCATTCATAACCGAATCAGTCTACGACTCGCAGCGCACGGTCGCTCACCCGCGCCTCACCCTGTCACCCATAACCTGGAACCTGACCTGCTTCCGGCTCCCTGTCACCTGTAACCTGTAACCTGTCACTTGTACCTGCCTCATGCGCACCGTCCAGGCCACGCGCTACGTGCTCCCGCTGCGAGAAGGCGGCTCCCTGCCCGCCATCGTAGAAGCCGACGACCTCGGCCTCTACGTCGTCAAATTTCGCGGAGCCGGCCAGGGGATCCTCGCCCTCATCGCCGAACTCATCGCCGGCGAAATCGGCCGCGCCCTCGGTCTCCGCGTCCCCGAGCTGGTCTTCGTCGAAATCGATCCCGCCCTCGGCCGCAACGAGCCCGACGCCGAAATCCGTCAGCTCCTCAAAGCCAGCACCGGCCTTAACATCGCCCTCGACTACCTGCCCGGCTCCACCATGTTCGACCCCGCCGCGCACGATGCCGCGCCCTCGCCCGAAGCCTCGCTCCTCGTCTGGTTCGACGCCTTCGTCCTCAACGTCGACCGCACCCCTCGCAACGCCAACCTCCTCGTCTGGCATCGCAAGCTCTACCCCATCGATCACGGCGCCGCGCTCTTCTTCCACCACAACTGGCCTGCACGCGAGAACAAAATAGAATCGCCTTTCATGGAAATCGAGCACCACCTCCTGCTTCCCTGGGCCAACAAAATCGAAGAGGCCGCCGCAGCCGCGCGCCAGCGCCTCACCCCCGCGCTCCTCACCGACATCGTCCACCAGGTTCCCGACTCCTTTTTCGAGTCGATCCCCGCCGACCCCGCAGAGCATCGCGCCGGCTACATCGACTTCCTCACCCGCCGCCTCGCATCCGCAAATATCTTCGAACAGGAGGCCATCCGTGCCCGCACCCGCCTCCTTTGACTACACCATCCTTCGCGTCGTTCCCCGCGTCGAGCGTCAGGAGTTCATCAACGCCGCCGTTGTCGTCTTCTGCCTCGAGAAGCGCTACCTCGATGCGCGCGTTCACTTCGATCCTGCCCGC
This sequence comes from Acidobacteriaceae bacterium, assembly GCA_036272255.1. GTDB lineage: Bacteria > Acidobacteriota > Terriglobia > Terriglobales > Acidobacteriaceae > Palsa-343. The sequence goes on along the minus strand of DATAZC010000207.1, from coordinate 19,773 downwards.
CTCACCGCCCTCTGGCCCGACATCGACATCGAGCTGGTCCGCGATCACCTCAACGCCATCCCCCGCATCTGCCAGGGCGACCCCACCGCTGGCCCCATCGCTCGCCTTTCGCAACGCGAGCGCTTCCACTGGCTCAGCTCCCCGCGTTCCACCATCATCCAGCCCTCGCCCGTCCACACCGGCGTCTGCGATGAAACCGGCGACCTCCTCAACCGCCTCGCCAAACAATTCCTGTCATCGTGAACGCACCTCCGTCACGCGAGGCTCCCTCCTCCCGACTGGCGACTCCCGACTCTCTGTCTTCCGTCCCACTCGTCACAATTTCCCCATCTACGAAAATCTTCGTTGACAAGTACGAACTCCTTCGTATACCGTCTCGATCATGAAGCGTAGTCACCCGCTCCCGCGACCCACTGAAGGCGAACTCGAGCTCCTCCGCATTCTCTGGGACCGCGGCCCTTCCACCGTCCGCGACATCCATCACGACATCAACGCGAAGCGCGCCCTCGGCTACACCTCGGTCCTCAAGCTCCTCCAGATCATGACCGAGAAAGGTCTCGTCGAGCGCGAAGAATCCGGCAAGGCCCACATCTATCACCCCGCCGCCTCGCAGAACGAAACCCAGGATCAGCTCGTCCGCGACATCAGCGAGCGTCTCTTCGCCGGCTCCGCCGCGCAGCTCGCCATGCACGCCCTCGCCCTCGAATCCGTCAACGATCAGGAACTCGAAGCACTCCGCAACCTCATCGACCAAAAGAGACAAAGCCTATGACACACCACTGGCAAGCACTCGGCTGGACCCTCGTCCACTTCCTCTGGCAAGGCGCGGCCATCGCGCTCGTCTACCGCGTCGCCGACATCGCCCTCGCCCGCCGCACCGCAAACGCCCGCTACCTGCTCGCCCTCGGCGCGCTGCTCGGCATGCTCGCCGTCTCCGTCGCTACCCTCACCTATGAGGAGTCAGCACTCGCCGATCTGAATATCGCCGCTCGTACCACCGTCAATGCAGCGATCGCGGATCGCACCACCGCGGACCGCTTCTTGGCTGACCGGACCCTGGCTGAACGAACTTCGGCTGACCGTCCCACCGCGAACCGCTTCTTCGCCAACGCCCATCTCATGCCATATCTCGACGGCCTCTGGCTCGCCGGCGTTCTCTTCCTCTCCGTCCGCACCCTTGGCGGGTGGTGGATCATCCGCCGCCTCCGCTCCCGTCTTCAACAAGCGCCCCACACGCTCCTCCTCCGCCTCGACGTCCTCCGCCGCCAGATGAATATCCCCCGCTTCGTCGACCTGCGCATCTCCTCGCGCATCACCAACCCGCTCACCGCCGGCGTCGTGCGCCCGTGGATCCTGCTGCCCATTACCGCCCTCACCACCCTCAGCCCCGAGCAGCTTGAAGTCGTCCTCGCCCATGAGCTCGCCCACATCCGTCGCGCCGACTACGCCTGGAACCTGCTCCAGACCATCGTCGAAACTCTCTTCTTCTTCCATCCCGCCGTTTGGTGGGTCAGCCGCCGCGCCCGCGAAGAACGCGAGCTCTGCTGCGACGACGTCGCCGTTCGCTCCTGCTCCGACCCCACCGTCTACGCCTCCGCCCTTCTCCGTCTCGAAGAAGAACGCCGCACCCGTCTGCATCTTGCTATGGCTCTCGATGGCCATCAGTCCCGCGCCGGCCTTCGCGCTCGCATCCTCCGCATCCTGGGCGATCGCGAAGCGAGTCCCCGCAGCTTCCGCCCCATCTCCGCCGCTGGAATCGCCACCGCCCTCCTCGTCTTCCTCTGCCCGCTGCCCAAAGTCTTCGCCAGCTTCCGCGCCGTGCCTCAGGTCGCAGCCCGCATCGCGCCGGCTGCCTCCAGCGTCGCGAAGTCCGTCATGTTCAAGGCCATGCACCCGACTCTGCAGGCATCAGCGCCCGCACCCAAACCCAGCGCTGCCCAGCCTGCACCCGCTCCAGCCGCGGCTCCCGCACCCTCGCCTGATACGGACTCCGCATCCGATTCATCGCAGGAATCTGCCTCCACCACCTCCGCCCACTCCGACTACATCGACGCCATGCGCGCCGCCGGCTACGACGTCGACCTCGATAAATACATCGCGATGAAGGTCCAGGGCATTACCCCCGCCTACGCAGCGGCCATGTCCAAAGAATTCGGCGCCAGACTTTCTCCCGACAAACTCATCGCCCTCAAAGTCCAGGACGTCTCCTCCGACTACATCAGCAAAATGCGCGCCGCCGGCTTCGACCTCGACGTCAACAAATTCATCGCCATGCGCGTCCAGGACATCACGCCCGAATATGCCGCCGAGATGGCCAAAGCCACCGGCGCTGCCAACCTCTCCGCCGACAGGCTCATTGCCATGCGCGTCCAGGACGTCACACCGGAATACATCGCCAAAATGCATGCCGATGGCTACGACGCCGACGTCAACAAGATCATCGCGATGAAGGTTCAGGACATCATGCCTGAATACGCCGACGCCATGGCGAAAGTTGGCTTCGGCAAACCCACCGTCGATCAGCTCATCGCCATGAAGGTCCAGGGCGTCACCCCGGAATTCGCCGCTAAGCTCCACAGCGATGGCATCGAGGTCGGCTCCTTCAACGACCTCATCCGCTACCGCATCTTCAACGTCTCACCCGAATTCATCGCCGGGATGAAAGCTGCCGGCTTCCCCGACATTCCCGCGAAGGAGCTCGTCAACCTCCGCGTCCAGAACGTCACCCCCGAATACGCAAAAAGCGTCCGTGACCAGTTCCCCGGCGCCACCCTTCAGGACCTCGTTCAGATGCGCATCTTCAATATCAATGCGGAGTTCATTGCCGACGCCAAACGCCACGGCTTCGACCAGCTGACCGTCCAGAAACTCGTCAAGCTCCGCATCTCCGGCATCCTCGACGACGAATCCGTCAAAAAATAATTCGCAATCAGCAGCGATTCAATCAGGAGACCCGCCATGAGCGTTCGCGCCGCGATTCTCACAGCCATTCTCTGCCTTGCCGGCAGCCGCCTCTTCTCCGCGCCCCTCTTCTCCCTCGACGATCGGCTGGAGCCCCTGAACGGACACTGCTCCATCGCGCCCTCAACCCAGGCGGACCACGTCCGCTACGAGCTCGACCGCGGCACCTGCGACAACGGCAGCGGCCATTGCCACGATTCCGACTCCGACGTGCCCATTACCACCTTTACCGGCCTCGCCTTTGCCGACTTTGAACACGAAGGTGCCCACGTCGAAGCCAAAATTGTCGCGGAGGCTGGCACAATCTCCTGCTCCGGCCAGATCCACAACCTCACCCTCTCCGGCGACTTCACCTTCACGCCCGACTCGGCCTTCGTCGACCGCATGACTCACCTCGGCTTCTCCGACTTCACCTCCGAGAAGCTCCAGACCTACACCCTCTTCCACATTGAGACGTCCTGGGTTCAGAGTCTTCAGGCAGCCGGCGTCAACGACATGAATTCCGGCAACCTCATCGCCCTGCATATTTTCAAAATCACGCCCGAATTCGTCCGCAGCATGGCCGCGCTTGGCTATCCCAACCTGCCCGCCGGCAAACTTATCGCATTCGGCGTTCACGGCGTCAATGCCGATGAAGTCAAAGAGTATCGCGCCCTCGGCTATAACCCCGACGCCGAACAACTCATCCAGATGCGCATCTTCAAGGTCACTCCCGACTTCATCCACCGCATGGAAGCCCGCGGCTTCCAGAACCTCACTATCAGCAAGTTAGTCCAGATCCGCATCTTCAAGCTTGCGGACTGAAAGCTAACTGCGGTCCCGGCTGAACCGAAGCTCAGCCTCCCGCTTACATCGCCGGCGAAGTCAGCTGCGGCCGCACCGCTCCGCTTCGTTCCGTAGCCCGTGCGTCCCGCCCGCGATCCCTTCCCCCTTCCGCAATGTGGAACCGTCCCACCATCTTCCGGAGTTCCTCCGCCAGCCCCGTCAGCCGGTCGCAGGAGCGTGCCGTCTTCTGCGCTTCCTCCGCTGAACCGGTCACCAGCTGATTGATGCGCGTCACCGACATCGTCACATCCTCGGTCGTCGCCGACTGCTCCGTAGTCGCCGTAGCGATCTGGCTGATCATCTGCCCAACATTTTCTGCATCCCCAATGATCTGCTGCAGCGATTCGCCCGCCTTCACAGTAATCTCCACGCCATGCTCCACCTCTTCGGTGCCGGCGTGCATGGTCTCTACCACGGTCCGCGTTTCCGTCTGGACGCCCTCAATCATCCCGGTAATTTCTCTCGTCGCGTTGGCCGTCCGTTCCGCCAGTCGCCGCACTTCTCCTGCCACCACTGCGAAACCTCGTCCCTGTTCTCCCGCTCGCGCCGCTTCAATCGCAGCATTCAGCGCCAGCAGGTTCGTCTGGTTCGCGATGTCGTCAATCACCGCGACGATCTTGCCAATCTCATCCGACCGCTGCCCCAGCTCCGCTACCTTGCCGCTCGCTTCATGCACCGCCCGGGAGATTCCCTGCATCCGTTCCCGCATGTTGTCCACGATCGTTCCGCCGCTCCGCGCGTTCTCTGAAGCCCTTCGCGCCGACTCCGTTGCCTGATTCGTTCCCTCCGAAATTTCGTGAATGGTCGCCGACATTTCCTGCATCGCCGTGGCGATCTGCTGTACTTGCCCCTTCTCGGTCTCCGCCCCTTTCACGCCCTCGCTCGCGTTCACCGAAATATCGCCGCTGGCCACTGACAGCGCCTCAGCCGCGTCCGCCATCGAACCCACCACCTCGCGCAGGTTGTTCTTCATCGAGTTCAGCGCCCGCGCCGCATCTCCCAGCTCGTCTTCTGAGCCCACCGCCAGATCGGCGAAGTTCAGCTCTCCCGCATCGATCGCCTTCAGTGCCTCCCCTACCGCGCAAACCGGCCGCGTGATCGAGCGCGTCACCAGCCCCGCACAAATTACGCCACCCGCAATTCCCAGCAGACCGAAGATCAGCATCATCGCTCGTGTCTGCACTTCGGCTTCGTCATGCCCTGCGATTGCCTCCGCCATCAACTGATCGGTCAGGTCATCCAGCTCCTGCATGTCCTTCATCATCTGCGTGCGCCGCCCATTCAGCTCCGGGCTGAAGACCAGCCGCATCGCCTCCTCGCTCTTCCCCGCACGCCGCATCTCAATCGCCTTGCGGTATGCGTCGAGGTTCAGCTGATGCTGGCCTTCAATCTGCGGAAGCAACGCTTTGCCCCGCGCCGTCACCAGCATCCCTTTCACCTCGGTCGCGGACTCAGTGAGATGCTGTGCCCGCGCATTGAACTCCGTCACCAGCGCGGCGTCTCCCGTCAGCAGATACCCGCGCAGATCGTCGGATTCCGACGCCAGCGCCCACTCCATCTCCATCGCCATGTTCTGCTTCTTCGCGTTGGCCACCATCTTGTCCTCTTCGGCGGACATCCGGTACGTCGAGCGATATCCCACCGCTCCCACGACCACCACTACCAGCAGAACAAGACCGAACCCAGCTGCCAGCCGAGTTCTGAAAGTCATTTTCGCCATCATCTCTTTTTCTCCGAGCACACTTGCTGCTACTTGCGTTCATCGGATCGTTCGCGCTCCCCATTAGGGGCGAACCCTCGGAAACGCGCTGGCACCGCCGAGGCCTCTCTTCTCCCCACCGGCGTGACCCGTTTTGAGCCAGCGCGCCCCCCCGTCCGTCGCCCTTCCCCGCCGGTGCCCCATTGGACACGCTGAAAACACAGCAGTCGCCCCAATGCCGCCACAGCAATAGAGACATCGCATCAAAGATGCGAAAACCCGTTCCCAAACAGGAAAGTTTGTCCCGCCGGTGCCGATGAGGAACTGTTGCGAGAAATCTCGCCAGCGAGACCATCATGCTCAACCCACTCCGCCGCCCTCTGTTCCTTACGCCCACCCTGCTTCTCTTCGCCCTTCATCCGTACGCGTTCGGCCAGACCCCCGCAGCAAACCCTGCCCCGCCCGCCTCCGGCTCCCTGCTCAACGGATTCGCCACACCCGCGCGCACCCTGCATCAACTCGCGCAGCACGGCGTGTCGTTTCAGTATTTGTATGTCCACGATCTATCCAAAGCTCCGCTTGCACTGCCCGATTCGCAGAACTGGTTTGGACGTTATTCCTGGGACATAACCTCCACCATCGACGCCGCCAAAGCTCTCGGCTGGAACGGTGGCAGCGCCTTCCTCGACCTCAAACAGCACACGCAGGAATATGGAAGCGTCTATACCTCTGCCTCCCAGGGATACTCCAATATCGATGCGCCCTCCCGCACCGTCCTCTACCAGGCCTGGGCGCAACAGCTGCTCTTCAACAATCGCCTCCGACTCAAGGCCGGCCGCATCGACGCCAATACCGACTTTGCCGGTGTCTCCACCGCCGCCGATTTCCTCAACTCCTCCATGGGCTTCAGCCCCACCATCATGGAGTTTCCCACCTATCCCCAACCGAAAATGGGCGCCGACCTCGCCGTCGCCGCCACCAAATCAACCCAGATCAGCGCCGGTCTCTTCGGCACTAACAACGGCAAAATGGAACTCGGTGAAGTCAGTCAGGCATGGACCCTCGGCGCCAGTCAGAATCCCGGCCGCGTCGCTCTCGGCATCTGGCAGCTCCGCGAGCCTCTCCACTGCTTTCGCGGCGACGACGTCTCCGGAACCCAGGGCCTCTACCTCATCACCGAGCAGTCCCTCTGGCGTCGCGTACTCTCCGAAAAACAATCCCAGGAGCAACGCCTTTCCGCCTTCCTCCAAATCGGCGACGGCGACGGAAAAGCCAACCCCTTCACCCAGCATCTCGGCGGTGGACTCGTCTTCTCCGCGCCCTTCCGCCGCCGCCCTTCCGACGCGGCCGGAGCCGCCGTCACCCGCGTCGTTTTCACCCGCGATCTCTGCGACTACGACGCTCATCAGGAACGAGCCCTCGAGGCTTACTACAAATTCAGCCTCTCCCGCACACTCTCCCTCGTCTCCGACGTTCAGTATTTCCAGCACCCCGGCGGAATCCTCGCCAATCGCAATACCCTCATCGCCACCCCTCGCCTCGTCGTTTCCTTCTGATCGGCGAAATGCATCGTTCGTCGCGGCTGCCACGCCTCCAGCCCATTCGTCCCACTCCCCTTGACATCCGACCGGAGCCAAAGCTACCCTTCAGGTCGAATGACAAGGGAAGAAACTGACAGCCAGCTCGAACTTCTGCAGGGCACCCTCGACCTCATGATCCTGCAGGCCATTGCCTTCGGCCCCGCCCACGGCCATGCCATCGCCCGCGTCATCCAGCAGCGATCCGATGAGGTTCTGCAGGTCGGCCACGGATCGCTCTACCCCGCGCTCCAACGGCTGTTGCGCCGAGGCCTCATCGCCGCTCAGGATGGCCTCTCCGAGAACAATCGCAAAGCCAGGTTTTACCGGCTCACCGCAAAAGGCCGCAGGCAGCTCACAGCAGAAACTTCGAAATGGCAGCGCTTCTCCTCCGCGATTGCGCGGCTGCTGGGCCCGCTGCCCGATCAGAATTCTTAGCTCCGACGTTCAATTCAGGAAGGACTGCGCGATGAAGCAGTGGGAAAAACAGAGAGAGCACCTCGAAAGCGAGATGCAGGAACACATCGATCTCGAAACCCAGGAGAACATCGAAGCCGGCATGTCGCCGCCCGAAGCCCGCCTCGCCGCGATCCGCAGGTTCGGCAACGTTCCGCAGGCCGGCGATCAGTCGCGCGAAGCATGGGGTTGGCTCCGGCTTGAACGCCTGGGTCAGGACGTGCGCTTTGCCCTGCGCACTTTCCGGAAAAATGCCGGCTCTACCGCGGTCGCGCTGCTCTCTCTCATGCTGGGCATCGGCGCCAGTATTGCGCTCTTCAGCGTGATCTACGGCGTTCTCATCGCCCCATACCCCTACGCCCGGCCCAATCAGATCTGGGCGCCGGCCGTGCTGGGCCCCAACGACGCGATCCACGGATGGCACTGGTACACCCAACAGGAAATGCAGGAGATCCAAAAGCTGCCCGCGTTTTCCGACGTCATGGCCACCCAGGTCAAATCGGTTTTGTTAACCGGCGGCATCAATCCTGAGGGTTTTTACGGTGTCTTTCTCACCGCCAATGCCTTCAATTTCCTCGACGTCAAGCCTATCGTCGGACGCACCATCCAGCCTTTCGATATCCCCTCAGGCGGCGAGCCCGCGCCCGTCGTAGTGCTCAGTTACGGCTTCTGGCAACGTTTCTTCTCGGGCGATCCGCACGCCATCGGCCGCACCATCACTGTCGATGACGTTCCCCGCACCATCATCGGTGTTATGCCTCCGCGCTTCGGCTGGTGGACCAACGAAGCCTTCTGGCTGCCGCTCCCCACCGATCCGAAAGATATCTCCGGCACCGCCGTCATCCTGCGGCTCGCCCCCGGTGTGACGCCGCGCGCCGCCGAGCAGCAACTGAACCTGCTCAACATTCAGTTCGCCGCGGAACGCCCCGACGATTATCCGAAGGGCAAACTGCGCACCGTGCTCCTGAACTATATGGACATCACCACGGCCAGCGGCGAAATGGCTCAGAGCCTGCATCTCCTGTTTGCCGCCGTCGGTCTGTTGCTGCTCATCGCCTGCGTCAATGTCGCCAACCTGCAACTGGCGCGGACCACCGGGCGCGCCCGCGAAATTGCCATGCGTCTGGCCATTGGCGCCGGTCGAGCCAGGCTCGTGCGCCAGCTCCTCACCGAAAGCGTTCTCCTTTCTGTGGCCGGCGGCATCCTCGGCGTCCTGTTCGCCCTCGCGGCCACGCGCCTCATCGTCGTGCTCATCCCGCCCGACTATGTGCCCAACGAATCCCGCATCATCATTAACGGATGGGTGCTTTTGTTTTCGCTCGCCGTCTCCATGCTCACCGGTATCCTGTTCGGCCTCGCGCCCGCGCTGCGCTCGTCCCGTCCCGACCTGGTCGCCACTCTGAAAGATGGCGGCGGAGGTGCGACCGGCAGCATGCATGGACGAACCATGCGCAGCTGGCTGGTGGTGGCGGAGATTTCGCTCTCCGTGATCCTGCTCGCCGGAGCCAGCCTGGCCGTCCGCGGTTTCGTTCAGGTCCTGCGCGTCGATCCCGGCTTCCAGCCGGAAAAAACACTGCGCATCGACGTTACCTCGCCCCCCAAAAGCTACCCTGCCTGGCAACAGCGCAACGTACTCGATCGCAATCTGCTCGATAGCATCCTCCACCTGCCAGGCGTCGACGCCGCGGAACTCGGCAACTCAGGCCTGCCGTACAGCGGATGGCGTTCGTCCTTTTCTATCGACGGCCAGCCGCGGATGGAGGGCCGCAAGGCCGGCGTCGCTCTCATCAGCCGTCTTTATCCGCAGACTCTCGGCATTCCCCTGAAGCGTGGACGCGAATTTACCGAGGCCGAAATCGAGAACGGCACGCGCGTCGCCCTCATCAACGAGAGTGCCGCCAGGCTCTGGCCCGCCGGCCAGGACCCCGTGGGTCGTACCCTCCAGATCGACGAGTTGGGTCATCCCATGAAAAATCCTGAGGTGTTTTCGGCTCCCGGCCTCGCCGCCGGCGTTACCGTGGTCGGCATCATCGGCGATACCAAAAACGACGGCCTCGCCGAACCGACCATTCCTTCCATCTACCTGCCCTACACCATCTACGCGCCACCCAATCGCGAGCTCGCGGTGCGCACCGCAGGCGATCCGCTGGCCATGGTCAACGCTATTCGCATGAAAGCGCGTGATCTCGACAAAGACCTCGCCCTCGGCAAGCCGAACACCCTCAACGAGGTCATGAGTGAAGAATCCCAGCAGCCGCGGTTCAACATGGCGTTGTTCAGCAGCTTCGCCCTGCTCGGTCTGGCGCTGGCAGCCATCGGCATCTACAGCGTCATTTCTTACAACGTGTCGCAACGCGTGCAGGAGATTGGCGTCCGCATGGCCCTGGGCGCCAGGCGCGGCGATATTTTGAAGTTGATCCTGCTCATGGTCGGCAGGCTTGCCGCACTCGGACTCGGGATCGGCCTACTCGGCAGCTTCCTCGTCGAACGACTGGTGCGCTTTCAGATGTTTGCGAAGACCTCGTTCGGCGTCGTTCCCCTGGCAGCGATCGTCCTCGTCCTGGTCGCAGTCGCTCTCCTGGCAGGATGGCTGCCCGCCACGCGCGCCGGCAAGCTGAATCCCGTCACTGCCCTGCGTCACGAAGCATAATCGCACCCAACGTGGCGGCCAGGCGACGGAAGGAAATCAAGAGGTTGCGAAACCGCCTCAGTTTTGGCGATTCGAGTGAAAGAGCCGCTCAGCGGGCAAATGTGGAAAATTTGTCAAGCGTTCCGCGCACGGCACCGAAGTTTCGCCCCTGATTCGGCGAGACTTGCCAGCCAACAACCCCAAAGAAATTTGGCAGGTTAATTCCCCGGACCTGGTATCCTAATAATAGGAAGACAGCAAGAAATTCGAGGGCTGCATCGATCCTCTCTGCGGTCTGCACAAAGCGGGCCTTTTTATTGCTTTAGAAAGGAGCGCTCCGTGGGAGCCTCAAATACCGCATGCAACTCACACAGAATCCAAAAGATGCCGGAGCCAAAAAGACCCCTCCAGCAAACCACGCCGATTGAGCAACTTGCCCCAGCCCCATAAGGGGGGAGGGGGCCCCCCTCGCTTCCGCTCCAGGCTACCTACTGGCTATTGGCTGTTGACCGCTTGGCTCTATTCCCTGCGCTCCTGCAGAAAATCCGCCGAGACCGGATTCTCATAGAGCGAGTAGTCGCGCGTCACTACCGTTAGCCCGCTCGGCGTCACAAAGTAGTTCTTGCGATCGTCGTTCGGGTCGTAGCCAATCACCGTTCCTTCCGGCAAATGCACGTCGCGGTCGATAATCGCCCGCCGAATCCTGCAATGCCGCCCGATGTTCACATGCGTGAACACAATGCTCGAATCCACTTCCGAGTACGAGTTCACGCGAACGTCCTGCGACAACACGCTGTTGCGCACCACGGCGCCTGAAACGATGCACCCGCCCGAAACCAGCGAGTTAATCGACATGCCCGTCCGGCCCGGCTCGCCAAACACAAACTTCGCTGGCGGATACTGCCGCACTCGCGTCCGAATCGGCCAGCTGTTGTCGTACAGGTTGAAAATTGGCGACACCGAAGCCACGTCCATGTTCGCGTCGTAGTACGCCTCCAGCGTCCCAACGTCGCGCCAGTAAAGAGCTTCCTTGCGGTTCTCATCGACGAAGTTGTAGGCGAACATCTTGTACTTGCCAAGAATCGCCGGCAAAATGTTGTGCCCGAAATCGTGCTGCGACTCCGGATCTTCTGCGTCCTTGATCAGCGCAGGCAACAGCACATCCGTATTGAACAGATAGACGCCCATCGAAGCGTCCACCATGTTCGGATTGAACGGTGACCGCAGATCGGTCTTCTTCGGCTTCTCGAGGAATCCCGTCACTTCGCCATTGCGCGCCACTTCGACAATCCCGAACCGCGACACGTCCTGCGGCTCGATCGGCAGCGTCGCCAGCGTCACGTCTGCACCCGAATCCAGATGCTGCCGCAGCATCTTGCCGTAGTTCATCTTGTAAATGTGGTCGCCGGAAAGGATGAGAACGTGCTTCGGCTGCTCCGACCCGATCGAATAAATGTTCTGGTACACCGCATCGGCGGTGCCCATGTACCAGTTCGCGCTCACCCGCTGCATCGGCGGCAGAATCTCGATGAACTCGCCCAGCTCCTGCGCTACAACGCTGGTCCAGCCTTCGCGGATGTGCCGGTTCAGCGACAAAGCCTTGTACTGCGTCAGGATGTACACCCGTCGCAGATCGGAATTGATGCAGTTGGAAAGAGTGATATCGATGATGCGGTACTGACCGCCAAATGGAACGGCAGGCTTGGCCCGATCGCGTGTCAGCGGAAACAGCCGCTCACCGGCCCCACCCGCCAAAAGTACGCCCAGAGTGTCCTTCATCGGCATGATCGCCTCTCACGGCTCTTGCCTGAAAATTTGTTGCGGCTCCGGCGATCCTGTCGCATCCGGAGTTCCGTGCTGGAACAAGCGAAGGTCAGATATATCACAACTTTGCCCAATTGCGCGCCCGGCGCCCACACCTGGAAACTATGCTGCTCAGGCGTCGTCCGATTCACCTGCTTCTCCGGCAATCGAAATTCGCAGCGACTTCAGAAAATGCAGATCCTGTGCTGTAAAAGTTCCCTGCTCCTCCGCGTCCGCCGCGTCATGCTCCGCACCCGGCAATTCCAGCGCACCTTCCGGCTGTTCCTCTACCTCGTTCAGCCCGATCGTCGCTTCCAGCATGAGCATCACTTCAAAGCCCTGCCGGCGAATATCCGCCACCACGCCCGCGATCTGTGGCGACTCCGAGACGCTCTCGTGAATCGCCTCGCCCAGTTGCTGAACCAGTTTGCGGAGTTTTTGATTCAAGTCAGAAACCTCGTTTTTCCGGACCCCGCTTCAGCTGCGGTGCCCATTCCCTTACCTTATCTTCTGATGTTCCCGGCGGGCAATTCGAATCTGTGCGTCCGATTTTGGCGCGCTGCTAGACTTTTCCCATGCAGCCCAATCGCCTCGGCCGGATTCTCGGAGTCGGCACCCGCGTCGCAGCAGAAAAGCTGCGCGAAGGATCCATCCGAGCGGCTGCGGCAGTCGAGCGTCCACCTTCTTCGGCTCTGGTACAACCAAAATCCGCTTCCACGACGACGTCGGCAATCTCACCTCGACCCGGCGTTCCATCCCCCGCAGCCGTCGCCCAGGGCAGCCGCCGCTTCGCCCGCCGAGCCGGCCGCTTCGGCGCCTCACTTTGGAAGCCTTTCGCCCACGCCAGCGGCATTCTCTGGCTCCAGATCACCGGCCTCTTCTTCGCTTTCTTCTTCTTCGGATTCGCCGCCCACTCCTGGCAAATCTACCGGGCTGCTGGATGGGCCGACCGCCACTTGCCCCTCTATCTCGTCTTCGCAGCGCTCTTTGCCTGGTTCGCCGTCACCTCCTTCTGGCGCGCTAACCGCAAACAGAAACGCAGCTAACCGTCAGTTCTGTCTTCACGGCTTACAATGGCGAGTGCCGATGCCGGACGATTCCAGGCCGAAGCCTTTCTATACTGCCGAAGACCTCTCCACCTTTTCGCCTGATCGCGACCTCGGCTTCCCTGGCGAATTTCCCTTCACTCGCGGCATCCAGCCCACCATGTATCGCGGCCGACTCTGGACCATGCGCCAGTACGCCGGCATGGGCGACGCTGAAGAGAGCAACCGCCGTTACAAATTTCTCCTCGACCAGGGAACCGCCGGCCTCTCCGTCGCCTTCGACCTGCCTACCCAAATCGGCTACGACTCTGATTCTCCCTTCGCCCTCGGCGAAGTCGGCAAAGTCGGCGTTGCCATCGACTCCATCGAGGACATGGAGCGCCTCTTCGCCGGCATCCCTCTCGACCGCATTTCCACCTCGATGACCATCAATGCCACGGCCAGTATCCTCCTCGCCCTCTACGTGGCCGTCGCCCGCCGCACCAGCGCCGACACGAAGAAACTTTCCGGAACCATCCAGAACGACATCCTCAAGGAGTACATCGCGCGCGGTACCTATATCTATCCCGTCCGCCACGCCATGCGCATCGTCACCGACGTCTTCGCGTGGGCTGGCGAACACCTTCCTGATTGGAACACCATCTCCATCTCCGGTTACCACATGCGCGAAGCCGGTTCGACCGCCGCCCAGGAAGTCGCGTTCACTCTGGCCAACGGAAAGACCTATGTCCAGGCCGCCATCGACGCTGGCCTCAACATCGACCACTTCGCCCCGCGCCTCTCCTTCTTCTTCAACGCGCATAACGATTTTCTTGAGGAGATCGCCAAGTTTCGCGCCGCCCGCCGCATTTGGGCCGGCATCATGCGCGATCATTTCGGCGCAAAGCAACCGCGCTCGTGGATGCTCCGCTTTCATACCCAAACCGCGGGCTCAACCCTTACTGCGCAGCAGCCGGAGAACAACATCGTCCGCACTGCCATCCAGGCGCTCTCCGCCGTCCTCGGCGGCACTCAGTCGCTTCACACCAATGGCTACGACGAAGCCCTCGCCCTGCCCACCGAGGAGGCCGCACGCATCGCGCTCCGTACCCAGCAGATCATCGCCAGCGAGTCCGGCGTCGCCAATACCGTCGACCCGGTCGCCGGCTCCTATGCCATCGAGTCGCTGACCACCCAAATCGAGCAGCAGGTCCAGGCTTACTTCGACCGTATCGAGAAGCTCGGCGGTATGCTCGACGCCATCGAGCGCGGCTGGGTCCAGCAGGAAATTCAAAACGCCGCCTACGACTACCAGCGCGCTGTCGATACCGGCGCGGCCACCGTGGTCGGCGTCAACCGCTTCAGGCGTGAAGACGATCCGCCAATTCCCACGCAGCACATCGACGAGGCCCTCGAAACCAGGCAGGTGGAGCGTCTCCGTGCCTTGCGCGCCCGACGCGCTCCGGAGCCCTGGCAGCAATCCCTCAACCGCATCCGCGACCACGCCCGCTCCGGCGCGAACCTTATGCCCGCTATCCTGGACGCAGTCGAAAGATACGCCACCGTCGGCGAAATAGCTTCCACTCTTCGTGAAGTCTTTGGAGAATATCGCGAGACCGTCACCGTGTAACGTCGGGAGGTCCCTGCGCATGCGCCACAGGCGAGCGGCGAAACCCTGCCGCTCGTTCTAGTAGCTCAGCCGCGAGCGCGACAGCAACGGCTCAACGGCGAAAAAGAAACTCTGATACGCGAACGTAATCCTGAAAATGCTCCCGTCGCTCAGCACTAAATGCTGATCCTCAGGGTCGAATGCCTTGCCGTTCGCATCAAGATGGCCTTCGACCACAGGCTGCAACACAGCGGTAGTCCCCGGCGGTCGCGCGCCCTCGCGCCGCAGCCGCACATCGCGCCCAAATCGTATTTCCTTGCGCGTTCCATCTCGCTGGATCACGGTAGCCGACTGTCCCGCCAGGCTCTTTGCCTGTCTCGGCTCCCACTCTGCCTGATAGGTTCCTGCTACCTCTGCCATGCCCGGAAGAGTAGCTCGGTTTCTCAGGACCTTGAAATCCCTCCTGGGCGTCAACCGCTCTGCCCTCACAGGACCTGCCAGAACGCACCAATGGGGCATGACTTCAGTTCACCGTAATCTTCCGATTTGCCTCGTGGCGAATCTAAGGCGAAAATGACACCGTGGGCACCTCGCCCCAACTCGGTCACACTCTCCATCCCGGAACCGAGCCTCGGCTCCGCTGGCTCTTCCTCGATCTCAATTCCTACTTCGCCTCTGTCGAGCAGGAGCTGCGCCCCGAGCTGCGCGGCCGCCCGGTCGCCGTCACCCCTGTTATGGCCGACACCACCTGCGCCATCGCCGCCAGCTATGAGGCCAAAGCCTTCGGCGTGCGCACCGGAACCCAGATCGGCGAAGCCAAACAGATGTGTCCCGGCCTGGTCGTCGTTGAAGCGCGCCACGAACTCTACGTTGAGTTTCACAACCGCATCATCGAAGCCGTCGAACGCTGCGTCCCCGTCGCGGCCGTCATGTCTATCGATGAGATGGCTTCCAGCCTCATCGGCCGCGAGCAGCCGCTCTTCGCCGCCCTCGACCTCGCCCGCCGTATCAAGGCGTCCATTCGCCAGCACGCCGGTTCTACCCTGTGCTGCTCCATCGGCCTCGCTCCCAATCGCTACCTCGCAAAAATCGCTTCTGATATGGATAAGCCCGACGGCCTCGTCGCGCTCACACCCGACCTGTTGCCTGCCGCGCTTAGCCAGCTCACCCTGCGCGACCTCCCCGGCGTTGGCGCCCGCATGGAACGGCGCCTGCGCGAATCCGGCATCGAGACCATGCCGCAGCTTCTCGCCCTCGACCGCGAGCGCCTCAATCATGCCTGGGGCGGCATCGGCGGCGACAAGCTCTGGTACTGGCTTCGCGGCGAAGATTTTCACGATGCCGAACTTGACCATCAGAAATCCATCAGCCAGAGCCATGTCCTTCCGCCGGAACTGCGCACGGACGAAGGCTGCTATGCGGTGGCGCATAAGCTCCTGCACAAAGCCGCCATGCGCCTGCGCACCGCTCGCCTTTGGGCCACCCACGTTTCGCTCACCATCAAATACGCCGCCGCGAAAGCTGACGCGACCAAACAGCATTCTTCGGGCATCCATCAGACCGCATGGTCCTTGGGACTTCCGGTCATCGAATGTCAGGACAATCAAACCTTGATCGAAACCCTCGGCAAACTATGGGCAGCGCGTCCCAGGGATGAAAAACACCGCAAGCCCTTTTTTATCGGAGTCTGGCTCGGCGATCTCGTTCCCGACCACCTTCACACCCTCAGCCTGTTTTCGAATCTTGAGACCGAAAGCAAGCGCACCCGTCTCACCAGCACCATGGATGCGATGAATCATAAATACGGAACGGCGACGCTGTTTCCCGCCAGCATGCTTCTCGCCCGCGCCGCCGCCCCCACCCGAATTGCCTTCACCAGCATTCCCGATCTCTTCTGAAAGGGAGTTCGGTTAGCGAAACACTTCAATCTGCAAACAACTGACATTGGTTAGCGTTGATGTGCCTGCAGCTGCCCAAGCTTGCTCTTGAGATCCTCAAGCTTCTGCCCCGCCTGTGCCAGTTTCCCTTCTGCCGTCAGCCGCTCGTAGTCATTCAGATCCTGTGCTGCCTCCGCGATCAAAGCGCTCCTGTCGGTCGTTGTGCCCGGCGCACTGGTCGACGTCGCGTTCGGCCCGCTGGGCGCCGCCTGGCTCGCCGTCGCAGTCAGCGACGAAGTCTGTCCTCCGAATAATGCGGCCATCGCGGAGTCGAATGTCGGTCCGTAAGCAAGCCGATCCTGCAAAGCCAGCACCACCAGACGCAGCTCCGGCATCGGGCTCTGTTGCGCCTGAAGATAGATCGGCTCCGCGTAGAGCAATGCGTGCCCGCAGGGGATGACCAGCAGCGTTCCTCGGCGAACATGCGAGCCCTGTTGGTTCCACAGCGTGAGTTGACCGGAAAGCTGCGCGTTCTGGTCGATGCGTGCCTCGATCTGCATAGGCCCATCCACCAGCTTCGTCTTCGGAAAGTCGTAGACCACGGCGGTTCCGTAATTCGCACCATCGCTGCGCCCGGCAATCCAGCCGATCAGATTGTTCCGATTCGCAGGCGTGAACGGGAGAATCTCCACGAACTCCGCGGAAGATTCCCCCGGCAGCTTCATCAGCACATAATTGGGTTCCATACTCTGCGTTTGTTGATCGCCGGACGCGCTCAGCCCCACCTCGGAAGCGACCGTCCATAGGTCCTCGCGATTGTAGAAAACCTCCGGATCGTTCATGTGGTAAAGCCCATAGACAGCAGCTTGCTCTTCGAGAAGCAGCTGTGGATAGCGAACGTGACGCCGCATATCGCTGGGCATCGCCGAAGCATCGCGGAAGAGCGAAGGAAAAGTACCCCGCCATGCGGCAATGATGGGATCCTTCGGATCAAAGACGTAGAAGGTCGTGGTGCCGTTGTAGGCATCGATCACCACCTTCACACTGTTGCGCATGTAGTTGATGGAATCATCGCCCATTGGATAGCTGGTGGAATATGGATAGCTGTCTGAAGTCGTGAATGCATCGAGCATCCAGTAAAGATGCCCGTCGTCACCGATAACAACGTAAGGGTCGGCGTCCCAGCTCAGAAAGGGTGCGAGCGTCCGCACACGGTCGAGGATGTTGCGGCGCATCAGGAGGCGGCTCTGCGATGTGATGTCGTCGCTGAAAGGCAGCTTCCACAAGTCGCCGCGATCGGCGGCAATCAACACACGTCGCATCAGGCCGCCCAGCACAATCCCACCGTTCCCCTCGTAAGAAGTCAGATTGTTGGTCGGACCCTGCGGGTAATTGAACTCCTGCTGCCGTGTCTTTACATAGACATCGGTGTTCGTCAGCTGGCCAAAGTAGACCTCGGGGCGTGCAACCGTAAACCCGGGTGCCGCGCTCTCGACCGGCATATTGCTCAGGTAGAGGGTCGGCAGACCTTCAAGCGTGAAGCCGTTGACCGGGTTCATCGTGATGCCATAACCGTGCGTGTAGATAAGCTTTTCGTTGATCCAGTTACGGCTGCTGTCCGGGAGTTTGTCGATATTCAGCTCGCGAGCCGCGAGCATAACTTCCCGCAATTCGCCATTGAACGTGTAGCGATCGATGTCGATGTCCGGAAAATCGTAGTAAGTACGAATTTCCTGGATTTGACGAAGAGTATCCTGCAGCGCGTGCCAGTCCCATAGCCGGATATTCTTCAACGTCACCTGGTTGTCGGCAGGATTGGCGGCATCGGGGGTAGTTTCCGCTGGAAATTCCTGCTGCACGACGCGATCGAGGTCCCACGCCTGACGGGTCGAGGCGATATTCCAGGCAATGTAGGGCCGCTCGCGATCAAGCTGATTCGGCTTCACGATAAAGCTGTTCACATACCAGCCAATCAGCTGCACCACTGCAAAGCATCCAATCGCAGGAATAATGGACGCAATCAACCGGCCCGGACGGGCGGTGATAAAGGCATTGCTCGCGGCAATGGCCGCCCCCAGTAGTAACGCAACCGCTACCACCAGCATGCCCGTGATGTTGACGTGCGCGTCGGTATAGCTAACTCCACTGAAGATTGTGTGTGTATCAATCAGCGTGCCAAAGCGGCTGAGGTAGACCTGTGCCGCGAGCGTGAGCAGAAATAACGCAAAGGCGAAGGAGATGCCCTTCCACGACAGCGGCAGCACTAAGCTTTCCCGCTCTCTCGCCATGGCCCGCGCGGTGCCGGAGAGAAGAAGAAAGCCTCCCGCTGCAGCGCAGGCGATCACGGCGAGAACCGTGAGCCAGTTGATGGTGACCTGCCAGACAGGAAGCGTGAACAGATAGAAGTTGAGCGGCTTGCCGAATACCGGGTCGAAGCCGGTTCCTGAAACACGCGGAGCATTCCGGAAAAGCGCAAACGCCGGCCACTCCTGCATCATGGCCGCCCCGCTGATCAAAGCGATGACAAGGGACGCGATAATACCGCCCAATCGCAGCGCTCGACGCAAGGGGAGGCTGAGTCGCTGGCGTCCGATGAATACCGCACGATCGATGGGGAGGTCCGCCTGATGCATGCGCCACAGCACCAGAAACCAACCGTAAAGCAGCAGAAGCGTTGCTCCGAAAAAGGTCGCAAATACGCCCCACTGCAGCCCCTGGGTTTTCCAGAACACATCGCGATATCCCAGAGACCCGAACCACAGCGCATCGACGTAATACGACAACACCGTGCTGCTGCCGAGGAAAACGGCGAAAATCGCGAGACCAACAAAAATCAAAATCTTTCGTCCGGGACCCGATCTTCGCCCTGGTATTTCGATCAACCGTTCCACCAATGGTTCCTCTTTCGCTCGCAGATACATCCGCAGCAAGCCGCACGTATTGTACGCCGCGCGCTACGGCGGCTCAGAGCTGATCTGGCCAATTCTCTCAACCGCGCGAGGAGCATCCGCGCATTTCCGGGTCAAACTGCTCGCCAATAACCCCGGGCACCTTGTGATTCAATTAGTGAGATCGCCAAAGGAGTTTTCAGTCGTGTCGAAGAACGCGTTTCCTGGAATGATGCCTCGCTTCACGAGGCGAAGCCTGCTGCACGGAGCAGCAGGCTTCGGATTAGCGACACTGCTGGATCCCTCCGCCTTTGCACTCGACTCCAAAGACACCGGTCCCGTTTCGCTCGATTTAGGTGGCGATATGTGGACTTTGCGGCAGGAAAGCGGGTCAGGTCCGATTCCTGCTGTGATCCCAGGAAGT
>DATAZC010000206.1:0-30660 GCA_036272255.1 Acidobacteriaceae bacterium | reverse complement strand
GGATTTGGGGCTTTGATGGCACGACTGAAGTCGTACCCCTTCACTTTCCGTGGCCTGATTTGGAGGTGCGGCAGATCAAGGCACAGGGGGGCTGAAGCCCGGTTTTTCTGGGGGCTTGATGGCACGACTGAAGTCGTGCCCCTTCACTTTCCGTGGCCTGATTTGGAGGTGCGGCAGATCAAGGCACAGGGGCTGAAGCCCGGACTGGTTTCAGGGCTTGATGGCACGACTGAAGTCGTGCCCTGTTACGGGGCACAGGGGCTGAAGCCCAGACTGGTTTCGGGGCTTGATGGCACGACTGAAGTCGTGCCCCTTCACTTTCCGTGGCCTGATTTTGGAGGTGCGGCAGATCCAGGCACAGGGGCTGAAGCCCGTCGGGTTTGGGGTGGAAACGGCCCGACTGAAGAGTCGGGCCCTGCTGTTACGAAGCGCAGGGGCCGAAGCCCAGTTGGTTTGGAGTCTTGATGGCACTACTGAAGTCGTGACCCTTCACTTTCCGTGGCCTGATTTGCAGGTGCGGCAGATCAGGGCACAGGGGCTGAAGCCCGGTTTTTCTGGGGGCTTGATGGCACGACTGAAGTCGTGCCCTTTCACTTTGCCGTGGCCTGATTTGGAGGTGCGGCAGATTCTTGTGCGGCCGAAGTGGCAGTTGTGGCGTCGCGCGTTCTACAGAGCAAAAACTATTGAGCGAACCTTCAGGGACAGGAGACCTTCAGAGTCTGAAGACCAGAAGCTCGTCGCGGTTCGGGTCAGGGCAGGAGGGTTTTGAGCGCGGGCAGGAGTTCGCGAAAGGCGCGGCCGCGGTGGCTGAGCGCGTGTTTCTGCTCGAGGGAGATTTCGGCCATGGTGAGGCGCAGTTGCGGGAGCCAGAAGAGCGGATCGTAGCCAAAGCCGCCGGTGCCGCGCGGGGCGGTTAGGATTTCGCCATTGACGGTTCCTTCGGCGGTGAGCAGCAGCTTGCCTTCCCTGGCGAGGGCCAGAGCACAGCGATAGCGGGCGGTGCGCTGGGCGATGCCGCGCATGTGCGAGAGCAGATAGAGATTGTTGCGGACGTCGGTGGGGATTGCGGGATCGGCATCGTGAGGCTCGAAACCAGCATCCGCGGCAAAGCGCGCAGAGCGGACGCCGGGCTCGCCGCCGAGAGCGTCGACCTCGAGACCGGAGTCGTCCGCGAGGACGAGGCCGGGGGTTGCGGTGCTGTAGTAGAGGGCCTTGAGGCGGGCATTGCCGGCGAAGGTGAGCTCGTTCTCTTCCGGCGGGGCAAAGTTTTTGAAATCGGGCGGTGGCTCGACGTTGAATCCACCGTCGGCGGCGGCGACGGCGAAATCGCGCAACTTGCCGGGGTTGGAAGTCGCAGCGTAGAGAGTCACCATTTCAGTTTATGCGAGGGCCGCAGGTGGCAGGTTGCAGGTTAGAGGTTACGGGTTACAGGTTGCAGGTTGCGGGCTGCCGGCACTGGGCTGCGATGAGAGTCTTAGGATGATGGAGAAGGTGTTTTATTGATGGAGAGGGAGTTGAGATGGAATACGTAAATCTGGGCAGGACGGGTTTGAAGGTTTCGCGGATTTGTCTGGGATGCATGACCTATGGAAGGCCGCCGGCTGAGGGAGAGCCGAAGGCGGGGCGCCACGCGTGGGCGCTCAACGAGGATGAGAGCCAGCCGTTGCTGAAGCAGGCGCTCGACCTGGGCATCAACTTCTTCGATACGGCGAATGTGTATTCGAGCGGGGCGAGCGAGGAGGTGGTGGGGCGGTTCCTGAAAAAGAACGTTCGGCGCGAGGCGGTGGTGGTTGCGACTAAGGTGCACGGGGTGATGCGGGAGGAGCCGAACGGGCGGGGACTTTCGCGCAAGGAGATTTTGTTCGAGCTGGACGAAAGTTTGCGGCGGCTGGAGATGGACTATGTCGATCTGTACCAGATCCATCGGTGGGATTACGAGACGCCGATCGAGGAGACGCTGGAGGCGCTGCACGATGTGGTGAAGGCGGGGAAGGTGCGGTATATCGGGGCCTCGTCGATGTACTCGTGGCAATTCGCGAAGGCGCTCGATCTGGCGGAGCGACACGGATGGACGCGGTTCGTGTCGATGCAGAACCACTACAACCTGCTCTATCGCGAAGAGGAGCGGGAGATGATTCCACTCTGCCGGGAGGAGGGGATCGGGTTGATTCCGTGGAGCCCGCTGGCGCGAGGACGGCTGACGCGGCCGTGGCAAAGCGAGACGACAAAGCGATCGGAGACGGACAACTTCGGGAACAAGATGTACTCCGTGACGGAAGACGCGGACCGGAAGGTGGTGCAGGCGCTGGAGGCACTCGCAAAGAAGCGCGGCGTTCCGCAGGCGCAGCTGGCGCTGGCGTGGATGCTGGCAAAGCCGGGGATCACGGCGCCGATTGTGGGGGCGACGAAGCAGCATCATCTGGAGGACGCGGTGGCGGCGCTGGGGGTGAAGCTGACGCCGGAGGAGACGGCGGGGCTCGAGGAAGCGTACGTTCCGCATCCAGTGCTGGGGTTCAGCTGAGGGCGAGAGGGGAAGCGGTCGGCGAAAGAGCGGTCCGCTGATAAGGCGGTCGGCGAGGGTCGTCTTCCCCTGAGGTGCAAGGTTCGCTTATTGAATCTCGCCGACGCTCTTTCGCTGACCGGAGATTTGCTGACCGTTTTTAGCTGACCAGTTTATCGCCGACCGCTCTTTCGCTGACTGCCTTATCGCTCCTGGCTCGGCTGGGCGGGGAGGACGCTGATGCGGGGGAGGACGATGATGTCGACGCGGCGATTCTGGGCGCGTCCTTCGGCGGAGTCATTGGTGGCGACGGGGTGGTACTCGGCGTAGCCGGCGGCGGAGAGACGGGCGGGCGCGAACTGATGATTGAGGATGAAGATTTTGGCGAGCTCGGTGGCGCGGGCGGTGGATAGCTCCCAGTTGGAGGCGAACTGCGCGGTGTGGATGGGCACGTTGTCGGTGTGGCCCTCGATGCGAATGTCGTAGGGGGTGGCGGCGATGGTGGCGGCAATGCGATCGAGCGCGGCCTTTGACTGGGGATGAGGAAGAGCGGCGCCGCTGTCATAGAAGCCGGCTTCGCGCAGAGAGACGACGAGGCCGTCGCGGCCAAGCTTGAGGGTGACGACGTGTTCGGCAACCTGTTGGGAGAGCAGGCTGGCGAGCTGCCCCTGCAGGCGCTCGAGATCGTGCTGGACGGCGGGCGAGATGGAGAGATCGTCGCCGAGGACCATGTTCACCGGGGGAAGCGCGGTCTGAGGATCGGCGGGAAGATGAGCGGCTGAGGGGATCGAGGGAAAGAGCCCGAGCACCTGGAAGGCGGACTGGATGGAATGGGCGATCTGGGACTGCTTTTGCTGATCGGCGCGTGAGCTGGCATAGAGGACAACGAAAAAGGCGAAGAGCAGGGTGATGAAATCGGCATAAGAGACGAGCCAGCGATCGTGGTGGACGTGGCTGGGCGCTTTGAGCTTTGAGGATCGAGAGCTCACGCGCGCGTCTCCTCGAGGGAGGGCGGGGCGACGCCGTTGAAGCTGGCGAGTTTGATTTCGATCATGCGGGGGTTCATGCCTTCGAGGATGGAGATGACGCCTTCGAGGGCCATTTCCTGGAGGCGCTGATCTTCGCGGGCGCGCTGGCGGAGTTTGCCGGCGGCGGGCAGGAAGAAGATGTTGGCGGCGCCGACGCCGTAGATGGTGGCGACAAAGGCGACGGCGATGCCGCGGCCGACCTGGTCCATGTGGTCGAGGTGCTGCATGACCTGGATGAGTCCAATGACGGCGCCGATGATGCCGATGGTGGGGGAGAAGCCGCCGGCGGATTCGAAGACAGCGGGAATGCGGGCTTCGACTTCGCTGACGTTGTCGATCTGAACCTCCATGATGCGGCGGAGCTCGGTGGGCTCGGTGCCGTCGACGGCGAGCATGAGGGCCTGACGCAGGAAGGGGTCGGCGACCTGCCTGAGATCTTCGTCGAGAGAGACGATGCCTTTGCGGCGGGCTTTGTTGGCGAACTGGACGATCTGGCGAAGAAGGGCCTGGCCGCGATCGCTCTTATGGAAGAAGAGGCGAATGAGGCGCAGGAAGGCGGAGAGGACGGTTTTGAAGGGGAACTGAAGCATGACGGCGCCGAGGGTGCCGCCGAAGACGATCATGGCGGCGGTGGGCTGAACGACCTGGCCGATGTGTCCGCCTTCGAGGAGGAGTCCGGCGAGGATGCCGGCCAGCGCCAGAAGAATGCCACCGAGGCTGCCTGCGTCCATGGGTATTAGTCCTCGGGATGGGGTGTGATGTTGGGATCGGAGGGCGGGGAGATGGTTTCCGGCGTGGGCCGCGGCAAAGACCGCAGATAAGGGGCTGCTTCGCCGTAGACACGGGCGCGATAGGCGATGGTGCGATTGACGACGTCCTCACAGCTTTCGAGGACGACGATCTTCTCGCCGTTGACCAGGGTCAGCATGGTATCGGGAGAGGATTCAGCGTATTTGATGAGCTCGCTGTTGACGACCAGCGGGTTTCCGTTGAGCCGCGTGAGATGAATCATTGGATGGGCGTGTCCCCGGGCCTGTGGTGGTTATCGGCAGGAAGGAGGAAGAGGTGAAAGGAGGTGGGGGGGTGCACGCGAGGGGCCAGAAGCGGGGGAGGGGTTGAAGGGGAGAGAGAGGGAGCCGATGAAGGGTGTGAGTGAGAAGCGGTTCCCGAGGGGCGATGGGTTAGGCTCACGCACTTCGTTCAGGAACCCAAATCAGTAAGGAGAAAGATCATGGCACTGGGAGTCCTGAACAATATTTCGGCTGTGTATGCCGAAAACAACCTCAACCAAACGCAGGCCAGCCTGCAAAAGACCCTGCAGCAGCTGTCATCCGGGTCACGCATCAATTCCGGGGCCGATGATGCCGCCGGTTTGTCCATCGCGAACGGGTTGCAGGCCAACTCCTCCGCACTGACACAGTCTTCGGCAAACGCGACAGCGGGCGTCGGATTTCTGCAGGTCGCCGACGGCGCGCTCTCGCAGGTGACGAACCTTCTGAGCCGCGCTGTAACGCTGGCTACCGAAGCCGGCGGCGGAACTCTGTCGAGCTCGCAGCTGAGCGCAGCCAACCAGGAATATCAGGACATCCTGACCCAGATTGGTACGATCGGGAGCACCACGAATTACAACAACATCGCGGTGTTCACGTCGGGCACGGGTTCGGCGACCGATCTGACCAAGGGGCTCTTCACACAGTCCGCGGCGGGCGCAGCCCTGAAAGTTACCCTGACGCAGGGCGACACACTGAGCGGCTCGATCACGATCAACTCGGCTTCGGGCACGAACCCCGGAACGCAGATCGTGAATCTTGCCAGCTATAGCGGTTTGGCGAGCCAGAACCAGTCGATCGCCAATTCAGCCGCTACCTCCCTGACCACAGCGTTGAACGCCACCCTGGGCGCGGCGACGGGTTCGACCTACACCGCGTCCGTGGCAGCGGGCGTTTTATCGATCACACCGAGCGGCGGCGGAAGCGCGGCAGAAGTGCTTTCGGTGACCGCGAGCAACGCGTCGGAGACGCCGGCCAGTGCCAGCGCCATCAACATTTACACCAGCGACGGGACGTCAGGGGGAAGCTACAACTACCTGGTGACGGCCGGAACACTGACCACCGCGAACGTCGGCAGCTCGGACTCATCGTCCGCGGCAGGTGCGGCGGTGAGCGTAACGGTCGGATCGCAGACGGGCACGGGCGGCACCACAGCCGGGGCCGGCAATGGAACGAGTCTGACCTCGACCAAGCTGGACAACCAGGCCGATGCGGAAGCAGCGCTGCAGACCGTAACCAATGCGATCAGCTCCGTCGCTTATCAACGCGGCCAGGTGGGCGCCAACATCAACACGCTGAGTGCGGCGGCCAACATTTCCAACGCGGAACAGACCAATGTAACTTCGGCGGAAAACTCGATCACCGCGACCGATTATGCAGCGGCGACCTCGGACATGTCGAAGTTCGAAATCCTGACCCAGACCGGCATCAGCGCTCTGGCTCAGGCGAACAGCACCGAACAGATGGTGACCAAGCTGCTTCAGTAAACCAACGCGGCAGTTTTCACCGGCGGGCGGCCTGAGCGCTCTGGCGCAGGCAAAGGGTGGCATGCGGAGGGGCGGCCGGGCTGCTTCAGTCAACCAATACGGCAGTACTACGGGCGGGGGGCTTCGGCTCCCCGCTTTTGTTAGCGCGTTCTAAGGCGGGAGACGAGCCGGAGGCCCTGAGCCTGCAGAAATGAGGGGGCGGGCTAAGGAATGCCCGGAAAGGGACGATAACGGGGTTATGGGGAACGTCGGTATTTCATTTGGGTCACCGACCAGCGGCCAGGGGTTTGACGTGGCGACCACCGTGAGCGCGATTGTGGCGAATCTGCAGGCGGTGGAGACACCATGGAAGAACCAGCTGACGTCGTTGCAGTCGCAGGACACCGCGCTCACGTCGATCGGAACGGATCTGAGCTCGTTATCGACCGCACTAAGTTCGCTGCATAGCTTCGACGGAGTGCTGTCGGAAAAGGAAGGCTCGAGCTCGGATAATTCGGTGCTGACGCTGACCAACGCAACCTCGGCAGCGGTTGCAGGGAGCCATACCCTTGTGGTGGGGCAGCTGGCGCAGACGTATTCGTATGCCAGCGCCGCGGGTACGATCAGCTCCGGCGATACGCTCAGCGGCAGCCTGAAGATCGGCGGGCAAACCATCACGATCTCCGACGGCACGGCGACGGCCGCCGATGGGTCGACGATCCCGCAGAACAATACGCTGGCAACGCTGGCCTCGTATATCAACGACGGCAACTACGGGGTGCAGGCGAATGCGGTCACGAACGCGCAGGGACAATCGCAACTGGCGCTGGTGAGCAACACGACCGGGGCGGCGGGAAGCGTGACCCTCGACGGCAGCCAGCTGACGGACAGCACCTCCAAAGTGACGGGTTTCACTTTTGGCCAGGTGCAGAAGGGACAGGATGCGCAGTTCTCAGTCGACGGCATCTCGACGACCAGTCCAACGAACACCGTTACGACGGCGATCAGCGGCGTGACGATGCAGCTGCTCGATGCCGCACCCGGCGAATCGGTCCAGGTGGAGATCACCAACAATAACAGCGATGTCGAGTCGGCGGTCAGCTCGTTCGTAACGGCCTACAACAAGGTGATCGGGGATCTGAATACCCAGGAAGGCAACGATTCCTCGGGGAATGCCGAGCCGCTGTTTGGGAACGCGACGGTAGCGATGCTGCAGGAGCAATTGCAGCAGGCGCTCAATTTCACGCAGTCTTCAGGAGGCATCACTTCGTTATCGCAGCTGGGAATTATGGCCAACGCGAGCGACGACGGGACGCTGACGCTGGATTCGAGCACGCTGGACGGCGTTCTGAACAGCAACTATCAGGGAGCGATGAATTTCTTTCAGGCGGCGAGCGGCGGTACGTCGTTCGGGGACAAGCTGACGGCGGCGCTGGAGGGTTTGAGCAGCAGCGGACCGAACGGTTTGATCTATCTGGCGCTTCAGCAGAATTCGTCGCAGGAGTCGACGCTGAATACAAATATCACGAACGAGAACAGCACCATCAGTGCGGAGCAGGCGCGTCTCACCACTGAATTGAATGCCGCGAACTATACGCTCGAGGAGATTCCAACCGAGCTGCAGTCGGTCAACGAGTTGTACAGCGCGATTACCGGCTACAACGAGAAGAGCTGACGTCGGGACGTGGGGGAGTATGCATTCCCGGTCAAAGGGGATGGATATTCAAACGCGAACGGAGGATTGGCGCGCAGGGAGATGGGGACTACCGAAGACGAGCCATACGGCGCGAGATGACCGCGGGGAACGAGAATCCGCAGGATCTGACGGACGGGACATGGGGGAGTATGAATTACCAGCAACAGGCGATAGCGGGGATGAATCCGGTGGAGCTGATCGTCGCACTCTACGACGGAATGGCGCGCTTTTTGTATCAGGCGATCAGCGCGGTGGAGAACCGGGACACGGCGGCGCGGCGGATCGCGGTGGGACGGGTGCTGGCGATCCTGATGCATCTGCAGTCGCGGCTGCGTCCGGACGTGGGCGGCAACTCGGCGAAGGCGCTGAGCGAGTTTTATGCGGCGATTTTTGCGCTGTGTCTTGAAGGCTCGAGGCTGGAATCGGCGGAACGGTTCAAGGAAGCCATCGGGTGCGTTCGCGATGTGCGGGAGGCGTGGAACGTGGCGGCCCGCGATCCGGAGGTTCTGCGGCAGCTGGGCGGAGACGAGGGGGTGGCAGCGCGGATGATCATGACGTCGGCCGCTCATGGGCCTTCGCAGGAACGGGCCAGCTCCAGCTGGACGGCGTAGATTCCGAGGGACCGGGCACAGGGCGCCGGGCGGCGCGAATGGGCGCAGGAAGTGGGAACAACCGCGAAAGCGGGCCTCTCCGCGAGGTTCGCGGGAAACGGTCAGGCATTAGTGAGTGACGGCGAGCTCTTCTTCGAGGAGCTGTTTCTGGAATAAGCCGGCGTAGTAGCCATTGCGTTCGAGGAGTTCGTCGTGGGTGCCGAGCTCGGCGATGCGGCCGCGCACGAGGACCGCGATGCGATCGGCATGGCGCACGGTGGAGATGCGGTGGGAGATGAGGATAGTGGTGCGGCCAGCCATAACGGTACGCAGCTCTTCGAGGATGCGTTCTTCGGTGTAGGTGTCGACGCTGGCGAGGGCGTCGTCGAGGATAAGGATGCGGGGATTGCGGAGGACGGCGCGGGCCAGGGCGGTGCGTTGTTTTTGGCCGCCGGAGAGGGTGAGGCCGCGTTCGCCGACGGCAGTTTCGCGACCGTTGGGGAAGAGGTCGAATTCCTCACGAATGTGGGCCGCTTCGGCAGCGCGGGTGACGGCTTCAACGGATGCGCCGGGAACGCCGAAGGCGATGTTCTCGTGGATGCTGGTGCTGAAGAGGAAGGTTTCCTGGGGGACGAAGCCAACGGCGGCGCGGAGTGAATCGAGCGGATAGTCGCGAACGGGGCGGCCGTCGATGAGGACGGCGCCGGGCGGGGCATCGTGAAGACGAGGAATGAGGCTGACCAGGGTGGATTTGCCGGAGCCGGTGGGCCCGACGAGGGCGAGGCTGCTTCCGGCGGGAATGTGGAGGGAGATGTTGTGAAGGACTTCCACGGGCTGGCCGTTCCGGGACCGATAGGCAAAATTGAGATCATGAAATTCGATGTCTCCCTGAATCTCAACCGGAGCAGGCGGGACAAGGGCGTCGCGATCGTGGATGGAGGGCTCGGCGATGAGGAGCTCGTGGATACGAACTACGGAGGCGGTGCCGCGTTCGAAGAGATTGACAACGTAGCCGAGGGCGATGATGGGCCACGTGAGCATGAGCAGAAACGTATTGAATGCGACGAACTGGCCGATGGTGATGCGGTGGGCGAGCACGGAGTGGCCACCGACGAAGAGCGAAATGACAAGAGAGACGCCGAGCATGAACTCGAGCGTGGGCCAGAGCATGCCCATGAGCCGAACCAGGCGCAGCGCACGGCGGATGTACTCACGATTGGAACGCTCAAAGGCCTTGACCTGCGCTTCTTCCTGGGCGAAGGCGCGGACGAGGCGGGCGCCGGAGAAGTTTTCCTGGGCCTGGGCTGAGATATCGGAGAACATAGCCTGGATGCGCTCGAAGCGCTCGTGAATGCGGCGGCCCATGAACTGGATGAGGATGCTGGCGAGGGGCATGGGCGCGAGGGCGGTGAGGGTGAGGAAGGGGCTGATGCGGAGGAGGAAGTAGAGGGCTCCCGCGAAAAACAGCACCGTGTTCGCGGTGTACATGATGGCGGGACCCAGCAGCATGCGGACTGCGTTGAGGTCGTTGGTCATGCGGGCCATGATGTCGCCGGTGCGATGTTCCTGGTAGTACGAGGCGGACTGCTTTTCGAGCTGGGCGAAGAGGTCGTTGCGCAGGTCGAATTCGATGTCGCGCGAGATGCCGATGATGATCCAGCGCATGTAGAAGAGGAGGACGCCGTGGACGACGGTGACGGCGAGGATGAGACCGGCATAGGCGAAGATCTTGTTCCAGGTGACGCCTTTGGCGAGGTCGTCGGAGGCGATGCCGATGAGGCGCGGGAACTGGACCCAGATGGCGTTGGCGGCGACCGTACAGATACAGCCCCACAGATAGCCGCGCCAGTAGCGGCGCATATAGGGAACGAGGGGCTGGAGGTTACGGAACATGCGCTGGGTTCGCTTTCGTTAGGTTGGGGTGCGGAGAAGAAGGTACGCTCCCGCGAGTCCGAAAAGGAAGTCGGGAGACCAGGCGGCGAGAAAGGCGGGGAGCCAGCTGACGTTGCCCATGGCCTCGAAGAATCCTGAAACGACGAAGTAGGTGATGGCGACGCCGACGGCAATGGCGATGCTGGACAACGAGCCGCGCTTGCCCATGGAAATAGCGAAGGGAATGGCGAGCACGGCCATGACCAGGGTGATGAGGGGATAGGCGACTTTATGGTTGAGCTGGACGCGCAGGGGTACGGTGTTGAATCCGCTCTGGCCGAGGTCGTGGATATAGGAGGCAAGCTCGCCGAAGTTCATCTCTGAAGACTGGCGAACTTCTTTTCTGAAATAGGCAGGCTGTTCGCTGATTTCCGTAAAGGTTCTAACGGGAAAGGCGTCGTAGGAAGTGATTTCGGAACCATTCAGAGTGCGGTCCCAGCCGTCTTCAAAGACCCAGGCGTTGAGTTTTGGTTCCCAGTGAGCACTGGAAGCGAAGATGCGTTTGGCGATGCTGAAAGAGCCGGGGTTGAATTCGAAGACGGAGATATTGCCGAAGGCGGCGACGTCGGGGTTGCTGGGGTCGGATTCGAAATACTCGTAGTAGAAGATGCGGTTGGGCTGGCCGGGATGCTGCTGGCCGAAGATCCATTTACGTCCGGGGTGCTCGAAGGTTTCGGCGGGCCTGCCTTTGATGACGTTGCGCAGGGCTTCCTGACGGCGATTGGCCTGCGGCAGGTAGAGCTCATCGAAGATGAACAGCGAGACGGAGAGAACCGCGGCGATGGCAACGACGGGAACGGTAATCCGGTAGAGGCTGACACCGGTCGCTTTCATGGCAGTCAGCTCACTGTTGCGGTTCATGATGCCGAAGACCACCAGCACGCCGATGAGGACGCTGAGCGGGGTGATGAGGTAAATCATGCTGGGGGTGAGGTTGACCAGATACTCACCGACGGTGACCAGCGGCGTTTTGTTTTTGATGATGTCGCTCAGCAGCTCGAAGAAGGTGAAGACGAGCATGAGCATGACAAATGTAACCAGCACCATGACAAATGTGAGAACGAACTCGCGGAGCACGTACTCATCGAGGATGAGGGGAAAGCGGCCGCGGGTGGCACGCTTGCGAACGGTGACTTTGACGGCGCCGGCGGAGGCGGTGGACGCTCCGGCACGAAGGCGGAACCAGTTGCCGATCGACGAGAGCGCCGCGAGGGCAGCGCCGCCGGTCGCCATCTGGCGCAGGAGGACGAGGCCGCAGACGGCAAAGATGATGTTGGCCTGCCAGACTCCGAGGAATGCGGGGAGTTTGTGCTGGCGCGCCAGGGCGGTTCCGGTGGAAGAAAGGAAGTAGTAGACGAAGACCAGGGCGATAGTGAGGACGAAGCCGGCGCCTTTGCCGCCGCGGCGGGAGGAGATGCCGAGAGGCACGCCGACGAGCATGAGGACGAGGCAGGCAGCGGGATAGGCGAGGCGCTTCTGGAATTCGATCTGGAAGATGCTGCCGTTTTTGCCGTGGGTGCGGCGGAGCAGCTCGCGGGTACCCATGGCGAGGATGGGTGTATCGCTGCGGCCGAGGCGAACATCTTCCTGAGCGCCGGTTTCGAGCGGGAGGTCGGTTTGTCCGAAGGTGGAAACGGTGTACTGGCTGGGCTGATCGGGAACGGTTTGGCTTTCGGTGCCATCGCGGAGGCGCATGGTCATGGCCTGTTTTGGGCCGTTGACGACGGTGGCGCGATCAGCGGTAGTAATTTTCGGTGCGTCGGGATCGGTGATGTCGGCAAGAAAAATACCGCGCCAGTTCGCCGCCCCTGAGGCGCTGCGCACGTCCTGGACGTAGAGGACGTAGTTGCGAAAATCCTCATAAAAAACGCGCGGCTGAACTTCGTAGGAAGCCTGGGCGTTGGCGAGAGAATTTTCGAGACTGATCATGGCGGCTGCGGATCGGGGGGCGAGGTACATGGTGTTCCAGAGGCTGATGCCCCAGGCGGCGACCGCGACCATGCCGACGATGCGAACGAAGCTCCAGACGCCGATGCCGGAAGCGCGCATCGCGGTAATTTCGCTGTCGGCGGAGAGGCGGCTGAGCCCGAGCAAAATGCCGACGAGAACGGCCATGGGGATGGTGACCGTGAGCATGTCAGGGAGAGTAAAGAGGACAATCTCAAGGATCGAACCGAGGGAAGCGCTGTTGCGGACGATCATCTCCAGCAGATGCGGCAGGTAGCGGATGAAGAGGACGAAGGTGAAGATCGCCCCCCCGATCGCAGCGTGCGACAGGACCTCGTTCAGGATGTATCGCGTGAGGATGCGCACGTTTGGGGTTCCGCTTCCAGTTTAGCGCGGGGTAAATCGGCGGAGGCGGAGGCTGTTGGAGAGGACGCTGACGGAGCTGAGAGCCATGGCGGCGCTGGCAATGGCGGGGCTGAGCAGGATGCCGAAGGCGGGATAGAGAATGCCGGCGGCAATGGGGATGCCGAGCAGGTTGTAGCCGAAGGCCCAGCCGAGATTCTGGCGCATGACGCGGAGGGCCTGGCGGGCGAGGAGGACGGCATCGAGGATCTGGCGCGGCTCGCCGTGAAGGAGGATGGCATCTCCGGCCTCGCGGGCGAGATCAGCGCCGGTGCCCATGGCGAGGCCTGCGTCAGCCTGGGAAATGGCAGCGGCATCGTTGATGCCATCGCCGGCCATGGCGACGCGGTGGCCCTGCTGCTGAAGCTCGCGAATCTTTTCGAGCTTCTGGGCGGGAAGAAGGCCGGCCCAGACCTGGCTGATGCCTGCGGCCTGGGCGACCGCTTCGGCGGTGGCGGGCGTGTCGCCGGTGAGCATGGCCGTGCTGATGCCGAGGCGCTTGAGACCTGCGATGGCGGCGGGGGCGGAGGGGCGCAAAGTGTCACGCGCTTCGATGACACCGACGAGGGCGCGGTCCTGAGCGACGTACATCTGCGTGGTTCCAGGGGCGAGCTCGGGGGGTGTTGATTCGGGGACGACGAGGCCGAGCTCCTGCATGAGCGCGAGGTTGCCGGCGGCGACGATACGGCCGCTGACCTTGCCTTGAATTCCCTTCCCTGGAATGGCGCGGACATCGTCGGCGTTCAGAGCGACGAGGGCGCGGGCATCGGACGCGGTGAGGATGGCGCGGGCGAGGGGATGCTCGGAGCGGCGCTCGAGTGCCGCGGCGAGGGCGAGGACTTCATCCTGCGTAAAGCCCGCGAGGGCGTGGACGGCGGCGACTTCGGGCTTGCCCTCGGTGAGGGTCCCGGTTTTGTCGAGGACGACGGTGTCGATGCGGGCGAGGCGTTCGAGACTTTCGCCGCCTTTGAAGAGGACACCGAGCTGGGCGCCGCGTCCGATGGCAACGGTGAGCGCGGCGGGAACGGCGAGTCCCATGGCGCAGGGGCAGGCGATGACGAGCACGGCGACGGAGACCGCGAAGGCACGGCCGGCACCGCCGCCGGCGAGGATCCAGACGAGGAAGGTGGCGAGGGCCAGCACCAGGACGAGGGGGACGAAGACGGCGCTGACGCGGTCGGCGAGCTGCTGCATGGGAGCGCGGGAGGATTGCGCTTCTTCGACGAGGCGCATCATCTGACCGAGAACGCTGTCCGTGCCGATGGAGGTGGCGCGGTACTCGAGGGCGCCGTCGAAATTGAGCGAACCGCCCATGACGCGTTCGCCGGGCTTTCGGGTGACGGGGAGGGATTCGCCGGTGATCAGCGATTCATCGATCGAGGTGGCGCCGGTGAGGACGAGGCCGTCGACGGGAACGCGTTCGCCGGGGCGCAGGATAACGATGTCGCCGACGATGACCTGGGCGAGAGGGACTTCGACTTCGTGGCCCTCGCGGAGCAGGCGCGCCGATTGCGGCTGCAGCTTCATGAACTCGTGCAGGGCGTCGAGGGTGCGGCGTTTGGCGCGGGCATCGAGCCAGCGTCCGAGGAGGAGGAAGCCGAGGATGAGGAGAACCGCGTCGTAGTAGACATCGGCGTGAAGGCCGTTGCGGCGAAAGACGCCGGGCATGGTGGTGGCAGCGATGGAATAGGCGAGCGCGGCGCCGGTGCCCAGGGCCACGAGGGTATTCATGTTGGTGGAGCGGTGGACGGCGGCGGTCCACGCCTGGCGATAGATGATGCCGCCGCCCCAGAGCATGCCGGCCAGGGTGATGGCGAGCATGACGTACTGCAGGGTCCGCGGGGAAACAGCAAAGAGCACGGGCGCAAAGGGGGCGAGCCAGTTGTGGGCCGCCATGAGCAGCATGACCACGATACCGCCGGCGAGGGTAAAGAGCGCTTTGGCGCGCAGCGGGCCTTCGTCCGCGGCGGTGTCGTCCGGAGCTGCGGTTGGATCCTGGGGGAGGTTGGCGTCGTAGCCGGAATCGCGGACGGAGGCGATGAGGTCTTCGAGTGTGGCGATGGCCGGATCGAAGCTGACGCGCGCGGAATTGGCGAGGAGATTGACGGAGGCAGAGCTGACGCCGGAGGTCGATTGGAGGGCATGTTCGACATGGGACTGGCAGGCGGCGCAGGTCATGCCGATGATGGGCAGGGTGATGGTGGAAGTTGCCGGTGCGGATTGTTTTTCGGGTTTTTCTATTTCGGTGGCTGGCATCGGCTTACGACCTTGGTGTTGCTCTTCGCGAAGCTCGTCCTGATACAGAAGCGCAGGGGCTGCAGCCCGCTTCTCTGGGAGGTTGATACGGGCCGGGCGAAGGGGGGCCCTGTTTCAGGAAGCCGTCCGTTCGTTGGTGAGGTTCGAGCGGGCAGGTAGGGCGTTGGGATCTCCTGGCCGGTGGGCGCTTTCCCGGAATGGTCCTGGGCATTATTTCCGGGGAAGCGGACGGTCGATTCAGGTTGAAGTTCCTGGCGCGGAGGATTCTTCTGCTTGCTGTGGGGTGAACCTGGCCTTCCTGGGTTTGCGGGGGTGAGGGGATTTGGGGGGCACGACTTCTTCCGCAGGCTGCGAAGTCGGGGCCTGTTACGAAGCGCGGGACTGACGCCCTGTCGAAACATCGGGCTTCTGGGGCACGAGGGAAGTCCTGCCCTGATACAAAAGCCAAAGGCGGCACCTTTACGGCACTCGTGACGGCCGCGGGGAATCCCGAGTGGATGAAAACCTTTCCCTCGGCGGCTAAAGCCGGACTGATCCTGCGAGCGTTACGGCACAGCTGAAGCTGTGCCCCTTCAAAACATAAGCCCTCTTTTGACGAGCGCAGGGGCTGAAAGCCGTTAGGGTGGCGGTGGGTACGGCGCGACTGAAGTCGGCCCCTGCTACGAGACGCGGGGCTGAGGCCCCCTTTTGTCCTGCGGCTATTGAGGCACGAGTGAACTCGTGCCCCCTCCCTTGTCGTTGCCTGATCTGGAGGTGCGGCAGATCGGCTAAAAGGCACAGGGGCTGAAGCCCGCTTCCCGGGCTGGCTTTTCGGAACGACTGAAAGTCGTGCCCTAATACAAAAGCAGGGCTGAAAGCCGTTAGGGTGGCGGTGGGTACGGCGCGACTGAAGTCGGTCCCTGCTAGGAGACGCGGGGCTGAGGCCCCCTATGGTCGTGCGGCTATTTCCGGCACGAGTGAACTCTTGCCCTGATACAAAAGCCCAGAACGATTTGTGCAGCCTCGGTGACATGAGTTTAGTGCTCGACGACGGCTGAGTATCCGGCCTGCTGGACCGCGTTCACAAGGACACTTTCGGGCAGGTCGTCGGGAGCCTTGATGCGGGCAGCGCCGATACGCACTTCATCCACACGAACGCCGTCAACTTTGCCGAGAGCCTGGGTGACGCGACGGACGCAGGCTCCGCAGTGCATGTTGTCGACGCGCAGGGTTACTTCTTTCATGGTTTCCTCGTGTCTGGTAGATGCCGGAGGCGGACGGTGGATGCAGGAGACGGACGGATTCCAACCATAGGTCTACTCCGGATTGGACAGAAAGCGGTAGCCGACGCCGCGGACGGTTTGAAGATGTTTGGGCGATGCGGGATCGTCTTCGATGTAGCGGCGAAGACGGACGATGAAGTTATCGATAGCGCGTGTATCGGTATCGTCGCGGACGTGCCACACCTGTTCGAGGAGTTCTTTGCGGGAGACGATGCGCTCGCGGTTGCGGGTGAGGTAGCGCAGTAAATCGACCTCCATCAGGGTTAGACGGACGACACGGCCGTGGGCATGCAGTTCGAGCGCGTCGAAGTCGATGCGGCGCCCGGCAAAGGCGAAGTCGGACGGATCGTCGACGGGGGTTTCGGCTTTCTCAGCGGGTTGCGGCCATTTCATGCGGCGCAGAAGGGCGTTGAGACGAGCGAGGAGGACGGACAGGTCGAACGGTTTGGGGAGATAGTCGTCGGCGCCGGCCTCGAAACCGTTCACAACGTCTTCAGAGCGGGCGCGAGCGGTGAGCATGAGCACGGGGACGAAATTACCGTCGGCGCGGAGAGAGGAGGCCACTTCAAATCCGTTCTTACCGGGCAGCATAACGTCGAGCACCACGGCATCGAAGGAATCGCGGCGAAGGGTTTCGAGTGCAGATTCGCCGTCGCCCTCAACCCTGACGTCGTGTCCTTCGGCTTTGAGGTTGAAGAGCAGCCCCTGTGCGAGGTTGCTTTCATCTTCGACGATCAAAATGCGCGCCATGTTTCAATCCTCACCGGGAAGCGGAGTCAAAATGCGGGGGAGCTGGAGGATGACGGTGGCGCCGCGGCCTTCGCCGTCGCTTTCCGCGGTGGCATCGCCGCCGTGCTGGCGGGCGATGGTGCGAACGATGTAGAGGCCGAGGCCGGTGCCTTTGGCGTGCATCGCGCTGCGGCTGGGCACGCGATAGAAGCGGCGAAAGATGCGCTTGAGGTGGGCGGCGGGAATGCCGATGCCGTGGTCGGTGACGCTGACGCGGACCCAGGCATCGTGCTCGACGCTGAGCGCGACGCTGATCTCCGCACCGTTGGGTGAGTACTTGATGGCGTTGCCGAGGACGTTGAGGAAGGCGGTCTGGAGTTCGTCGTGATCGCCGCGGACCAGCATGGGGAGCGAACTCTCGTTGATGGCGAGAGTGATGGCTTTTTCTTCGAGGTGATGGCGGGCGAGGGTGGTGCTGACGGATTCCTGGACGAGCGAGCGCATGTCGACGGGAATGCGGATGCTGGAACGCGCGCGCTGGCCGACTTCGCCGGCCTTGAGGACCTGCTCGATGGTGGCGAGGAGGCGGTCGCTGTCGGCCAGCATGCGGGCATAGAACTCGCCGCGCTGTGCGTCGTCGAGCTGACGGCGCTGGAGGGTTTCAAGGTAGAGGTGGATGGAGGCGACGGGGGTTTTGAGTTCGTGGGTGACGGCGCTGAGGAAAGCGTCGTGGCGCTCGTTGCGGCGAACTTCGCGGACCAGAAAGATGGTGTTGAGGGTGACACCGGCAATGAGGAGGGCGAAGAAGGGGATGCCGAGGGCCATGGGGACGATGCGGCGCCAGTTGAGGAGGATCCAGCCGACGTTGAGGGTGACGGCAACGCCGATGAGGCACACGCCGAGCAGGATGAAGAGGACCATGTTGCGGCGGCGACCGGAGATGCGCATGGGTGAAGGAGAAGCGCCCGCCACGGATGGACCGGGCGGGCGCTTCTATTTTCGCAGGTTGGGTGCGGCGAAAGTGCGGTGGGCTGAAGTCCGGTGAGCTGGAAAGCGGTTGGCGCTACGAAAAG
This sequence comes from Acidobacteriaceae bacterium, assembly GCA_036272255.1. GTDB lineage: Bacteria > Acidobacteriota > Terriglobia > Terriglobales > Acidobacteriaceae > Palsa-343. The sequence goes on along the minus strand of DATAZC010000206.1, from coordinate 12,730 downwards.
CCACCACAGATCCCCCGGCTACGCGTTCGGGATGACATTGGCCGGAGCGAACTAGGCGACGCCGGCGGGGCGAGGGTTGTGGGGGTCGTACTGGGCGATTTTGACTTCGCGGGCGAGGCCGAGTTTTTTCAGGAGCCAGATGCCGTAGAAGTTGAGATCGACTTCGTACCACTTGAGGCCGTGGCGCGCGGAAACCGGATGCGCGTGATGATTGTTGTGCCAGCCTTCGCCGCCGGTGAGAATGGCGACCCACCAGCTGTTGCGCGAATCGTCGCGGGTCTGGAAGCGGCGCGAGCCCCACATATGGGTGGCGGAGTTGACGAGCCAGGTGGCGTGGAGGCCGAGGGTGGTGCGGAGGAAGATGCCCCACATCAGGCCGGGCCAGCCGGCGATGAGGTAGCAGGCGACTCCTGCGACGGCGAGAGGAACCCAGTGATATTTGCTGAGCCAGACGTAGAAGCGGTCGCGGGTGAGATCGGGAACGTAGCGGGCGAGGGCCTCGGTTTGTCCGCCGAGGGATTCGCCGCTGAGGATCCAGCCCACGTGTGCCCACCATCCGCCTTCATGCGGGGTGTGGGGATCTCCGTCGTGGTCGGAGAGCTGATGATGCACGCGGTGCACGGAGACCCAAAATATGGGGCCGCCTTCGAGCGCCAGGGTAGCGCACACGGTCATGGCATATTCGAGCCATTTGGGAACCCGATAGCCGCGATGGGTGAGCAGCCGGTGATAGCACATACCGATGCCAACGCTGTTGGCCAGATACCAGAGCACCGCGGCGCAGGCGAGGGCCTTCCACGAGAACATGAACAGCGCAGCTACGGCCCCGACATGAAACAGTCCCATAAAGATAATGGTGATCCAGCTGAGCCTGCCCCCCTGGGCTGCGCGGCCCAACTGCGGCATAGGGCGAATATCTTTGGCAATTGGGGAGACGGGGTGCGCAACGATTTCAGGAGAGGCAACCGGCTGTTCGAGTACTTGAGGGGACATGAGCGATACTTCGTTTCCTGGGGATTTTGGAGAGACGCCTGGGAAATCCTGTTGTTTCTTCAAAGCTATCAGCCAGCGCCGGGACCCTGATGTAACACTTTTGTAAGGCGGTTGCCGGTGAGGCGGAGCGAGGCCGGCAGTAACTGGTGCGATCCGCATATCCTGCTGAGGAAGCTTTCGCTTCACGGATTCTTAACCAGCCCCGGAGACGATAGAACGCGATGAACCTCCTGAACCTGCGTGCCTGTTGTGTTGCACTTCTCTTTCCTGCGGCTGTTGTATGCGCCGCGCAGACGATCCACCTGCCGACCAGCAAGGAAATTGCGGGGCCGGTGCCCGGGTCGCCACAGCCGCTGAACAGCCTGCCGATGACGGCGGCGTGGTCGCCGGATCATCGCTACCTGGCGCTGGTGAATGCGGGGTTCGGGACGGTGGAGTCGAACTACGAGCAGTCGGTGGCGATTCTGGACACGGGGACGGGGAAGCTGACGGACTATCCGGAGCCGCAGACGGAGGTTGCGTCGCCGCAGACGTACTACTCGGGGATTGCGTTCTCGGCGGATGGCTCGCATCTCTACGTGAGCTTCGACTCGCTGAGCGCGCCGGAGGGCGGGAAAGAAGGCCAGACGGGCAACGCCGTGGGGGTTTACAGATTCACGCCGGGCACGAATGGGGCGACGGATGGGTTGACGCTGGAGCGGACGATTCCGGTGCCGCTGCGCGAGCTTCCCGAGGGAAAGACGCAGCACCATGGGCACATGGAACTGGCGGAGGATAAGGCGATCCCTGCGCCGGCGGGGCTGGCGGCGGTAAAGGGCGCGGACGGGTCGGAGAAGATCCTGGTTGCGAACGAATACTCCGACGACGTTTTGTTGCTGGATGCGACGAGCGGGAAGCTGGAGACGCGGTTCGATTTGTCGGTGGGGCCGACGATCCCGACGACCTATCCGGTAGCGGTGACCGCGAGCCGCGACGGGCGGCGGGCGTGGGTAACGCTGTGGAACGGGTCGGCGGTAGCGGCGCTGGATTTAACGAGCGGGAAGGTTCTGCAGCGGCTGCCGTTGTTGCCGCCGCGGCGGGACACTTCGCCGAGCTCGCATCCGATTGCGATGGCGCTGAGCCCGGACGAGAAGATGCTGTACGTGGCGCTGGCGAATCGCGATGGCGTGGCTGCGGTGCGTGTGGGCGGGGCGACGATGAAGGCGGCGGCGTTCTACGACACACGGTTGCCGGGGCAGGCATTTTTTGGATCGATGCCGGACGCGGTGGCGGTGGCCGAGGACGGAGGAACGCTGCTGGTGGCGAATTCAGGATCGAACGCGGTAGCGGTATTTGACCTGAAGAAACCGCTGCCCGCGAATGCGCCGGTGATCCCGATCGGGTTTATTCCGACGGAGTGGTATCCGACGGCGCTGGCGGTGGAGGGGAATCATTTATATGCAGCGACCGGGAAGGGCAAAGGGACGGCACCGAACGCCGCGCCCCAGCCGGAGGCGGCGAATCCGCCGGCGAATGCGCCGAAGCGGCTCGAGGGGCGACCGCACACGTATATCGCGACGATGCTGCACGGATCGCTGGCGACGATCGAGCTCGACGATGCGAAGAGCCACCTGAGAGAGATGACGAAGGAGACGCTGGAAAACAATCTGATGTATGCGGCGCAGAAGCGGGTTGAATTCCAGGGCGGCGGCGACAAGATTCGTCATGTGATTTACATCATCCGGGAGAACCGCACGTACGATCAGCTGCTGGGCGATCTGGGTGTCGGCGATGGGGATCCGTCGCTGACCATGTATGGCGCGGAGATCACGCCCAACCTGCATGCGCTGGCGAAGCAGTTTGGAGTACTGGACAACTTTTACGATTCCGGCGAAGTTTCCGGTGATGGGCACGTGTGGTCGACGGCGGCGATCGACAGCGACTACAACGAGCGCACCTGGCAGGTGGGCTATCGGGGCCGGGAGCGGGGGTACGACTTTGAGGGCGTGGTGGAGGACGGGTATCCGGTTCTCGAGCACATTCCGGACGTGGACGAGCCGGGCAGCGGCTATTTGTGGACCGATCTGGCGAAGAGCCACAAGACGCTGTATCACTTCGGCGAATTTATTTCGACGAAGTTCTGCGACGACTCGGGAGAAGCGCCCAAGGAGCGGCCGATGCCGCAACAGGGCGGAACGCCGGAGGAGACGCACTTCTGCGAGCATCCGTTTGTTCGCAACGGCGAAGCGATTCCTGATAACTACGGCGGAGGCATGAGCCCATATCCGTGGAAGATTCCGCTGGTCTATAAGAATGTGGCGACCAAGCCGGAGCTGGAAGGGCATTTCGATCCTGAGTATCCGGATTTCAATTTAAGTTTTCCGGATCAACTGCGGGTGAACGAGTTTCTGACGCACTTCAATCAGTGGACTGAGGATTTGAAGGGCGGACACGACACGATGCCGCAGTTTGTGATGCTGCGGCTGCCGAACGATCACACGGCGGGAACGACGCCGGGGATGCCGACGCCGAAGGCATCGGTGTCGGACAACGATCTGGCGGTGGGAAGGGCGGTGGAGGCGGTCTCGCACAGCGCTTACTGGGATTCGACAGCGTTTTTTATCCTCGAAGATGATGCGCAGGATGGGGCTGATCACGTGGACGCGCACCGGTCGATTGCGCTGGTGGTGAGCAAATACGCGCCGCACAGGGATGCGCCGTTTGTGGACCACACTTTTTACACGACGGTGAGCACGGTGCACACGATGCTGACGCTGCTGGGCGCGCCGCCGATGAATAACAACGACGCGTTTGCGCCGCTGATGAGTCCGGAATTTTCCGGAGCGGGCGACCAGCCGGCGTACAGCGCAGATTATCGGAATCGGGACAACGGGCTGATTTACACGGCGAACGCGCCAAAGGCAGAGGGAGCGAAGGAGTCGGCGAAGATGGATTTTCGGCGAGAGGACCGCGCCGATCCGGTGAAGCTGAACGTGATTTTGTGGAAGGACGCGATGGGATCGAAGCCGGTTCCGTGGATGCTGACGCATCCGCATGGGTTGAAGAAGGATGATGACGACGACTGAGCGGGGACCAGGGGTTCAGGCGCCAGGGTTTCCAGGGCTTGGCGGCTTTGCGAATTCAGGCGGACCGGCGGGTTTGCGCGTTTGGGGCATGGGGGAGAGCGCGGCTTGCTTTCCCAAATTGGTTCGTCTGGTTGTCGATCCGGGGTTACTTTGGGCGGACGCGCGGAGTCAGGCGTATTGATCTTTGAGGGTGCGGAAGAGTCTTCTGCTTGCTGTGGGGTGAACCTGGCGGGTGTTGGTTTTGGGGTTGTTCCCAGGTTTGTGGTTTGGGGTTTGGGGTTGTGGGGTTGTGGGGTTGTGGCCGCGGCTGTTTGAGGTTTGGTTTTGCGGCTGGGGTTCGGGGTCTGGTTTTGGGGCTATGGGGGAGAGCGCGGCTTGCTTTCCCAAATTGGTTCGTCTGGTTGTCGATCTGGGGTTACTCTGGGCGGACGCGCGGAGTCAGGCGTATTGATCTTTGAGGTGCGGAAGAGTCTTCTGCTTGCTGTGGGGTGAACCTGGCGGGTGTTGGTTTTGGGGTTGTTCTCGGGTTTGTGGCTGCGGTTTGTGGTTTGGTTTTGCGGTTTGTGGTTTGGTTTTGCGGCTTGTGGCTGAGGTTTTGGGGTTTGTGGCTGCGGTTTGGATTTGGGGCTGCGGCTGTTTGAGGTTTGGTTTGCGGCTACGGTTTGGGATCGCAGTTTGGATTTGTGGTTGCGGCAGTTTGAAGTTTGGTTTTGCGGCTACAGTTTGGGGTTCGGGCTGCGGGTTTTGCGGTTTGGGTTTGGGGTTGGGCGACTGCGGGCAACGGAAACCTGGCTGGCGGTTGTTCCTTTGCGCCTTCGATTGAAGGCCGGGACTGATGTTTCCCTCCCGAGATTGTGGAGTCTCCCGGACGATTGTTTTTTGAATTATGTGGTGAGGCGGTTGGGGGAGACGGGAGACATCTGCCAGACGGAAAGCGCGTCCAGACTTTGCAGGCTGCCTTTGATCCGGATGGCGAGGGCCGGGGCGGAGGAGCCATCGAAGTAGACGCGTTGCGTCAACGTGCCGTGGTGGTTGGCGAAACATTCGACGACAGAGCCATCGATGCAGAAGCGCAGCTCCATGGGGCCGGGATCGGAGCCTAAGGGAAGCCACTGACCCTCGATCAAAATTTCATTTGGGCGAGATGGATCAAAACGGCAGGTGAGCCAGGGCTGTTCCGCTGCGCCGGAGGAGACGAGAGAAATTTCGACGGGATCGGGCGACCTGCGCAGGGAGCAGAGGACCTCGCCCGACGCGTTCTCGATGGTCATGCGCGCCAGTTGATGGCGGTCGTTTGTTTCGTTGCCGGTGAGGCGGAGCTGTTGTTGGCGCCGGCGCAGGGTTTCGACGGCGGGGTCGACACTGGTTTGCAAATCTCCGCGGCCGTCGAGGGTGAGGATGCGCGGCAGAGACATGACGCCGGCCCAACCGGCGGCGCTGTATTCCTGTTGGGGACGCTTTTCCTGGATCCAGCCCCACAGGATGCGATTGCCGTGCTGGTCGAGCTGGGATTTAGGTGCGTAGAACGCGCCGTTGTCCAGGACACCGCTGCGTTCGGGATGGAAAATCATCGCGTCGGTATCCAGAGTTCCGGACTGCCAGAATGCCTTGCCGGAGGCCGAGTGAATGAGGACATGCTTGTCGCCGAGCGGGAAGAAGTCGGGACACTCCCACATATCGCCGGAAGCGACCGGATCGGATGCTGAGCTGGCGGTAGGGTCGCCGTGGTGAAGCAGGTGCAGGTACTCCCAGTGCAGCAGATCGGAAGAGCGGTAGAGAAGGACGGCTCCGCCCTGACCGCGGATGCCGGAACCGACGGCACAGTACCAGATGTTTCCCTGGCGCCACGGAACGGGATCGCGAAAGCCGGTGACGTCAAGACCGTTTGGCGGCGAGGGGATGACGGGGTTGGGAATTTTGGTCCAGTGGGTGAGGTCGCCGGAGGAAAAGGCGAGGCACTGCGATTCTCGCAGGCTGTGGGCGCCATCGCGGATGGTGGCTTCGTTTTCGGGAGCGGAGGCGACGCCGGCGTAGAGGATGGCGACGCGGTCGCCGTCCGGGACCGCGGTGCCGGTCCAGCATCCGGCAGCGTCGGGACCGCCCGGGGTGGGGGCGAGGGCGACGGGAAGGTGGCGCCAGTGGACCATGTCGGGGGAGACGGAGTGTCCCCAGTGCATGTCAGCCGCGACGGGAGCGTGGGGATTGTACTGGTAGAACATGTGGTACTGACCGCGCCAGAAGATGGGGCCGTTGGGATCGTTCATCCAGTTGGCAGCGGGGAGCAGATGGTATTGCGGGCGGCGCGGGTCCGCGGCGAGCTGCGCCGCGGAGGAGGCGGCGAGGACGGGATCGAGGCGGGCGAAGCGGCGCGCGATTGCCGTGCCTGTCAGGGCGGCGGTTCCGGATAGAAGCTTGCGGCGGCTGAGCTTCATGATTGGGCCTCGGGATATTATCCGATGACGGTTTCGGGCTGGGGGCGTTCCCAGGGTTGGAGGACGCGGACGGATTGCATGCCGGCGGCGGTGGCGGCTTCTATGCCCATGGCTGTGTCTTCGAAGACGAGGCAGGTAGCGGGTGGGACGCTGAGTTTTTTCGCTGCCAGGAGGAAGGGCTCGGGATCGGGCTTGGCCTTTTTGTAGTCGCCGGCGCAGACGAGGATGTCGAACTTGTCGATGAGGCCGAGGATATCGAGGGATTTGGTGACGGACTCGCGCGTGGAACCGGAGACGACGGCGAAGGGAATTTTTTTGTGGGCGGCTTCGATTTGCTCGAGGACTTCAGGGACGGCGGTGAGGCGCGGAAGGAGCTCGTAGTAGAGCCCCTCTTTGCGGTGGGCGACTTCTTCGATGGGCATGGAAAGCGAGTGGCGGTGGTTGAGGGTGGCGACGATTTCGCGGACGGGCATGCCTCCCCAGGAATAGAAGAGCGGCTCGGGGAAAAGGGGGCAGCCGTATTCGGCGAGGGCGGTTTTCCAGGCGATGTAATGGAGGGGCATGGAGTCGGCGATGGTGCCGTCCATGTCGAAGAGGTAGGCGCGGTGAGGGCCGGGTGGGAGGGTGAGGCGCATAAGGACAGGGTACAGGGGCAGGCGAGCGGGGAGCAGGGAGCAGGCGAGAGGTTGGAGTTTGGAGTTTAGGGTTTGAGGGACGAGAGTGGGGCGATGGAGAGAACCGAATTGTTTCGACTGAAGGGCGGGGTGGTGCGGGATCCGGCTGTCGAGGCCTGGATGAGGCGACATGCGGGTCCGCTGGGAGCGATTGCGCGGGAGTGGTTTGAAGTGATGCGCCGGTGCGGGGATGAAGTGCGGGAGTTGATGCATGACGGATGTCCGGTGGCGTGTTTGGGCGATGCGGCGTTCGGGTACGTGAATGTGTTTGCGGCGCATGTGAATGTGGGGTTCTATCAGGGGGCGGCGTTGGCGGATCCGGGAGGTTTGTTAGAGGGCGCGGGAAAGTTTATGCGCCATGTGAAGCTGCGGCCGGGGACGGTGGTGGATGCGGCGGCGCTGGGGAAGCTGATCGATGCGGCTTATGCGGATGTGAAGGGGCGGGTGGAGAACGGATAGCGCTGGTTGGGGTTTTTGAAGGGGTTGAGGGTCGATTTGGGAAAACGCAGTACTTTCGGGGTGATGCGGGGACGATTCGTGTTGATATTCGGACGGCGGAGGTATGAGCTTCTTGCTGTGGGGTGAACCTGGCCGCTCTATGGTTTTTGGTTGTTTTGGCGCGCAGGAATCAGTCCTGGAACCAACTTCTACGTCATGGCGCGAGGGTAGCGGTACGGAGGAAGTCGAAGGTGCCGGAGGGGTTGGGGTGGATGTTGGCGAGGCGGCGGTTGTGGACGATGACGGAATCGAGATACCAGAGATTGAGCGAGGGAAGATCGCGGGCGGCTAGCTGCTGGATCTGATGGTAGTCGGCGATTTGTTGGTTGCGGTCGGTGGTGGTGGTGGCGTCGGCGATGAGGCGATCCATGGCGGGGCTGGAGTAGAAGCCGCGATTGCCTCCAAGAGGCGGGAAGGACGCGGTCGCGTAGGCGTAGCGGAAGATGTCGGGATTTTCGTTGCCGCCGATCCAGCGGGAGGGGGCGAGCTGGAAGGCTCCGCGAGTGAGGTCGGCGTAGAAGGTGGCGAACTCGTAGCTGCGGAGATCGAGCGCGATGCCGATCGGTGCCAGTTGTTCCTGGATGGCGACGGCGCTGAGGCGCACGGTTTCGTCGTTTGAAGTTTTCATGCCGATGTGGAAGCGGATGCCGTGCGCGTCGCGACGGTAGCCAGCCTGATCGAGGAGAGCGTTGGCGGCGGCGGGATCGTAGTTGTGCTGCGCGGTATCGGCGGTCCAGGCCCAGTGTTGCGGTGGCAGCATGCTCTCGGCGATGCGCGCTTCTCCGCCATAGAGCGCGTGGATGAGGAGCGGCCGGTTGATGGCGAGAGCGATCGCGGTGCGGATGCGGGCGACGCGGAGGAGTGGGTCGCGGACGTTGAAGACGATGTAGTTGAGGACGGTGCCGGGACCGTCTTCGACAGCAAGGTGCGGATCGCGGGTGAGGGCGTAGACCTCGTCGGCGGGGAGGGCGTTGCTTTCGATGTCGGCTGAGGCTTTTTCGAGCTCGAGGGCGCGGGTGGTGGCGTCGGGAACGACGGCGAAACGGATGCGGGCGATGTTAGGAAGCTTGTCCCAGTAAGTGGGGGCGCGGGCGATGACGACATCGCGATCGAGCTGCTGACTGACGAAGGTGAAGGGGCCGCTGCCGATGGGGTGGTGGGCGAAGTCGCGTCCGCTGCCGTAGGGGACGATGCCGATGGCGCCGTCGCAGAGGTTGAAGGGGAGCGAGGGGTCGGGCTTTTTGAGATGGAAGATGACAGTGGCGGGATCGGGCGCGTCGATGTGATCCAGCGTGGTGAAACTGCCGGCTTTTACGGAGATAACGGTGCCGTTGAGGATGGAGTCGATGGTGAATTTGACGTCGCGGGAGGTGAGGGGGCGGCCGTCGTGAAAGCGGGCGTCGGTGCGGAGGTGAAAGATCCAGGTGAGGGGGTCGGGAGTTTCCCAGCGCGCGGCAAGGGCAGGCTGGAGGCCGAAGTGCTCGTCGCGGCGGACGAGCGCGTCGAAGAGGAGGGAGTCAATGTGCTCGGCCTGGGCGTCGGTGCCGATGCGGGGATCGAGGTTGGCGGGGCTGGACTCGATGAGCATGGTGACGGTTTGTGGGTCTTGATTTTTGGCACAGCCAAAAATCAGAGCACAGAGCACAGAGCTCAGAGCGCAGTGAACGGCGAGGCGGCGGATCGCGGACAAGCGCTGGGGACGGCGTTCGGCGGATCGCGACGCCCGGGCAAGCCAAAACCGGGCTTGAATGGGGCACCCGGAGTGGTGATTAAACATAGGTGATTTGGCCGAGGATGGCGGGGCGCGCGGCTCCAGTGGCGGAGGGGATATTGCCGGGCTGGCGGCGCCAGGTTTGGTAGGCGAGGAGGGCGAAGGCCGCGGCCTCTTTGGCTTCAGCGGGAAGGCCGGTGGTGTCGATGGTGGTGACGGTACAGTTCATCGGCGCGAGGCGTTCGCTGAGTTGGGCGAGGAGGGTGGCGTTACGGGCTCCGCCGCCGGCGACGATGTAGTCGATGGGCGCGGGCCTGTTCCTGATGCGGGTTTTCGGGAGGACGAAGCGCTGGATAGCGTCGACGATGGTGGCGGTGGTGAAGGCCGTGGCGGTGGCGATGGCGTCTTCGGGGCGGAAATGTTTTGGGCCGCTGTGTTTGCGGCAGGCGGCGAGAAATTGTTGTGCGTAGAGGGCGCCGAATTGTTCGCGTCCTGCGGATTTGGGTGGGGGAAGGCGGAAGAATTTTTCATTGAGTGCGGCAGTGAGGACGGGGTCGATGATTTTTCCGCGGGCGGCGATGCGGCCGTTGGAGTCGTACTTTTTGCCGAGGAGCTGTTGCGTGAGGGCGTCGATGATCATGTTGCCGGGGCCGGTGTCGAAGGCGATGACTTTGGATTGCGGCGCGGCGGCGGGGATGACGGTGAGGTTGCCGATGCCACCGATGTTCTGGAGGACGCGAGCGCGGGTGGGATGCGCGAAGAGGACGTAATCGAGCAGAGGGACAAGCGGCGCGCCCTGGCCTCCTGCGGCCATGTCGGCGGGGCGGAAGTTGGAGACGGTAGGGATGCCAGTGGCGGCGGCGATGAGAGCGGCTTCGCCAAGCTGCCAGGTGCAGGCGATGCGGCGGCCTGCGTAGGGGGCGGGCGATCCCTGATGGTAGATGGTTTGGCCGTGGACGCCGATGAGGGCGGGTTGAATCTTTGACGACGCGATGGTGGCCTGGACGGCTTCAGCGTAAGCGAGGCCGAGACGCCAGTGGAGGCGGGCCAGTTCGGCGGTGGTGGTGGGGGCGTTGGATTGCCCGGCCATGGCGGCGAGGACGGCACGGCGAAGGGCCGGCGGGTAGGGGAAGGCTCGGTGGTCGAGGAGGGTGAGATTCGGGGCTGGCCCAGTCAAGCCAGCAGAGGGCTTGAATGGGGCACCCGGGACAATTTTGACGAGAGCGACGTCGATGCCGTCGGCGGAGGTCCCGCTCATGATGCCGGCGACGATCATCGCTGAAGTTGTGGGCATGCAGGAGGCAATTTTACAAGCAGCAGGAAGCTGGGGGGCTGGCGGTGATTGATCCTGATGGCGCGAAGCTGGGCAGAAAGCACTACCTGAAGGTTGGTATTGCGGTATCCCACCCTGCTGGGCAAAACCGGGCGACCAGGATGGGGCACCCGGCATTCGTTGCGAGTGAATGGGGCATAGCAAGTTGCGTGCATTCCTTGCGTCACCGGAGAGCTGCGGACCGTCTCGAGACCGGAGGTTGCTGGTTGCAATGCGGGAAATCCACTGAAGATTAAATTTTGGGGTTGAAAAAAGGTTGCCCGGCGTACGAGCGTGTTGTAGGATTAGTTAACATTCACCACGACTGATTGCCTTTCGGTCATAAACGCAAACTGATCACCGAGATAGAAAAATCCGTGACGATGACCGGATCCTGATCTCGCCAGAACGGCAAGGCCAAAGCGAAGCAGAAAGACGATGTTCGCGGAGGCCGTTGATCAAAGAGGCCTGCTGAGCTGCTCGCTTCGAACGCACGCGTTCGATGCCCTGCTCTGAACAGCCCACCTGAAAATTTGCATGCCGGTTCGCTCCTCTTCGAGCGCCGCGGGAGAGCTCTGCGCAGCAGAGTGTCCGTGGGCAGGGAACGATCCGGGTTCAGGGGTTCAACCGCACGGTGCTGAGGCACGTGGGGCTGACTCGCAGAGGCAGATGCACCTTGTGAAAACAATCCGCGCGATGAGGCGAATCGATCGATGCATGGATCGGGATGAGCCGTCGTGCGCAACACCCTGGCCGGGGAAACGGCGGCAGCACCCATCCCTCCATAAAGGTATTTTGATGCGATTTGTAAAGGCTCTCTCCCTCCTCTCGATCCTCGTTTCGGCAGCAGCGATTTCGGCGATGGCGCAAACCACGATCAACAGCCCGACGAATGGCGAGGCGGTGTCGTCGCCGTTCACGCTGAACATGAGCGCGAGTTTATGCTCGGGAAAAACGGTGACAGGAGTTGGTTACTCACTCGACAGCAGCGCGCAGACTTCTTCGTGGAATGCGCAGTACATCGATGGGCCGGTCGGCGCGCCGGATGGATGGCACACCCTGCACGTGAAGGTGTGGAACAACGCGGGTGGAGCCTGCGTGACCGATGTGTCGATTGACGTGACAGGGACAGGGGCGGCGGCGAGCACGAGCAGCAGCGGAAGTGCGACTTCGCTGATTCCATCGAATGCGGTGAAGGTGAGCAGCCTGCAGGCGCTGGGCAACTGGACGGCGGTACACGATGGGGGAACGACGGGATCGTCGAGCGGAACGATGAGCCTGACGAGCTCGCCATCGCTGACGGGCACGGCGCGGCTGTTCGCGAACCAGTTCAACGATTTCGGCGGGGAGCGGTATTCGGCGAGTTTCGGCGACGACACCACGTCGACAAACTTTTTCTACGACACGTGGGTGTACATCAAGGGCGACTCGACGGGGTTTGCGAACCTGGAGTTCGACCTGAACCAGACGATGGCCAACGGCGAGACGGTGATCATGGGATTCCAGTGCGACAGCTGGGTGCAGCGGTGGGACTATTCGGTGAATGGCGGATCGCCCACGGCGCCGAACGATACGTGGCTGCACTCGTACGCGCCGTGCAACGTGCACAGCTGGGGCGCGAATCAGTGGCATCACGTGCAGATCTATTTTTCGCGTAACAGCTCAGGGTGGGTGACGTACCACTCGGTGTGGCTGGACGGCACGCAGCAGAACCTGAACTTCACGGTGTTTTCGGGGTACGATCTCGGCTGGGGACCGGCGCTGGTGACGAATTTCCAGATTGACGGAAGCAGCAGCGGGACGACGTGGGGGAATGTCTATATGGATGAGATTGCGGTTTATCGATGGTAAGGTTGGCAGTTAACGGGACGGCGGACAGGGAGACCTGGCCGCCGTTTTTGCTTTTGGGGTTGGGTTTTTTGGGGTTGGGTTTTTTGGGGTTGGGTTTCCCATATTGGTTCGTGCGGGGTGGTCGCGGGTACTTCGGAGTGGTGCGATGAGGTCGGAAGGATTGATTTTCGGGCAGCGGAAGTATGAGCTTCTTG
>DATAZC010000205.1:0-28459 GCA_036272255.1 Acidobacteriaceae bacterium | reverse complement strand
AAGGCGGCGACCATAACGGAGCATGACGAACAAGACCGCGGCCGCAGCCAGCAGCGAAAAACCCGTCAAAGCCCAATGGATCAGGCCAGGACGCGAGGAATCGACAAACATGGAAAACGCCGCGCCGGGATTGAGCACGTGTGTGATGCGGAAGACGTGGCGGATGACGACGATCGCGTCGCCTTCCTCAATGTGGCGGTTCACCCAGTACTTGGTGAGGCGGTCGAGGAGCAGAACGATCGCCGAAATTACCAGCAGCCAGGGCCGGCGGTCGGGGCCGGCGTTGCTGCGTGCGTCGCGAGCGCCGGTCACTGGCCGCCCTCTGTGTGGCCCATCTGGCGGAGGGCATCGGCACAGCGGCCACAGACATTGGCCCACGCACCAAATTGTCTGACGTGCAGCGGACTGTCGTCGGCGTAGTAGTTCCAGCAGCGATCACACTTGTGCCCCTCGGCAGCCACGACGTCGATGTAGAGGTCGAGGCCTTCTTCAGGGCCCTCATACACCTTGAACTGGTCAGGTGAGACTCGTTCGACGCGCACATTGTCCAACGAAACCTCAAGTACTTGGGATACCTGAGACACATTGAACAACTCTTTCAAGCTTTGCTCATATTTCTTGATACCGCTCAGGTTGCCAGACGTTCCCACAAATTGGAGACATACCTTTGCCTCAAGCCCCTTTCCGATTTTTTTCTCCTGGCGCATTTCCTCGATTTTCTTTAGTACCCATTCACGCATCTTGAGCAGATAGTCCCAGTCTTCGACCAGTTCTGGATCCGCCATTCCCAGGTCGTCCGCCTTCGGGAGCATGGCAAGGTGCACGCTCGTCGGCCTGTCGGACACAGCGGGCAGGTACTGCCAAACCTCGTCGGACGTGAAAGTCAGGATCGGCGCCACCAGGCGAACCAGCGCCTCGGCAATGCGCCACAGCACGGTCTGCGCAGACCGGCGCTCGATCCCCTTTGGCGCGAAGGTGTAAAGGCGGTCCTTCAGCAGGTCGAGATAGAACGCGCTCAAATCGACAATGCAGAAATCGTTGATGGCGTGGTAGACGCGGTGAAACTGGAAATCGCCATACCAGCCCCCCTTGCCGTCTGCGCCGGAGACTTTTTCGACCAGTTCCCGAGAGCGTGTGAGCATATAGCGGTCGAGAGGAACAAGCTGCGCGTCTGACACGGCGTCCGACGCGGGATCAAACCCAGCGAGGTTCCCCAGCAGGAAGCGAAAAGTGTTGCGCAGCTTACGGTAGTTTTCCGCCAGCCGCAGCATGATGTTTTCGCTGGAGACAACGTCTTCGCGGAAGTCGACGCTGGCGACCCAGAGGCGGACGATTTCCGCTCCCAGACGGTCGGCAATGTCGACCGGATCGACGCCGTTGCCGAGCGATTTGGACATGGCGCGGCCCTGTTCATCGAGGGTCCAGCCGGCGGTGCCGACCATGCGGAACGGGCTCTCATGTTTTTGTCCGACGCCGACCGAGGTAAGCAGGGAAGTGTGGAACCATCCCCGGTACTGATCCCCACCCTCGAAATAAAGGTCGGCAGGCGGAGCGAGGCCGGGCTCAGTTTCGAGCACGGCGTGCCAGCTGGCGCCCGAGTCAAACCAGACGTCGAGAATGTCCGTCTCGCGGCGAAAATCGGTGCCGCCGCAATTCGCGCAGTGCGCATCCTGCGGTAGCAGTGCGTCGGCGGCGGCGGTGTGCCACACTCCCGCCCCTTCTCTTTCAAACAGGGACAGGATGCGCTGGTTGAGGCCGGAGTCCATCAGGGGCTGATTGCACGACCCGCACAGGAACACAGCAATGGGCACACCCCACACACGCTGGCGCGAAATGCACCAGTCGGGGCGTGTGGCGATCATGTTGGCGATACGTTCCTCGCCCCAGGCCGGGTCCCACTTCACGCTGTTTTTGATCTCATCGAGTGCGCGCTTACGGAACGTTGTCGGCTGGCCGCCGATCTCCATCGGGTGATCGATGTTGATAAACCACTGCTCCGTCGCCCGAAAGATCACCGGATTATGACAACGCCAGCAATGCGGGTAGCTATGGAAGATGTCCGCGCGACCCAGCAGTGCCCCCCGGCTCGCCACCAGATCGATGATGGGTTGGTTCGCCTGGAAAACGGTCTGGCCGTCATATTCCGGTAATCCATCGCGAAGGCGCCCGGCGTTGTCGACATGGCACGTTTGATCGAGCCCGTAGCGCGCGCCCGTGCGGAAATCGTCCGCGCCATGAGCGGGCGCGGTGTGGACGGCTCCGGTTCCCTGGTCGGCGGTAACGTAGTCGGCCAGCACACCGAGGATCGAGCGATCGAGAAAGGGATGCCGAAACGCAGCGCGTTCCATGCGATCCCCCTTGAAGGTCGCCAGGGGCACGGCCGATTCAAGCTTGCAGGCCTCCCGCACCGAGGCCGCGAGCGCTTCGGCCACGATATACACCTGCCCGCCCTGCTCGAGTGCTACGTAGTCGAACTCCGGATGAAAGGCAACAGCCAGCGAGGCGGGCAGCGTCCAGGGTGTCGTGGTCCAGATGATGGTGGCGACCTTCTTACCGGCG
Organism: Acidobacteriaceae bacterium; assembly: GCA_036272255.1. Classification (GTDB taxonomy): domain Bacteria; phylum Acidobacteriota; class Terriglobia; order Terriglobales; family Acidobacteriaceae; genus Palsa-343. The sequence continues at coordinate 25,900 of DATAZC010000205.1, read as the reverse complement.
AGCCCCGGATGAATCGCGCCCGGATCGCTGGTCAGGTCGTAGCGGACATAGACGCTGGGACTGGAGTGCTGCTCATACTCGATTTCAGCGTCGGCCAGAGCGGTGCGGTCGTGGATGCACCAGTAAACGGGCCGCAGTCCGCGATAGACGAAACCGGCTTCCAGGAATCGATAGAAGGTCTCGAGGATGCGCGCTTCGTAGGGGCGCGACATGGTCAGGTACGGGTCATCCCAGCGCCCGAACACGCCAAGCCGGACAAACTGGCTGGTCTGCAGATCGACATATTTTTGGGCGTATTCGCGGCAGTGGCGCAGAAATTCGCCGGCCGGCATGTCGAGCTTTTTGCGGCCGAGCTGCTCATCGACTTTGATTTCGATGGGAAGGCCGTGGCAGTCGAACCCCGGGACGTACGGCGAGTCGAAGCCGGCCATTGTCTTGCACTTGACGATGAAGTCTTTCAGACACTTGTTCAGGGCATGGCCCAGATGCAGCGGTCCGTTGGCGTACGGAGGGCCATCGTGCAGGATCCAGCGTTGCGATCCACGGCGAGTGTCCCGAATCTGTTCATAAAGGCCCGATTCCCGCCAGGCCGTGAGCCGGGCGGGCTCACTCTGCGGCAGATTGGCCTTCATGGGGAAGTCGGTGCGAGGCAGGGAAAGGGTATCTTTCAGTGCAACGGGTTTTTGGTCGCCGGGTGGCGGCGCAGAAGGCATCGTTTCTCCAACCAATTCGGGTAAAAGTCCATTGTATCCGTCGGAACAACAGTAACTTCCTGCCGAATCATGCGTCTATCGAGGAAGAGGGAAGTGCAGGCGATTTTTTGGGGCAGTCCCGCATCTCAGCAAGTGCAGCGAGGCCCCAGGCAAGACAGAGAGGGCGGCTGTCATTCATAATCAGGAGAAGCCGGATGGCGACATCCGGTGACGAAACATGGGGAATACGGTTTTGACGTCTCCGCACCTGGTACCAGATTCAAATCGGGGTAAGGAACCAGAGCTGCCGGCTTTGCACTTTGGCGGCCTGGATTCGATTGTCGAGGAGCCAATCTGGAAGACGCTGTTCGCCAGCGTCGTCGATACGCTTTTCCCAAAGAAACTGCCGCCGCTCAAGCTGAGCTCGGTTCCTATCGCGGTGCGGGATCCGATGTCTGTGAAGCGGAGCCCTGCATCGAGCGCGGTTTCGTTCATCACGCACGCGGTGATCATCGGTCTGATCATCCTGTTTACGCTGCAGCAGTGGCGCGAGCGCGCCATCCAGAAGAAGGCAGCGGTCACCCCAGTCGATATATCCCCGTTTATTCCGCCTGCGCCTGCTAAAGACGTGATGGGCGGCGGCGGTGGCGGCGGGAACCACGAACTGGTCGAGGCCTCCAAAGGCAAACTGCCGAAGATGGAGAAGCAGCCGTTGGCGCCTCCGCAAATTTTGAAGATCGATCATCCCAAGCTGGCTGTCGAGCCGGCCGTTGTAATGCCGCAGCAGATCAAGCTGCCCGACAACCCGAACATGCCCAACATCGGCGTACCGCAGTCGCCGCAGATCGCACTGGCATCGCAGGGTGGTGGATCGGGTTCAGGATTCGGTTCGGGCTCCGGCGGCGGTATTGGTTCCGGCAATGGTGGCGGTATCGGACCGGGCACGGGCGGTGGGTACGGTGGCGGACTTTACCGCCCGGGTGGCGGCGTTTCGAACCCGGTTCTCGTCTATGCGCCCGATCCGGAGTTCTCTGACGAAGCGCGGCGCGCCAAGTATCAGGGCGTCTGCGTGGTAGGCCTCATCGTCGATGCGCAGGGCAACCCGCAGCGCGTGCGCGTGGTACGGCCGCTGGGCATGGGGCTGGATGAGAAGGCGCTCGAAGCCGTGCGGCAATACAAGTTCAAGCCCGCCGTCTTCAACGGAAAGCCGGTTCCGGTGGAAATCAACATCGAGGTCAACTTCCGCATCTACTAGTAGCTCCGCGGATTCAGACAAAAAGCCTTCGCCGCCCTACCAGGCGCGAGGGCTTTTTTCATTGCTATGAAAATCGCCGCGCACCGGGCGCTCAGGAAACCGACGAGCCCGATCCTGCGTAATACTCCACTGTAGGAGAAAAATCGATGACTCCCCAGGAAGCACAAATGCTGCAGGATCTGGTCAGCAAGGTCGAGGGAACGCAGTTGACCGAGAAGGATCCTGACGCCGAGGCGCTGCTCAACGACGGGCTGGCGCGCGATCCGGACGCGCTCTACAAGCTGGCACAGACAGTGCTGATCCAGAACATTGCGCTCGAACAGGCGCGCGCGCAGATGCAGCGGATGCAGCAGCAGATCGCTCCTCCGCAGCAACAACCTGCACGCGCGACCAGCTTTCTCGGCGGTCTGCTGCATCCCAAACAGCCGCAATATGCGCCTCCTCCTCCTCCGCAGTATCAGGCGGTTCCGCCGGGCTATCCCCCTCCGCCGTATGGCGGTGGCGGCGGCTACGGCTATGGGCCACCTTCAGGAGGCGGTGGTTTTCTTCGTTCGGCCGCGACGACTGCTGCCGGTGTTGCCGGGGGGATGCTGGCGTTTGAGGGCATTGAGTCGCTGCTGCACGGTGGAATGCACGGTGGGTTTGGCGGCCCCGAGGAAGTCATCAACAACAACTACTATGGTGATTCCGCTCAGCAGGGTGCCGATCCGTACGGAGCGCAGGGCGGTCCCGACGAACAGCCGCAGGGTCCTTACGATGCTTCATCGGACATCGGTGGCCCGGATGAACAGCCGCAAGGTCCCTGTGACGACAGCAGCGGGGGCGATCAAGGCGATGCGCAGGGCTATCTTGACGACTCCGGTGGCGGGGACTTCGGTAGTGATTCTGGTGGCGGAGACTACGGCGGGGATTCCGGGAACTAACCGTTCAGGCGGACGCGCTTTGCGCAGGCCGTCGTAACTCAAGGGGCGGAGCGCAGGGCTTCGACCACCGCGTCGTGAAAAACTGGTCGAAACTGCTTGATCGCCTGATTGGAGCGGTCCGGCCAGGTTCGATTCGTGAGCAGTGCCACGGCGAGATCCTGATCCGGATCGATCCACAACGAGCAGCCGGAATAGCCCAGATGTCCAATCGAGCGTGGCCCAAAATAATGGCCGGATGAGGAGCTTTCGGTCGGCACGTCCCATCCCAGAGCACGGAATTTGCCGTCGGGCGATTCGTGTCGGGTCGCAAACTGCTCGACGGTCGCCGGCCGGAACAGCGCCGGACCGTCGGGCGTATGGCCCTGCGCGAGGATGCACTGCGCGATTCCCAGAACATCCCTGACGTTGGCGAACAGGCCCGCGTGTCCTGCGACGCCGCCGAGGACAAAGCAGTTCTCGTCCTGCACTTCGCCCTGAATCACGCGTCCGCGAAAGGTCTGGTCGTATTCGGTTGGTGGAATCGCAAGCCGACTCTCCTCAGGAGGCCGAAAGCGGGCTGTCGTGAGGCCGAGGGGCGCAAAGATTTCCCGCGCGCAGAGCGAGTCGAGCGGCTCGTCAGCGAGAATCTCGATGACTTTGCCGAGCAGGATGTACCCAAAGTCAGAGTATTCCGTGCGCATGCCCGGTTTTGCCTCGAGCGGCAGTTGCAGAGTCGCGCGCAGCAGCGCATCCGGTGTGGTGAAGTCGCGAAACAGCGTCTCGTAGGCTGGCAGGCCCGACGTGTGGGCCAGCAGCATGCGCAGCGTGACTTTCTCCTTGCCGCTGCCGTGCTCCATGCCGATCACAAATCCAGGCAGGATGTCACCCACGCGCGCGTCGAGATCGAAGCGGCCGCGATCGACGAGGAGCATGGCAGTCGCCGTGGTTGCCAATACTTTGGTGACACTGGCCAGATCGAAGACCGTCTCCGGCTGGACGGCTGGCGCGCCGGGTTCATAGGTGAAGTTGCCTGCGGCGGCGAGCGCAACAATGGAGCCGCGATGCAGCACACCGTAGGCCGCGCCGGGAAACGTGCGTTCTCCAAGGGCTTTTTCCAAAACTGCGCGCACCGGGGCAAGCCCAGTGCCGCCGACCGTCTTTGAGGGTGCAACCACCTCCGATGGCATGGCAACAGAGTACCGCGAGAAGAGAGAGGAGAATGTATCGGTGGTCACGAAAATGCTTCATCGCTCACGCGGTCGGGCAACTCGCCGATATTCTCCTCAGGATCGAGAACGGGGAAGGATCGGCGTGTCGGAACGAAAAGAGAATCGCAGGCGGCATCCTCGATTCCAGTGTGCAGGAGAAGCTGAAATTCGTGGCCTTACCTCACTACTGCAACGAAGAGGAAAAATTTCGAACCTGAGTGTGAACGGCTGTCTTCTCGAGCTCAGCAGCCGGCATAGCTTTCACAGTGGCGAGATTGCAGAGGTGGCCTTCTGTGTCCGCCAGCTGTCATTGCGCGTGCAGGGCATTATCCGGCAGGCGCATTCCGACCAGGCAGTCGGTGTTCAGTTCACCCTCGTTCCTGAGCGCATCAAGCGTGCACTGCTGGAACTGATCGAAGAACTGGCCGAAATCGTGCAAGCGCAGGCAGGGAATCCGGCGCATGCTGCCTAGCCACGGCCCGACAAGGAGACCGGCTTATTCATGGGACTAAGTTCGGGCTATTGCCTCAAGCCTGCGGAGCTTTAACTTAGGCGGGTCTTCTCGGTTAGTTATCCGTCTTCAGTGGCGAAGCGCGTCTTGATCCACCTTGCGTTCTGTTGTTTTTTCCTGCCTTGGGATCTCGCTTCTGGCCGGCCCATCCGCCGCCCGGCCCCAGACTCCTCCCGATTCCTCCGCGACAACCTCGTTGCCTGGCTTGCAGGATGCTGCGACGCGGGTTCCGCTGTTCAAGGCCAACGCTAACCTGGTTGTGGTCGATGTGGTGATTCGTGACAAAAGTGGCCCGGTGCACGGGCTGCGATCCTCCGATCTTCACCTCTTCGAGGATGGTCGCAAACCTGATCGACGCCATGCAGCACGGTGTTCTCCCGCTCTCGCAGGTGCCGTTTCAGGTCCGCATCGTTCCTGCCAGCGACCCTGCGGTTAAGGACATCAAGCTCTCGCCCGATCCAGCGGGAGGAATGGCCAAGACGCTCAAGCCGCCAATCCAGCGTTACGTCGCCGACTTCACCATCGATCCGTAGGGCCTCGATGCCCGCACGTTGCCCGATGGTCGCCGGCATACGGAGATCGAGCTGACGCAGGTGGCCTACGACGTGGAAGGGATTCGCGAAAATTACGCCGACGTTGGTTTGGGGGTGGACACGCGCCGGCGCAGCAACACGACAGCATCCGGCTGCATCAGGAAATCGATCTGCCCGCCGGGCATGTATATCTCCGGATCGGCGTACACGACCTCATCAGCGGCCAAATCGGAACGGTCGAAGTGCCGCTGACAGTGGTAAAACAGTAGCGATACAGTGGTAGCGGTCCAGGCGTACGATGGGTGAACGTTTTCGTGATCCCCACGGCCTGGAGTGCGTCGATGTTCCGCTCCCGTTGTTTTCCTCTGATTTGTCTCGCGGCTGTAATTTCGCTGCCAATCTGGATCGCCCTCGCTCAGAGCGCCGCCGCGCCCGCAGCTCCGCAGCCAGCTCCGCTGAAGCCCGACGAACTGCCAGCCATCTTTCGCACCAATGCCAACATGGTTCTCGTCGATGTGGTGGTGGGAGACAAGGGCAATCCCGTCGATGGGCTCAAGGCTTCGGATTTCCGTATTAACGAAGATGGTCACCCGCAGAACATCACCGTCTTCGAAGAACATCGGGCTACTGACGCTGTGGAATCAGCTGCGGTCGAGAATCTGCCGGCACACACCTATAGCAACGCTCCGCACTACGCCATTACCAGCGCAGCCAATGTGCTGCTGCTCGACGCGCTCAATACGCCGCTGTCTGATCAGGTGTACATCCGGCAACGCATGCTGAAGTATCTGCACACCATCCCACCGGGAACGCGCATCGCGGTCTTCACGCTGTCGTCGAAGCTGCGCATTGTAGAAGGATTTACGAGCGACTCCGATACGATTGATAAGGCGCTCAAGGAAGGACGCGGCCGTCCGGAGTTGTCGCCGATTATGGATCCGCTCTACGACCAGCAGATGGCGATGATGGGGTGGATGGCCGACGGCGCAGGGGCTAGCGCACAGGCTGTGGCGGCGATGAATCAGTTCGCCTCCGACACCGTATCGTACGAAGCGGATCTGCGGCTGGACATCACCATCGACGCGATGGAACAGCTGGCGCGCTACCTGGGAACAATTCCTGGAAGGAAAAACCTGATCTGGTACACCGGCGCCGTTCCGATTACGATCGCGCCCGATCCCGCGCAAACCGATCCGACCTCGAACATGCGCGACTATGGCGCGCGCATGACGAAGCTGGCGGAGCTGATGGCGCTGGCGCGGGTAGCGGTCTATCCAGTGGATGCGCGCGGGCTGGTGAATGTGCCGAGCGCCGACGGCGAGGCGAACCAGATGAATCCTGGGGTTCTGACGCAAACACCGGGTGGCCGCCCCGTGGCTGTTAGCATGCCCACGACCTCTGCGCTCATCGATCAGGGCAACACCCAGTTCCTGCAGTCCAATTTCGCCGAGCATTCGACGATGGATCAGTTCGCCAACGAAACCGGCGGCAAAGCCTTCTACAACACCAATGCCGTGGGCGAGGCCGTGGTGAAGTCAATTGCCGATGGCGCTAACTACTACACGATTGGCTATGTCCCGGCGAATAAGAACTACAACGGCGCGTATCGGAAAATTGATGTCGATCTGCAGAGTGGCCATGATCAGCTGGAATACCGGCACGGCTACTTCGCCGACGACCCGACGCAGACCGCGAAGCTGATGCCGGGTCGGTTGAGTCCGCTGATTGCGGCGATGCAGCACGGCGTGCTGCCACAGTCGCAGGTGCTGTTTCATGTACGTTTGGTGCCGGCCGGCGATCCCTCGGTGAAGGAGGAGAAGATTTCTTCCGATCCAGCGGGCGCTCTGGCGAAGACGCTCAAGCCGCCGCTTGCTCGCTACATTGCCGACTACACAATTGATCCGCGTGGCTTCGACTCGAAAACGCTGCCCGATGGACGCCTGCATCACGAACTGGAGCTAACCCAGGTTGCGTACGACGCAGGCGGCATTCGCCTGAACTACACCGATCAGGGATTCGCCATAGACACGCCGCCTGCACTGGAACGAGAGCAGGGAATCCGTATGCACCAGGAAATCGATTTGCCCGCGGGCCAGGTTTATCTCCGTGTTGGCATCCACGATCTCATCAGCGGCCGCATCGGAACGGTGGAAATTCCTCTCCAGGTGGCCAAAAACTAGCGCTGCATCAACCACCCGCGGGGCGAGCCCCCGAGGCGTGGTGCCAGGAATTCCGCTCCCTTTTGGCCACGAGCCACATCTATACTTGAAGCTCCTGGCACCAGGCAGCCCCACATGCCTATCGCGCTCGACTTCTTCATCAAATACGGCTACTCAGTCATCTTTCTGTGGGTGCTCACGGAGCAGCTTGGCATTCCTATTCCCAGCACGCCGCTGCTGCTGACTGCGGGAACCCTGACGGCGACGCATCAGCTGCGTCTGCCCTACGTGCTGGCATCGGCGCTGCTGGCCAGCCTCATGGCAGACAGCACCTGGTACATCTTCGGCAAGCGATACGGGTCGGCTGTGGTGCGCCTGATGTGTCGGCTCAGTTTCGAGAGTTCGGCCTGCGTGCGCAAAACCGAAGGCTACTTCACCAAGCGCGGGGCGACTGCTCTGCTGGTGGCGAAATTTGTTCCGGGGCTGGGTTCGGTCGCCGCCCCGATCGCTGGGCAAATCGGCATGAACTACGGCAAGTTTGCTCTCTGCGATGCTGGTGGCATCCTGCTGTGGATTCTCACCATCACCCTGGGCGGCCGGTTCTTCGGCGATGTGCTCAAGCGGCATCCTGGCGCCCTTTCGTGGACAGCCCATTTCTTTGCCGCGATTTTCGCGCTTCTCTTTATTGGATTTCTGGTCTGGCGTATGCTGCAACGCCGCGCCTTTCTGCGCTCGGTGCGCATGGCCAGAATTGAGCCTGAGGAACTGAAGACCCTGATGGACAGCGGACAGCCGATATTCATCGTGGATTTGCGCCATCCGCTCGACTACCTGCCCGATCCGCGCACCATCCCCGGCTCGATCACCATGACGCCGGACAAGCTGGTGGAGCAGAGCGACCGCATACCGAGGGACCAGGAAGTTGTGCTTTTCTGTACCTGTCCCAGCGAGGCAACGGCCGCGAAGATGGCCATGCGCCTGCGTGGAATGGGCATTTATCGCGTGCGTCCACTGCGCGGTGGTTACGAGGACTGGAAGAAGCTGGGCTATCCGCTGGTCGACATTGCACAGCCGACGGCGGCGTGAGCCTCTAAAGTGTCCGTAGCAGGTCGCACGCGCGCTGGAGATCCTCATCGCGCTTGGCAAAACAGAAGCGAATCAGATTCTCACCGTGGCCTGCGGCAAAGAAGGCCGTTCCGGCTACGCCCGCAACTCCTGTGTCACTCAGTAACGTACGGGCCTTCTCCCGCGCGGTTGCGCCAGGCAGTTTTGTAACATTGGCCAGCACATAATAAGCGCCCTGGGGAATCGACGGCGTGAGGCCTGCATCTGTCAGCGCGCCGCAGAGCATGTCGCGTTTGATCTGGTACTCCGACGACAGACCGGAATAGAACGAATCCGGAAGCTGCATCAGCCCCGCTGCGGCTCCATGTTGGAAGGGGGAAGGCGCGCAGACATAAATGAGGTCATGAAAATAGCTGATCGCACCGAGCCAGCGACGATCGGCGACCAGATAACCCACCCGCCAGCCTGTGATGGAGAAGGTCTTCGATAATCCGGAGATGGTGATCGTTCGTTCGGCCATGCCTGGCAGCGTCGCCATACTGATGTGCTGCGTACCGTCAAAAACAAAGTATTCGTAGATTTCATCGGTAATGACGAACAAGTCCTTCTCGATTGCGAGTGCCGCCACTGCTTCCAGTTCCGCACGCGAAAATACTTTGCCGCATGGATTCGACGGCGAGTTGACGACGATGCCCCGTGTTCGCGGAGTCATCGCAGAGCGGAGCGCCTCAACGTTCAGCGCCCAATTCGGCGCGGATAGCGGTACCGAAGTCGCGTTCACACGCAGGGCGCGCAGCGTGTTTAGGTGATAGCCGTAGAACGGCTCGAAGAGAATGACCTCATCGCCAGGGTCAAACACTGCCATGCAGGCGGACTGAAATCCGGCGGTTGCGCCAGAGGTGACGAGAACTTCCGCGTCAGGATCGGCCTTGACGCCATTGTGGCGCGCAAGTTTGTCGGCGATCGCCTGGCGCAACGGCTGGATGCCATCCATGCGCGTATAGATGTTGAGCCCCTGTGCGATGGCCTCGACAGCACGCGCCGCGACAGGGCTCGGAACCTCGGTATCGCACACGCCCTGGGCCAGGTTCACGCCACCCGCTAGGTCACAGGCGACGGTCATGGCGCGAATCTCCGACTGAACCAATCCCGGCGAAATTTCGCTGAGGTGCAGTTTCTCCGCAACAGCTCGCATTTCTCAGCTTTACCACAAACCCGGCCACGCGCGCATCTCGTGGGCCTTGCGTGGTACGACAGAAATCAATCTTCAATAGTCAAAAATAATTCCGACAATTGTCACAACATCGCTTGCTTTTTCGCGTTAATCCATGGCAGAGTATCTACTGCACAGGAGAACGCCCATGCGAACCAAAACGCATAACTCGATGGAGTGGCTGCCCCAGACAAAAGTCTGCGTCGGCTTCCGGGCGTCCTATCTTAATTTTCGATAGCTTCCCGGCTTTGACGATCCTGCGCAATCCCAAACAATCTTAAGTTTCGCTGAGTGGCGAAGAAAACAGCTCCATCGACTGTAAATCGACAGCCTGCTTTCGCAGGCAGCTGTTTTTGCTGATTCCCTCAGTGGTTTGTAGAAGATTTGTGATTGCCCTGGACCAAACGTCTGCACTGAGTGGCGCAGAGAGCAGTTACTTCGAACTTGACACGTCAATAGACTGTTCTCGTTCAATCCCTCGGTGACTGATCGCACCGGTGGCGACAGAGGAGAGTTACTTCCTCCCAGATGGCCAGCAGGCTGGAGGGCCTGCCAGAGCAGAGAGGTTTCGGGATGGGTCGCAGACCCGATTCACAGGGTTCCGGAATCAGCATGGCTCTGAAACTCTTTTCACCTAATCCCCGGTGTTGCATTTTGTAACCAACAATTCGGCCGGTGGTGTAGATAACAGTTACTTCGCCCTTTAAGCCGGTGGTCGCAGGTTCGATTCCTGCCACGAACGCAAGCTCGTGTAGCTCAGTGGTAGAGCACCGATACGGTTATCGCCTTGTTTCCCGGCTATAACTTTCGGCATATGCAGGTTAAAAAGGCCTGTAGTTAGTAAAAAATGGCGCGCCGGTGGCGCAGACAACGGATACTTCGGTAGAGCGCCGCAGCGATGCGGAGGTCGCAGGTTCAATTCCTGCCACGGATGAGGGATTCGTGTGGCTCAGTAGGCAATACATCCGTCGTCGCTATTCCCCGGCGTAGCATTTCGAAAGAAAGAAGGAGGACACAAGTGGCACGGTTGAACATTTTGAAGTTGGCACACCTGGCGCGGCCGCGCACCCATGAAGGGGCGCCTGCGAGCGGGATCGGCAATGAGCTGGCTCTGCGGCGCAGCGTGCTGGCCTGCCTGTTGTGGAGAGCCAGTTCTACGAGGACGGCGTGGGGATTGCCGGACGCGTGCGCGAGCTCGTTCCGAAGGTCGATGCAGCGAAGGTGGCTGCGCTGGCCGTCGAGGCGCGCGAGGCGATGAAGTTGCGCCACGTGCCGCTGTTGCTGGTGCGGGAGATGGCGCGGCACGCGTCGCATCGTGCTCTGGTGGCAGACACCCTCGCACGCGTGATCCAGCGGGCCGATGAACTGGCCGAGTTCGTGGCCATCTACTGGGCTGAGGGGAGCGCGCCGCTGTCGGGCCAGGTGAAGAAGGGGCTGGCCGCGGCCTTCCCGAAGTTCGACGAGTACGCGCTGGCGAAGTACGATCGCGCGGGCGCCGTCCGGCTGCGGGACGTCCTCTTCCTGTGCCATGCGAAGCCTCGCGATGCCGAACAGGCAGCCGTGTGGAAGCGGCTGATCGATGGCACGCTGGCCACGCCCGATACCTGGGAGGTGGCTCTCTCTGCCGGTGGCGATAAGCGCACCAGCTGGGAGCGTTTGCTCGCCGAGCACAAGCTGGGGGCGCTCGCGTTGCTGCGCAACCTTCGCAACATGAAGGACGCCAGCGTGAGCGATGACCTGGTGCTCGGCGCTCTCTCGGCGATGAAGACGGATCGGGTGCTCCCGTTTCGCTTTCTCGCTGCTGCGCGTTACGCGCCGCAGTGGGAAGAGGCGCTGGAGCAGGCCATGTTCCTCTCCGTCAAGGGACGCGAGAAGCTCGCCGGACGCACGGTGTTGCTGGTCGACGTTTCCGGAAGCATGGTGGCTCCGCTCTCCAGGCGCTCCGAGATGATGCGCACGGATGCGGCGTACGGTCTCGCGGTGCTGTTGCGGGAGATCGCGGATGAGGTGAGTCTCTACACCTTTTCCGATGCCCTGAAGCGGGTGCCGGCGCGGCGCGGATTCGCGCTGCGCGACGCGCTCGATCTGAGCCAGCCGCACGGTGGAACCAACCTCGGTGCAGCGTTGGAGAAGATCGATGAGAAGTATGACCGCCTCATCGTGATCACCGACGAGCAGTCGCACGATCAGGTACCTGCGCCGAAGGGCAAGGGCTACGTCGTGAACGTAGCCAGCTACCAGAACGGTGTTGGCTACGGTCCGTGGACGCACATCGATGGCTGGAGTGAGTCCGTTATCGAGTACATCCGCGAGCTGGAGCGCGCGGACAACCCATAAACAAAAGGCCAGCGAAGAGCGATCTTCGCTGGCCTGCCTTTTGTTCGCGTCTCAGTGACGGAAATGACGGATGCCGGTGAAGATCATCGCCAGTCCGAGTTGATCCGCCGCGGCAATCACGTCTTTATCGCGCACCGAGCCGCCGGGTTGAATGACGGCCGTGGCTCCGGCTTGGGCGACAACTTCCAGTCCATCGGGGAATGGAAAGAACGCATCGGATGCGGCGACGCACCCCTTGAGCGGAAGCACCGCCTTCATTGCACCAAACCGCGCAGCATCGACGCGGCTCATCTGCCCCGCTCCTACGCCGAGGGTTTGTCCATCGCGCGCATAGACAATGGCGTTCGACTTCACGTGCTTAGCGATCTTCCACGCAAATAACATGGAATTGAGTTCGTCCTCAGTGGGGGCGCGCCGGCTCGCCACCTTCAGGTCGGCGACGGAGAGCTGCGCTGTGTCGGCATCCTGCATCAGCATGCCGCCGGAAATCTGCTTGAGAACACGTGCTGCGCTGGCAGGCTTTACCACGACCAGCCGCAGATTCTTCTTCGAGGAGAACCGTACCATCGCGTCGTCGGTGAAGCCAGGCGCGGCGATCGCTTCGACAAACAGAGCCGCCATTTCTTCCGCCGTATCGCCGTTCACCTCTCGGTTGACGCCGATCACTCCGCCGAATGCGGAGACAGGATCGGCAACCAGAGCTTTCCGGTACGCTTCGAGCAGATTGCTGCCGATGGCCGCGCCGCACGGGTTCGTGTGCTTGATGATGATGGCGGCCGGCTCCTCGAATTCGCGGGCCAGATCCCAGCATGCGTCCAGATCGACGAGGTTGTTGTAGCTCAGTTCTTTACCCTGCAGTTGATGCGCCGCGGCGATCCCGCCCCCCGAACTGTCCCGATAGAGCGCGGCTCGCTGGTGGGGGTTCTCACCGTAGCGCAGGGTTTGCGCCAGCGGATACGAGAGGCGAAGCGTCTGCGGAAATTCGTCACTGGTGCGCATCGGCAAGCCGGGAGCGGAAGGCTCCAGGCGCTCCAATGCGTTGGCAATCGCCGTGTCGTAAGTTCCGGTTGCGGCAAAGGCGCGCTGCGCCAGACGCCAGCGCGTTTCGCGGCTCAGCATGCCCCGATTCAGGTCCATTTCGTCAGCCAGAAATTCATAGTCGGCGGTCGCGGTGACAACCGCAACGTCTTCGAAGTTCTTCGCCGCAGAGCGCACCATGGCCGGGCCGCCGATGTCGATGTTCTCGATAATGTCGGCAAATTTCGCGTCAGGATTTGCGGCGGTCTTCTCGAACGCGTAGAGATTCACGACCACCATATCGATGGGCTCGATCTTGTGTGCGGCTGCCTGCTCGCGATGCTCGCTGTTGCCGCGGATGTACAGGATGCCGCCATGCACCTTGGGGTGCAGCGTTTTGACACGGCCGTCGAGCATCTCCGGAAATCCAGTCAGATCGGCAACCTCACGCACGGTAAGCCCGGCTTCGCGCAGCGTACGGGCAGTTCCTCCTGTTGAAACCAGTTCCACTCCATGGCGTGCCAGACATTGTGCAAAAACCACGATGCCAGTCTTGTCCGTCACGCTCAGCAGCGCGCGGGCGATCTTTTTATCACCACTCAAAATAATGACTCCGGAAGAATGACTTCAAAACCGCGGGTGTGAAAGAGAATTGTAAATAATGGTGAGCGACTCCGTGTGCCGCGCCGCTACAACCGCATATCGGAACGGAGCCACCGCGCGGAGCAGGGATGTTGACGGTCGATCAGGGACGTGGAGCCTCTTGTCTCAGCGCGACACCGTGGAGTAAGGAGCCGATTTCTTTCCGGTGATTGTCAGCAGGCGGCGGGAACGATAGGGTAGCAGTATGGACCCCGAACAGCGCGTGGGCCGTCGCTTCAACGCACAGCCGGAAATCCTGCCGCCAGGAAGCTTTCCCGAGCAATCGCAGGCGACGCCGGAACCGCGTGGCTGGTATCCCCCGCCTCAGTCGCCGCCGCGACCGCGCCGGCACTGGGCTTCCGCCCCTGCTACGTACACTCTGGTGGGGATCAACTGCGCTGTTTATCTGCTCACGCTGGTGTTGAGCCACTCTGCGGCCGGCCCGACGTTTGAGGACAAATTCTCACCGCTGCTCCTGTGCAACGGTGGCGCCGTTCTGGGATACGGGCAATGGTGGCGCGTATTCACTGCGATCTTTGCGCATTTCGGATGGATTCACATCGCCACGAACATGTGGTGTCTCTGGAATCTCGGACTCCTCGGTGAGCCGTTGCTGGGCGAGTTCGGCATCATTGCGGCTTATGTGCTCACAGGAGTCGCCGGGAACTTGCTGAGCGTCGCGTTTAATCAGCATCTTCCCGATGAGGGGGGCATTCTCAGCGCCGGAGCCTCAGGCGCGGTCTTCGGTCTGGCGGGCGTCCTGCTCATGCTGCTGCGCTCTCCGCTGTTGCCCATTCCGGCCATTGAGCTGAAGAAACTGCGGCGCAGTGTCTGGTATTTTGCCTTGCTGAATTTCATCATCGACGGAGGGCTGTGGCTCGCGCACACCCGACTCCAGGTGGATAACATGGCGCACCTGGGCGGCTTCCTCAGTGGGCTCGCCTTCGGGTTCCCGCTCGTGCCTCGCATCGGAGCGCCGCGCGAAACCTTCGTCCGTCGCCGGGCCCTGGCGATCGGGGTCATGACCTTTCTGCTGCTCCTCGTCGCCTGGGGATTGCGGGCATACTACAAGGCAGCGACAGGATAGATCTTTCCCTCAACCGCGAAGCACAGTTTCGCACCAGCCTGTGCGCGAATCTTTAGGGTACCGACCGATTTATCGAGTGGCGGTCGTGGCGAATTTCTTCACCATGGCCAGAAGCAGTTTGCGGTCGCTATCGTTCAGATTGGTGGAATACCGCCGGATTTGGGTCAGGAAGCGGAGTTCGTCGTCGGAAAGCTTTTGGGACTGGAGCTGGCGTCCCAGCGTGTCTTCGGCGAACATCTGGGCGAGCGGAAGTTCGAGCGCGCCGGCAATTTTGGCTAGTGTGTCCAGCGAAGGAACGGTATGCCCGTTCTCAACTCTCGATAAATAACAGCGGAGAAGCCCGGTGCGCTTCTCGATGTCGCCCTGCGATAACCCCTTTTGCAGGCGATACCCCCGGATAGTCGTTCCAATTTTCATAGCGGTGGCCTTTTAGACCGTACTTTCCCCTGTTTACAGCAAGGCAGGAATTTCAAGATATTGCCTGCATAGTTAACACGTCCGAAGTTGCACAAGCAAGAAATATTTTCTCGACTTTGGTAACCAAATTCTGCAACCCAAAGATACTTACCTCAGGCGAAAGCGTACGATCTTTCATGCACTTGCAGACAAAGAAAGACGGACGCCCAAATCACTGATTCTTACCGGTGTCCGGCGACTTTGGTGTGAACGCTGTTCAGAAATGGGAACCGGGCTGGGCTGTAACAGCATTACTGTGGTCAATCCCGTTGCGGCGATCCGTTTTTCCAGACCTGAGACCCCAATGCACGACTCGCTCTCAATGCTGGACGGGGTGGAGTTTCTCCGCCAGAAACTGATGCGAGCGGGTCTGAGCATCCTGAGCGTCGGCCGGTTTATAGCCAGCTCCGTTGTTCGGATTTTCGAACGCGTGACCGGCGTCCGGATAGATCTTCAGATCCGTGCTTTTTCCCAAAGATTGCATCGACGCTTCGAAGGCGTGGACATCGTCCGGGGTGATACCGCGATCCTGGCCCCCGAAATTCCCCAGCACAGGCGCGTGAATCTGGCTGAGCGCGCTCTTGTCCGTCGGCAGGGAACCGTAGTTGATGACCACCGCCTTCAGATTGGGATCAGCAACCGCCAGCTGCGCCGCGTAGCCTCCACCCATACACCAGCCGATGGCGCCGATCCGGTGCGGATCGACATCGGGGCGATGTTCAAGCCAGGCGACGGCTGAGGTCAGGTCGCGCACGCCGCGATCCTGAGGCAGACCCCGCATCAGCTCGTGCGCCATGTCGGCGTCGGTGGCGACCTTACCGCGATAGAGGTCAACTGCCAGAGCGACGTAGCCTTCCGCTGCGAAGTGTTGCGCTTGTTCCTTGACCCAGTCGTTCACGCCCCACCATTCCTGGATGACGATGACGGCTGCATGCGGACCAGAGCCACCCGGCGTATAGAGGAAGCCCTGGCCGGTCTCGCTTCCGCTGGGAAACGTAACCGCCTGCATATTGGCGGGATGGTCGCTGGCGCTGGAAAGCGGAGGAACAACAATGAGGAGGACGGCCCATGCAAGAATCCTGAATTTCATCCTGTCTCCTGTGGGCAAACCATTCATGTATCGCAGAAAACCGGTATCGCAGGCAAGCGGCGCGGAAATCATTGCGTTACACGCGCATCCGGAACAGCGATTTTGCCATCGCACTTAAGCAACCGGTGTGTTCCGGGAGCCGCCCTCGTGCCGCATGAATCCTCGTTTTCGGGCCCAGGAGAGGCAGCGCAGGCCGAAGGGGCGATGCGCTGGCGGGGGAGCACGCGCCCGGAGCGAAAGGCCCGACGCCGGCAGACTTTTCAGCGCTGGCGTCACCGCGTGCGTCGCCGCTGGCACGAGACGCGCGTCCTCGCCGTCATCGTAGGCAGAGAATTGCTGCGCACGCAGGTCTTCGATGTGGCGGCGGGGCTGGCCTTCTGGTCCATGATGTCGATGGTGCCGCTGCTGATCACGGTAGCGGCGTTGCTCTCCCTCCTGCGTTTGCCGGGTCTGCTGCCGCAACTGCTCAGCGTCATGGCCATCCTGGTGCCGGCGGATTCGCTGGCGATGGTCGAGAGGATGATCGGCGGCCTGCTCGAGCCCCACCGTGGCATGCTGTCATTCGGGATTCTCAGCTACATCTGGTCGACTACCGGCGGATTCACGTCGCTGATCACCGCGCTCAACGTCGCCTACGATGTGAAGAAGCCTCGCTCCTGGCTGCGCGACCGGCTGCAGGCGCTGATTCTCACTTCCACCAGCGGTGGCCTGTTGATGGTCTCGCTCCTGGCACTGCTCGCCGGCCCGCACTTCGGCCACTTTCTGGGTGAGATATTCCCCATTCCGGGTCCCTTCCAGCGGATGTGGCCCCTGATCCGGCTGGCGACCATCTTTACGACCTTCGTGGTCGCGCTCGAGCTGGTCTATTTTCTCGGCCCAAAGATGCGGCAGCGCTTTACCTCGACGTTACCAGGTGCTGTTGTCGCCATTGCGTTGTGGTTTACAGGATCGGCCGGACTCGCTTTCTACCTGAACCATCTTGCCCACTTTTCGCGGACCTACGGCGGCATGGGTGCCGTGATCGGCCTCATGTTCTGGATGTACGTGACGTCGCTGGCCATCCTGATCGGTGGTGAAGTGAATGCTGAAATCGCCAAGCGGCGTGACTCCCTGTTTCGAGGACACTTGAAGGCCAGCGAGCGGGAGCACCTCGCCGGTGCCCCAGGAACATCAGCGCAAACGGGTTCGACGCAAAAACGCCCTGCGGCCTAGCCACAGGGCGATTTCTGTCTCATTCACAAGCTAGCTTACTGAGGAGCTCCCACAGCGGTCGTCGGCGCGGATTCCGGCGTCTCCGGCGACTGCTTCGCAGCGAAGTAGCTGCTGGTCCACAGGTCGCGATAGAAGACTCCCGTCAGCTCCGCAGCTTTCGGTCCAAAGGTCGGCCGTCCGCCTTCGAGGAAGAATACAGCAACGATGCGCCCGTACTGCGTATCCGCGTAGGAGGCAAACCAGCCGAAACGCGTGCCGTCGTTGGAGCAGGTGCCGGTTTTGCCCAGAACAGGAAACTCATTAAAGTTGGCGCGCAGCGACCTCGCGGTACCGTACTGCACAGCCGCATGCATGCCGTCCTGAATTTCAGGGATGATGTTTCCGATCTCCAGCGTTCGCTTGATGCGTGGCTGCATGCTCAGTGCTTCCGCTGGCGTCGTTGGGTGCTGGAGGTAGTAGAGCGTCCCGCCGTTGGCGATCGCCGCTACCATCGCTCCCAGTTGCAGCGGGGTCATCGAGATGCCTTCGCCGAAGGAGCACATGCGGCCTACACCGCCCAGGTTCTCGGCCAGAGGCGCATCGGGATAGACGCCGGGCTGCTCGCCAGCGATGTTGTAACCAGCCAGCTCGCCGAGGCCGAACTGCGTGGCGTAGTGGTGGACGCGGTCAAAGCCCAGTCTGCGGCCGAGCGTCTCAAAATAGAGGTTGTTGGAGTGAGCCAGCGCTTCGGTGAGGTTCAGGTGGTAGCTGCCCCCAAGATTCACCGGCGTGTCTTTATTGATGATCCCTTCCTGCAGGGCTGCGAGCGCGACCGATAATTTGATGGTCGAGCACGGCTCCGCGCCGCTGGAAAGTGCCAGCTTCTGATTCACCATCGCCAGAATGCGGCCATTGGAGGGATCGATCGCGACCACCGTCCCGTTCATGTCACCCAGGGCATCGAGTGCAGCCTGGCGGACAACGGGATCCTCGCCCGCGGTGATGTCGCCTGCAGTCAGATCGGAATTGGCGAAAGAGCTGGCGGTGAAGCGCTCGTAATAGTGATGGCGGCGCGTGCGCACGTAGTGGTGCGTGGTAAGACTGGCTGTGGCCAGATGAGCGCTTGTCACACGCTGGCTGTGCCGCAGCGTCGCCATTTGCGTGCGTGCGGTAGCGGACTCATGCACCCGTGCATGATGACGAACCGTGTGATGCGCAGTGGTGGTGGACGCCGCAAACAGCAACGTTGGGGCGGCTAGGGCAGTCAGCAAGAACGACAAAACAACGCGCTTCATCCAATAACTCTCGTTCGAAGAATCCAGACCCTCTGACCGATCCTGCCGCAGAACCTTGTCTGGCGAAACCTTACTTCGTACGTCACGGCATAACGAATGCTCATCGACCGTCCCGAACTGGAACTTGAATTCCGGCCTCGGGAAAAAGCTCCTCACCATGGCTCTCCAAAACCCTGAAGACGCCCCCAGGTTGTTGAAAAAGGGGGTTTCCACAGTGCAAATGCCTGGATGACTGGCAGGAACTATCCGTTCACTATAGCCGGAAACTATTGGCTGTCCAGTACATTTTCGCACACAGGCATCCCTCTTTCCGGTAAGAAAACCGTCCGCCGGGGCTCTTTGGCCCTCGTTACAGGGTACCTTTGCGCATGAAGGCGGGAATGTCGAGATTCTCTCCCTGCTCTTCAATAAACGCCGGGTGCGGAATGGAGTCCTCCGCCAGATCGGCTGGATTCGCCACCGCCACCCCTACCATTTCCGTTTCCTCTTCCGAGCAAGCCAGTTCCTGAGGAACAGTCGACTCGACGCTCATCGGCTCCGCTTCGTGGACCCGAAACGCCGACACAAATTCCCGCGCGGTAATCGGTACCAGTGTCGGAGTCTGTCGTGGCAGCATGGCGGCCGGCGCATCGTCGTCTTCCGTCTCTTCGCTGGCGAAGCGAGGCGTAGGCGGCCGTGATTCGATCCGTGGCGCTGCGGCCTCGCGGAGAGCGGCGCCGAGCATATGCTCCCGCCGCTCTCCCGATCCCTGCCGGAACCCCGTGGCAATCACCGTGATCTTCACCTCGTCGCCCATGCTCTCGTCGAGCACCGCGCCAAAGATAATGTTGGCGTCCTCGTGTGCCGCGTTCTGAATCAACGTCGAGGCCTCGTTCACCTCGCTTAGTTTCAGCGAAGCCGAGCCGGTAATGTTGATCAGGATGCCGCGCGCTCCGTCGATCGCGCCATCCTCGAGCAGCGGGGAAGCCATCGCCGCCTGCGCCGCCTCCATCGCGCGCCGCGATCCACTCCGTATCGCTGTGCCCATCACCGCATAGCCCATGCCGGCCATTGTCGTCTTCACGTCGGCGAAGTCGCGGTTGATGATCCCAGGAATCGTGATGATGTCGGAGATGCCCTGCACGCCCTGCCGCAGCACATCGTCGGCGATGCGGAACGACTCAAAGAAGCCGGCATCTTTTGCTACTGCCAGCAGCTTTTCGTTAGGGATCACGATCATCGTGTCGACGCTGTCCAGCAATTCCTGCATGCCACGCTCGGCCTGCGCCATACGCCGCTTGCCTTCGAACGCGAATGGCCGCGTCACGACCGCGACGGTGAGCGCGCCCATCTCGCTGGCCAAAGACGCAATCACCGGCGCGGCGCCTGTGCCTGTGCCGCCGCCCAGTCCCGCCGTGACAAAGACCATGTCCGCGCCGGCGAGTGCATCGAGAATCTTCTCGGAGTCTTCGAGCGCAGCCTTCCGCCCTACGTCGGGATTGGCGCCCGCGCCCAAGCCGCTGGTCAGCTTCGCGCCCAGCTGCAGTTTCACCGGGGCCTGCGAAAGCTGCAGCGCCTGACGGTCGGTGTTGGCGGCAATAAACTCCACGCCTTCCATGCTCGCCGCGATCATGCGATTCACGGCGTTCCCACCGCCTCCGCCCACGCCGATGACCTTGATCTTCGCGCCGCGAAGGTTTTCGTCGTGATACTGGATGCGGATTTCTTCTGGCTGGCTCATCGGGTTGCTCTTCATGGGGATTGACTCCTTCAACTAAACACTTCCGGCTAAGATGGCACGCAGCTTCGCGCGCAGTCCCTGGTTTTCCGCCGCACGATTCACGCTGGTGCGGTGGGCATACAGCATCGTCCCTGTCAGAACTGAAAACTCAGGTGTGGCCAGGTCAGCAGGCATCCGCGACAGCGGTACGGGCGACGCCAAACGCGCCGGTACCCGCAGCAGGCTCTCTGCGGTTTCCAGAAGGCCGGACAAACGCGCTCCGCCGCCGGTGAGCACGCATCCGGCGCCCATCGCCTCCAGTACACCGCCCTGCCGCAGGTTATCCCGCAGCAGCTGGAACAGCTCCCGCGCGCGCGGTTCAAGAATTTCAGCGATGAAACGCTGGCGCACCACGCGCGGCTCATAGCCCGGCAGCCCGGAGACCTCGACTTCGCTCTCCTGGTTTACCGCCGTCACAATGGCGTGTCCGTAATTGCACTTCAGCCACTCGGCCTCCGGCGCGGTCACATGCAGTCCCACGGCCAGGTCGTTGGTAAAGTGATCCCCGCCGACGGGCACCACCGAGGTGTGCGCGACCGAGCCTTCGAAGAAGACCACCAACTCGGAAGTCGAAGCGCCAATGTCGAGCAGGCAAACGCCCAGCTCCCGCTCATCGGCGGAGAGTGTCGCTTCAGCCGCCGCAAGGGATTCCAATACCGTCTCCGTTACTTCAAGCCCGGCCTTGTTCACGCAGGTCACGACGCTCTGCTGCGCGCTCGCCGAACTGGTGGAGATGTGCAGATTGACCTCCAGCCGATTGCCTACCATCCCCACCGGATCAAGAATTCCCGGTTGCTCATCGAGGATGAATTGCTGTGGCAGCAGGTGCAGAACTTCGCGATCGGCCGGCATTGCAATCGACCGTGCGCGATCGACCGCAGCACGGACGTCTTCTTTCGTAATTTCCCGCAGACGCGTGCCCAGGCTGATGCCGCCACGGCTATTCACCCCGCGAATGTGCGGACCGCCTACGGCCACTACGCAGCGCTCGATCACTGCCTGTGCCGAGCTTTCAGCCGAGACCGCCGCACGATCGATGGCAGCCGCTGCCGGCGCCAGATCGGCGACCAGTCCTTTGCGCATGCCGGCTGCGTCGGCAATACCGTGCCCGCGATAGCGCAACGCGCCCTCGTAAACCTCGGCAATCAGCACGCGAACCTTCGAGCTGCCCGCGTCCAGCACGGCAATGATGTTGTCCTGCTGGCTCATGCTGTTCCTCGCTTCGCGGCTGTCTTGTCATGGGCAGCGTGCGTCTTACCGGCTTGTGAGTGCTTTGCTGGCTGCGGCTTGTGGGATTTCACGCGGTGCTGGACCGTTGTCCTGTGGATGGAGTGCGGCGTTACCCCGACGGCCTTCGCCGCTGGCTTCCCGGCGACAGGCGGCTGTACGGCCACCGGCTTCGGTGCTGGTTTCGCAGCGGTGGGCGCAGGCTTCGCAGAAACAGCCGGTTTCGCAGCTACTGGTGCTGGAGCAGGCTTCCCCTCTGGGCTACCCCCTGCATTCGTTCCCGGATCGCCCGCCATCTTCAGAACCACCTCATGCTCGTAGCGCAAATCGATGGCCGCCAGATGCGGATACTGCTGCTGCCATTGCGCGACGTGCGCCTGGTAGTTCCGCCAGCGCGGCATGAAATCCTCCTGTCCAAAATGGAGCAGGAGGTCCGTACCATTGGCCGGCACCGTGGCTCGCACATCTTCAGGATCGGAGAGATCGACCTCGCTCAGCTGCGCGGAAAGATGTTCTCCGGTCGAATCCAGCTCACCGATAAATCTTTGGTACATCTGCATCCGCGCCCCGCGGACCGAAAGAGGATCACCGGGATTAATCCCGCTCACGACCGGGAAGGAGTAATGGCGAGCGGCCATTTGCTGCGGCGTCATGCTCAGGATCACGCCGTCAATATCTGCCAGTTCAACGCGGCCGTGCTGCTGCACAAAGGCGATCGGCTTGCGCTCCACGATGGCAACGCGCAGCTGATTGGGCATCAGGCGCATTACCGTCGCCCTCTGCACCCAGGGAATCTGTTCCAGCTCCATGCGGCGTTTCGTCAGCGGCACAAAGAAGAGGTTACGTCCGATGTCCGAGCCAAAGACCGACAGCAAATCGCCACGGCTCAGCTGGCTGTTGCCCAGGGTCTGAATCGAAGCCGAGGAATCGATGCGGAACCGAGGATCGTGGTCGAGGAAGCTGCGTGCGCCGAGAATCAGCGCAATCGCCATCCCCGTTCCAGCCAGAAGGCCACCCACCAGGGCCAGCTTGCCCCATCCGCTGCGGGTCCAGGCCGGCAGCAGCCCGTGTCTTACAGGAACACGGCGGCGAGCACGCAGGAAAGGTTCTTCCGCGTCGTCGTCCGGGTCGGCCTTCGCGCGAACCGGACGCGATGAGCGCGTATCGCTGTCCCGGCTGCCCGTCGGACGATAGAAGTCCGCTGGTTCGTCGAGAAGGGTCGCGCCGCCGCTGGATGCGTTGGTTTTAGCCACGCCTGAGCAAGGTCGTGAGAATCGCCGCTTTGACTATAGCGTGGCTGCCCCTGTGGATAGGCGGGGAAATGTCCCAGGTATCAAGTGAGGGAACAGTAAGTGCCGTCACCACTCCGCCACGCGGCATCGGACCCGGTTCTTCTCAGGATCATGACGTCTTCGTAATCCCGCCGGCAGAGCACCCGCAATTCACAGCACTGCAACAAGCGCGTAACGCGCTCTTTACGCAGCCTTCATATGTTCGGAACGAGTTTGCCTGCATTTCCATACCGGCCCCATTCCCATTTGTTCAACTCACCACTTTTGGAGGCGTTGTCGTGACTCTTCGCTCAGGCTTCAGCAGAAGTGTATCTGCCACTGAAGTCCATCTGTTTCCAGCTATGAACATTTCCGTCACCCTCTGCCGTAGCGCGGTGGCCGCCTTCCTGTGTCTGATTGCGCTGACAGCGGGCACCAGCCAGCTGCAGGCTCAAAACACCACCGGCGCCTTGCAGGGATCCGTTGTGGATCCAGGTGGCAAGCCGTTCTCCGGCGCAGTCGTAGTCGCCACCAACGATGTGCAGGTCAACCGCTCCGCCTTCTCAGGCCCCGACGGCAAATTCTCGATTGCCGGCCTCCCTGCCGGCATCTACAGCATTCAGATCTCGGCGACCGGTTTCGCTCCTCAGGTTCATGATGGCGTCGTGATCCCCGCTGGATCGGCGGCGAACCTTGCCGTTTCTCTGAAGATTGGCTCGGTTTCAGAGGAAGTGCGCGTGGAGGCAGAGGCAGATACCTCGCTGGCCTCGCAGCTCTCCCCTGTTAAATCCGTCCTCGATGCCGGCTCAGCGCGCACGGAAATCACCAGCGAATATGTGCGCGAGTTCACGTCGCCCGTCACCGACTTTGCCGATATCACCCAGGCCGCTCCGGGCACCGTCAGTTACAGCGAGAACGGAATCGGTCTCGGGCAGGCCAAGATTTACTTCCGCGGCTTTGTGGACGACGACTACACGATGACGTGGGACGGTATTCCGTTCAACGATGCCAACGATCCCAGCCATCACTCGTGGGCCTACGTCCCCGCGCCCGCCATCGGCTACGTGGATTTCGACCGCAGTCCCGGCACCGCTTCCGATATGGGCCCTTCGAATTTCGGCGGATCGATCCATCTGTTTTCGCCAAAGTTGCCAGACACCATGGACATGAAAGTCTCAGAGTCCTATGGATCTTTCAACACCAATCAGATTCTGGGCGCATTCGACTCAGGTCTCTTTGGCGGCAAGAATCCGAAGGCAAACTTCTGGTTCGAAGGCCACCACATGAGTTCCGACGGCTACCAGACCGAGAACTTCCAGCAGCGTACCGCGGGCACCGCAAAGTACACCTACAAGTTCGACGATTCCTCGTACCTTTCGCTGATTGGAACGGTGGTGATCGTCGACAGCAACACCCCCAATAACGATCCGGCTCGCTCCCAGATTGCCCAGTACGGCGATAACTTCCTGATGCAGTCGAACGAGTTCAATTCCGACGGCTCCTACAACGGGCTCTACTATCGCTGGTACACCTACCACGTTCCGACGAATTTCGAGATCGTGAACTACACCGCCGATTATGCGCACGGCTGGCGTCTCGAAACCAAGCCCTATACCTACTCGTATTCCAACCACCAGCACTACAACAAGAACCAGGTTGCCGGCTCGGTCGCGTCTGAAGCCGTCACCTCAAAAAGCGCCATCGACAAAATGAACCAGTACAACCGCGTCGGCAACATCACGCAGATGAGCCAGGCGTCGAAGTATGGCGTTCTCCGTTTCGGAGCGTGGTACGAACTCACGCCCACGAACCGGTACCAGATCCAGAGCGATCCGCGCACTTGGCAGCATGTGGCCGGCACCGCCGGCATCAACTTCCACGAAAACTTCACCATCACAACCGTGCAGCCGTTTGTGGAGTATCAGCTGGTGGCCATCCCGCGCTGGACCATCACTGCCGGCATCAAGGACGCCTACTTCAACATGTGGCTGAAACAGTTTGCGGACAATGGCAAGATCGTGGGCAGTCTCGGCGGCGCGCCTTTCGCCGTCCACGACGCCGGGTACAACAACTGGTTGCCATCGGTCGAAGCCAATTTCCGCATCCGCAGTAACTGGTCGGCCTATGGTCAGTACGGACGCGGCAGCATCATTCCCTTCAGCAGTGTGTTTGACGTGACCGGCGCCCAGGTGGCTGTCACTCCGCCACCTACCGTTGCCACGACCTATCAGGGCGGCACGGTACTCAAGCTCAACCGCGTGAGCATGGATGCCGACGCCTATCACATCCACTTCGTCAATCAATATTCGAGCTTCACGCCCAGTTCGGGTCCGAACACCGGCTTCACCTACTACTACGCCACGCCGCCGTCGGATACGAACGGAGTGGAGGGTGAGGGCAACATCGCCTTCGGTGCCGGGCTAGGTTTGTTCCTCAACGGCACCTTCGGCCAGGCAAAGTACGAGTCGTCTTCGGGTACCGGAGCCACCGCAACCAACCCAGCCGTTCCTGCAAGTCCATCCAGCTGGGTCGCGCTCGCTCCGCATGACACCGAGAGCGTTGGCCTCACGTATCAAAGAAAAGACTGGGACCTGGGATTCTTCAACAAGCGCGTGGGCGACCGCTGGGAGGACGATGGCGCCTATCACCAGACCGTGCCCCTGGACCCATTTTGGATGAACAATCTCTTCCTGAACTACACGCTTCGCCATGGGTCGAAATTCGATGACTCGAAGATCAAGCTGAGCTTCAATAATCTGTTCGACTTTCATGACATTACAGACATTGGGGCGGCCAACGCTGTTACCGCCTCGAACGTCCTCTACACACCCAACGGCAGCGACACGACACAGTTACTGCCCGGTCGCAGCGTAATGGTCACCCTGCAGCTTGGGTTCACACCGAAAGAGCGCTAGCTGTGGAGGCTCAACAGGTTGTTCCGGTCGAGAGCTGATCGGCTGACGGGTGGCAACGAACCGAGACTAGCATGG
>DATAZC010000204.1:0-28760 GCA_036272255.1 Acidobacteriaceae bacterium | reverse complement strand
CGAACGAAACGTGTTCTTCGGATTGTGCTTCTGCAGCACCTTCGTGATCGCCGCCGTCAACGTCGTCTTCCCGTGATCAATATGCCCAATCGTCCCCACGTTCACGTGCGGCTTGGACCGGTCAAACTTTTCCTTCGCCATGGCTTTTCCCTCTCAAACAGATGTTGATGAATCCTGATACCGGCGACGCTCAGTAACTCGCGTAAAGCCGGAAAAACTTCTGGCGGACTTCGGGGGCGACGCGTTCCACCTGGCGCAGGTAATGTTCGCGAATCTGGCCGCGGTCGGCATCGCCCAGGGCGGCATAGCTTTTTTGCGCCTGGGAGCCAAGCAGGCCGTGAGCCAGCACCGATTCAAACTGGCGGACGCGGAGCTTCGCGCCACCGACTCTCTTCAGGAAAATCGCCACCTGGGCAGGGGCGAAAGCCTCGTCGATGGGGTGGCGAACGCCCGCGAAGGTCGGTTCGTCCTGGATCGGGATGGTTGCCTGTTCGAACACCGTTTGAACTTCCTCCGAGGCTGATGCCCCTCTTTCCTTTGCGGGCTCAATGGCACCGCTGAAGCCGTGCCCTTTCAAGAAAGAGCCTCCTTCGAGTTTCTGGAGCGGGAGATGGGAATCGAACCCACGACCAACAGCTTGGAAGGCTGTGACTCTACCACTGAGTTACTCCCGCATGAAACAGTAGTCAGCGCTCGGCGTTCAGCGTTCAAAACACCAGCTGCTGAGCGACTCGCGCCTTACTCGACATGCAAACGCTCGCTGAACCTCTCAGCGAGCGGCTAACCAAACATTACCTGAAGCAAACAGCTCAACCGCAAACCCGAATGACCTACCGCTGCTCTTCCACTTCCGCTTCATCCCTCGACGAACCGCGTGTAAGGGCGATGCGAAGAGCGAAACCACCAAGCAGAACCATCACCAGAAGCCTGATCCTCCCGGCATCCATGGTGTACCACGCGAGAGCAGCAAGACCTGCGAGAACCGCCAGCGCCAGAATTTTGCGCTTTGCGCCTGCAACTCGCACCATGTCAACCCTCAAAAATCCGGCGCGCCTGTTCTGCGCGATCAACCCTCTTGCCGCTTAAACCTGGTGCACAGGGGAGGATTCGAACCTCCGTACCTCGTTGAGGGGCAGATTTACAGTCTGCTGCCATTAACCACTCGGCCACCTGTGCGAAACCTGGAGCTGATGACCGGGATTGAACCGGTGACCTCTCCCTTACCAAGGGAGTGCTCTACCAACTGAGCTACATCAGCCTTGAAGTGAAATCGCCTGACGTCCGAGGAGGGGAGACTGGAGCTGGCGAAGGGATTTGAACCCCCGACCCTCTGATTACAAATCAGATGCTCTACCAGCTGAGCTACGCCAGCCCGGACTGCCTGCACCTCCTTATTTTGAGACACACGGATGTGTCCATGCTCAGGAGGTACAGCATTGAAAATATCACACGCCGATGGGGGTCGCAACGCCCGTGTCCAGCCTTCCACAGCCGGCGCTCAGAAGAGCGTTTGACGGTCCGGCTTCTGTGTTCGAAACAGCATCCACCGGCTCACGAGATGCGGGAAAACCGCAGTGGGTGAGAAGATAGATAGTGCTGCTTCCCGGAACAGCGGGATGCCCAATCGATGACCCGTCGGCGCACGAAACTCTCTATTGCCACAGTGCTCGTTGTCCTGCTGCTGCTGGGCGGCGCGATTTACCTTCGTAAAGAGGCGCCCCCGGAGGCAGCGCGGCTGTTGCCTGAGTCCGACGGGATCGTGTATTTCAATCTGCGCCCCCTGCGAGCCGCAACCCACTTCGATCAGCGCCCGGTGGAACACTCACCCGAATATCAGCGCTTTATCGATGCGACCGGGATCCAGTTCGAGCGCGATCTGGATGAGGCGGCATTTGCGCTGCATCGCATGGCGGACCCGAAAGGGGCGAACGGACCGGTAGCGTTCTCAGAAGTTTTTGTCGGGCACTTCGATGGACGGAGGCTCGCCGATTATCTGGCGACCGTGGCCCCTTCCCAGGAAATTTACGCCGGACACACGATCTACAACATCCCCAGCGAAGGGCGCACGGTGCGCGTGGCCCTGCTGGGCTATGACATTGTGGGCGTGAGCAACGCGCCGTCTGCCGAACAGATCCACTCCATGATCGACCGATACCGGACCGCCGCGCTGCCGTTTTCCGGATCGTCGCTGCTGTCGAAACGCTACTCGCAGGTGCCGCTGTTATCGGTAGCGTGGGGGATCGGCCAGATTGGCATGCCGCTGGCCAACGGTGGGGCGCGCGTGATGGGGCTGCGGCTGCCGCTGCCTGTGGACGCGACCTTCATCGCTTCGCTCACGTGGATCGGAAAAGTGCATGTGCGGGTCGAAGAGATTGCCCCCAGCGATGCGGCAGCGGCGGACACGACAGAGTCCCTCCAGACGATTCTCGTGCTGGTGAAGTCCATGGCGAACACCGCGGGCCCGCAGTCGTTTGACCCGGACGCGCGAACGCTGATCAACAGTATTAATGTGGAGAGGCATCGGAATCAGGCGGTGTTGACGGCGACCATTCCGACCCCCCTGCTGCAGCGGGCGATGAGCAGCCCGCTGGGATTGAAGACCCTGTCTGTCCCCAATGCCGGGAAGACGAAGTAAGATTGGTATGCAATAAAGTATCCCGACCGAAGAAGCGCGCATCAGGAAACTTGTACTTCTCGTTATAAAAACCCCCAGGTCATTCCCAACCCCCGGAGAATCCATGCTGAAAAAATGCGCTCGTTTGTCTGTGCTGGTCGCTGCACTCGTCGCTTTTCTTTCTGCCGCTCCAGCGTTTGCGCAGAAGGTCCTGACCGGACAAGACGCGTTCACGGATTACAGCAAGGAGAAGCCGGGGACCCGACGGCATCTGACGACTGCCGACTTGCCTGCTCCCTTCGCCACCAAAGGTGTGGACAACGGTCCCGAAAAAGTGGAGCGGCCGGAGGGCGCGTGGCCACAGGCCCCTGCGGGGTTCAAGGTGGATATGTATTACACCGGGCTCGATCAGCCGCGGCTGATTCGCACCGCGCCGAACGGCGATTTGTTTGTCGCGCTGAGCTATCAGAACAAAGTGATGGTGTTTCGCGGAGTCGGCGCCGACGGGAAGCCGCAGCAGGTTTCAACCTTTGCCGACGGTCTGAGCCAGCCGTTCGGGATCCGGTTCTATCCGGCGACCGACCCGAAGTGGGTATACATCGGAAACACAGATTCCGTCGTGCGCTTTCCGTATCACTCAGGTGATCTGAAGGCGACGGGGCCTGCGGAAAAGCTGGCCGACTTGCCGGGCGGCGGCCGTTTGCGTGGGGGCGGTCACTGGACACGCGACATCGCCTTCTCGAAGGACGGCAAGCGCATGTTTGTCTCGGTCGGATCGCACTCCAACGACGATGACTCCGATGTGCATCCGGAAGAGAAGGATCGCGCCGATGTGCTCGAGTTCACGCCGGAAGGGAAGTTCGTGAAGATCTACGCATCCGGAATCCGCAACTGCGTGGGTGAAGCGATCAATCCCATCACCGGTGAATTGTGGTGCTCGACGAACGAGCGCGACATGCTGGGCGACAATCTGGTTCCGGACTACATCACGCACGTCCAGGAGGGCGGCTTCTACGGCTGGCCCTGGTACTACATGAGCTCGAATGGCGGCGTGCAGGATCCGCGACAGGAAGGGAAGCATCCGGAACTGGCGGGCAAGGTAATCACGCCGGATGTGCTGCTGAATCCTCACTTCGCTTCGCTGGAGTTGCTGTTCTATGAGGGCTCGCAATTTCCGGCTGAGTACAAGGGCGATGGGTTTGCCGCCGAGCATGGATCGTGGAACCGGTCGAATCGGTCCGGATATGAAGTGATTCGCGTACCGATGAAGGATGGGCATGCAACGGGCGAGTACGAAGATTTCCTGACCGGATTTGTGCGGCCCGATGGCAAGGTGTGGGGCAGGCCGGTAGGCGTCACGGTCGCGAACGACGGTTCACTGTTCGTTACTGATGACGGGTCTGGTTCGATCTGGCACGTTACCTACACCGGGAAATAAGAGAGGGCGAGCGATAGGGTAGGCTGAGAGGCAATGCAAACCTTTCGGGCGATCGCAAGTTTGATCTGCCGCGTCGTGCTTCTGGGCATCGCCCTCCCGGTGCTGCTGGGCGACTTTCCCAACTACAGATTTCCGTCGCATTTTGCCACGGACTGGGCAGTGGTGACGGGGTGCGACGCGCTGGCGCTGCTGGCCCCGCTGGCGCGACCGCGGAAGATCGCGTTTCTGGCCGGCGTTGCGGCGGTGGGTGCGCACTATTTCTACCACCACCTGGTGCCCACATGGGACATGGCTTACATGGCGCTGGCGATTCTGCTGGTGCTGCTGCCGGCCAGCGGCCGCATCACGACAAAGCCGATGCGGAAGACTCGGTTATGACGCCGAGGCTCCAGGCCTCGGCGGCCGGTTTCTGTCCCTGGCTGCCAGTCCCCCTCTTCAGATAGTCTGGTTGCTGCAATGTCTGTGATTCGCAACGCCTGTATCCCTCTCGTCTTTCTGATTTCCTGGCCGGTTCCGGCGCAGCAATCGACGCCGGAAACCACCCCGCCTGCGCAAACCGCCCCGCCGGCTTCGACACAGTCGGCTCCGGCAGCCTCGTCGCAATTACCGGATGCCCCCGGAGCGGCGATTCATCCGCCTCCGCAGCCAACCGGCGCAACAGTGCTGTTCGACACGAGCATGGGCCAGATGACCTGCAGGCTTTTTGATAAGCAGGCGCCGGAGGCGGTGGCGAATTTTGTCGGCCTCGCCACCGGAACGAAGGAGTTCACCGATCCTGCGACGAAGCAGAAGACGCGCCGCCTGTACTACGACGGGACCACGTTTCATCGGGTGATTCCCGGTTTCATGATCCAGGGCGGCGACCCGCTCGGTACGGGCGAGGGCGATCCGGGCTACATGTTCAACGATGAAGTGGATCCAGCCCTGAATTTCGATGTTCCGGGGCGGCTGGCAATGGCCAATTCCGGCCCGAATACGAATGGGTCGCAGTTCTTCATCACAGAAGTACCGACCGATTTTCTGGATCAGAAGTATGTGATCTTCGGCCAATGCGACGACGCGAGCGTGGAGGTGGTCAAGGCGATCGCACGCGTGAATCGCGACAGCAACGATAAGCCGCTGGAGGCAGTGGTGCTCAGGAAGGTGACGGTGATTCCTGCCGGGCAGCCGGTACCGGCAGCGGCTCCGGCGGCGCCGACGGGCTTACAGGCCACGCCGCAGTTCTGAATTTTTCCATCCAACCAAAATCTACAGAGGAGTTTTTTATGTCACGCCAGCCAGGAACCTATGCGGTTATGAAAACCAGCGAAGGAACAATTGTCTGCAAGCTGTTCGAGATGGAAGCCCCGAAAACGGTGGCGAACTTTGTCGAGCTGGCGGAGGGGAAGCGGGAATGGACGCATCCTGTCTCGCGGGCGAAGAGCAGCGACAAGCTGTACGACGGAACGATCTTCCATCGCGTGATTCCGGACTTCATGATTCAGGGCGGCGATCCAGCCGGCAATGGCATGGGCGGCCCGGGATACAAGTTTGAGGATGAGACCAAAGGCTCCGCCCACCGTTTCGACAAAAAAGGCAAACTGGCGATGGCCAATGCGGGCCCAAACACCAACGGCTCGCAGTTTTTTGTCACCGTGGCTGCCACAGACTGGCTGACCGGAAAACACACGATTTTTGGCGAGGTGGTGGAAGGCCAGGAGATCGCGGACAAGATTTCGAAAGTATCGGCGCGCTCCGACAAGCCGGTGAAGCCGGTGATGCTGGAGTCAGTCACAATCGAGCGGGTTTAGGGCGGCTCGGAATTCCAACAACGTAAGACCCCTGTCTGCAGAATGCGCGGACAGGGGTTGTTTTGTTACTGCAGTGCCGGCGAGGAATGAAAGTCGCTGCACCAGGTAGCCCGCAATGGCGGTCTGTTGTACCGCCCAGGGTAAGCTTGCCAGCATGCGCGCTTCCTGGCGGCCGACTCTCCTTGCCGTTCTTCTTTCCCTGACATGCTGGGCTCCCGGCGCGTGGGCGCAGACCTATTCCGTCGAGAAGATTGCGTTCACGGGTTCGGACTTGAGACCGGAAGAACTGCTGGCGTTTACGGGGCTGCATGCCGGGTCTGTGGCGCGAGACCAGATGCAGGCGGCGGCGGACAAACTGACCGGGTCGGGATTGTTTGTCGACGCGCGTTTCTCCTTCGACGATGGCACGCTGACATTTGCATTGCAGCCTTCTCCAGGCGTGGTGCCGGTGGAGTACGACAATTTTCCCTGGTGGGACGATAAGACGCTGAACACGGCGGTTGCCGCGAAGGTCCCCCTGTTTCATGGGGGGCTGTATCCGGGCGGCCCGATGCGCGACCAGGTGACAGCGGTGCTGGCGGCGCTGCTCGCGGCCAAAGACGTTACCGCAGCGGTGATCACGACGAACCCGGTGGGCGATGGAAACGGGACGCAGGTGGCCATCCGTTATCACATCGATTCGCCGCCCGTGGTGGTTCAGGCCTTCCACGTCTACGACTACAGCGGCGTGTGGACGCAGCCGCTGGAAGCGGTCGAGAAACCAGCGGCTGGGATGAAGTTTGAGGGATCGACGCGCGACAACCTGGGCGGTGCCGTGAGGAACGTGTACGGGCGGATAGGGTTTATCGGGATGACGATGACGGGCCCGACGTTGGGCAAGCCGACCGTAGAGAACGGAAAGATTGCGGTGCCGATCCAGGCCTCCATCACATCGGAGGGCGGCCAATTTAAAGTCGCGGCGCTTCATCTGGTGGGCGATGACGCGATGACCGAGGATCAATTTGCAAGGAGTGCGAAGCTGCATCCCGGAGACGTGGCGAATGAAGACCTGTGGAAGCAGACGCAGGATACGGTGACAGCGTCCTTCAAAGCGCGGGGCTGTCTGGACGCGAAGATCGATGCCGCGCAAACGCTGGATCGTGCGAACCACACGGTGGATTACACGATCACGGTGACGCCGGGAGCCGTGTATCGTATGGGCACCCTGACGCTGGCGAACCTGAACGACGCGCAAAAGGCCGAGCTGCTGCCGTACTGGCTGATGCACAAGGGCGACCCGTTCAACGCCGATCTGATTCCGAAGTCGGTGGCCGAGTACCACAAGCAACGTGCGCAGCAGCTGCAGTCGATTCACACCGGGTTCACGGCGAAGTGGAGTGGAGATAAAGACACGCGCGTCGTGGATGTGGTGCTGACCTTCGGCCCTTCGCAAAACTGACGCGCTCCGCGAAGGCGGCGCCTCCCACCCTTCCCCAGGAGTTGTGTGCGTCGGGTCACAAAATCAGGTGACCTTCGTCACGGATTCGCCCCCCACCCCGGCGTAGGTTCAGGGCAGCCCAACCAGCGGAAAGTGAGGGCGAATGGTTATGCCAGGTTCCAGGGGACATATCCCGGAGAAACCAGGAAAGACCACGTACCTGCATGCCGCCAAACAATTCCCGTTCAGGACCATTGTCGCGGCGATCGATTTCTCGGAAGAATCGTCAGCCGCCTTGCGCTGCGCGCAGGAGCTGGCACGATTGCAGCATGCAATGCTGCTGCTGGTGCATGTCATCGATCCGGTCGGCTATGCGTTTCCTCAAGGTGCACCGGCAGCCATCGATCGCGACAAGGCCGCGCACGAAGAGCTGACGCGGATTGAGGCGGAAGTGAAGCACCAGGGAATCCCGGTGCACTCGCGGGTAGAGACGGGGATTGTGTGCGAGCGGATCCTGCTGTCGCTGCGGGATCACAAGGCCGCGCTGCTGGTGTTGGGGACCAAGGCGATTACCGGAGCAGGACGCGCTGCGCTGGGCGTGGTGACACGGCAGCTGCTGGCCCATTCGCCTTGTCCCATTTTGACGGTGGCGCCGGAAGACAAAAAGAAGCCACGGAAATTCGGACGCTGGAACAACGTGCTGGCCGCAACGGACTTCTCCGCAGCGTCGTTGAGTGCGCTGCACTATGCGCAGAGGGTGACGAGCGGCCACCTGATCGTGCTCCACTCGGCGCGATGCGGGCGGCATGAGGAATGCCCGAATTGCCTCGAGCGGTTGCGCTTCCTGGCGCCGTTTGACGAGGCCCACGGATTGCCGGTCGATCATGTCGTGACCGGCGCCAACCCCGTGGCGAAGATTATCGAAGCTGCGAAGAAGCTGCACCCCGACCTGATCGTGATGGGTGCGCCTTCGCCGGAGCATCAGGAGCACGATCTGGAGAACAGCACGGTGGCGAAGGTGATTGCAGCGGTGACCACGCCGGTGCTCATCGTCCCCGAGAACCGGGAGCGGTACTCCGACGAACTCATCGCAGAAGTGGCGACGGCCTGAAGCGTGGCCCGCAATTGCGGGCCGCGCACGGCACCCTCACCCGGCAACCAATAGCCAATAGCCAATAGCCAGTAGCCAATAGGGAATAGCCAGTCCACGCGCATCCGGGCAGACTCGACATGTTAACCAATAAGTTAACATAACCCCCTCTGCCCAGGGCATCAATCCAGTTAAATCAATGGTTTATCAGGGGCTTGACCCCACCCTCGCCACGCACCCAGGGTGCTGCCAGCTACTAGCTACTGCTATTGACTATTCCCTATTGGCTACTGGCTATTCCCTATTGGCTACAGGCTCCCGGCTCCCGCCTACCCAATCTCCTTGCCAGGTTCAGTGTGAATCACCTGCACGCCGGAGCCGGCCAGTTCTTTTTCCAATTGCGCGGGAGTTCCCACCAGCGCCGGAAACGTTCCAAAGTGGATCGGCAGGACCGTCTTTACGCCGAGATACTTTGCAGCAACGGCCGCGAGCCTGGGTCCCATCGTGTAGTGGTCGCCGATCGGCAGCATGGCCAGCTCGGGTTGATACACCTCCGCGATCAGCTTCATGTCGGAAAAGACCGTGGTGTCGCCGGCGTGGTAGAGGACGGGACCATTCTCGATCGCGATGACAAACCCGGCCGGCTCGCCGCCGTAGATCGTCTTGTCGCCGTCGGTGATGCCGGAAGAGTGGCGCGCTTCAGTGAGGCTCAGAGTGACGTCCGCGTGCTGATGCGAACCGCCCATATTCATGCCGACGCCCTGTTCGCTCTTGAGGCCTTTCGACTGCAGCCAGTCGATGAGCTCGACCATGCCGACCACGACCGGCCCCTGTTTCTTCGCGACCGGCAGCGCGTCGGCAATGTGATCCATGTGGCCGTGCGTGAGCAGGAGTAGGTCGATCGTGTCGGGGAGCTTATAGCCCTTGGGATATTTGGGGTTGTGCTCGATGAAGGGGTCGATGAGGATGTTGGTTCCCTTCGGGGTGGTGATGAGGACGGTGGCGTGTCCAAGCCACGTAATGGAAGTTCCTTTGAGATCGGACATGCTGTGTGAAACCCTCCGCGAATATCGTCGCACTTTCTTGTTGAGATGCGCCGTATCAGGTCAATGCACAAAAACCGTCGGCTGCAGGCGAGGATGACGGAGATTGGCGCGGAGCCGGCAGTCACGCGTGGATGGCGACGAGGAACAGGACCATCGCCGCGATGAGGACAGCGACGCGCACGCGATGCATCGCGTCCCATTTGCCGTGTTCGCGGAAAGCTTCGCGGGCCGGGACGTCCGGCGACAGCTGCGCCATGCGGTTATTGATGGGAACCAGAAAGATCAGGGTGAGCACGATGACGGCGATCCACAGGGCCACAGCCGTGAGCAGCAACGGAAACTGCCGCTGATGGCGCAGGAGGATCGTTTCGGCGATCAGCAGCAGCAATCCCAGGCTGTACCAGAAGGGCATGGCGAAACCAAGGCGCGCGGCGAACAGACGGACCGCTGCGAGGTGGGCGCGGTCGTCGAGCCGGCTGAGGATGGGGTTAATAAAGGCGGAAACAGCGAACTCGACGCCGATCATGAGGCCGATGATGAGGATGGTGGCGATGTCGAGGAATGAGGTCATGGTTCAGCTCCTGAAGATGAGACGCCGCACAGCGATATACTGACTCAGTTGTTCGTACTGACAAAGTTGTCAGTGGAGGAAGCCGTGCCGGTTTCAAAGAAAGAAGCGTCGCCCTGTCCCATCGACGCCATGCTGTCGGTGGTTGACGGGCGGTGGAAGGGAACGATTCTGTGGCGGCTGTCGAACGGACCCCTGCGGACCAGCGAGCTGCGCCGAAGCATTCCGGAGATGACGGAGCGGATGCTGATCCGGCATCTCCAGGAGCTGGTGCGGGATGGGATTCTGGTGCGGCGGCAGGAGAGCAGCGTGCCGCCCTGCGTGCGCTACTCCATTTCGAAATATGGATGGACGCTCGTGCCGGTGCTGGAGGTGATTTGCACGTGGGGGCGGAATCATTTGCGGCGCACTGGCCCGGCTTGCCGGATTGTGAGTGGGTGAGCAGAGGCGGTTGTTTCGGCGTCAGTAGCAATGAATGGGTGACAACCGAATATGCTGCTGACGGCTGGGGAAAGGTGCGCGCGGCGCGGAATTCGCTGGTGGAGAGCGGCGCGCTGGACTGTTGTGCCGATGCTGATGGTTGTTTTGGTTCACGGTGCGTACGCGGAGTCTGCCAGCGGCTTGTACAGGAAGGGCAGAGCGGCGGAAGAGGCCGGCGATGTGCTGGGCGCCTTTGAGGCGTACAGGCAGGCCTATCAATTGAAGCCGCGCGACCTGCGCTATCGGGCGACGTACGAGCGTATGCGAGTGGCTGCTGCGGCGGAATACGTGAGAGATGGGCAGCGATCGATACGGGCGAAGAGTCTGCCCACGGCGCTGGCGGCTTTTCTCAAGGCGATCGATCTCGATGCTGGGAATGACGTTGCGCAGGCGAGCGCGCTCCAGCTCGAGAGGGAGATGAAGCAGAAGGATGGCGCCGCGGCGGTCGCGGAGGCCGTGCCCAGTCCACCCGCGGCGGAACCGCCGGTGAAGCTGGACGTCGCCAGCACCGGACCGGTGACACTGCATGCGGTGGAGGATAGCCGGATCGTCTACCAGTCGATTGGAAAGCTCGCGGGACTGAATGTCCTGTTCGATCCCGAATACGCGTCGAAGCGAATCCAGGTGGATCTGCAGAACGTGACGGCATTGGAAGCGCTGCGGGTGGTAGGTGAGGTTTCCGGCACATTCTGGAAGCCGGTGACTCACAACACCATTTTTGTCGCGCAGGATACGGCCACCAAGCGGCGAACGCTGAGCCAGCAGGCAGCGCAGATTTTCTATCTGCGAAACGTATCGGAGCAAAACGATTTCACCGAAGTGCAGACGGCGCTGCGGAATATGTTTCAGTCGTCGGCGAAGCTGTATGGAATGTCGAACGAGCGGGCGATCCTGATGCGCGGAACGCCGGACGAGCTACAGCTGGCGGCCATGCTGATTGACGCCATCGACCGACCCAGGCCCGAGGTGATGGTGGATGTCACGGTGATGGAAGTAAGCCGGGACAAGCTGCGCGAGATTGGGATTTCGCCGCCGACATCGCTGACGGTGACGTCCGGATCATCGCAGACGCTGAATGAGATTGGGAGAACGTCGTCGTACAGCATTTCGGTGGGCGAGGCGGCGGTCGATTTTCTGCTGACGGATTCGGATACACGGATTTTGCAGAATCCGCGGCTGAGGGCGCTCGATGGGCAGAAGGCGACGTTGAAGCTGGGCGAGAGGCTTCCGGTGGCAACGGGCTCCTACACCGTGCCAACCAGCGCGACGGCCGCAGCGGCCGAGACGCAGTTCACGTATCTGGATGTTGGCGTGAACGTCGAGATGACGCCGACCATTCATGCGAATCGCGATGTGACGCTGAAGCTGAGCGTAGGGGTTTCGTCGCAATCCGGGACCGACATAATCTCAGGCGTGGCGGAGCCGGTCATCAGCCAGGAGACGGCGGAGGAAGTTATTCGAGTTAAAGATGGAGAGTCGAGCATCGTGGCCGGGCTGGTGAAGCGGCAGGAGAACCGGAACGTGAGTGGATGGCCGGGGTTTGGAGATATTCCGCTGCTCAAGTATTTGTTCACGACGCAATCGCATGAAGTGATCAACGATGAGCTGGTGTTTTTGATCGTGCCTCACGTGGTCCGGGCGCCGATCGCGGAGACCAGCCTGACTCCGCAAATCGATACGGGCACGGATCGAGCGATTGAACTGCGGGGCGTGCCGCAGTTGTGAGGGTCCTCAGCCGGCTGCGCTCAGGCGTGCTATGGCGGCGTTGGCCGCGTCGAGCAGAGAGCCGGGCTGGTGGGCGAGCCGGTGCTGCAGCTGGCGGTATTGGTCGAGCGCCGGTTGTTTCTGGCCGGCGATTTCGGCGAGGTTGGCCTGGATGAAGGCGTGGTGCAGCGCCTGGGACTGCGCCGCATCGGCGTCGGCGGGCGAACCGTCGAGCCAGAGGTACGTGGACCACGCGTCCGACGCGGGAACAGAAGCCAGGGATTCGACCAGCTGCGCGTGGCTGTTCAGGGTCGGGTCGCAGCAGAAAGTCGCGAGACGGCGGCGAGTGTCGGGAGCCATGGGCTCGCCGGCGATCCGCATTTGATTGGCCGCTGAAAACGCGGCGGATCGAGCCCCGGGAGCCTCGCGCCCGGTCAGGCCTGCCAGCTGCAGCTCGCGCACGAAGGGCCGGGCCTGCCCGGTGGCGACCGCTGCGTTGAAAAGCTGGACAGAGTCAGGCACCGAGCCGCCGTTCTGGAGACTCCAGTTGCCGAGCATCGCGTTGGCGTAGACGTTGTGCGGATCGGCGGCAAGGGCGGCGCGGAAGTTGCGCTCAGCATCCGTGCCGAACTCGCGCGCGGCCCTGCGCTGGTTGAGCCAGTGCGCCCAGCCCAGGTGAGCCTGAACGCCGGCGTTTTGCGATCCCTGCGTGCGGGTGAGACCGGCGGTGAGGATGGCCATGAGCTGATCGAGTGCTGCAGCGGCGGCGTCGCGGTCAGGTGCGCTGAAATTCTCGACCCAAAGCTCGGCGGTAGTCAGCTGGCCGCTGAGAGCGTCGGGATCGAGGGGATCGGACTTCAGCATGTCGCCGTAAATCTGGAGCGCCGCGGGATATTGGGCCTGGCTCGATGCTGACTGTGCCTGCGCGATCTGCGCCTGGTGCTCCACCTTGTGGCGATGGTGGGTCACCAGCCAGGTGACGCCGCCGAGGATGCTGGCGCCGAGGCCGATCAACGCGCTGATGCGCCCCGTCCAGTTCATGACGAAGGGCCAGGCCTTGCCGGTTTGGGGAGTGTCGTCGGGCATGGGTCGCGGCGAGTGGATTTCCAGCTACGATACGCGTTTTTCAGGAATTGGAGAGCCTGGTTGACGGGTGGAGCGGGTGAGGAGTAGCTTAATCCGCATGGGAGAAGAAAAAGCGAAGACGACGAAAATGGCCACCTTGTTCCCCATCCTCGGGCAGCGGCCGGTGGGCATTGCAAGGCTGGCGGCCGAAGGCGACGCCGCCGGCGCCGGCCATCTGGTGGAGTTTCGAACCATGGCTCCGCGCTCGCTGCTCAACCGGACTGACTCGAAACGCATGCAGTGGATGACGTGGAGCATCAATCCCTACCGCGGGTGCGAGTTCGGCTGCAAATACTGCTACGCCCGTTACACGCACGAATTTATCGATCGCCCCGACCCCGAGATGTTTGAGCGGGAGATCTACATCAAGCAGCATGCGGCGTGGCTGCTGCGGCAGGAACTGAAGCGGGTGCGACCGGACGAGTACATCGCGCTGGGGACGGCGACCGACCCTTACCAGCCGATTGAGCGCAAGGCTCAGGTGACGCGGAGCCTTCTGGAGGTGTTTGCGGAAGAGCAGGGACTGAGGCTGGGCATTGTGACCAAGTCGACGCTGATTGAGAGGGATATCGATCTGCTGGTACGGATTGCAAGCCGGAATCGGCTAAGCCTGCACCTGACCATCACAACGCCGGATGCGAGGCTGGCGCGAATCCTGGAGCCGCGCGCGCCCAGGCCCGATCTGCGGTTCAGAACGGTGGAGCGGCTCCGGGCAGCGGGTCTGCGGGTGGGGATTCTATGCTCGCCGCTGATGCCTGGGATCACGGATACTCCGAGGGCTCTGGAGGCGATGGCTCGGCGGGCGAAGAAGGCGGGCGCGAGCTTCTTTTCCGCACAGCCCCTCTTTTTAAAGCCGTGCTCGAAGCCGGTGTTTATGGAGTTCGTCCGCGAACATTTCCCGGAATTGGCGAAAGCGTACGAGGTGCGTTATGCGGACCGCGCGTTTGTTACAAAGGCGTATCAGGAGCGGGCGAGTGCGCTGGTGCGAGCCGTGGTGCGGAAGCATGGGCTCGAGCAGCGCTTTGGCGACACCCTGGATCTGGAGAGAAAACCGGTAGGGCCGATGCAGGCGGAATTATGGCCCGGAGTGCAGAAACAGGCGCGAACGGCTTAATTCATGGCCTATTTTGTTGCGGTGAGGCGGGGTGTTGCGTATATTGCGACAAAGCGGGAGAGCTAAGAAAAAAAGGGAGTCAGCGCAATGCCTGGAGAAGCAGCAGCAGTGATCGGCAAGTCGGTTCAGATCCGTGGCGAAGTGAAAGGCAACGAGGATTTGTTGGTGGAAGGTTTGGTGGAAGGGACCATTTCCCTGACCGAACATCGGCTCACCGTGGGCGCCAATGCGAAGGTGACAGCGAATGTCTCGGCGCGGGACGTTGTGGTGCTGGGGACGTTGCAGGGCGACATTCTGGCAGCCGGCCGCGTCGAATTGCGGTCGGGCAGCCACGTGAACGGCGATATTCGCGCAGCGCGGTTGTCGGTGGAAGACAACGCGATCTTCTCAGGCAAAGTGGAGCTCGATGGAACCATGGCAGCTGCCAGCGAAGCCGCGAAGAGCGCTGCCGCTCATCCGCCTGCGAGTGCTGCGCCTGCACAGCAGCCCGCCGCTGCGCGTGCCGGAAGCAATTAGCAAATCAGCAAGCTGGCGAGTCAGCAAGAGAACGGCTCCGGATTCGAGAGAATCCGGAGCCATTTGTCTTTTTGCGCGAGAAGCGCCTACTCGCCTATGTGCACGGTGGCGTTGAGTGGCGTGTCGGAGGATGAAGAGCCGGCAAGGATGGTGTAGTCGCCGGGAGTGAGAACGAAGCTGTTCTTCCCGGTGTCGAAGACGGAGAGGTAGAGCGGGTCGAGCTTGACGCTGACGGTTTTCGACTCGCCCGCAGCCAGAGCAACGCGTTCCCAGCCGACGAGGCGCTTGAAGTTGGACTCCCCGGTCGAGGAGGGCAGGGTTGCGTAGACCTGCGCGACTTCGATTCCTGCGCGGCTGCCGCTGTTGCGGACCGTGAACGTGACCTCGTGCTCGGAGGCCTTCAGGCCGGAATATTCATAGCTGGTGTAGGAGAGACCGAAGCCGAAGGGAAAGAGCGGATCTTTGTGTTCGGACTCAAACCATTTGTAACCGACACGGACACCTTCTGTGGCGGCCGCGTCGAAGAGTGGTAGCTCGCCCGGACGATGGTGGCCTGTGCCCGGGTTCTTGATCAGGTCGATGCCGGGAACGGTGGGGTGCGGCAGCTGATCGTCGCTCTTTGCGAAGGAGACGGCGAGGCGGCCGGAGGGATTCACGTCGCCGAAGAGAATCGCGGCCAGGGACTGTGCACCACCGATGCCGGGATACCAGGCTTCGATGATTCCTTGGACCTTGTCCGCCCACGGCATGGAGACAGGTCCGCCATTTTCAACGACGACGATGGTGTGTTGATTGGCGGCCGCCACGGCTTCGACAAGCGCATCCTGATTGCCGGGCAGAGCGATGCTGGCAGAGTCTTTACCTTCGCTCATGGGCTGGTTGACGAAGACAATGGCGAACTGCGAGGCGGCCGCAAGTTTTGCGGCTGCAGCTGGATCGGTGCCGGGATCGAACTCAAGCCTGGCGTTGGGCGCGCGCCTGCCGATTTCCTTTAACGGCGACGAGGGGAAGTAGACGGTTTCCATCCATTCGGCCCCGCCGGGATGACGATGCGTGGGCGCTGCGTTGCCGCCCGGCGAGTCAACCTGCGCAGAGCCACCGCCGGAGAGAACGCCGACATCGGCATGCGAGCCGATGAGGGCGATGGACTGCACGTCGGCTGCGTTCAGCGGGAGGACGCTGGAGTTCTTCAGGAGGACGATGCTTTCGTCCGCGATGTGCTCGGCGTCGTCGCGGCCGCGGAAGGGATCGGGAACCTGCGTGACGGGAGGATTGTCGACGATCCCGTTGACGAACATGCTGCGCAGAACGCGATGGACGGCGTCGTCCAGGCGGGTCTGCGGAACCTTGCCACTCTGAACAGCGGCCTTCAGTGGATCGCCGAAGTATTGGGAACCAGGCTGCTCCTGATCGAGGCCGGAGACCGCTGCGTGGACGGTGGAGTGAGTGCCACCCCAGTCCGAGACCACGAAGCCTTTGAAGTCCCAGTCTTTTTTCAGGACCTGATTGAGGAGGTAGTCGTTCTCGCAGGACCAGTCGGTGCCGCCAGGAGGCGTGATGGTGTCGCGGTTGTACGAACACATGACGCCGGCCGGTTTTGCGAGGCCGATGGCGATCTGGAAGGCCAGCAGGTCGCTTTCGCGGGCGGCGCGCTGATCGATGAGGACGTTGACGACGGTGCGGCCGGTTTCCTGGTCGTTCAGGGCGTAGTGCTTGATGTCGCCCATCACCTGGTTGTCCTGGACGCCGCGAGCCAGCTCGCCCACCATGGTTCCGGCGAGGACCGGGTCTTCTCCGGCGTACTCGAAGTTGCGGCCGTTGCGAGGATCGCGGGCGAGGTCGACACCGCCGCCGATGGACATGTTGTAGCCCATGTCGCGCAGCTCGCGGCCGATCACCGAGCCGTAGAGGCGAAGCGCGTCCTGATCCCAGCTGCAGGCAGCGCCGAGCACCGAGGGCAACAGCGTGGCGTAGTGACCGCCCTGCGCGGCGAGGCGAACACCGACTGCGGAGTCAGCCATGTTGATGCCGGGAATGCCGAGCCGCGCAACACCCTGGACGTAGCCCGCGCCGCCGAGCGAGCCTTTGGGAATTTCGGCGTCGGGGCGAAGGCCATTCCAGCCTGTGCCGTGGACGAAGTTCATCTTCTCGTCGAGCGTCATTTCCTTCATGACGAGATCGGCGCGCTGATCGGCGGAGAGAGACTTGTTCATCCATGGCCGGTTGTCGGGCTTGGGCTGAGGGGCCTTCTGTGCGGAGACAGAAAGAGCTGCAACGAAAACCGCGGCAGAGGCACAGCGCAGAAAACGCTGCGCAGAAAACGGAAAGAACGACATATTCACCTCGAACGGGCAAATGCTAATAGTCCAGGCAGACAGTCGTCAAGATAAAACGTTTAAGTGGATGGCCCCAGGATCATCGACCTGGTTCCGGAGCCGATAGGCCTCGCACCCCGGGATTTCGACAAACGGGTTTTTGCGGGAAGCGGGCCCGATTACCTGGCCGCGATGGATTTATGCAGCGTTGCGACCCACTGCACGGCCACGGTGCTTTGATTGCGAGGAGAACCCTGGGTGTAGTGCTCGATTTCGTAGTCGAGCTTGATGACCTGGAAACGATTGGGGCGGAAGCCGACCGCCGACTCGAGGACACGCATGTCGCCCCCTTCGTTGGCCGCGGTATAGCCGGGGCGAAGAGCAAGATACCAGCGAGGATTGAGACCCTGTTTGATTTCGAGATAACCGGCGTGCTCGCTGAAGTCCGGAATAATGCCGTAAGGCATGAGGAATTTGTCTTCTTCGAACTGGAGACTGGTGTGGCCGCGAGCCCAGCTGGCGTCGACGCCGAGACCGGTGGCGGGGAGAGTGCCGGGATTATGCTCCCCAGGAAAGAAGTAGGCATACTGACGGTCGAGGTAGGGGCCTCGATAAGCGTCGACGCCGACGCGAAAACCCTGGTGGATGGTGTATCCGCCGCCGCCAGCCCAGTTACCGTACTGATCGTGGGCGAAGAGGCTGCGTGGATTGGCGGGGGAGGAATTGGCAAACTGTAGGCGGCCGTCCCACTTGCCGCGGCTGACATCGATCTGCGCACCGGGCAGGCCTGAGGTGGAGACGGGAGAGTAGTAGTAGCCATACTGCGGCGGCATGTCGATCAGCGGATTGTCGGCATCGTC
Source organism: Acidobacteriaceae bacterium (assembly GCA_036272255.1). Classification (GTDB taxonomy): domain Bacteria; phylum Acidobacteriota; class Terriglobia; order Terriglobales; family Acidobacteriaceae; genus Palsa-343. Next base: position 10,683 of record DATAZC010000204.1, on the reverse strand, counting down.
GTAGCGCAGCAGGAACGAGCCGAAGCAGGTCGAGAGGACACCGGCGCGCACCAGCAGCGAGCCCTTATCGGAGACGCGGGAGTAGTTGAGCGTGGATTGAAGGACAAAACCTTTGGCGCCATAGCCGGCGGTTTCGAAGTCCGCATAGAAGTAGGGACGCGTGACGACCTGCAGCGCGCCGGTGACTGTCCAGTTGGTATTGATTTTCCAGGTGGGATAAGTGACGGATCGAAAGCCGGCGGCAAGCGGCGAGCCAGAACGAGGCGCGGCGGAGAGAACGTTGGAGGCAACGCCGAGGGCGCTGAGGCTCTCGCGAAAATCCAGACCGGAGCCGGCTTCCTGAGCATAGACAATTTTCGAAGCGCCGATCGCGAGCGCCATCAGAACACGAATACGGCCTGTGGATCTCAATCCAGCACCGCCATGGCAGGCTCTTCAACCTCGAAACGAAGTTCCGAGGCGCGCGATGACCGGCTGAACAGCTCGGCAGGAAGGCTGAGGAAGATGGCGACAACGCGTGCGTCAAACTGGCGGCCTGCATTCTCGGTGAGGATCGAGATGGCCCGCTCATGGGTCATGGCGCGACGATAGGAGCGGTCGGTGGTCATGGCGTCGTACGCGTCGACCACATGGATGATGCGGGCGTCGATGGGGGTTTCGGTCGCCATCTGACCCCGCGGGTAGCCGGTGCCGTCCCAGTTCTCATGATGGAGCTCGACGGCGGGGAGATAGGGCGCAAAGCCGTGGACGCCTTCAAGGATGCGGCGCCCGATGACGGGATGCTGCTGGATGAGGCGCCACTCTTCTTCGGTCAGGCGGCCGGGCTTCTGAAGAACGCGATCGGCGATGCCGATTTTGCCGATGTCGTGCAGCAGCGCCCCGATGCGGATGCGTTCGATGTCGGCGGCGGGCAGTTCCATGGCGGAGGCGATGGCACAGGAGAGATGGCTGACGCGCCAGCTGTGGCCGGAGGTATAGCCGTCGCGCGCATCGAGGGCGCTGGCGAGAGAGCCGACAAATTCAAGGTAGGCAGTTTGCAGATTTTCGCCGGCATTGCGCACCGAGACAGCGGCGTGATTGTAGATCTCGGCCAACTCGCGAATCTCCAGAATGGGAGACGGACGGCCTTCAAATTCAGCGAGCACGCCGGTGCGTGCGGCTTTCCGCAGGTGCGTGACCACGGCAGCAATGGGCTCAACGATGGAGCGCGCCGAGACGATGCTGGAGAGCAGAACGATGCAGACGCAGATGAGGGCGAGGCTCAGGAAAAGATTGTGAAGGCGGTTCTGAATGGGTGCTGTAGCGGCGTCGACGTTCTCGAGACTGCGCAGAACGTAGCCGTTGCTCCAGGACTGCAGGGGGGCGGAGATCCAGGCGGCCTTCTGAAGACGGAGGTCGCATTCAGACTGTGCGCTGCAGGTGGCAAGAGCCGCAGTGAGATTGTTGGGCGCAATGTTGGGGATGTTGGTTGCGATGACGGTGCCGTGGTGGAGAAGGACGGCGGGCGTGGCGAGCTGTGTGAGGCTGAAGTATTCGCCGACCGAGAGAGAGCCAAGGTTGCCGTTGTCCTGATCGATGGTGACCGAGGCGACCTGGAAAGTCTGGCCGTCAAGCATGAGCAGACCCGAGCTGGCGTTCTGAAGAACGGTAATGTCGAGCGGAACGAGCTCGCCCGCAACGCTCGGACGGATGACTCCGGTAAGGGGTGCGCCATTGGGCGCCGAAACGAGAAGGAAATCGAAACCCATATGCTCGCCGAGTTCGCGCAGCTGATCTTCGAGGGTTCTGCGCGCGGCCGGGCTGTTGGGATTGGAGCGAAGCAGCTCGATGCCGGCCTTCAGCGCGGCGTTTTCTCCCGCCACCTTGAGGAAGCGGCTGTTCTGGAGGTCGCCCTTCGCATGGAGATTGGCGATGGCAGCCTGATTTTCCCGCAGCGAGGCGCGCAGACCTTCGCGCACGGTGGACTGGACAAAGCGCTGGATCATCCAGAAGCTGCCGCCGAGGAGAAGCGCAAAGGGGATGAAGCAGATGAGGAAAGCCCGGGTTTGGAAGCGCGTCGTCAACCGGTGCTCCTACTTCGCGTCCGCTTCGAGAGGAATGAAGAAGTCGGCGACGGCGTCGTGACCGTTTTCGACCGTGACGGTTTTACGGAAGAAGCCGGCGTACTTGTGCCAGGCGACGACGGTGTACTCGCCGGGCGGAACGTCGGGGATGCGGTACTGCCCCGCGCCGTCGGAGCGCGCGTACCAGCGGCTCGGCGTCACGACGATGGTGGCTTCCATGTTGGGGTGCAGATGGCAGTAGACGTCGACGATGCCGGGTTTGAGAAATGCGACTTTACGGGTCTGGCCCTGGTCATAGCTGCCGAGGTCAAAGGTCCTGGCGTGTGAGAGCGAAAAGATGTTGTGGAAGATCGGATCCATGTTGGGGAACGAAACCGTGGATCCGGCGGGGATGACGAGAAGGTCGGGCGAGAAGCGGCGGTCGAGTTGCGCCACCTGCGGTAGGGTGGCGCTGGCCGGGGCGACGCCGGCGGGTGCTCCTTCAAGGTAGATGACGACACGGGCGCGCTCGAACGCGAGCGGATCGGCGGCCGCGTCGTCTTTGCCCAGCTCGACAGCAGTGCCGCGCTGATAGACAGAAACAACCGGAGTGACGCTCCGCCGCGTGAGCTTCTTCTTGATGAGGATGGTGCCGGTGACGCTCTGAGCAGCGGCCGAGAGAGATAACGCAGCGACAGCCAGGAGTGCGGTCGGGCCTTTGAGGCGCATAGGTTGATGCTCTTTTTGCAGCGATGGATTCGCTTTTGTCGTTGCGGCCTGCTGCCGGGGAGGGCACACATCGCAGACCGCTGGATTCCGCCGCTAGTCTAGGGGGGCTGGAGCGTTAACGAGAATACAACTAAGCGGGGACCCGGCGATTGCTCGGCGCAAAGTGCGACGTTTCAACGCGCACGCGGGAGCCAGCCTGATTCGGTGACAATGAAATGACAATCGGAGGGCAGCGATGCGCACGCGGCGCCGCCGAGCGAGCAGCGCCGCTGCTGCGAAACAGCTCCTGATTACTGTGGTGATGCGTTGGGCGGCATCAGCTTCTCCGCCAGATAGACATAGGTCTCAGCCCAGGAGCGGGCGGATTGTTTCAGATCCGCGCCGGCACCATGGCCACCCTCGGTGATTTCGTCGTAGAGGAACGGCTCGTGGTACTCCTCCATTTTGGCGGCGAATTTGCGCGCGTGCTGTGGACCTACACGATCGTCACGGGTCGTGGTGAAGATCAGCGGCTCGGGATATTTCACGTCGGATTTGAGCTGGTTGTACGGCGAGATGCCGGCGAGGAAGGCGCGCTCTTCGGGAACGGTGACCGAGCCGTATTCTCCGACCCAGCTGGCTCCTGCAGCGATGTGTTCGAAGCGCAGCATGTCGAGGAGCGGGACCTGGATCACGATGGCATTCCACAGGTCGGGATGCTGGGTCATCTCCACGCCCATGAGCAGGCCGCCGTTGGATCCGCCAATGATGCCCAGGTGCTGCGGTGAAGTGATCCTGCGCGCGATCAGGTCTTCAGCAACAGCCGCAAAGTCGTCGTAGATACGCTGCCGGTGGGTCTTGAGCCCCGCCTCATGCCACGCAGGCCCGAACTCACCGCCGCCGCGAATGTTGGCCAGCACGAAGACGCCGCCTTTTTCAAGCCACAGCTTGCCGCGGATGGCGGAGTACGTCGGTGTTTCGGAGACTTCAAATCCACCATAGGCGTTGAGCAGCGTGGGATTCTGCCCGTTGAGCTGCATGTCTTTGCGATGGACGACGAAGTAGGGAACTTTGGTGCCGTCCTTTGAAGTGGCAAAGAGCTGCTCCACGGTGTCCTGAGACGCGTCGAAGAGGGGCGGTTGCGAGCGCGAGAGCTTCAGGCCCCCGGTGGACGCATCGCCCTGAAGGAGCGACGGCGGGGTGAGAAAGTTCTGCGTGCTCAGGAAGAATGTCTCGTTGGCGTCGCTGGCGGTGACGATGCTGATGGTGCTGTTGTCGGGCACGTCGAGCGTCTTGATGGACCAGCCGTCTTTGCCGGTGGGCGTGTAGACGTAGGCGCGGCCCAGAACATGCTTCAGGGTCGCGATGATGAGGCGGGAGTGCGTGGTCGCTTCGCCGTTGAGGAACTCGTCGGAAGTGGGTGCGAAGACGACCGTGGGATTCAGGTGGGCCGGGTCACGAACGAGGTCGGCGAGGCGGACGGAGAGCAACGAGCCCTGAGTGAATTTCGGACCGGACGGATTCGGGCTCCAGTCTTCGTGGATTTCAAGCAGGACGCGCCCGGAGAGCAGCCCTGCGGGAGTGGCCTTGCGCGGGATGACGAGTTCCCTGAGGCCTGCGGGAGTTTTAACCCACCACCGTGACTCAAAGAAAGAAATGGTGCGCTGAAACAGTGTGAGGTGGTCGCCCTGTGCATCGTCGAGGACGTAGGCGTGCGCAAAGATGTCGTCGGGCTGGCCGCGGAACACCTCCTTCGCACTGTCGACCGGCGTGCCGCGCTTCCACTCTTTAATGATGAAAGGATAGCCGGATTGGGTCATGCTGCCGGCGCCCCAGTCGCGCGCAATCAGCAGCGTGTCCTTGTCCTGCCAGGAGATGTCCTGCTTGCTGTGGGGGGAGGAGAAGCCGCCGTCGACGAACTTGTTTTGCGTGAGGTCGAACTCGCGCGCGGTAGAAGCGTCTTCGCCGCCAACCGAAAGTTCGAAGAGACAGTACTTGTCGCCCGGGTAAAGGCAGTTAGCACCGTGAAACACCCAGCTGGTGTTCTCCTGCTTGCCGAGCGCGTCGACGTCGAGAACGGTTTGCCAGTGCGGGCTTGCAGTGGAGTAATCGGAAAGCGTGGTCTTGCGAAGAAGCCCGCGGACGTTCTTCTCGTCGTTCCAGAAGTTGTAAACGTCGTCGCCGCGCAGACCGGGCGTGGGCAGGCGGCTGGGGTCCTCGCTGACTTTGAGTGCTTCGTCGTCCCATGAGGAAAAACGTGGATCAGCTTCGAGCACTTTGGCCGTGCGGGCATTCTCTGCCTTGACCCATTCCATCGAACGGGCGCCGTTTACATCTTCCAGCCAGATGTATTTGTCTTCAGGATCGGAAGACTGGGAGTGGGCATACAGGCAGGCGGTCAGGCAGAGGAGGGCAAGGGAAGAGGCAAGAACGGCACGGCCATTCGGCATCCGGAAAACTCCTGAAAGGACAGTGCCTGCAAATTTACATGAATGGCGCGGGAAAGAAGAAGGCGCTCCGGGGATGGAGCGCCTTCTTCTGTGATGAGTGGCTGGTTTTCTGTGGCGAGCCGTCGTTAGAAGCGCAGCTCAGGTCCGAGCGTGACGCGCAGATTGTTGTACGTCCCGTTGTTGAGGTAGACCTCGTCACCCGCTTCAAGGCGAAGGCCGAAGGGGCCGAAGTAGCCCTCGAGTCCTGCGCCAGGATAGAGCGCGATGTGCGTGCCTGCGCCTCCGACGCCGGCAACAGAATTGGTGAAGGTCGACTGCGAGACGACGCCGCTGTTGTTCACACTGAAGTCGATGAATCCGACCTTACCGGTGGCGAACGCACGCATGCGGCCGGTTCCCGCATAAAAGACCGGACCAAACAAGCCGGTGAGCGGGCGAACGCTGCTCTTGACAAAGGTGGTGGTGACGGTGGTGCCGGAGCCGGAGGTTTGCGTGGAAGTGAAGTTACGAGCGAAGTCGTAATTCATCTCGGCCTCGATCGCCATCCAGTGGAAGCGGTAAGCCGCGCGGCCGCCCGCGCCGACAAAGTTGGTGGCCGTGCCGCCGGGGCTCAGGCGAAAGTAGTCCGCGTAAACGCCTACTTCGCCGTGCGTTGCACCACTGGTTTCCTGTGCAGCCAGCCACGAGGGCGCTCCCAAAACAATTGCCAGCCCAAAAAGCATTGCAATGCGATTCATCAGCTACTCCTTAAGTTTTTTGCGAACTGCGGGGATCTCAGCAGCCTGTCCGCTTACTGAATCGGATGCGGGGCGACGGATTCCGTGTTGACTGAGGGGTTAACAGCGATGCGTCAAATCCTGCCGGGACTGCTACTGGACGAAGAACTCCGCCATGGAAGGCGCACTGGCTCCGGCGCCGGGCGGGTTCTGGAGGCTGAGGGCCTCCATGAGGGTCCGCAGCATGCTCTCGTGCTGGTAAACGGTGCTGGAAGTCTGGGTGTAGCCGGCTTTGACGTTGGGTCCCCAGAAGACGGGAGAGACGTGGCCTCCGCCATAGGTGGTGTCGGAGGTCGCGGCTTCATCGAAGTCGACGACGAGGATGCCGTCGCCCCCAGTCTGAAAAGCAGCAGAGGCGGAGAGCGGCGTGACGACGTTGGTCTGAAGCCAGGTGTCGGCTTGCTGCGGTGTGCCGTCGTGGGCGTCGTCGTTTACGTCAGGAACGATGTAGGAGAAGTCGGGAAGCGCGTTGTTGGCGAGGTCGGTGGCGAACTGCGAGAAGGGGCAGAGAACCTGATTGGCAACGGCCGGATCGCTGGCGACGTCGGAGAGCATGGCGAAGGGATTGTGCCGGATGAGGTAGAGGCCGGTGTTGCCGCCCGTGTATCCCTGCGTAATGCCTTCGGCGTAGATACGGAAGGTGACGCCGGAGGAGAGCATGCGGCGCGCAATGTTGTCGACGTTGAAGACCTGGGTGGAATTGTCGTCGTTGGTGAGGATCTGGCCGGTGGTCAGCATGAAGTAGTTGCCGATGGAGGGATGCGTGTCGGCGTAGTAGCTGGTCGGCAATGCCCCCTGCGCGATGAGGGTGTTGAGATTGGGCCAGACGCTGGTGGCGCGAACAACGGTGGAGTAGCTCTGGTTTTCTTCCATCACGAGAACGACATGGTGACTCTCCGGCACCACCGGCGGCGGTGGCGCCGCGGCCTGCACGGTGATGGCGGCAGTGCCGGATTTCGATGGGTCCTCAGTGCTTGTTGCTTTGACGGTGACACTGGCTGCCGCCGCAGGCGCAGTGAATAGTCCCGCCGAGCTGATCGACCCGCCCGAGGCAGACCAGGTGACGGCGCTGCTGAAGCTTCCTGTGCCCTGCACGGTGGCGCTGCACTGCGAAGTCGCGCCCGCCGTGACAGTGGAAGGAGAACAAGTGACCGACACGGAAGAAATAATCGGAAGCGCCGCGGCCTGCACGGTGATCGTGGCAGTGCCGGACTTCGAAGTGTCCTCGGTGCTTGTTGCTTTGACGGTGACACTGGCTGCCGCCGCAGGCGCAGTAAAAAGTCCCGCGGAGCTGATCGACCCGCCGCCCGAGACAGACCAGGTGACGGCCGTGCTGAAGCTTCCGGTTCCCTGCACGCTGGCGGAGCATTGCGACGTCGCGCCGGGGGCGACCGTGGACGGCGAACACGTGGGCGTGACCGACGAGATGGCGGGGGAGGAAGTCTGGGGGGGCGCAGAGCTGTTTTGACTGCCACAAGCGATCAGGGCCGAGAGAACCAGGCAGGTGAGTAGAGCGCGCGTGCAGGCAGTCTTCAAAGGGACTTCCACAGCTGGTTCTAAGACACACGAGGAGGTGGAAGTAGTTGCCTTCGGAGCGGAAACAAAAAGGTAACCCTGGCGGTCGATGGACGGCCCAGCACGCGGTTGGGTCGCCCAGGTAGATAATCCTCGAAGGGAAATCCTCAGAACGAGGGAAGGACGGATGAGCACAGTTTTGGTGACGGGAGGCTCTGGCTTTATCGGGAGCCATTGCATTTTGCAGTTGCTGGCAGCAGGACACACGGTGCGGACGACGGTACGTTCCCTCGAGCGCGAAGCGGATGTGCGGTCGATGTTGAAGGTGGGTGGTGCTGCGGAGCCGGCTGGGCGGCTGTCGTTCTTTGCGGCCGATTTGATGAACGACGGGGGCTGGAAAGAAGCGATGAGCGGATGCGAGTACGTGCTGCATGTGGCTTCGCCCTTCCCTGCCGGCGTGCCCAAGGATGAGAACGAACTGATCGGCCCGGCGCGCGACGGCACGATACGGGTACTGCGGGCTGCGCGCGATGCGGGCGTAAAGCGCGTGGTGCTGACTTCATCGTTTGCGGCGATTGGATATGGGCAGAAGCCGCAGGAGAAGCCGTTTACAGAACAGAACTGGACGGATCCCAAAGGCCAGGATGTGCTGCCGTATGTGAAGTCGAAGACGCTGGCGGAGCACGAAGCGTGGAATTTTATGGGACGGGAGCGCGGAGGTCTGCAGCTGGCGGTAGTCAACCCGGTGGGCGTGTTTGGGCCGGTGCTGGGGCCGGATCTCTCGACGTCGATTCTGATCGTGCAGCGTCTGATGGATGGCGCTGTGCCCGGGTGCCCGAAAATCTGGTTTGGCGCGGTCGATGTCCGGGACGTTGCCGATCTGCATCTGCGCGCGATGACGAGTCCGGCTGCGCAGGGGGACCGTTTCCTGGCGGTCGCGGGAGATTTTTTGTCGTTCCGCGACGTGGCGAAGATCCTGCGGAAACGGATGGGGGTTTGGGCGAAGCGAGTGCCGACGATGCAGATCCCCAACGTTATCGTGCGGCTGGTGGCGATGCGCGACACAGCGGCGAAGCAGATTCTGCCCGAGCTGGGCAAGCGGAAGAACGCTTCGAATGAACATGCGCGGAAGGTCCTCGGGTGGGAGCCGCGATCGAGTGAGGACGCTATCGTGGCGACAGCGGAGAGCCTGCTTCAATTAGGACTACTGAAGGACAGCAAACGGACGCAGGTGCAGAATTGAAAGTCATCATCACAGGCGCAACCGGAATGGTGGGCGAGGGCGTGCTGTTCGAATGCCTCGAGCATCCGGCCGTGGACGAGGTGTTGCTGGTGAGCCGACGACCGTATGGGACTTCATTGCCGAAGGTAAAGGAATGCATCGTGCCCGACTTTATGCAGCTGGAAGCGATGGCCGATCAGCTGCGCGGATACGACGCATGCTTCTTCTGCGCCGGTGTGACTTCGGTGGGCAAAAGTGAAGCAGACTACACGCGGATCACCTGCGACACGACGCTGCACTTTGCCGAGACGCTGGTGAAGCTGAATCCGGCAATGGTGTTCACCTATGTGTCGGGGATGGGGACGGACTCAACCGAGAAAGGCCGTTTGATGTGGGCGCGTGTGAAGGGCCGCACGGAGAACGCGCTGACGCGCATGGGATTCAAAGCGGAATATAACTTTCGGCCTGGGTTTATGAAGGCGATGCCAGGTCAGCGGAACCTGAAGGGCTCCTACAAGGCGTTCGCGTGGCTGTATCCGGTGCTGCGGGTGGTGGCGCCGAATTCCGTGAGCACGCTGGAGGATGTGGGGCGGGCGATGATCCGGTGCGTGACCCAGGGCTACCCGAAGACGGTGCTCGAGGTTCGGGACATCAACGCGCTGGGAAAGGCGTAGCGCAGTCAGGGAGCGGTGCAGGCAAAACTGGCCGCGTCGTTGGCGTCGCCGGAGCCGTTGTACTTCGCCACTTCAGGGTAAGGGCACAGCGGCCTGGTCATGACTGCCTTTCTGCTGCCGTTTTCTCCAGGTGAATACTTCGTGGCGAAGATGTCGCCTGGAACCGCATCTTTCTCGACCCAGTCTTCGAGGGCGTCAAACAGGCCGAACTGGGAGCCTTTGGAGGTGGGGATGCCGAGCTGGCCAAAACCGCTGGGACCCGGCCCGTTCGTGCAGTGCTCCATGCCTGGCGCCATGTAAAGGCGGGTGAAGGATTCGGCTTTCTCCACGCCCATCTGCTGCTCGACACTCTTGTAATACGCAACCGAGTTCCATGGCGATATGGCCTGGTCGTTCCACCCGTGGTAAAGGATCAGCTTGCCGCCGCGAGCGTTGAAGCGGCTGAGATCCGGATCGCTGGCATCGAGATCGGCAGAGGTCTTTTCGATGGACTGGCGGAGAGCCTCGTCGTAATTGGCGGTGAGCACGTTCCACTTCGGATCGCCCGTCACGATGTAGCGGAAGTCGTTCTCGGCGTATTGCACCGCCGCCGCGGCTCCCGGATCCTCGCCGATGATCCACTCTCTCCAGCCGGTTTCATCCCCCATAGTCATGCCCGGAAACGACGGCGCCCCATGACTGTCTTTGGCGCCGGTGTAGATGCCGTTCAATGCGTCGATCTGCGGTTGCGTCAGGCAGTCGGGCGCATCGTCGCCTTTGCAGAGAAGAACCGCGGGGTCAAAGTGGCACTTTCCCGGATCGGCGATGATGCCGTCTTTCACGCCGTCCAGCGCATCGCAGGCGGCTACCGAAGCTTTTTGAATGGCGGCTAATTTGAGGTCGGGAATGTAAGCCCTGGGATCTCCGAGCAGATCTTGTGTTGCGAACACGGCGCCGGCGATCAGGTGCGACCAGTTGTAGGCGGGCGCACCGGCCAGAATGCCTTCGTAGTCCTCGGGGAAACGCTGCGCCTCCATCAGGGCCTCGCGGCCACCATCGGAGCAGGCATCGAAGTAGGCCTTCGACTGCGGCTTGCCGTAGTAGGCGCGAATGATTTGCTTGGCGGCCTCGGCGGTGAGGTGGACAGCGCGCCAGCCGAAGTCCTTCACTTTTTCCGGATGGCCGAAGGCCCAGCTGGCATCGCCGCCGCCAGCGGCATGGCCGGCATCGGAGCCGGAGACGGCAAAGCCGCGATGCAGGTAGCCGGCCATCTGCGATGTGTAAATGGAACCGGCGAATCCGCCATTGCCGGTGCCG
>DATAZC010000203.1:0-10666 GCA_036272255.1 Acidobacteriaceae bacterium | reverse complement strand
CAAGACCCTGTCCGCGAAAAAGAACCCCGCCGCCATTCCACCAAAGAAGAAGCGAACTCCCGCGCAATCTCCCGCAGAGCAGCTCGACGCATTCCTCGACAAGTTCGCGCCTCACGTCGCCGATCAGGCGCGCACCGCGCTCCGCAAAATGCGCGCCCGACTGCCTGGCGCCATTGAGCTCGTCTACGACAACTACAACGCCCTTGCCATCGGCTTCTGCCCCACGGAGCGAGCCTCGGACGCGATCTTCTCGATCGCGCTTTACCCACGCTGGGTCAGTCTGTTTTTCCTGTTGAGCGGCACGCGCCTCCGCGATCCGGAAGGCCTTCTCGCCGGCGGCGGCAAACGCGCCCGCCACATCGTTCTCGAAACACCGGCGCTCCTCGACACACCCGCTGTTCAGGAACTCATCGCCCAGGCCATCGAGTTGTCGCCCAAGCCGATCGACCCGACCCAATCCCGCCGCCTCATCATCAAATCGGTTTCCGCGAAGCAACGGCCTCGGCGCACGGCTTCTCAATAATCCGGATCCCGACACAATCCCGGAGCGATCTATTTCCGCTCGCTCTTCCGAATCACCAGCTTCAGCCCCGACCACACCGCGTCCACCGCGCACACCTTCACATCCACCAACCCCAGCGGCAGACAGACTTCCCGCACGGTGTCTTCGGTGATGTCTGTCTCGACCTTTGAAGCCTTCTTCGGCCACGAAACCCAAGCCATCCCGTCCTGCGCCAGTACCCCCCGCAGCCAGGCCAGATGCTCCGCCAACTCCGCCTTGCGCGTCACAAAAACATGCGCCATATCGAGCCCGGCTCCGTCTCCGGCCGGCGTCTTCACCAGCTTTGGCGCGGCGCCGCTCCGCGCGATCTCAGCTGCCACGCTTGCCGGCATCTTCAGCCGCCACGTCCGCTGTCCATCCTTCACGCCCAGCTTCTTCGCGAGCGGCGTGCCCGAGTAGCCTGCCGAGGGCGAGGTCGCGCTTTCTGGTGGAATATTCGCCATCGCCTCCCTCCGCCCCGGCACTCGTCTTTCTGAACACCGAACGCCGAGCGCCGGACCCCACCTCTCCTACTGCCCGTTCTCAAACCGCCGGAAGAAACTAGAGTCCAGATAATGCGGCGTGGCCGGATCATTCGCCACCGCGCGTGCCAGGTCCGCAAAAAACGCATTGAACTGCGCTGCCGCCACCAGATCCACCGGCTGGCTCAGGTCGTCCTGCGTTGAGTGATACCGCTCCGCCAGCCACGCCCGCCACATCCTGTATTCGGGCGACCCCGGCTCCCAGCCAAACTTCATCGCCAGCGCCGGCACCCCCGCCTGCACAAAGCTGTACTGATCCGTCCGGATAAACGAATTCCGGTCCGGTTCCGGATCCCCCGCAATCACAACGTGGTGCGCCTCGCCCACTTTCCGCGCATCCTCCTGCAGCGTCGACTGCTCCAGTCCCTGCACATGCAATTTCCTGAACGCAAACAACGGCATAAACATGTCGAGGTTCAGATCCGCCTTGATCGCCCGCTCCGGCACCGTCGGATGCCCGGCAAAATACCGCGACCCCAGCAGACCCTTCTCCTCCGCCGTGAAAATCACAAACAGCACACTCCGCCGCGGCCGAATTCCCTTCCCCGCATCCGCGCTCAGCGACTTCGCCGTCTCCAGCACCGTCGCCACCCCCGACGCATCGTCCATCGCGCCGTTGTAAATCGTCTTGCCATGGATCGGCTCGCCGACGCCAAGGTGGTCTAGATGCGCTGACACCAGCACATATCCCGCCGCCGGATCGGAGCCCTCGAGCTTCGCCACCAGATTCGGCGACACGACAGCGTCGCGTTCCGTCACCACCGTCGCCGTCAGCTTCTTTTTCAGATCGAACCGCGGCAGCGGCTTCTGCGCATCGGCCAGTGCCAGCATTTCCGCAAACGTGTGCCCCGTCCCCGCAAACAGCTTCTCCGCCTGCGCGGGATTGAACGTCGCCGCGAACATCGGCTCATGATCGTCGGCCAGCGCCGGATGCCGCCGCGCCACCTCCGCATCGCCCGGCTCGGCGGCAAGCCACATTCCCGGCTGCGACGCGCTCGACGCGATTCGATCCCATCCAAAGTCCATCGATTTGGGCGTCGGAATCGACACGATCCCCACCACCCCGGCCTGTCGCATCGCCTCATGCATGGGCGACGTCCGCGCAAACGACTTCAGCGCGCCCGGCAGCCCCGCCGGTCCGCCGTTGATCACCACGATGATCTTGCCTCGCAACGAACCCGCCGGCACTTCCGCCGAATTGAAATCGTCATAATTCGAATCCGGCAAATGGAGACCATATCCAAGAAACACCAGTCCCGCATCTACCCTTTGCGGCTCCGGCGAGTGCGAGCTCAACACCGCGTCCTGCCCCAGAGCCAGCGGCTGCGCCTGCCCATCCGCCACCAGACTCGCCGACGACTTCCCTGCACTCACCCACTGCTCAATAAAGTGGACCGGCTGGTAGTAGCTGCCGCCCACCCCGGCCGGCTCCAGCCCGTCCGCCTTGAATTGCTTCACCACATACGCCGCCGCGCGCAGATACTCGGGGCTCCCCGTCAGCCGGCCCTTCATCGAGTCATCGGCCAGCACCTGGATGTGCGCCCACCAGGCTTTGCCACGAGCCTCGTCATCGGCGCTCGCCGTCGCGTCCGCATTCGATTGAGCCGCCGCCACCGCAACCTTCGCGCGACCACCCAGGAACACCAAGCCAGCCACCACCACACCGAGCAGCAAGACAGCGCGCTTCCTCATCATCCCTCCCGATCGCTCTTGAGTCCGATTCGACGGCCAGTCCTTACCACGTAAATCCGCCGGAAGGCGGCGGCCAACTCCCCATCATCTGGCGTAACAGCACCACGCGTCCCAAATGATACGCATTGTGCGCCGCTAAACTTTCCAGCTGATCCCGCACCGTCATCTTCCGCGCCGGATTCCCCGGCGGCGAAGGACACACCACGACCTTCTCCGTATCAGTACAGTTCGCGACCGCGGCAGCCTTCTCCGCACCCGCCAAAAACCGCGAGCACAAATCCGGCCACGCTTCCACCCGCAGCTGCGCTTCAGTCGGAAAGCTCATCGTATTGTGCTCCGGGCACGGAGTCTCCACGCCGCGAGCCCATTCCAGCGTGACCTGCTGCCAGTACGCGGCATGCCACACTTCGGCATAAATCGTATGCGGCGCGCCTGCCAGCTTGCGCAGCGCCATCTCTGAATCCAAATTTTCCAGGATATGCGACGGCGGCGTGTACGCGCTGTCGCCATTTAACGCCAAAGCCAGTTCAACCATGCCACCGATTCTAAACGCGGATCAAGGGGTCATCGCCGAGAGCACGGCTACCGGCTAAAGTCTGAATCCCCAATCTATCCCCTGCTCCGCTTCAGCTCTTTCCAGTCCGCTTCGGTCTGACCCGCATACGCGATGGCAAACTTTACCAGCGCCGCGCCGAACTTCTCGCCATTGCCCAGATAGCCTGCGATCAAACAAGCATCCCCCGATCGCGCATGGCCCCTCGCCAGCAGCTCGCCGCACATCACCGCGTACTCCACCAGCCCCGGCCCGGCTAAATCCTCCACCGCGATGCTGCCCTTGTGATCGTTCAGCTGCCGCACCAGATAGTCGCGGTTCGCAATCGTCGTCCATCCCAAAAATGGATCCGACTGGAACTGCATTGCCCGCTGTCCATCCACCGCGTGCCGCCCATGATGTGACGCCTCGTGCGCTGCCGGCAAATATGGCGCATACGCCGATCCCGGCTCCTCTTTGATTTGCAGGAACAGCGGATCCCGCGGACCGTTCCCCTCGAAATAAATCAAATAGTCCCTCAGCGCGACGCTCCCCGTGCCCACCACTTTGAACGCCACATCCACCGGCTTATATTGCGACAGAAAATGCCGCCGCTCCGGCTGCAGGCTCTCCCGATATAGCGTCACCGACGCCAGCACCTGCCGCGCCTGCTGCCCGCTCAGTCGCCGCAGCACCGGTGGCTCTTCCCTGAAAACTCGTCCCGTCTTTGCCGGCACGGTCAGCGTCTCCAGTGTGTGCAGCGGCGTCGAACGTTCCGCCTTCAGCAACGCTCTCGACACCGGCGAAATCCGCTGCAATCGATGCACCTGGAACCGCGCCACGTCGATCACCGGCATCCTCGCCAGCGCGTCCATTAGTTTCCGATACTGCGCCACGAACGTTATGACCGCCTCGCTCTGTTTGCGGGCACCCGTCTCACGCGCCGCCAGCACCAGACTCGTCGCCAGCCGTTTCAGATCCCACTCGAACGGCGCGCGAATCGTCTCATCGAAGTCGTTGATGTCGAACAACAGCCGGCCATCCGGCGCCGCGAAGGCTCCCAGATTGCGCACATGCGCGTCCCCGCAAATCTGGTTCACGATCCCCGTATGCGGCAGCAGCGACAGGTCCGCCGCCATTACCGGCACCGCGCCGCGAAAAAATCCGAACGGTGAGCACAGCATCCGCTCGTACTTCAGCGGGATCAGCGACGGCACCCGCCCCCGCATCGACTCCTCAATCAGCCGCACCGGGTCGTGCCGCCGCAGCTTTGGATCCCAATACGCGTGATCCTGCCGGCGAACCTGCTTGCGCCGTGCCTGCCCCAGCTGGCGTCTCTCTTTCGAAGAAGGGATGTGCGTCATCACCCTCTAACATACGCTGTCATCTGCGCCGGCCGGCCTCACGCCGCTCGCTCACGGCTCCAGATCGAACGCCGGCCGCAAGCTTCCATCCATATAGAAAGGCACCGACGTGTGCTCGTGCGTAATCCGCCAGGCCTCCCCGCTCCGTTCCAGACATAACGTCTCGCGCATCCAGAAGTTTGAGCGTTTCTCACCGCCCTTCTTCTGCCCCTCCATCCGCATGTAGCCGTGGCAGAACGCCATGTCTCCGATCACCTTCACTTCGAAATTGCGCGGCTCAATCGTGATCGGCCCCTCCCACGTGTCGAGCCAGGCCTGCGTTTCACCAAGGTCGATCCCGCGATGCACCAGCGGGGGCGCCAGATTGAAGATCGCCGCGTCCTTCTCATACGGCTCGGCGATCCCCCGCGCATTTTTTTCATAACGGGCCTTCGCCATGCCGGCGATCACGTCCAGAACCGCTGTTTTGTCATGCAGTGTCCGATCATTGCGTATCGCTGTCACCATGTTCGTCTCCTTCGTCCAGCGGCCCCACCAGCCACCGCGCGCTTGTGTTGAGTCTGGTTGCGCCCGCACTCTTAATTCACGGGAAACAGAATCTCGATGATGTTCTGATCCTCCGGTGTCACCCGCGGATCGCTGACATAGTTTTCGATGTTGTAGTCCGCGCGCAGCGGCAACTCGAGTTCCCGCGCCCTTGCAACCGCGAGCCCCGTTGCCTCTGGCAGCTGCGAGTACGAACCGGTCAGCACGAAACGGCTGTATTGGCCGCCCGCAATTTTTTCGTACTGCACCCCTGCCGGCAGCAGCTGCGGCTCGGCCGCCACGGCGATACCCGCCCGGTAAATGCCTCTCTCCATGCAGTAGAGGCTCATGTAGCCCGTCACCTGGTTATTGGCCGCAATCGCCGGCACCCATGCGTGCATTGCATTCCATGCCTGCGGAGCATTCGCCGGAATCGATCCGACCTTCTCAATGAACACGTAGTGCATCTCCGGCCGCCTGATCGTATCCGGTTGGAGCGTGAGTTGAATCTCTTTCGCAATCGTCGCTGCCACGGCTTTTCCTCCTGGGGTTGTAGTTTCTTCCTGCTCCTTGCTCCCTGCTCCCGTTCTTTCATTCCCTGTTCGAATGCCCAAACAGCATCTCGATATACCGCCGCAGATGATCGATGGACTCCGCCGCCACCTGTGCACTACCGGTTGCCTTGGCCAAAATGAACGATCCCTGGATCACTGCCTGCGTGTAGAGCGCCAGGCTCCGCGGCGTCCAGTCACCCTCGACGCCATACAGCCGCATCGCCTCCGCTATGTCCGGCTCCAGCGTCTCGGCGTGCTTGCTGATGCTCTGCTCGCATGCCGCGCGCAGCGGCGGATGCGTCTGGTAAACCTCCTGGACGATCGTCCCCACCAGGCAGGTGAAATCCGGCAAATCGCCCTGGAGCAGCGCCTTGCGAAAATCAACGTAGGCCAGCAGCCGCTCCAGCGGATCGGCCAGCGATCGGTAATTCGCCGTTGCAAATAGCTGTCCCGTCATCGAGTTCCAATGGTCCGCCGCTGCCAGCGCCAAATCTTCCTTGCTCTTGAAATGATGGAAGAAGCTGCCCTTGGTCAAACGGGCCGCATCGCAGATGTCCTCCACCCGTGTAGCTGTATACCCTTTCGCGCGAATAACATGCAGCGCAGCATCGAGTAGCTTTTCTTTGGATTGGTGTTGTAATTGAGTCGTCATCGATACCATACCCACTAGTTGGTATGTACCCTATCAACCTCATTCCTCTCCTGTCAACCCCTCCCCCCAGGAATTTGGGATCCGCCTCCGCTCACACCCTCTTTGCTGCTTGCTCTCGCTTCGCCCGGATCTCCCCGCTCACCTTCTTCAGTGTCTCGGCCCTCATCGGCGGCATCCCGCCCGCCTGAGACGCCACCCACGCGCCCCATCGATTGCCCGCCTCATTCAGCACCGCCAGGGGCGCTCCCTCCAGGTAGTAATGCGTCAACGCCGCTGTAAAAGCGTCTCCGGCGCCCACCGTATCCTGCACCGCCGCCGCCAGTCCGGCATGTCGATGATGATCCTTCCGCGTCACCAGCAAACTGCCTCGCGCGCCCAGCGTGATGCACACCAGGTCCACCGCATACCGCTCCAGCAGTCGCTCCGCTCCGCGCATGATCGCGTCATCGTCCTGCGCCTCGACCGGGTAAGGACACACCCCCGTCCCCATCAGCACGTGCCGCAACTCGCCCGCATTCAGTTTCAGAATCGTCGTGCGCCCCAGCGAATCCCGCAGCACATCGCCGGACCAGAACGGCACCCGCATATTCACATCGAACACTCGCACGCATTCCGGCCGCGTCGCATCCAGAAACCCGAGGATCGTCGCCCGCGATGGCTCCGCCCGCTGCGCCAGAGTGCCGAAGCATACGGCATCGGCAGTTCGCGCCAATTCACGCCACTCCGGGGTCAGTGCCAGCCGGTCCCAGGCTACCGGCTCGTGAATTGTGTATTCGGGCTCGTGATTCTGCAGCACAACTGTAACCGTGCCGGTTGCATACTCCGCGTCCGCCTGCAGAGCGCCGCTCTCCACCGGCAGCCCTTCCAGCTCAAGGCGCGCCTTCTCGCCCAGCGCATCGGCGCCCACGCGGCTCGCCACCACCGCGCGATTGCCCAGCCGTCCTGCCATCACCGCGAAATTTGCCGGCGCTCCGCCCAGGCGCGCCCCCTCCGGCAGCAAATCCCACAGCAATTCTCCCAGCCCCACAACCACTCGTTGTTCCGTGTTCGCGTCGGCCATGGCGCACCACCTTGACCCGCATCGAGAATAAACCTGTTTCCGCCCCCCACATACAGCCTCTTGCGCCTCCCTCGTCTCTAACCATGGAGACCAGTCCAGGTCCACAATCGCAGAAGGTAGAAAGATTGAAGACTCAAGTGAACGAACCTGTAAGTCCTTCCGTCCGCCGGCGCCGCCATCATCCCCTCGTCCTCGCTCTTCTCTGGACCACCTCCATCCTCATCATCCTGGCCATCGCTGCCATCGTTGCCGGCAATATCTATCTGCACCGCGCAGGCCCGCTGCTCAAAGCCAAAGTGGTTGAAACCCTCAGCACCCGCTTCGACAGCCGCGTCGAACTCGACCAGTTTCACGCCTCCTTCATCGACGGATTTCAGGTTTCCGGCTCCGGCCTCAAGCTCTATCCCAACCACCTCGACGGCAACGAGCCCATGATTGCCATCGACCGCTTCTCCTTCCACATCTTCGACTGGCATCAGCTCCTGCACACGCCCATCGTCGTCAACCGCGTGCAGGTCACCGGCCTCAACATTCATCTGCCGCCCAAAGATCAGCGGGCCAACATGCCGCACCTTGAGCAAAGCCAGAAACCTGGCGAAGACCAAAGCCACGGCAAGATTCAGATTCTTGTCCGCGAGATCGACGTTGACCGTGCGGACCTCCTCATCGAAAACGGCAAGCCGGGCAAAGTTCCGCTGGACTTCGTCATCAGCAAGATTCAGCTGCACTCGGTTGCCGCCGGCCGCCCGATGCGCTTCCACGCGATCCTCGTCAATCCTCGGCCTACCGGCAACATCGACTCCACCGGCGACTTCGGTCCCTTCAACGAGCACAGCCCTGGCGATACGCCCGTCGACGGACGCTACACCTTCCGCAATGCCGATTTGAACACCATCAAGGGCCTGGGCGGCATGCTCTCTTCCGACGGCAGCTATAAAGGCCAGCTCAATCACATCGAAGTCGACGGCACTACGACCACGCCCAATTTCTCCCTCGACATCGCGAATCGCCCCGTGCCTCTCAACACCACCTTCCACGCCATCGTTGACGGGACCAACGGCGACACCTACCTGCAGCCGGTCGATGCCTGGCTCCTGCACACGCACATCATTGCGCGCGGCGACGTCGTCCATGTCGCCGGCGTACAGGGCCGCGACATCCGCCTCAGCATCATCGTCGATCCCGGCCACATTGAGGACATGCTCAACCTCTCGGTCAAAGCCGCTCAGCCGCTGATGACCGGCCAGATCCAGGTCCACGCCAAATTCGATCTGCCGCCGGGCCCAGCCTCCGTCACGGACAAGATCCGCCTCCAGGGCAATTTCGATCTCAGCGACGCGCACTTTACCAACGATCAGATTCAGAGCCGGGTCGACGAGCTCAGCCTCCGCGGCCAGGGCAAAGCCCAGCAGGCGAACGATGAGGGCAAGGCGATGAAGGACCAGAAACAGGCGAAGGGCCAGACCCCGCCGCAGAACAGCGCCGCACCCAGCAACGCCTCGGATCAGGCTCTGGCTCCGCCCACCGCCGACATTGGCTCGGAGATGCGCGGCAACTTCACCTTCGGCGACAGCCAGTGCACCATCTCCGCGCTCAACTTCCTCGTTCCCGGCGCCGCCATCAATCTGCAGGGCGCGTACGGCCTTAAAGGCGAAACCCTCGACTTCACCGGTACGGCCCGCCTCGACGCCCACCTGTCCCAGATGGTCACCGGTTGGAAGTCCCTGCTCCTCAAGCCCGTCGATCCCTTCTTTGCGAAGAATGGAGCGGGCACCTTCGTCCCCATCAAAATTGGAGGCACCGCGTCACACCCCGCCATCGGCCTCGACTTCAAACATAAGGACAAAGACAAGGATCAGAAAACACCCACGCCGGCACCGGCAAACTCTACAGGACGATGATTCCCGCAGAGGCCGGCGAAACGTGGTGTTCCGCGCTGCCTGCTCCTGCACCCCGGCCTCTGCTATCTGTAACCCGCAACCTGTAACCTGCTCCCTGTACCCTGCTCCCTGCACCCTGTAACCTGTTTCCAATGCCCCATCCTCGCGAAGACGCCGAGCGCCTCGTCAACGCCGCCCGCTCCTCTGAAGAAGACTCCTTCGAGCTCAAGCTCCGGCCCCGCCGTCTCCAGGAATTCATTGGCCAGACCAAAGCCAAGGAGCAGCTCGCCATTGCGCTTGAAGCCGCCAAGTCTCGCGGCGAAGCCCTCGACCACGTCCTCCTCTTCGGCCCTCCAGGACTGGGCAAAACCACCCTCGCCACCATCATCGCCAACGAGCTCGACGTCCCCTACCAGCAGACCTCCGGCCCCGCTCTGCAGATCCAGGGCGACCTCACCGCCATCCTCACCAACCTGCGCGACCGCCAGGTGCTCTTCCTCGATGAGATCCACCGCCTCCAGCCCGTGCTCGAAGAAAAGCTCTACACCGCGCTTGAGGACTACAAGCTCGACATCATCATCGGCCAGGGCCCCGCCGCGCGCACCCACGTCATGGAGATCAAGCCCTTCACCTTCGTGGCTGCGACCACGCGGCCTGGACTCCTCTCGTCGCCGCTGCGATCCAGGTTCGGCATCCTCCTCCGCCTCGAGTTCTATACCGACGAGGATTTGCGCTTTATCGTCACGCGCTCCGCCGAAGTCCTCGGCATCCCCATCGACGAGGACGGAGCCGCGGAGATCGCCATGCGCAGCCGCGGAACGCCCAGAATTGCGAATCGCCTGCTCAGAAGGGTGCGCGACTTTGCCCAGGTCCGCGCCCAGGGACGTATCGACCGCAAGACCGCCTGCGACGCCCTGCAGTTATTAGAAGTCGACGCCCACGGCTTCGATGAGTTAGACCGTCGCCTTATGCTCACTATCATTGAAAAGTACGATGGAGGCCCGGTCGGCTTAGGAACCTTAGCCGCGACCTTAGCCGAAGAAGAAGATGCGCTGGAGGAAGTCTACGAACCGTTCCTGATCCAGATAGGCTTCTTAGACCGAACGCCAAGGGGGCGCGTGGCGACGAGGCTGGCGTATGAACACTTTGGTCTACCGCTGCCGCGCAAACAGGCTGGCTTGTTCTAGGGAAGCTCTGCGCAACCCGTGGCCGTGAAGCTGTTTTAGGCTGACCGGAGCTGAAGGGTCGGTGCCATCGACCCGTGGGATGATTTTCGGTGATGTGCCTGCTCGAAACTCGCTGTTTTCGCGGTTTGCGAAGACAC
>DATAZC010000202.1:0-53844 GCA_036272255.1 Acidobacteriaceae bacterium | reverse complement strand
TTACGTTGGCGATGCCTGGAAGGTGACCCCCAACCTTACCCTCTCTTACGGACTGCGGTGGCAGAACTACACCGTGCCCTATGAAACGCACGGGCTGGAATCGGTCGATCAGATGGGCACCCCTGGTGGCACGACCAGCTCAGTCGATCAAACCACCTTCAACAACTACTTCTCGCAACGCATGGCGCAGAGCGCTGCCGGCCTTTCCGGTAATCTCTCCGTTCCGCTGTTCGACTACATTCTGGGCGGTAAAGCGAATCACGGCCCGAGCCTCTACCACACCGACAATAAGGATTTTGCCCCGCGCGTAGCCTTTGCGTGGAGCCCAAGCTTCGATCGCAAGACTGTTTTCAGCGGCGGCGGCGGCATCGTCTTCGATCACACTGTCGTTAATGCTGTCCTGTATCAGCAGACGCAGTTTTCCTACATTTTCGAAGCTGGCATTAGTCAACCTCTGGGCACGGCCGCCAACACGGCCGCCACCCTGCAGCAGGATGCGCGCTTCACCGGCATCAGCAGCCCGCCGCCTCCTCCTGCGGCACCCACAATCACCAGGCCGTTCTATCCCTACGTCAGCGGAACGGGTGCTGCAGCCGTTCCCAACGGCCTCGCCAACGGCGGCGCCTTCAACGAAATGATCGATCCCACGTTCAAGACTCCATACTCCATCCAGTACAACTTCGGATGGCAGCATGACTTCAGCCACGGCTACATTCTCAAAATCAACTACGCTGGCCGCCAGGGCCGTCGCCTGCTTGCCCAGGCAGATACGAGCCAGCTGATCGACTTCCCTGACACGGTTTCCGGGCAGCTCTACTCCCAGGCCTTTACCAACATGAGCCAGCAGCTGCGCGCTGGGGTCTCCACGACGGCGGTCACTGCACAGCCCTGGTTCGAGAATGTCCTGGGTCCCGGCCTCGGTGCGGCGAACGGCTACACCAACAACACCGCTCTGGTGGCCGACAACACGCAGCCTTACGGGATCCGCGGCGACTTCGCAGACGAAACGTTCCTGCTGGCTCTGTTCGGCATTCTTCCGCCCAACGTCGGTATGGACGCTCAGTTCGACGAGAACACCATGTACACCAACAAAGGATTTTCGTCGTACAACGGCCTGCTCACCACGCTCCACAAGAACCTTGGCAGCGGGCTCCAGTTCGACCTTAACTACACCTGGTCGCACTCCATCGATAACGTTTCCGTCACGGCCAATACTGTCGCTTACGGCGGCTACGGCTTCATCTGCGACGTCCTTCGTCCCAGGGAGTGCCGCGGCAATTCCGACTTCGACATCACCAACAGCCTGAACGGAAACTTTATCTACGAACTGCCCTTCGGACACGGCCGCCAGTTTGCTGCCGGCGCTCCCGGATGGGCCGATCGCATCATCGGCGGATGGGAAGTCAGCGGCCTGCCTAATTGGCATACTGGCTATCCTTACTTCGCCGGAGCCAACGCCTTTGTCGCTGGCTACGCCAACAACGCGCCGGCGATCCTTACCGGCCAGACCGCGGATCTCAAAATCAAGATTCACGGCGGCCAGGGTCAGCCGCTGAATGCCTACGCCAACACGACCAAGGCCAATTCGGATTTCGAAGGGCCGTTGGGCTTCCAGATCGGAAGCCGCAACAACCTTTACGGTCCGAATTACTTTGACCTCGACCTCGGCCTGGGCAAGAGCTTTGTGGTTTGGGAGGGTCTTGCTCTCAAGCTCCGCGGCGATGCCTTCGACGTGCTCAACCATCCCAACTTCGGCCTGCCCTGCAGCGATATCACAGACTCGAACTGCAATTTCGGCGTGATCTCCGGCGACGCGGATTTCGGAAGCTCCTCGCGCGTCCTCCAGGTGAGCGGCCGGATCGAGTTCTAACCCAACACAGCCTGCCCACCAGGAAGGGCCGCTTCGGCGGCCCTTTTCTTTCCTCATCTGGCATCGCTGCGCCGGGGCAGGAAAGCGTACACTCGCTCACGGCGGCGATTTCCTGGCGCTTCACGAATCCGATGACAACGCATCGCAAGCATCCAACCGTCAGCGAAGTAGCGAGGCTGGCCGGCGTCGGAACCACAACCGTTTCCCGGGTGATCAACGGGAGCCACCGCGTCGATCCGAATACGATGGCGCGCGTGCGACGTGCCATCGAGAAGCTCGGCTACATGCCAAACCAGGCGGCGCGAATCCTGCGCGGCGCCCGCACGCGAACCATCGGGCTCCTGATTCCCAGCATTGCGGACCCATTTTTCTCCAGCTGTGCGGAGGCCGTGCAGGCCATTGCACGCGCCAACGATTCGCTGCTGATCGTGATGACGACCCAGAACGATCCCCACACCGAGATCGATAACGTGAATGTCGTTATGCGGCATCGGGCGGATGGCCTCATTATCGCGCCAGCCAATTCCCAGAGCGCGGTTTTACGCGAAGTGATTCAACGGCTGGCAGTGCCCGTCGTGGCGATGGACCGGCCTTTGTCTGGTTCGAAGATTCCGTCGGTCGTGGCGGACAATTTTTCAGGCGCGAGTCTTGCGACCCGGCATCTGATCGAGCATGGACGGCGGAAAATCGTCTGTCTGACCGGCGAAGCCACGCTCTATACCATTCGCGAGCGGATTCGCGGTTATCGCAGCACCGTTGAAGCTGCAGGTCTGCCCTGCATGCTGGATAGTTCAATCAAGGATTACAAGTCGGCCGAATACGCAGTGGAGAGCATGATGGCAGGAGCCGATCCTCCTGACGCATTCATTACCCTCAAGAACAGTACGACGATCCATACATTTGAAGCCATGCAGAAACTGCGGGTCTCCATTCCGGAATCGATCGCTCTGGTGGGTTATGACGACTTTGAGCTGGCGACCACCGTTCGGCCGTCGATTACGGTTGTACAGCAGCCCGTCGACGAGATCGGGCGCGTAGCCGCCGAGATGTTGTTCGATGCTCTGACCGGACAAAATCCGCCTGAGCGTCCGGGCCGCGGTTCGCGTCCCCAGCAGGTTCAGCTGGAAACGCGACTGATCAGGCGCAGTTCCTGCGGCTGCGCTCCCCTGACAATCTGAAAAGGCTGCCCGCACAGGGCCGGCGCGGAAGCTGTTCTCGCGTCATTTTCGGCCTTATCTTGACAGTTAATATCGCGAGCGTTAGCATGGCTCCCGTTCGTGGAATCGATACCATCACCGCTGGCAACGATGTCATGTCAGGCGAACGTCTCGACCATGCACACAATTTCAAGGCCACGTAAGAGATTCGGCAGAACCACTTCTGGAGGCAATGCAATGCACAGACTCTCGATAGGGCGGACAGCCATCGTGCCATTTCTGGCGTTTTTCCTGATGGCATCCCACGGCCGCGCACAGGACTTTCGTGCCGTTCTCAGCGGACAGGTGACAGACCGTTCAGGCGCCATCATCAGAAACGCCACCATCACGGCCGTCAACACACAATCCGGAACGAGTTACACCGGAAAGACCAGCGACCGCGGCGTGTATTACATACCCTATGTTCTGCCCGGCACCTATGCCGTGACTGCGAAGGCGGATGGGTTCAAGACCCAGGTGCAGGATAAAGTCCTGTTGCTCGCGTCAGAAACGTTCAACCAGAATTTCAGTCTCCAAGTAGGCTCGGCTTCGGAGCGAGTGGTCGTCACTGCGGCACCGCCGCAGCTGGAGACGTCGACGGCTTCGAATAACACGGTGATGAGCCAGCGCGAGCTGCAGAATGTTCCTCTCAACGGCGGACAGACTTACACGCTGATCGGAACCACGCCAGGCAGTCAGTTTACCCAGACGCAGTTTGGTACAGGCGGTTATCACGGCACGACCGGATGGGACGTCTCGAATTCCTACAGCATCGGCGGCGGTATCGTCGGCAACAACCAGTTCACGCTGAACGGAACCAACATCACCAGCCAGTATGGCTACGATAACCACTCCCCGGGTGAGTGGACGGTTTCGCCGAACCTCGATGCGGTGGAAGAAGTGAACGTGATGACCACCACCTACGATGCTCGCTATGGCAGAACCAGCGGTGGCACGGTGAACGTGGTCACCCGGAGCGGCGGCGATCAGTTTCACGGCTCTGCGCGATACGCTTATGAAGGCGCGTTCATGAACGCGAACACGTTCCAGAACAACCTGACTGGCACCGCGCGTCAGGGAGAAGTGCAGAATCAGTTCTGGATCACAGCGGGTGGACCGATCATTCGCAAAAAGCTGTTTGCGTTTTTCGGATTCGAGGGCTATCGGCAATCGCTCGCAGGCACCACGCTGGAAAACGTGCCGCCGGCTTATCTGCGGCCCGGCTATAACGGGAACGCGGGGGTGAACTTCGGCCTGATTCAGCAGATGGATCCTCAGGAGTTCCCGAATGGCGTAGCGATTTTCCAGCCGGGGACGGCGACCTGTCTGGATGGCGGGACGCCGCAATCCTGCAACAGCAATCATGTGGTGCAGACGCAGTTCCCGGGCAACACGATCCCAGCAGGACAAATCAACGCCTCAGCCATCGCGCTTCTGAAATATATCCCGCTGCCCAACCTTGCAGGCGCACAGAATCTGGCACGCGGCAGCAATTACATCGGGATCACTCCCGACCTCTACAACTACAACCAGCCTATGGTTCGCGTGGACTACAACCTCACGGACAAGACCAAACTGTACAGTTACTTCCTCTACTGGAAGGGGACAGAGAACCGCACGCAGAACGGGTTCACCGGCGTGGCCGCCAACGGAAATATCAACTACGGCCATCAAAACTGGGTGGCGACGCAGGATGTGACCCATACTTTTTCGCCGACGATGGTGGGTGATTTCAAGGTTTCGTTCGATCGCTTCTACGAATCGTCGCCGGATGGGGACCTGAGCCAGCAGACTGATCCGACGACCGCGCTGGGGTTGGCGATGCCGTTGCCCGGCTATACGAGCTCCAAATACCTTCCGGAAATTCATGTCAACGACAGTTGGGGTACCGGGTTGATCGCGAACAATCCGGCGGGCGATCACACCATCTTCGGCAACCAGCTGAACGCGGACGTGACCAACAACTACACGCTCGATGCGGACCTGACGAAAACGGCCGGAGCGCACACCCTGGAATTCGGAGGGGAGATCGACGAATTCCAATATGGCGGACGGCCGTATTCAGGCGGCCATCCCAACGGAGTTTTTGGCTTCGGTTCGGGGTTCACACAATATAACCCGCACAACCAGAATTGCTATCCCGCGGTGGCCGGCCCCGGGGATCCAAACGGTTGCACATCCAATACTCCGAACGGGTCGTCTCTGGCTTCGCTATATCTCGGTGATCCATCGTCTACCTCAGATGGCACCGGACCGGGAGGCATTGACTGGATTCCACCGATCATGGAGGGCTATCCAGTCTACGCGGTTTACTTCCAGGACAACTGGCGAGTCAACCATCGTCTGACTCTCAACCTTGGAATCCGCTATGACGTGCAGCGCGGGCTGCGCGAGCGGTTCAACCATCTCAACCGCGGGCTTTGCCTGACCTGCGTCAGCCCGCTGACGAACGATCCCACCTACCAGACCAACATTGCGGACGCGGGGAACATGTCGGCGTGGGCAGCGGCGGGGATCGACCCATCGAGTCTGAAGACGGTGTACGGCGGCCTCGAATTTACCGGCTACGACGGGCAGTCTCGTGACGCCTACGACACAAACTGGAACGACATCGGACCACGCATCGGCATTGCCTTCGCCATCGATCCCAAAACGGTGATTCGGATGGGGTATGGCGTTATGTACTCCTACGGTCTGGAAGGCGGGTCGAGCATCGGCGAGGCGCAAAGCACGAACTACACAGCTTCGCTGGACAACGACAACACACCCACGACGAATTTTCAGACGGGGAATCCATTCGCCACCGGTCTGCTGCAGCCGACAGGGGACAGCATGGGACTCTTGACGGATGTGGGGAATGGCACCATTCAGGCGGACTTTCCGGATCGCAAGATTCCCATGGAGCAGATCACCTCGTTCGGTTTCCAGCGCGCGTTGCCGGGCGGTTTTGTACTTGATGCTCGATACGCTGGGAACTTTTCCAGCCGCCTGCGGGTCGGCCTCTGGCTGAATGGAGTTGCAAGCCGCGCGGAGCAGAAGCTGGCTCAGGCGAACCCCGCAGTCTGGAACCAGCAGGTGCCGAACCCCTACTACGGCGTTGCGGTGATGTCCGGGCCAGGACAGTGCGGAACCTCGACGACGGTTGAGGCGATTGCGCTGCTCTATCCTGGATCGCAATATTGTTCGCCGGGAGGAAACGGGCTGGTCGGCCAATACAACGCCGGGCTGGGCCGCAACTGGTACGACGGCCTCGAGGTGAAGCTCAACCGAACTGTCAGCAGCGGCACCGCTCGCGGATTGAGCACGCAGGTCGCCTATACCTACTCAAAGACGATCAATGGCGATGGCTATCAAAACGGCTGGCCTTACCAGGATCCGTTCCAGATTCACTGGATTGCAGGCACGGATCGCACGCATGTCCTCTCCGTAACTGGCGTCTACGATTTACCAATCGGAAGAGACGGCCTGCTCCTGGCGAATGCTCCTCGAGCGCTGAGCGCCGTGATCAGCCATTGGACGCTCAGCGAGGTATTCAATGCCGAAAGCGGATTTCCCGTGGGGCTGAATACGGGCTGGTGGTACAACTGCCCGTCGCAGAGTTTTCGTGCACCGGGAGGGACCTCAGTCGGGCAGGGACGCTGGCTCAACGCAAGTGCAAACTGCTGGCAGGGAATTCCGACCTATGGGCTGATGAACCTTCCAGGAAACACGACGCAGGTCCGAAATCCCACCATCCCCAGCCTCGATCTCTCGCTGGCCAAGAACACCCCTCTGTGGGAGAACACGACCCTTCAACTTCGCCTGGATGCGTTCAACGCACTCAACTCCGTGCTGTTCGGCGGTCCGGATAATAATCCCGGCGACGGGCCTGCAAACTTCAGCCCCACTGGTGGATGGAGCGGATTCGGAACGGTCGGACCAACCCAGCAGAACTTTCCGAGAATCCTGCAGCTTTCCGGAAAAATCAGCTTCTGAGGGGACCAGAGACACAGACTCCCGCAACAGGAACGTGGGAGTCTGTGTTGTTTACGGAAGTTTGCGGAACAGGGCGTTCTGGTTCTTCGGTTTCCGTATCCTTGAGGCTGGGTATTCGTAAGCGAATCGGGAGAGTTCAATGGGACGTTTGCGCACGGGTGTGGTGTCAGCTTTGCTGGCATCGTGGATTTTTTCTGCTCTGAGCTTGGCGCAGGATTCGAACAGGCCCGACCTCACTCAGCAACCCACGCTCTATGCGGTGGGGTATGCGCATCTCGATACGGAGTGGCGCTGGGAATATCCGCAGGTAATCGACGAGTATTTGCGCCATACCATGGAAGATAACTTCCAGTTATTCGATAAATATCCCCACTACATTTTCAATTTCAGCGGCGCCAACCGTTATCGCCTGATGCAGGAGTATTACCCGGCCGATTTCGCGCGGATGAAGCAGTACATTGCCCAGGGCCGCTGGTTCCCGGCGGGATCGTCGATGGAAGAAGGCGACGTCAACGCGCCGAGCGCGGAAGCGATCCTGCGGCAGATTCTCTATGGCAATGAATGGTTCCGTCGCGAGTTTGGCAAAGCCAGCGAAGAATATATGTTGCCGGATTGCTTTGGGTTTCCGTCGTCGCTGCCGACGATTCTGGCGCATGCCGGCGTAAAGGGATTCTCAACGCAGAAGCTCACGTGGGGATCTTCGGCGAACGCCGGCGGTCCTGACTCCATGGAAAGAACGCCTGAAGGGACGCCATTCAATGTGGGCACGTGGGTAGGCCCCGATGGAGAAAGCGTAATCGCGGCGGTGAATCCGGGCGCCTACAGCGGTGGCATCTACACCGACCTCAGCAAGCCTCTGCCTGCACTGCCGGCGGATGACACGCTGGCACAACTCCAGAAGCAAATCGGCGAAGTGCAGGCCCGTCTGGAACGGGCGGAACAGAATCATCAGCCCTTCGATCCGCAGGACGTGCAGAAATTCATGTCGCTGCGGACGGAGGAATCGGGTGTACACCAGGCGCAGCAGGAGGCGGCCGACCGCCGCTACCAGAGTGACTGGGCAGCGCGCGTGCTGAATAACGGGAAGGTGACCGGGCTGTTGACGGACTATCACTACTACGGCACAGGGGACATTGGGGGAGCGCCGGACGAGGAATCGGTGAAGCGCCTGGAGGCCATCGTCACCGGAGGCAAGGTGGATCTGCCGCCGCAAAACGGAGCGTATTTGCGGGACGAGCCGCATGCCGCGTGGCCAGAGGTCCACGTGGGTGACGGACCGGTGCATGTGATTTCTGCAACCGCCGACCAGATGTTCCGGGATATCACTCCGGCGGAGGCAGCAAAATTGCCGCACTACACGGGCGAGATGGAGCTGACCAATCACTCCGCCGGATCGCTCACCTCGCAGGCTTATCAAAAGCGATGGATCCGGCAGGAAGAACTGCTCGCCTCGGCAGCGGAAGAATCTTCAGTAGCGGCCGCATGGCTGGGTGCGCGCAGTTATCCGATCGAGCGATTGAACGGTGCGTGGACATTGGCGATGGCGGCGCATTTCCATGATCTGGCTGCAGGAACCGCAACTCCGCGCGCCTATGAGTTCGCATGGAACGACGATGCGATCGCGATGAATCAGTTTGCGGATGTGCTGAAGAGCGCCGCCGAGGCCGTTTCCGCCGGAATGAATACGGAAGGCAGCGGCATCCCGCTGGTGGTTTTCAATCCGCTGAATATCGCGCGGGAAGATTTGGTGGAAGCCAGCGTTCATTTTCCCGGCGAGATGCCGAAAGCCGCGCATGTAATCGCACCGGATGGAGAGGAACTGCCGGCACAGATTGCGAACGGCAAGGTGATTTTTGAAGCCAAAGTTCCTTCGGTTGGCTACGCCGTATATCACGTTGCGCCGGGCGCTGTGTCCGGCAGTGCGTCGACCGAATTGCGGATAATTCATAATGAACTCGAGAACGCGCACTACCGGGTTAGGCTGAACGAAAACGGCGACGTCGCCAGCATCTTTGACAAAGAGCTGGGCCGGGAACTTCTGGCTGCTCCTGCTCGGCTCGCCCTCTCCTACGACAACCCGTCGCAATGGCCCGCATGGAACATGGACTGGGATCAGGAGCAGGCTGCTCCGAAGAGCTACGTTTCCGGACCGGCAAAGATGCATATCGTGGAGGATGGCCCGGTTCGGGTAGCCATCGAAGTGACGCGCGAAACCGCGGGCTCGCGGTTTGTGCAGACGATTCGCCTTGCGGCCGGCGATGCAGGAAAACGCGTCGAATTTGGCAACGTCATCGACTGGAACACGCGTGAATCGAATCTGAAGGCGACCTTTCCGCTGACCGTGTCGAACCAGATGGCAACCTACAACTGGGACATTGGAACCATTGAAAGGCCGACGGCGCAGCCGAAGAAGTTCGAAGTTCCTTCGCACCAGTGGATCGACCTGACCGACATGAGCGGCAAGTCGGGCGTGACCGTTCTAACGGACTGCAAGAACGGATCGGATAAGCCGAACGACCACACCCTGAGGCTGACATTGATTCGCACGCCGGGCACGGCGGGAGGATATCCCGACCAGGGAACACAGGACATCGGCCACCACGAATTCACTTATGGGATCACGGGCCATGCGAACGGCTGGCGCGACGCACAAACGGACTGGCAGGGAGAGCGGCTGAACGCACCACTGATCGCTTTTGAATCTGACAAGCATCCTGGCGCACTGGGACGCAGTTTCTCACTGGTGAAGATCAGCAATCCGCGGATTCGCATTTTGGCTTTGAAGAAAGCTGAGGCGAGCGATGAAGTCGTCCTTCGCATGGTGGAACTTGATGGGAAACCTGAACCCGATGTGCGGGTGTCCTTCGGTGCGCCGATCGTCGGTGCGCGCGAGATGAATGGGCAGGAACAACCCGTCGGTCCGGCGACGATCAGGAGCGGCGACCTGGTGACTTCGTTTGGCGCGTACCAGCCGCGGACCTTCGCGCTGAAACTGGGTCCAGCTGCCTCCAGCGTGATGGGAGTGCGCTCCGCTCCGGTTGAACTGATTTACGATATTGCCACGGCCACCAACGACGGCGAACGCTCGACGTCGGGGTTCGATGGCAAAGGCGATGCATTGCCTGCGGAGATGCTGCCGGATCATATTGCGTTCAACGGAGCGGTTTTTCATCTTGCTGCGGCAAAGAACGGCGTCCCGAATGCGATCACTGCGAAGGGACAGACGGTTCATTTGCCGGCGGGGAACTACAACCGCGTTTATGTGCTGGCGGCGTCTACCGATGGCGACCAACAAACAACGTTCGAAGCGGGCGACAGAAAGGCCGAAGTGAACGTGGAGCAATGGGGCGGCTTCATCGGCCAGTGGGACGATCGCTTATGGAGCTCCCAGGAGAATGGGCAGGATGGCTACGGCGAGATGATCGGGATCAAGCCCGGGTTCATTAAGAGAGCCGATCTGGCGTGGTACTGCAGCCATCATCATGATCCGTCGGGAAAGAATGTCGCGTATGCCTATTCCTATCTCTTCGGATACGGCATGGATTTGCCCGCCGGAGCACGAACCCTGAAACTGCCGAACAACGACCACATCCGCATCCTTGCGATTTCGGTTGCCGAAGAGAATCCGGCGGTGAAGCCGGCTCAGCCGCTGTACGACGTGCTGCCCGCGCCGAGCGCCGGGGAACCGGACTTTACGCTAACTGCCGCGCCGGAGCTTACTGTGCCGCAGGGTAGGGCGACGACGAGCCATATCCTGACGATGCCGCGAGGGAGCTTCCACGGCGACATCAGCCTGGCCGCCTCTGGACTTCCCGATGGAGTTACCGCTTCCTTCGATCCTTCGACGACCTCCGGTTCCAGCACCCTGAGGCTGGCCGCGGCCGGATCGGCTGCTCCTGTAACAGCGACGGTGACAGTTACCGGGACATCGGGCAGCCTGTCGCACAGCGCTACAACTACGGTTACGATCACGCCGATCCTGAAGGGAACGGTGCCGGTGAATCTGACGTCCGCCTTTAACGTCACGGGCATTTACACAGACGGCACTAAGTTTGCTCCGGCTGACAGTCTGGACGGCGGAGGCTATTCGTTGTCCGCGCAGGCGCTGGGGACGGATGATCCGGCGGGCGCCGAAGTCGTCTTCAAACTCGGCCCGGCCAATGCGCCTGACGCAGTGACCAGCCGAACGATTGAACTGCCGCACGGAAATTTCTCCAGCCTGAAATTGCTGGCGGTAGGTGTGGAAGGCAGACAGGACAATCAAACTTTCACCGTGAACTACGCGGATGGCACGAACGCGACGTTCACCCAGAGTCTTAGCGACTGGTCCGGGGGCGGTCATCTTCATGGTGAATCGGTTGCCGCGCGGACTTCGTATCGAGTCGTCGCCGACGGCTCAAAGGACGGCAGTCCGTTTGACCTGTTTGCCTATTCCTTTCCCCTCGACGGACGCAAGGGTGTAAGTAGCCTTACCTTGCCTGGCAATCGCAATGTGGTCGTGCTTGCCGCAACCCTCGTACCCGCGGAGCGTTGAGCGCCAGGCCGGAACCACTCCGCGCTTTCATCAGGAGACATTGTCCATGACTGTTGCTTATCGGCTTCTTCGTTATGGGAACCTGCTGGCGTTGTTCGGAGGATTGTTGGTTGCGGAATTGCCGGCGCAGCAAACAAGGCCTTCCCCCCGGACTCCACTGGAGTACGCAAACGGTCTGGTTGGAACCGCGCCTCTCGATCAGCAGAAACTGATTGGCAACGCGCCACCTCCAGGAGAGCAGCTGTATTCCGGGTTCACCTCTCCGGCGGCGATGCTGCCCCACAGTTCGACGCAGGTAGGACCCATCAATGCCAATCTGGATCTGATGTATCCCGCCGGCGTGCGGGCGACCTACTTCTATCCCAACCGCAGCATCTTCGGATTCACTACCGGGGCGGAGGGCGGCCCGATCGCCATGCCCGTGGTTGGCGACTTGACGGTCCCGCCTGAGCGAAGCTCATCGGTCTACGACAAGAAACTGGAGAAATCGTCGCCTGGTTATTACAGCGTCTATCTCGACGATTTCCACACGAAAGCCGAGATAACAGCGACAACGTGGACCGGGATCTTTCGCTTCACCTTCCCGCAGACGAACAAGGCGCATGTTCTGCTGGATCTCGGCGATCGCGGGGGTGACGTTGAAGTTCCCGATGATCATACGGTGCGCGGCAAAGTGCAGGGTGTCGATATCTACTTTGTGGCGGAGTTCTCGCGGCCCTTTATCACGTACGGCACGTTCAAGCAGCATCCCGCGGAGCGGCCAGGCTGGCCGATTGTTGGTTTCAGCGAGGTGAACCCTGGAGCGGCGAATATCTCCGGACGTTTCGCCGGCGCCTATCTCCGCTTCACCACCACCGAAGGCGAACAGATCCTGGTGAAAGTGGCCACGGGCCCCAGTTACGCGACGGCGGAAGCAAGGTTACACGCTGAAAATCCGGGATGGGACTTCGATCAGGTTCGACGGCGGGCTGAAGAGGCGTGGGCGAAGAAGCTGGACCAAATTCAGGTGAAGGGCGGGACAGAAAAGGAGAGAATGCTGTTTTACTCCTGCCTATACCACTCGTTCGATAGCCCGCAACTGCTGGCGCGGAAGGGAGACGACTTTCTCGGAGAGGACAAGAAAGTCCATACAGCAGAATTTGACCGCTACAACCAGGTGCCGTTGTGGGATACCGGCCGCAACCAGATCGTGTTGCTGACCCTGCTTGAGCCGGGCGTCAAAGAGGATATTCTCCGCTCCCAGCTCGACATTGCGCGCGAGACGGGATATATGGGGACTTCGTTTCATGGAGACAACGCCGACTTGTTGTATTTGGGCGACTGGGAACGCGGACTGCAATTCGACTGGCAGGCGGCGTACGAATATCTGCGTAAGAATGCCACCGATCCCAATGGGCCGCGACATTATCTTGCCGAATACATGAGTAATGGGTGGATCTCAGATGTTATTCCCAACCACAATCCAAGCCCCCCGTATGCGGGAGGCAAAGCCGGAGCTGCAACAACACTGGAGTACAGCTGGGATGACTACGCTCTCGCGCTTTATGCGAAAAAACTGGGGCGGCAGGATGACTATGAGTTATTCCTGAAGAGAGCGCATAACTACCGCAATGTTTTCGATCCGTCCGTTGGATTTATCAGGGGTAAAACTGAGGATGGCAACTGGATCTCGCCATTCGATCCCAGGGAACCTTACTACAACTTCATGATGAAAGAAGCTTCCGGGTGGTCGACGTTATGGCTGGTGCCGCACGACGTGCAGGGGTTGATCGATTTGCTGGGCGGGCGAGAGAAATTCGCCGCCAAACTGGATCAGTTCTTCAGCACTCCCTACACCGCCAAAGGAATTTGCCGCGACTGCACTGGAGTGATCGGCCAGTATGTTCAGGGGAACCAGCCCGATCAGCAGGCCGCCTACTATTACGACTGGGCTGGGCAGCCCTGGAAAACACAAAAGCTGACCCGCGAAATTCTTAGCCTCATGTATGGCAGCGATCGCTATGGGCTGGCATTTCCCGGGATGGATGACCAGGGATCCACGTCCTCCTGGTATGTGATGAGTGCCCTCGGCTTTTATCCCGTCGATCCGTCGAGCCCCAACTACATCATCGGCAGCCCTGTTTTTAGCGAGGCGACGATTCACATGGGCAACGGTCACGACTTCACGATGATTGCGCGCAATAACTCTGCAGCGAATATGTATATCCAGTCGGCAACGCTGAACGGAAAGCCCTGGAGCAAGCCCTGGTTTAGTCACGCCGATATCGCCGGTGGCGCCACGTTGATACTGACGATGGGCCCCGAGCCAAATACAAACTGGGGCAGCGCTGCGGACGCTGCACCTCCCTCGATGACCGCCGCGCACTAGCTGCGGAAGCCGGTCCCGGCGGATTCGGAGCAGTTATGATTCGGTGATTGCCGGGAACGCTGTTATACGGAGCTTAGCGGCTCCATAAGGAATCAGCGTGAGATCCTGATCAGGATTCCTGCTATTGGGATCCTGAGGCAACGGATCCGCTACGCCGTCTTCTGCGCGCCACGTATCGAGGAGACGTGCTTTTACACTGAGCTCAACCGGGGCGTGGCTACGCGTAAAAACACCGGACCGAATTTCATTTTCCCTGACCGTGATGTTGTCCTGTTGAGATTCCGCATTAACCTTCACGCCGTAGTTCCACTGGCTGTGGGGGAAGACCTGCCAATCGGCGGTCATGCCGCGCTCGCGCAGCTTCACCCAACTTTCTTCAATGCCATAAGAAAAAACCAGAGGGCCGCGTTCTACTGCGACTGAATTGTGGAACCAGCGTGAGAGGCGTGGACGCATCGGAAAATCGATGCGAACCTCATCGGCTGATTTCCACTCGCGATCGATTCGCGCAAACGATCCCGCAGAGGGGGTCGGCTGCCTTTCGCCATTCACATGAATTTCGGTGCCGGTTGCCCATGCGGGAATGCGCAACCGAAGTGGAAACCGCGATGTTGAGGCCGGGTTTACGCTTAGCCGGACGGACCCGCGGAACGGATAGTTTGTGTCCATCACCAGATGGACCGCGGTCTGGCCAATCGCTGTGTGCACTTCGCATGGCGCATACACGGCACAAACCAGTCCGTCGTTAGGATCGTCATTTCCATTGCCCGAACGGAGTATCAGACTATTGCTGAGTTTTGGCCAGCCCTGGCTGAAATTTGCAGTGCAGCAACCAAAATTGGGCTCCAGCCCAAACAGGTTCGACTCGGGACCGTCCGTCGTCCATGGTCTGCTGTGGAGGCTGCACTCGACCTGATTGGGTTCCTGGTTGTACTGATGCGCCCACATGTCGTCAGTAAATGTGCCTGGCAGTGCGTTGAAGGCAAGCTTTTCGAGACGGTCGCCGAGCGCGGCGTCGCCGGTGATGGCGAGGGAGTGTTCCAGCGAAAACATGTACTCCACGACGGTGCAAAGCTCCGAACCCTGCGAAGGGTCGGGGCCGGCAAGATGCTCGTCGCAGGAAAACATGCCATTGGGAAGCCCGTGATAGCGATCCAGTTCCTCCATCATCCTGAGGACGGCTTTGCGATCGGTTTCGGACCCGGAAACCATGAACCAGACAGGGCCGGTCTTCAGAGCCTGCCCGTTGTTGACGCCGTGCGTTGCCAGCGCCAGGTCGCTGAGCGGAGCCTGCTTGAGCTTCAGAAACGCTGCCGTAACCGGGTGGGTGTATTGAAAGTTACTAAACTCACCAACCCAGTTGTATCCCTGCCCGTGCAACGCGCGGGCTAAGTCGATCAGATAGGGTTGCCCTGTTCTGTTATAGAGCCAGATAATGCTCAATACTTCGTCCTGCCAGCGGAACTTACTCCAGTCACGCAGCGGTCGTGTCGAAAGCTGGGACAACTGATAGCGGAAATACTTATCCATGACCGGAATCACACGCGGGTCGCCAGTCAGTTCCTGGTATTGAGTTAGGGCCTTCAGCATCACAATGCGCGGCCACCAATCGTTGTTTGATTTGGGGCCGATCATTCCGTTGGCAGCCTGATTTTCCAGCGTCCAGTCAATGTATCGCTGGGCTTTTGCCTTCAGACCGGCATCGTCCAGTATCCAGGCCAGAGGGACCAGACCGTCGAGATAGTAGGGGCCGCGTTCCCAGGACTCGCCTGTTCCGCCAAGCCAGCCGCTATTTGGGCCGACGTCCGCCCAGGTTTCATCCAGATGCCCGCTAAGCCCGTTGGCCTGTGTCTGCAACTGCTCCCGCAGCCATCCGCGAGGCTCGATTGAGCCCAACGGCAAGAAGCTAAATGCGCCTGGAATCAGCGGCGTGCGAGTCTGAACCCATGGCTGCGGTGGTTGTGCAGCGGTCGGCGGCTGGCTGCCGCCACGGAGCATCAGCCGACTCGGCAAGGTTGTGGCGATGCCCAGCACGCTCATTCTCGTCAGAAACTGGCGCCGGGTAGAGAAAAACTTCGAAGGACGGAGCAAAGGACGACCTCGAAAAGCCAGTAATCAGGCCATCGTACTGGAGCCGTTTTCACCGTGCATGGTCCAAATGGTCTATGGGGAGAGACGGGCCCGTGAGGCAGACCCTGACCGAGCGCGGCCGTCCGTCAGCTTTTGGTTGCGGCACATCGACACGAAACTCAATTGTGGGTCTCGATAATACCTCGGTAGATTGCAGACGTTGCGGCCTCGGTGCGGTCGGAAACTTCGAGTTTTTCGATAATGCTGTTCACGTGATTGCGAACCGTGTTTCCGCTGATAGCGAGAGCGGCGCCGATCTCTTTATTGGTGAGGCCCCGCGCCAGCATGTGGAGTACTTCTACTTCCCGAGCCGTTAACTCGGTGCGCATCATGCGTTCGGCCAGCCGTTCGGCCACGTGGCGGGGAAAGTACCGCTTTCCTCCGTGGACTGTCCAGATAGCTTCGACCATATCGGACTGTGGGGCGTCTTTCAGGAGATATCCCTGCGCGCCGGCCTGAACCGCACGGTAGATATCCTCGTCGGTTTCGTAGCTGGTCAGGATGATGGTGCGGATCAGGATTTTCGCGCGGGTGAGGGCCTGAAGCGTATCGATGCCGTTCATTCCCGGCATGCGGAGGTCGAGCAGGAGGAGGTCAGCAACCCCCGCGCGCAGCATCTCGACGGCTTCCTCGCCGCCCGATGCGTACCCGGCGACCACCATGCCTGCCTGGGTGCCCAGCATACTGGTCAGGCCGGCCACGACGACAGGATGGTCATCCACGATAAAGATTCGAATCGGCTGCTCTCGATGGTCGGGCATTAGTCCGGTACCCCATGGTATGTCTCCACAAAATATATGGCCAGCGCTTTAGAGTGACACGGGGCGGCAGCGGCGCTTCGACGCGAACCTGCGTGCCGGCGCCGGGGCGGCTATTGATCTCCAGAACGGCGGAGACGCTCTGCGCGCGCCGGCGCATGCCGCGAATGCCGAATCCTGAGAGCCCGCTCCGCGGCACAAAGCCCACGCCGTCATCTTCAATGCGCAGGCTAACGTGAGTCGACGACCAGCTGAGCCCAACCGTCAGGCTCGATGGGTTGGCATGGCGAACCGCATTGGCAATGGCTTCCTGCCCAATGCGAAAAAGCGTGTCCGTCATCCGTAACGGAATCTCTCGTTGGTCGCCCTGGCTGTCAGTGACCACTGCAACGTGAGTACCGCGGACCATGCTTCGCGCGCATTCTTCGAGTGCGCCGACAATATCTTCCGAATCCAAAGGCTCAGTCCGCAGAGTGGCAATGCTGCGCCGCGCCTCTTCGTGACTATGCCGCACCAGTTCCCGGGCCAGGTCCAGCTGGCCAGACAGCGCAGGCATTCCCTGGGGCAGGCCGTTCTGAATCGCCTGCAACTGAAATCCGATTCCGGCAAAACTCTGCGCAAGGGTGTCGTGCATTTCGTGTGCAAGCCGGCCGCGCTCCTCGAGAATCGCGCGCAGGCGCCAGTTTTCCACCCGATGGTAGAGGACGACCGATCCTAAAACGACCAGCCCGGCAGCGACGATCAGCGCAAGGATATGTCGGGTGCTCCACCACGGTGGACCCGCGACAATGTCCAGATCCTCGTTGGACCGGAGCAGGAGAACGAACGGAGTCAGGTTTTGTGTCAGCGTGGAATCGACAACGCAGATTCCTCGCAGGCGAAGGGAGCTGTTCACTTTCAGCCGGGAGAACAGGACGTCGCTTCGTCCAGGATTCAACACGGCGCGAAAAGACTGCGGGCCATCATCCAGGTCAAGGATCAGGCTGTTGTTCGACCCACGCTCTTTAGCGGTTAATACACCGCGCAGTTCAACAAAGGTGGCATCGTAGCGGCCGCTCGACGCCTGTGCGGCAGTCACCGACAGCGGCGGCATCGGAGATCGCGCCCACAACACTTTGACCCTGGCGTTATCGATTCGCGAGCTGAATGATCCCGGGTATACATCGCCGCTGATTTCCACTTCATCACCGACTTTAAGCAGCGGGCCCGAGTAGCGTTCAATGTAGATACCGCCGCTGGCGTCTTCGACGTAAAGGCGGGGCGCCGTGAGAACCACAACTCCGCGCACCGTTGCGTTGGCTGGAGCAGCGAGCGAGCCCAAACGCAGGCTTCCGATACTTTGCGTGCTCACGCCTGCGATGCTCTGTTCTTCCTGCGCCTCCTGCTCCTGCTCGGCCAGAGGCTGCGAAGCCGGCGTCTCCGGAACAGTCGCAACGCCGTCCGTTGCAACGGAGGTGTGATTCTTCCCGGCCTGCATCATGTCCACCAAATCCTGCTGCCTTGCCGGGCGAACGACTACGTTACGCCATATCCCTCCCGAAGAATATGACCGCAGACCGATGCGTCCCGCGGGAAAGCACTGCGAATCTCTTACCTCCAGTGCCGTTTGCGCTGAAGAATTGATCTCGCTCACCGACACTGCAATCTGGCAATCGACCGCCATCAACCTGAGGTGATACCACTGGAAAGGGCGGATGCCGCCAGGAATGGGACCTCGCTTTGGTACCTCCATCCACCCATGGTCCGCTCGCCCAAGAACCATCGAATTATCGAAAGTTCTCACTCCGGCGTAGTAACCCCTGTAAGCGTTGACGCCATCCTCTTCGTTTCCCGAGCGAATAATCAGTCCCGCATCTCCACTGGGTCCGAGAAGATAGACATCGGATTCCACTGAGTAGTTGTGCCAATAAGGCGAGCCGGTCAGGAGTTTCGCGCCGCGCTCGTCGGACTCATTGCGCATCATGCCTTTCGCCAGTTCCCAGGTGCCTCCAAAAGCCTTCCACT
The DNA here is from genome assembly GCA_036272255.1 of Acidobacteriaceae bacterium. GTDB lineage: Bacteria > Acidobacteriota > Terriglobia > Terriglobales > Acidobacteriaceae > Palsa-343. Next base: position 35,009 of record DATAZC010000202.1, on the reverse strand, counting down.
CCTCGGCCTTGCCCGATGAAAATTCGTCGCGATAGGGCAGTCCACGCCCTGAGCTGCGCAGCCACGCCGCGTATCCCGCGATGAAACCCGCGATCAGGAGACACAGGCCTGAAGCAATTCCCAGCCGCCGCATGCGCGCGTGTCCGTTTCTCATTGCGTCGGGCTCCACGGTGTCTGTCCCAGCGTCCAGTCCTGCGACCACATGCGCCGCACCTCTGGCGAATCCGCACTCGCGCGGGTGATTACTACAGGCTCGACCTTTATCTGGTTGGGCACTGCCCGCCCTGCAAGCCTGGTGAGAATCAGATCCACAGCTTTTTCGCCAATCGATCGTGTGTTCTCCTGGATCACACAATCGAGACTGGTGCTGCGGGAAAACGCGGGCGCGCTGCCTACATCGAAACCAATGACCTTGATTTTTCGCTCGCCGGGCAGTGAGTCGAGTGCGGACAGCGTGCCATCGACGGTTGTCCACATCAACGCGACGATTACATCGAGGCCCCGGTGGCTGGTGATGGTATCGTGCGCCACCTGATGCTCGTGCGGGACATTGGAGGTCCCCATCCGCCTTTCCACGATGCGGATTCCAGGTGCCTCCTGCGCAAGAGTCTGTTCAAAGACGCGCGCCCGAATCATGATGCCGGTGAGATCCGGATTGATACCCAGCAGCGCGACCGTTCCACTCCCGTGAAGGAGCTCTTCCACGCGGTGCGCTGCGATCCCGCCGCCCTGCTCATCATCATTCAGGATGTAGAAGAGGTTATTGCTCGGCGGAATCGACAGCGGCGATCCGACCACAACCGTGGGAATACCGTGGGCCAGCGCGTGGCGTACCGGAGTTATCAGAGCCAGAGCCTGATCCGGCGCGAGTACCAATCCCTGATAGTCTTCGTGCACAACGCGATCGACCAGGGCAATCTGCGCTTCAACGTCATCTTCACGGGTAGGCGCGTTCCAGTAGACGAACGCTCCATGGCGGTGAGCCGCTTCTTCTGCTCCAACGTGCTCGGCCTCCCAGAACGCCGTGCCTTCCGTCTGCGGAATGACTGCGATTCTGTCTGGCTTGCTGGCGCCGCAGGCAAGAATGCCTGTGCATGCGATCAATTCCAGACACACAAATACAATCCCCAGTCTTCCTGGGGAGCGGAGTTGACCCGTGGCAACGCCATGGTCGGTCTTCACGCAGGTGGAGTCTACGCCGGGGACTTTGGAGGCTTCAAATGCGGCTGCGCGCTCTAGTTCAAATGGACTATAGACCATTGGTCCCAATGGCTCATGCGAGCCTCATGCTGCGTGCGTAGGCTCTCCCTGTCTAAGAAACGACTGTAAACGGTTGCACGATTCCATGGAAGCACTTTGTTCGGAGAGGCCGGCGATCATGAAGAAATTTGCAGAGACAGCTGTCAAAACACTGGTGATGCTGCTGGTATCAGCAGCTGCATGTCACGCCCAATTCAACGCGAGCGTGCAGGGAAGCGTTGAGGATCCGAAGGCGGCCGTGGTCGTGGGTGCGTCGGTGATGCTGGTCAATGTCGATACCGGCGTTACTCGAAAAACAGTCACCGACGCGGCGGGTGTCTACCATTTTGACAGTGTCGCGCCTGGAAATTATCAGGCGTCCGTCACGGCGCAGGGTTTTTCATCTGCGTCGACGTCGTTCGCCCTCACCACCGATCAGGTACGCGATGTGCCGTTTACATTAAGCGTCGGCGCCACTGCATCGACCATCAATGTGACCACGCAGGCGCCGCTGCTGGATACCTCCGACAGCCGTTTCGAGGAGACCCTGGGCACAACCGCACTGCAGGATCTTCCAATGCCCGGTCGTAACCCAACCTCAGAAATCAACATCACTCCGGGCGTCACCGGCACCGGGTCCGGCTCAGCACTCAATTTCAATCCCGAGAACTACGTTTCAGTGAGCGCCAATGGTCAGGGACAGAACGGGAACCAGTACATCGTCGACGGCATGGACGTGACCAGCACCATTCGCCCCGGCGTCATTAATCTGACGCCGAATGTCGACGTCATCCAGGAAGTCAGCGTTCAAACAAACATCTACACCGTGGACTACGGACGCGCCGGATCTATTCAGACCGTGATGACGACTAAGTCGGGTGCGAATGCATTTCACGGCCTCGCGAGCGATTACTACACCTACCAGGGTTTTACGGCCCGCGGCGAATTCGGAGTTCCGCAACCTACACCGCTCAATCCATACCACAGCGACAATATGTCTTTCGCCGTTGGCGGTCCCGTCATACCGCATAAGCAGTTCTTCTTCTTTGTGGGCTATGAGCCGTATCTCTCCATGTCGTCGAACGGCACTTCTCTTGTGGGGTTCGAAGACCCGGCCTTCGTTACCTTCGCGCAGACTCAGGAACCGAATAGTCCCGAAGTCCAGCTGATGTCGAAATATTCAGTGGGGCACGTGGTGAATGTGCACGTGGCTTCCACCGCCGGTCAACTGTGGAGCAACACCCTTGCGACCGGCACTGCCCAGCAGGATTGCGCGAATGGAACCGGCAACGTCACCGCCTACGACAACATCTCCATCCCCTGCTCTACACCGGTTTTCGACTCGGGCAACTTTAATTCATCGAGCTACGAAAACGCCAAGCAATACAACATCCGCATCGACAAATATTGGAAGAACGATCGCGCCTACGGGCAGTTCTTCCGCGACACCATCAATCAGGGTGGACCGTCGCTGCGGCCCTCGTTTAACGAGACCGACAATTACTACACGTTCTCGCTGCAGGGCAACGAAACCCACACGTTCTCGCCTTCCACGCTCAACGAAGCAATGTTCGGATACAACCGCATCGAAGGTTTCGCACCCAAAACCGGGCTATTCGATGTACCCGTCGTCGGAGTCAACCAGCTGGGTTCCGGCTGGGGTGACGGCTTTGCGCAAGGTGACTATATCCAGCATAGCTATCACTGGCGCGATGTCCTGAGTCATGTTGTTGGAGAGCACAGCCTCAAAGCCGGCTTCGAGGCCTGGCGCAGCAACGACATCGCTCTGTTTGCCGGTGCTTACGACCAGCCCAGCCTTTATTACAACAACATGATCGATTTCATCGCGGACAATCCATACAGCGAATCCGGTGTCTCCTACAATCCGGTGACGGGCGCTTACGACCCTGCTAACTACGGGTATAAAGAGACGACCTTCGGTGCTTTTGCGGAAGATACCTGGAAGGTAAACCGCAAGTTGACCCTTAACTATGGCCTGCGTTGGGACAACTATGGCAATCCAGACGTCGCGCTCAAAGGAACGGTGCTGGCCAATTTCCACCTGGGCTCCGGTTCAGCGTTCTCCGATCAGGTAGCCAGCGGCATCATGAAGGAGCAGTCCAACGTATTCAACGGAGACATTAACTGGGTATTCAGTCCGCGGGCCGGTGTCGCGTGGGATCCGTTTGGAAACGGCAAATGGGTAGTCCGCGGTGGAGTTGGCCTGTTTCACAACGAGTTCACCCTGGGCAATGCCGAGAATGGTTTGAAGGGGAATCCGCCGGGTTATGTCGTGCCTACGTTTTACAACAACGGTTCCACGGCTCCTCCGATCTTCAGCTATGGCACGCAGAATTCCCAACCCTTTGGCTTCACCGTGCCGGCATTTGTTGGGCAGCCACTGGATGCGAAGGGTGGGATCGCCGGTTCTCAGATCAGCGTTGGCGGAACCTCGGTCAGTCTGTCGCCTCAGCCCACGTTAACCTGGACGGCGGGCCTCGAGCGCCAGCTGGGCTCCAATTTGGTAGGCAGTCTCGGCTATTCAGGTACTCACTCCTGGAATCTTGTGCTGGGTGGAGGCAATCCCAACAACACGAGCTACGGCGTCGACGTCAACATTTTCCCTGGCGACCTGATACAGAATCCTGCGTTCAATGCTCAGGGAGTGTGGACGGGAGACGGTATCCAGACACGGCTCAATAACAGCTTTGGCTCGATCGGATATGCATTCAACGGAGCACGAGCGAACTACAGCGCGTTCATTGCGGCGGTAAAGGGACGCTTTACCCGGCGCGGCTTTGTCACCGCATCCTACACGCGCTCCTCAGCGAGCGATGACTGGGGGAACTATCCCGAGGGCTACGTAGCCAGCGGCGGAACCTCCTACGACGTGAACCAGTACTACGGCCCCTCGTCTCTCAACGCTCCGAACCGGTTTTCGCTTGGCTGGAGTTATGACATTCCCGGTTACGGTCAAGGCAACGGATTTGTCCGCCGGCTGACGAGTGGTTTCAATCTCGGTTCGACAACCATCCTCCAGTCGGGAAATCCATTCTTCGTGGTGAACAATAATCCCCTCGCGCTGGTTGACACCGCAGGCGTCACGGTGACGCAATCGAATTATCAGACGGAGCTGGCGGCCGGTCACTTCGCCTATGCGGCGAACAGCGGTAACTATGCCGCGGATGGAGATAACTACAATCTTCCGGATGCCACCAGCTATAAGCAAAAGAAGGACCGTAAGAGTTATCAATATACGGGTGTGGTGGATTCCGGTATTGTGACCCACGGACAGTTTGCACAGCCAGCCTTTAAGGCCACAGGTACTGAGGGAAATGAAAAGGTGAATCAGTTCAGCAATCCCGGCTATGCGGATACGGATCTGACCGTTAAGAAAACAACAGCGATCAACGAACGGTTGAGCTTCCAGCTGCGGCTGGACATGTTCAACGCATTCAATCGCGTAAACCTGAACGGTGTTGACACCAACTTTGGGGATACCAGCGCTAATTTTGGCACCACCAGCGGCACAATGTCACCGCGCTACATGGTGGTGAGCGGTCGGTTCGACTTCTGACGAAAAGGGAACAGCGCGAAGCTGATACACCTCCTGCGGCGGAAGCGGGACGATGTTGGCACACAACGTCGATTGGCCGCCGCAGCACTCCCGGCATTGCCGAGGGCGCGTCATTCAGCTTGTGGCAATCGACAGATGTCCCGCAGAGGTACCGAACAAGCGACAAATTGTTCTAAGCTGGAGAACGGATCTTCTGCCAGAGGGCATGCGCTGTGACGAAGTTGAAAACGGAGAACATCCCGCGGCCAACGTGGGTTTCGATGGCGATGTTCCTTCGGCGACTTCTCGCCATGGTCCTGGTATCGGTCGGGTGCTCCTGCTGTCAACAAACTGTTGATCCGGTAGGTCCGATCGCAACCGCGTTACGAAACCATGATTTTCAGGGCGCGATGGCTCTCAGCCAGACCGCGCTAACTTCACATCCGCGGGATTATCGTCTCTGGACGCTCCACGGAATGGCAACCGCGGCAATCGGTCAAGTCTCCCTTGCGCTCGAAGATTACCAACATGCATTGCGACTTTCCCAAACGTATCTACCGGCGCTGGAAGGCGCCGCGCAGACGGAAATGCAATTCGGTCAGGATGCCGGACCGTTGCTCGCCAGGATACTGGCGCAGCGCCCTGACGATCCTGCGACGGAAGCGCTGCTGGGCGTTCTGAATTACCGTAAGGACGATTGCGCAGCCGCTGTGGAGAGTTTTCGCAAGGCCTCCGCGATCATCCAGCACAATCCCGAAGCTCTTACGGATGAGGGCGTCTGTTTCACGGTCCTGAAGCAATATAGTGACGCCGTTGATGCCTTTGGCTCTGCGCTCCAGCTTAGTCCTGGCAGTCGGGTTGCCAGCTACAACCTGGCGCTTGCACAGTTCAACGCGCATCGTTATGACGAGGCGCTCGGAACGATTCAGCCTCTGGTGGACGCTGTGCCGGTCCATGCAGATGCGCTGGGGCTGGCAGCCCAGATCCAGGAATCGAAATCGAATACCGAGCAGGCCGTGACGCTTCTGAGGAGGGCGCTGCTGGCCGATCCCACGAACGTCGATATCTACATGCAGTTTGCGACCCTTTCGTTCGACCATGCTTCGCCGGACGTGGGGATCGACATTCTCAATGCAGGCGTCGGCAAGGTGCCGACCGAGCCCAGACTCTACCTGGTGCGCGGTATTCTGCTCGCGCAGAAGGGCGAATTCAGCCACGCTGCCGACGACTTCGATGCCGCTGATCGTCTCGATCCGCAACTGCAATTCCTGGGTGTGGCACAGGGCTTGGTCCACTCCCAGGAGCACAAACCACAGGAGGCGCTGGCGCAATTTCGTGCGGCGATCCAGGCCCATCCCCGGGATGCATATGGGCATTACCTCCTCGCGGAAGCACTCGCCGCCGAGGGCAAAGCGGAAGGCAGTCCCGAATATAAGGAGGAAGTTGAGGCGGCGCAAAGCGCCATCAGGCTCGATCCGGGCCTGGTAGCGGCGCGCGATCTTCTGAGCGCGGCATATTATGCAAACGGGCACATGGAGAAGGTGATCGAGCAAAGCCGAGCCGCATTAGCGACCAATCCCAGCGACGAGCCGGCTGTCTATCACCTGATGCTGGCATTGCGCAAAACAGGGCGCGACCAGGAGGCTCATGCAGCGCTCGAGCAACTGGTCAATCTGAGGGCCAATTCAAAGGTGAACGACGCTCCTGTTCGGCGCTACCATTTGTACGAAGAGAGTGTGCCCCCAACTGGGGCACCCAACCATCAGGTCAGCCAATAGCTCATGCTGTCTTCATCGATGTATCGACAACCCGTTTGACCTTCAACACGAGAATTCATAACGAGCAGCTGGCGTGTCGTAGCTCGCACAGGCACAGTGAGTCTGCCGGCCGTAGTTTCGGAGAATGCACATGAATCGTTTCCTTCGCCACGCGTCGCCTCTTGTACTGATCGCGTGCAGCTTATCCATGCAATCTGTTGCCGCCCAGCAGAACGCGCCAGATTCCCTGCGTGCGCCGGCAACCCCTCTCATCGTGCACGATCCATACTTCAGCATCTGGTCTATGTCGAATCGACTGACCGACGGGCCCACCCGCCACTGGACCGGAGTAAGCCAGCCGATCAATGGCATCATTCGCGTTGACGGAAAGAGCTATCGATACCTTGGGAACGCTGACGATTCGATCCCGGCGCTCGATGAATCGCACCGCGAAATTACTCCGACGCGCACCATTGTGACCCTGGCCAACAGCCAGATTGAGTTACAGTTGTGCTTCTTCACGCCTGCGTTCCCCGACGATATTCGAGTTATGGCACGCCCGGTGACCTATCTCACCTGGACGATACAATCGCGCGACGGCAATGCTCATGACGTCACGCTGTATCTGGATGTGAGCGGCAATGTTGCGACGAACCTGCCGAATGAGGCAGTGATCTGGTCACGCGGTCACATCAAGGGTCTTCAGCTGCTGCGCATCGGGTCGCAAAAGCAGACCGTCCTCGAACAATCAGGCGACAATCTTCGCATCAACTGGGGCAATTTCTACCTGGGAGTTCCCGAAGCGCAGGGTCAGGCATCGACGGTCGCCGGCAATCAGGACGATCGGGATCGTTTTGTTTCTACCGGCACGCTTTCTGCGCAGGACGACCTCGACCAGCCGCGCGCGCCGTCGAGCCATCATCCCTCCGCGCCGTTGCTTGCCGTAGCCCTGCCGCTTGGAAAAGTCGACAGCACGCCTGTCACGCGCCACGTGCTGCTGAGCTACGACGATGGGTATTCCGTCGAATACATGCACCGTCGGCTGTTGCCCTATTGGCGCGCACAGTTTCCTGACTTCGCCACCATGCTGGAGGCGGCGGACGCCGACTATCCATCGCTCGAAAAGCGAGCAGTTGAGTACGACGGCGACCTCGAGCGTGATCTGGTGCGCGCGGGAGGACCGGATTACGCTGCGATTGCCGTACTGGCGTTTCGCCAGGCCATCGGGGCCCACAAGTTGGTCGATGCGGGCGATGGAACGCCATTCTTCATGCCGAAGGAGAATTTCAGCAACGGTTCGATCTCGACCGTCGATGTTCTCTATCCTTCCGCACCAATGTTTCTTCTGCTGAACCCAAAGCTGATCGAGGCGCAACTGGAGCCGGTCCTGCGGTATGCGGAAACTCCCAACTGGAAGTTTCCTTTTGCGCCGCACGACCTTGGCGTCTATCCGTTGGCTAACGGTCAGCAATATGGCGGGGGCGAGCTAACCGAAGAAGATCAGATGCCCGTCGAGGAGTCTGGCAATGTGATCCTGATGGTCGCAGCCCTGGCTCACGCCGAACATTCCGCTGCTTACGCCGGCCGCTTCTGGCCGCTGATCACGAAATGGGCGGACTACCTTCTTGCGAAAGGCTTCGATCCGGAGAACCAGTTGTGCACCGACGACTTTGCCGGCCACCTGGCGCACAATACCAATCTTTCTATCAAGGCTATCGAGGCACTTGCTGCGTATGCGCAACTTGCCGATCAGCTCGGCCACCACGACGTTGCGGTTCGATACAGCGCCGCCTCCAAAGCGATGGCCGTAAAGTGGGTGACAATGGCCGCCGATGGCGACCACTACCGCCTGGCCTTCGATAAGGCCGGTACATGGAGTCAAAAATACAACCTCGTCTGGGACGAGATTCTGGGACTGCACAATTTTCCAAAGGAGATCGCCGCAAGAGAGGTGACCTTCTATAAGTCCCACATGAATCCGTTTGGACTTCCATTGGACAATCGCGCCACCTACACCAAGCTCGACTGGACCATTTGGTCCGCTACGCTGGCCAGCAATGAGTCCGATTTCCGGACTCTCGTCCACCCGATCCTGAAATTTCTGAACGAGACTCCGGATCGCATCCCGATGACGGACTGGTACGACACCGTCACCGCGCACGAGGTGGGATTCCAGGCCAGGTCAGTGGTTGGCGGAGTTTACATCAAGATGCTGGCCGATCCGGATATGTGGAGCAAATGGGCAGGACGGCGGGCTCAATGACGCCGAAGTAGCCGATGGTTTTGCAGGAGGTCCGGGAGCCTGGATCATTCAGGCTGAGGCTGGTTAGCGCTTAACAAGCCACATGAGCCAACTGGCGGCGATAACAGCTGCGACAAAGAGGATCCAGCAGTAGATGCCGTAGCGGATCATGCCGCGCGGCGAAGAGCGCTGGGTAATCCCGAAGACGACCGATGTGCACGTGGCGAAGAGCAACACTGCGGTGAAATGGGAGGGGGTTAGCATTTAGACCTTCCTCCCGATGCGCAGGTTGTGGGCGTCAACGGCAGCGACGAAGTTGAGCAGGCCGGCAACGGCGACGAACTTCGTGCCGTAGTCAGCGGTCACCAGCTGTATGGTGCTCTGGCCGAGCGAAAAAATGCGCGCGATAAAGTAGAGCGCCCCGGCGCCGAGATCACCGGCAAAGCCGAGGATGTCGAGTGGGTCGCCGGTATTGGGTACGTAAACCTTAGCCTGCATAGCGAGGCCAAGGGAGAACATCGCGGTGATGGCGACGAAGAGCAGGAGCGCCCGAATATAGTGACGGGTGAGCAAATGACCGGCGCCGGGGATGAGCCAGCCGAGGATCAGCGCCGAGTAAGCAAAGCCCTGCGTTTTGGCTTGTACCGGGACTTGCGCTTTCGAAGACATTCGTTACCGATGATACAAGGTGCGGAGCCGAGGGTATAGGGTCGTGGGGGTGAGGGTCAGATTCGAACCAGGTCGCGCTGGATTCGCCCGGTGACGACGGCGTTGTCTCGGGAGGTGATCATATTGACCTCACTGCGAACCCCGAATTCCTGCAGGTAAATGCCAGGCTCGACGGAGAAGCAGGTAAAGGGCAAGATGCGACGTTCGTCGTGCGTCTCGAGGTTGTCGAGGTGCGCGCCGCTACCGTGCAATTCCGCGCCAATGTTGTGGCCGGTTCGATGCGTAAAGTACTGGCCGTAACCGGCATTGCGAATCACCGTGCGAGCGGCGTCGTCGGCCTGAAAGCCGGCAATCGGACGGCCCCCGTCGATAAACGCAGAGCGCACCTCCTCAATCGCCGCATCGCGAGCGTCGCGCACAGTGGCAAAAATCAAGCGCTCCTTTTCGGTCGGCTCGCGGTTAACCACGCCGGTCCAGGTGATGTCGTACCAACAGGTGCCGGGCTGATTCTGCCGCGCCCAGATGTCAATGAGCAGGAACGAGCCGGAGCGGATAGGCCGGCTGGAGGTCGAATCAGGCTCGTAGTGCGAGTCGGAACTGTTCTCATCCACTGATACGTTGGGGCCATGATCGGTGGTAAGGCCGGCGCGGCCCATCGCATCCTGAAACCAGATCATCATTTCGTATTCTGTGGCGGGTGATCCGGAGCGGGCGCGGCTGCCGATGTACTGAAAGCCCTGGGTGACGATTTCGTCGATTGCTTTCTGCGCGAAGTAGTGGCTATTGATCTGTTCCTCGGTGAGGACAGCCCGGAATCGGCTAACCAGATCGGCCGAGCTGATGATTTCCTTGCCCATGGAACGAAGCACCTCGATGGTGCCCGCGTCGACCATGGAGACATACATGATGGCGTTGCGCGGTGAATACTGCATGGCGATGCGTTTCCACGGTGCCAGCATGGAGTCGAGGCCGCCCTCGAGCTCCTGCCACGAGGAATAGACGCCCTTCGAGCCAGGCAGGGAATCGAGCTTGCCTGCCTCGATACGGTGGACGAGCTTGCGCGGTTCTCCCTCCGCTGGAATGACGTAATACCAGCGGCGGCTGACGAGGCCGTGATCGGGCAGGCCCAGAATAGCGGCTGCCAGCGGATCGCGATGATGGTGGTCGTAGAAGAGCCAGGCATCGATGCGGGCTTCCCGCAACGCAGACTGAATTGAATCGAGGTTCATGGGATTAGGGTATAGGCTGTAGGCTTCGGGGTATAGAAAAACAGCGGTCATGTGCGCGTTCGTGGGCGTCACGGGGTAAAAAACTTCCATCGCAATGAAGCGAATCCTGCAAATTCTGGAGCAGGTGGCGAAGGTCCTGCTTGTGACGGCAGTGCTGTTGTGGGTCTGCGACTGGGCGGTGTACCGGCTACGGGTGGCACGAGGCACGGCGTTCGATTCGGTGCAGGTCGAGGAGTATCTTTCGACCGCACTGAAGGGCAATAAGCAGGAATACGACTATATGGGGACGGCCGAAATGAGCTGCGCGCGGGCGATCTTCCCGCATGGCGGCGCGCCCGCGTGCTGGTGGCTGCGACGGCACACCACGCAGTGGGAGTAGACGCAGGCTACTTTTTTTCTTCGTGGTATTCCTGCTCGGTGTTGATCTCCCAAAGCGCAGCTTTGTCGATCTTTCCCGCCACGATCTGATCGACTGCAGTCATGGCTGTGAGCATGGAGTGGTCCTGGTTGTTGTATTTGTGCATGCCGTTGCGGCCCACCAGGAATAGATTCTCGAAGCGATCCATGTAACGGACAATCTCGTCGAACCGGTCGTAGGTGCCGAAGTAGGCGGGATAAGTCTTGGGAACGCGGACTACGTGCGTGTCGCGAACCTGATCGCCGCGCAGAATGCCGATCTTTTCAATTTCAGCGATGGCAAAGCGCGCGATCTCCTCATCGGCCATATTCCAGAGCTGGTCGGTTTCGTAGCAGAAGTATTCGAGGCCGATCCAGATTTTTGATGGATCCGCGACCATATACGGGCTCCAGTTATTGAAGATCTGGAGGCGCCCGACCAGAACATCCGGCTCCTGAATGTAAATCCAGGTGTCTTTGAGGGGACCACCGTCGGGTTCGGTGACGGTGAGGCGGTCGACGAGCAGGCCTACAGTGATGAAGTCGCGATAGATCAGGCCATCGCCGATGGAACGGATATCGGCGGGAACTTCGATGTCGAGGCTGTGGATGAGGTCGCGCACCGGCATGGTGGAGAAAACATAATCGGCGGGGATGGTGTGTGTCATTCCCTGCGGATCGACGGCCTGGACGGAGACGACGCGGTCGCCGTCGACGTGGAGCTTGCCGGCACGCCAGCCCATGCGGACCTCGCCACCCTTTTTTGTGACCAGCTCAGCGACATATTCCCATAGCTGGCCGGGGCCATATTTCGGATAGAGAAATTTCTCGATCAGAGAGGTCTCAGTGGATTTCTGCGCGATGTCGCCGGACTTTTTCCGGCTGAATGTCTTTTTCAGAAAGTGGGCGATGGCTGTTCGCAGAGAAAGGCCCTTGATGCGCTGGGCGCCCCACTCTGCGCTAATTTGATCGCAGGGCACTCCCCAGACCTTCTCCGTGTACGACTTGAAAAAGGTCAGGTACAGTTCGGTGCCGAAACGATTGATGAGGAAATCTTCCAGGGTCTTCTCATCGCGGCGGGGAAAGAGCCTGGACCGCAGATAGCCGAGACCGATCTTGACCATGCGCCAGAGGCCGAGCTGGCGCAGGGTTTGTCCATTGAGGGCAAGGGGATAATCGAAAAAACTCCGCAGGAAGTAAATGCGGCTCTTGCGCGGGCGCACCAGCATCACCAGATCGGGATCGCCGGAGGTCTCGGAGCCGCTCGCAATCACGCGCTCCTTGTTCTGGTACTGGATGGTGTGGAAGCCAGCCTCTTCTTCTGTCGAAGCGATGGGCATCAGCTCCGTCCACCATTCCATGACGCGATCGGCCTTCGAGAAAAATCGATGGCCGCCGATATCCATGCGGTTGCCGTTGTGGCGGATCGTGCAGGAGATGCCCCCGATGCGCTCGGTGGCCTCAAGCACGATGGGGCGCACATCAGAGCGGCGCAGCAACTCAAGAGCAGCGGTGAGACCCGCGGGACCGGCTCCAATAACTACAGCAGTCTTCATGCGGCGATTGTCCGGGAAAGCGGACCCAATGCGAGGACAGGAGACGCACCGCCCCGCTGGTGAAATGCGGTGAGGGGACCTTCAAAACCAATCATCACTCTTATGTTCGTTGGTCGTAGCGCAGAGAGCAACTGGAAGTTCGGCTTTGTAGTTGCGGATTCAGGCACCTGTGGCACGATGTCAGCTGGGCGTGACGATTTTTCCGGTTCCGCCGCAGGCCGAGCATTCTTCGTAAAGGGGGAGATTGCCGCTTCTGCCAACGGCTCTGAATCCGACACCGTTATCGTTCAGGTGGACGCCACTTGCGGCGCATGCTGGGCAAAGACCGTGCGCACGGCAGAAATGTTCATAAGTCGCAGGCCGCCCAGCCTCGGTCTCTCTCGCTCGCCACTCTCTCGACTCATTCCACCGCTTTTGTCCCGCAAGGTATCGGGACAGGTATTCACCGGTAAATGGAACGCCTCGTGGCACGAAAGGCCCTCACGCAGTTAGCTTAACTCCGCATTGACTGCGAGCGGACAACTTCCTTCAGGTTTTGAGACGCAGAAGTCCCTGAGAGAGTCTCCCAGCCGCGACGCGAAAGATCCCACCAGATGAGGTAGCCGGCAACGGCGGCCGCCGCCAGAAGAAGGGAGGCAACCAGCCAGGCGCCGAAGATGAGCTTGCCGATGCCGAACAGACACCCGTAAACGAGGATGCAACCGAGCACGGTATCGAGAGCATTCGCGCTGAAATCGCGGACTGGCGGGAGCTCCGGCGCCTCAAGCGCAATGCGTTTCCATCCATGAACCATGGGATGGACGCGGCGATAGAAGGCCAGGAGGGTAGCGTCGGGCTCGGCAGGTGTGACAAAGGTGGCCACAATCCATGCGACCGTCGTGATGCCGGCAGTGATGAGCGTGCTCTTGGCGAAGACTACGGCATCGCTTCCAGTAAAGTGCACGAGAGAAAGCGCGGTAGCAACAACCGCCGCGACGACCATGGCAGAGATCTCGCTCCAGGCGTTAATGCGCCACCAGAACCAGCGCAGAATATAAACGGCGCCTGTGCCCGCACCCAGATTGAGGACCAGTTCCCAGCCTGCGCCAATGGAAGTAAGGCGGCTGGCGACGTAGCCGCTGCACAGCACCAGGACAACGGTGATGATCTTGCTGACGAGCACGTAGTGTTTTTCTGTCGCGCGCCGAACCATGAATCGCCGGTAGAGGTCGCTCACGAGATACGACGTTCCCCAGTTCAGCTGCGTGCCGACGGTCGACATATAGGCGGCGAGGAAGGCTGCGATCATCAGGCCACGGAGTGCCGGAGGAAGAAAGTCGCGCAGCACCATCACGTATCCCTGCTGCGGATTGGCCGTGTAGGCCGCGCTGGGATGCAGGCCGCCTTTCGTGGAGTACATGGCGAGCGCGACCAGCCCGGTGATAATCCACGGCCACGGGCGCAGTGCATAATGCGCGATGTTGAACCACAGAGTTGCGCCGAGGGAATGCTTCTCGTTTTTCGCGCTGAACATGCGCTGCGCAATGTAGCCTCCTCCACCGGGCTCGGCGCCCGGATACCAGGCCGCCCACCACTGCACGCCGATGTACATCAGGAAGGTAAGAACCGGGAGAGTCCAGAGGTTTGGCGTGGTGAGGCCGGCGTGGAAATCAGGCAGGAAGGAGAGCACGTTGGAGGTGGGATGGCCGGCAGCGCGCGTGGCTTCTCCAACCACAGCGAGGCGCACCCGCAACGCCGACATTCCTCCGATACGAACCACTGCAATCCAGGCCAGGACGACAATCATCGTCATCTTGAGAACGAACTGGAAGATGTCGGTGACGAGGACGCCCCAGAGCCCGCCCAGAAACGTATAAAGGCCGGTGAAGGGAACCAGAACGAAAACGCAGATGAAAAGCGCCGTGTGACGCGGATCGCCGAGAGTGTAGTGGAGCAGCGCGTGGCCGCCCAGCGACAGGGTGAGGATGCGCCCTTGTGCGATGACGGGGCCAAGGGTTACGGCGATGATGTCGATCATGGCGCGCGTCACCCATCCGAGGATGAAGCAATTCATCAGCAGGCCGAGATAGATGGCCTTGAATCCGCGGAGGAACGCGGCGGGTTTGCCGCTGTAGCGAATTTCGACCAGCTCCACGTCCGTGAGGATTTCGGCACGGCGCCAATAGCGCGCAAAGAAGAAGACCGTCGTCATGCCTGAAAGGCAAAGACTCCACCAGATCCAGTTGCCGGAAATACCCTGCGTCGCGACCAGACCGCAGACGAACAACGGCGTGTCGGCCGCGAAGGTGGTGGCGACCATCGATGTACCGGCGAGCCACCAGGAGACGTCACGGCCGGAGACAAAAAAATCCTCCGTGGAACCGCTCGCTTTGCTGCGGTAATAAAGCCCGATGAGCAGATTGAACAGCAGATAGGCAGCGATAACGAGCCAGTCGAGATGGGTGAGAGGCATGCAGTTCCTGTGTGCCGAAGTTGCACACCAGTATAGACAGCATGCGGTGCGGGTCGACGCCTCGCGGGAGCCGGCAGCTATAGCACTTCAGCGTGCGAGCGAACATGGCAGCGTCCCACTTTCGGACTGCTCTAGTGGCTCACTGCCTGCTGTTGTTCGTCGACGGTCTCCGGAGCGACAGGATGCATCAGGCCTCCGCGCGAGAGGCGGTAACGGCGGCCTCGCCAAAGGATCGTACTGCCTGCATAGCTGGCAGCCCAGCAGCAGAAGCCGAGGAAGTCGCGGAGCGGGTAGAGCAGTATGGTGCGCAGCAAGTGCCGCCGTTCCCGCACGGCCATAGAACCGACCAGCGCAGCCAGGATCATGCGGTTGAGGATGCTGTAGACCAGCGCGGCGACTCCGGGCACTGGCCGATGCATCGCGATACCCGCAATGCAGGCCAGAATCCCAAAGGGAACGCTGAAGGTGAGTGCGGTTCCCAGGTGGCCCCATGGCCGCGAAAAGCGAGTGGACTTCATCCAGCGCGTTTGATGGCGCAACGATGCAGCAAAGCTGAGGTTGAGGATGATGTGGTCGATGACGTGATGCGAAAGCACGACCGTCTCGCCCTGAGCGGCGACGTTGGCTCCAAGAAGAAAGTCGTCGGAGCAATAGGGGCCGAGGACGCCGAAGCCGCCCATCGCATCGACGCATTGGCGGCGAACGGCCATGGTGGGCCCCAGAGCGAATTTCATGCCTTCGAGAAGATTTGCCGTCAGAACACCGGCCGTCATCTCCACCGACATTCCAGAGGCTTCCAGCTTCGACCAGAGACCGCGATCGGCAACGCCGCGATAGAGGCAGGTGACCGAGCCAACTTTGTCGTCCGCAAACGGCGCCACTACTTCGCGGATGTAGTTGCGGCTGACGCGCACATCGCTGTCGCTGATGATGAAGATGTCATGCCGCGCCGCGGCGTGCATCAGTTCAAGCGACGAGACCTTAGCGTTGATGTAGGTCTGATCGCCGGTCGAAAGGAAGCGCGCAGGAATCTTTGCATAGCGCGCTGCGACGCGGCGGGCTGTTTCAAGGCCCGGGTCGATGGCAGAGCGGGCGCAGAAGAGGACCTCAAATTGCGGGTAATCCTGATCGAAGAACGATTCAAGATGGGATTCGAGATTCGGCTCTGCACCATCGAGAGGTTTGAGAAGGCTGACGGGTGGTGCGTAAGAAGGTGCGGCCTGAACCTTATGCCGCCTGCGAAAATGCAGCAGCCCGATGATGGCGAGGATAGTGGAGATCGACGCAGTGAACAGCCCAAAGAGGCCGAGTCCGAAGAGGATCCGAATCATAATCGAGGCACGGTCCTCCGAACACTGGGACGGCGTAACTGCCTCTAAAAGACTATCCCATCGGTGCGGTTGCCGGCCCAGTAGAAAGGATGCAGATTCTGTGAACCGGCGCGGTGGTAAGTTGGTTCGGCATGGGTGAGCGGGACACCTTCGTTGGTAGCAAAGCGCTGAACCGGCGTCAGTTTCTGGGGCGGGGATCGCTGGCTGTGGCTGCTCTGGCGCGGGCCAGGCTCCTGGCGGCGGAGACCTGGTCGGATGCGGCTCTCGGCTTTGTGACGCGGTCGTTCACGACGGGCGATGCGAAGCTGATGCGGGTATACGACGCTGCGCAGGCGACACTGCGAACCAACGTCGTTCAACTGCAACCGTATCCGGATCCAGTGCTGGTGGAGGGCAGCGTCTACCACGGTGTTTGGCTCGAGTGCGCGCCGCAGGAGGGTGCGGCTTACGAAGCGGTGGGACCCGCGTCTGCGCGCATCGCGGCGAGAAACAATCACTTGGTCTTTTTCGCTCTGCAGAAAGGCGATGGGCAGTTGCCGTGCAACGTGAAGGCGAATAGACCGGCCTTTGGGCAGATCCAAATGGTCGTGCCGATTGCTGCAACAGCATGGGAGCTGGCGCGGCGCCTGGGCGATCAGGAGCTGCTGGAGAAGGCCTATGCCGCGTGCGGACGTTGGGATGCGTGGCTGCTCCGCTATCGCAACACGCGCGGGACCGGCCTGTGCGAGGGCTTCTGCACTTATGACACCGGTCAGGACAACAGCCCGCGTTGGAAGGGCATGCCGAACACCTGCCCGGATCACGATGCGCGGAAGTGTCCTGAAGCGCCGGGACTTCCGCGGCTTTGTCCGGATCTCTCGGCGACGGTCCATGGCGGACGCGTGGCATTGGCCGCGATGGCGAGAGCTTTGGGCAAGAACGGCGAGGCCGATCGGTGGAGCGAGGAAGCCGAGACGATCCGGCGGCTGATCGTCGAGCGGCTCTACGAGCCGCAGGACGGGGCCTTTTACGACCTCGATGCGCAGAATAAATTCGTCCGCATCCGCAGCTCGACCATCCTGAATGTCTTCGGCGAGCACGTTCCGGACACGAAGCTCTTCGAGACGATTTGGCAGAAGCAGGTTCACAATCCGAAGGCATTTTGGGCGCCGTATCCATTCCCATCGGTGGCGCTCGACGATCCCCAATTTGTGCGGCCGATTCCGCGGAATTCCTGGGGCGGCGCATCCCAGGCCCTGACGGCGCTGCGCGCTCCGCGCTGGATGGAGCACTATGGCAAGCCGTCGGAGCTGGCGTTTCTGATGCAGCGCTGGCTTGAAGCGCTGATTCGCGCTGACGGCGAGTTTCGTCAGCAGATGGATCCGCTGACCGGGGCGTTTACGCTCGAAGATCCTGGCGGCTATTCCCCGTGTGCTTTGGTCTTCCTCGACTTTCTGTGGCGCTCTTCGGGCGTTCGGATGAGCAACGATGGGATCGAGTGGAATCTTCGTCCGCCGTCGGCTGATCAGCCGGCGCAATTCTCTGCATCCGTCGGCGCGGCGCAGGCTGAGTTGATCTATAGCCCCGCAGGTGCGGAGCTGCGACTCGGTGGCCGACGCATCGCGCAGGTTCAGGGTGGGGTGCGGCTGCTGACTGCGCGCACCGGCGAACTGGAGGCCGCCGTGGGCATTGCCGACGAGGAGGCGCGAATCTCGATTCGCGTGCCGGGCAGGCCAGTGCGAGCGTTTCGGATAACCCCGAACCAGCGCGTGGCGCTGCGAGTCGGATGAGCCTCGCGCGTCGCGAGGTTCTCTAGAGCCCAGCGAAATTCCTACCTTATCTGCACGAGATGGTAGTTCTTCTTCCCCGCGCGCAGAAGAATCGCTGCCGGCCATTTCAGGTCATCGGCTGTGATTGTTTTTTGGATCTGGCTCTGCCGCTCATTGTTTAGATAAACTCCGCCACCTTCGATCAGTTTGCGCGCTGAACCTTTGCTGTCCGTCAGCCTGGTGCGAACGATCAGGTCTACGAGGTTGACTCCGGCTTCAAAATCCTTGCGCGGAATCTCTGTCACCGGCACTTCGCGGGCCAGCAGCTCAATCGTCTCGTTCGTCGGCACTTCGGAGGAGTCCGAAAACAAAATTCTGCTGGCGGCCTCTACGTTGCGCACGGCATCGGCCCCGTGGACCAGCGTGGTGCATTCGGCAGCCAACACACGTTGCGCCTCGCGAGCCTCCGGCCGGCGTTGAATTTCGCTGTCGAGTGCCTCAATGCGCTCGCGGTCCAGAAAGGTGAAGAGCCTGAGGTAGCGGCCCGCATCCGCATCCGCCGTCTGCAGCCAGTATTGGTACATCTGGTAGGGGCTGGTGCGCGCGGCGTCCAGCCAGATTGCACCCTCTTCGGTCTTCCCGAATTTCTTCCCCGTCGAGGTGGTGAGCAGCGGGAAGGTGATGCCTTCCGCGCGCTGGCCAAGCATGCGCCGGATAAGATCCTTGCCGGAAAGAATGTTGCCCCACTGATCGCTGCCGCCCATTTGAATCGTGCAGTCGAAATGCTGGCACATGTGCAGAAAGTCATACGCCTGGAGCAGCATGTAGCTGAACTCGGTAAACGAAATCCCCTGATCGCGCTCCTCCAGCCGCGTCCGAACCGAGTCTCGCCGGATCATCTCATTCACTGAAAAGTGCTTTCCAACGTCGCGCAGGAAATCCACAAGATTGAGCTTGAGCAGCCAATCCGCATTGTTTTTCATCAGCGCCCGTTCGTCCGATGAGAGATCGAAGAAGCGGCTAAGCTGGTTGCGAATGGCCGTGGAGTTTTGCTCGGCCAACTCGCTGGTCAGCAGCAGCCGCTCCGCGGACTTGCCGCTGGGGTCGCCGATCAATCCTGTACCGCCCCCCACAAGCACCAGGGGGCGATGGCCGTGGCGCTGTACGTGGGCCAGCCCCATCACCGGAATCAAACTGCCCAGGTGGAGACTATCGGCGGTGGGATCAAAACCGACGTAGATGGTGCGGCGCGCCTCGTTCAGGTAGCTGTCGAGATCATCGGCGGTTGTCGCTTCGAGAAAGCCCCGCCAGCGCAGCTCTTCCAGAAGAGCGCTCTTGTCGTCATTTTGATCTGTGCCTGTCGTCATGCAGTGTTTATTTTCCCACGCGAACGCGCGGAGCGCCGTAACTGGTGACAGGGAGCCATCACGACCACCAGAAACCAGGATCGCTCGAATGGGTGGGATGGCTACGAAAACCAGGGCCTCGAAACGTCCCGATTGACCGGGCAGATTTGTCTGGTATCTTGATTCATCCAAAAATCGTGCGTCGGCTCGTCCGGGTAGGGCGGCTGTGGGATGAGAACGATCGGCGTGCGATGGAATTTGGACCGTACCTCATCTTTCAACCATTGCAGAAAAGACCATTCGGAGAGCTCAGACGATGAACGAACGCATTGTTCGCTGGTTTCGTGTTGTCAGCAGTGCGATATCGGGCAGCACCATGGTGGCTGCCCTGGTCGTGGGGAGTGGCTGCGGCGCCGGAGCCATGGCGCAGACATCCGCCCACGGAAGCAAAGGCTCTGATGCTGTCCAGAAGAATGACGAGGAGTACACGCAGAAGATCCACGAATACCTCCAGGATCCGAGAATCACGACGGAGCTGGTGGATCACCTGCCCGCGTCGGCTACGGTGCCGACGCCACTGAAGTTTTTCGGCAAGATGCCGGGGCAGCCGGGTGAGCTTTATTACAACGAAGACATCAATCGCTACTACGAGGAGCTGGCCAAAGTCTCGCCGCGCGCGAAATTCTGGAAGATTGGCAAGTCAGAGGAGGGGCGCGACGAAGTTCTTCTGGCGATTGCCGATGAAGCGACCATCAAACAGCTGGACCGATACAAGGATCAGCTCGCCGCGTTGACCGATCCACGGAAGACAACTGAGGATCAGGCGCGCCAGCTCATCAAAACGGCGAAGCCGATTTACTACATCACGAGCGGCATCCATTCTCCCGAAACCGGCGGTCCGCAGATGCTGGTGGAGCTGGCCTATCGCCTGATTGTGGAAGAGAGCCCGTTCATCCGCGAGATCCGCAACAACTCGATCATCCTGATCACGCCGGTGATTGAGACCGATGGGCGCGACAAGGAAGTGGATACCTACTACTACGGAAAGAAGACAGGCAAGCCCAAGCCGCCCTTGATGTACTGGGGCAAGTATGTCGCGCACGACAACAATCGCGACGGAATGGGCCAGTACCTGAAGCTGACCCAGAACATCACCAAAACCGTGCTGGAGTGGCACCCAACAATCATGCACGATCTGCACGAGGCGCAGAGCTATCTGTATGCCTCGACAGGAACCGGTCCTTATAACGATTCGCTGGACCCGATCGCGATCACCGAGTGGTGGACGCTGGCGCAAACCGAAGTCATGGAGATGTCGAAGCGCGGCGTCCCCGGCGTCTTCACCTACGGTTTCTATGACGGATGGGTGCCGAACTATCTCTTCTGGATTGCGATCACGCATAACTCTTTCGGACGTTTCTACGAGGTGCAGTCCTACGGTCCGGACAACAATCCGAACCTGCAACTGCCGGCAACGACGACCAGCAGGGAATGGTACCGCCCCAATCCTCCGCTGCCGTCGATCAAGTGGGGACCGCGCAACAATACGAACATCCAGGAATCGGCACTGCTGATTGCCCTGCATCAGGTGGCCAAAGATAAGGATGTTTACCTCGAGAATTACTGGCTGAAGAACAAGCGCTCGGTGGAGAAGGGTAAAGATGGGCCAACATTTGGCTGGGTAATTCCCGCAGCGCAGCGGCGCAAGGTCGAAGCTGCCGATCTCGTCAACGATTTGCGGCGCCAGGGTGTGGAGGTGCAGCGCGCGGATGGAGCGGGGCAGTTTGGCAAAGTGAGCGTCGCACCGGGCGACTACATCATCCGGGCCGATCAGCCCTACCGCACGCTGGTGGATATGTATTTTTCGCTGCAGAACTATCCGGCCGCCAACCCGCTGCCCTACGACGATACGGGCTGGACGATGCCACTGATGCGCGATGTGGATGTGAAGACGGTGACCGACAAGAGCCTGCTGGGCGGGCCGATGACGCTGCTTACCGCCGATGCATCGGTGACCGGAAAAATTGAGGGGGCAGGGAACATCCTGGTCGTCGACCACACGACGGACAACACGCTGGTGACCTTCCGCTTTAAAAACGCCGGCGTCAGGATGCTTGCGGCGGAGGACGACTTCGACCTGAGCGGCCACCATTTTCGCGCGGGTGCTTTCATCATTCCTGACGCGGACACGGTGGCGCTGGAGCCTTCGATCAGGGAATATGGGCTTTCCGCGTGGGCCACCTCGTCGATGCCACCGGTGAAAACGCACGAACTGCATGTACCGCGCATCGGGTTTATTCATTCGTGGCAGCGGACGCAGGACGAAGGCTGGGTGCGGGCGGCGCTCGATCACTATGGCGTGCCCTACACCTACTTTGCGGACCAGAAACTGCGTGACGGAAATCTGCGCAGCAAGTACGATGTGATCGTTTATCCGAGTGTTGGGGGCAGCTCCATAGCGCAGGTCAATGGGATTCCGAAGAACGGGCCGGATCCCATTCCCTACAAGAAAACTGATCTGACGCCGAACCTGGGAGCGCTCGATTCGAGCGACGATATCCGTGGCGGCATGGGAATCGACGGGCTGGCCGCACTGGCGAAGTTTGTCGAAAGCGGAGGCACGCTGATCACAGAAGGATCGACCACGACAATCCTGCCGGACTTTGGGATCATCAGCGGCGTCACCGTGGAGCAGCCGCGTGGGATGTATGCGAAGGGGTCGATCATGCGCGGCATGATTGCCGACAAGAAGAGCCCGATTGTGTATGGATACGACGGCGCGCAGTTGCCGATCTACTTTGGCGGCGATCCGGTTCTGCGGGTGAGCGCCACGCCGGGCGTCGGGGTGGGGGGACTGCGCGGCGGACCTCCTGCGGCTTCGGGAGTGGGCGCGAACATCACGCCCAATGCTGTGCCAGAACATTTGTCCCCGTACAATCCCGACGACGCACCGAGCGACGGAGAGAAGCACGAGCAGATCAGCGAAGAGGCGGCCACGCGCCAGATGATGCGGCAGTTTGGTATGGCGACGGATACGAATGAAAAGCCGCGGGTGGTGATGGCGTTTCCGACGGATCCGAACCAGATCCTGCTGTCAGGCGAGTTGGCCGGTGGCGAAGCTCTGGCGGGGCGAGCGCTGGCAGTCGACGTTCCGCTGGGACAGGGACACGTCGTGATGTTCGCGCTGCGTCCTTACTGGCGCTGGCAAACTCAGGGGACATTTTTCCTGGGCTTCAACACCATTCTGAACTGGGACGATCTGAGCGCCGGAGCGGAGAAGCCGAAGAAGGACAAGGACCAGCAACCTGGATCGTAGCGAGGGTTGATCCGGTCGAGCAGCACGACCCGGCATACGCAAACGCTGCGCGCGCCGGGTTGTGCCTTTTCTTTTCCATTTAACGGATGAGTTTGAGGGCCGCCCGGAAGAGGTCATCGAAATTTTCGCCTGCGGCTTTGTCTTTCTCGATGGCCTTTTCAATAGCTTTTTGGGCGGCCGGACGCTGGTAGCCGAGATTGACGAGCGCGGAGAGAACGTCTTCAGCAGCCGGGCCTGCGGGTTGCGCGGCGGGCGCGGCGACGGCCAGGTCTTCGAGCTTCTCTTTGAGTTCGACGACGAGGCGCTCGGCTAATTTTTTGCCGACGCCCGGGATGAGGGTGAGGGTAGCGTGGTCCTGCCCGCGGATGGCGGCGACGGTGCGCTCGGGATCGAGGCCGCTGAGGATGGTGACGGCGAGTTTGGGTCCGACGCCAGAGACGGTGATGAGGCGCTCGAAGAGGCGCTTTTCATTCCGATCCATGAAGCCGAACAGGGAGAGCGCGTCTTCGCGGACATGGGTGTGGATGAAGAGTGCGACCTCCGCGCCTTCGCGCGGAAGCGCGGTGAAGGTGGGGACGCTGATGGTGACGTCGTAGCCGACGCCGCCGGCTTCGACGATGGCCTGGCCTGGGTGTTTCGAGAAGAGGCGTCCTCGTAGGTGAGCAATCATGCCGGTTACAGGGTAACCCGGCTGTTGGGCAAGACGCCGTGGATTATTGGGCTACCCCGTTGGGGTAAACGGCGATGCGATGGGTGCGCATCTCGGCCTGGTGGAGCGCGCCGTTGGAGGCCGCGGTAAGTGCCTGGGATTTACCGATGGGCATGTGGCACTCGACGCAGCGGGTGCGGATGGATTCGCCGAGTTGCTTGAAGCGCGGGCAGGCATGGACTGTGTGACAGCTGAGGCAATGGACGGAGAAGGACGCGGCATTCTGCTGCGTCTCATGCACGTTGTGGCAGGTGGAGCAGGTCAGCTTGCCGCTGGTATAGCACTTGCTGGCTTGAAGCGCGCTCACCTGGTTGCCGTGGACATCGACCGGGACGTTAGCGGCGGGTGCCGTGATTTTGACATAGCGCTCGATTTCGTCGCCGGCAAGGAAAGCCATCGATGGTGTGATGGGCTCGCCGGCGCCGGCGTGGCAGAGGGCGCAGAGGTCAAGCTGGCGCTCGCGCGGGAGATGCGCGGGATTGATGATGGCGATGTCCGGCGAGCCCGCGGCGGGAGGTTGGCTCGATCGCTCACGGTCGACGTGATCCTTGCCGGGACCGTGGCAGCGTTCGCACCCGATGCCGAGGATGAGCGAATCGCGGACGTAGCGGTTGCTGGGCGGTGGGGTGGATTCAAAACGGGTGGCGTGGCACTCGAGGCAGCGTGGCTCAATTTTGCGATTGAAGTTGACATGCCCGTCGATGTAACCGGGGCTGTTCATCCACTGCTGCGTGTAGGTCCACCACGAGACGGGTAACTCAAAAAGCTGATCGCCTTTCCAGTAGAGGAAGGTTTGGCCGTGGCGGCCGGAGCCGATGAGGATATCCATTTTTTGCGCTTCACCGCTGAGGTTTCGCGGGTCGCGGATGTTGACGGCACTCTGATAGAAGCCGTCATCGGCGGCAATCATGGCGAAGATGAGGTCGGGGTTGGCGGTGCGGAGGACGTTTTTGCCCGGGGTGAAATTGCCGAGGAGGTTCTTCTTTGTGGGTGGGCCAGAGTCGAGATAGTGGGTGGTGGCGAAGTAAGTCCTGGCTTCTTTTTCGTGGCACGTGGCGCAGGCCTGGTCGCCCGCGTAAGCGGCGGCCGGCGGCGGCGTGTGGAGTGTGGTGACTGTGGGCGGCGGGGTTGTGGGTTCCTGCGACACGGAGGGAAGGGCGCAGGCGCATGCGAGCAGGGCTGCGAGGGGGAGCGTCCTTGCGATCATTTTCGGCACAGGGCGGATGGAGAAACCATATCGCAAAGGATGGGTGTCGTGCGTTGGGGAAGTTGCGGGCTTCGTCTTGCCCAGGGTTGTGGTGGCCCCGGTCAAGCCAAATACGGGCTTGAATGGGGCAACCGGCCCGGATAGGTTTTACCCGATCACTTCTTCGTCCACTGGTCGACCCAGTCGTTGACGGTCTTGTACCAAAGCTGAGAATTCTGGGGCTTGAGGATCCAGTGCCCTTCGTCGGGGAAGTAGAGCATCTTCGATGGAACCTTCATGCGCTGCAGCGTGTCGAAGAGCTGATAGCCCTCCGACACGTCGAGACGGTAGTCGAGCTGGCTGTGCACGACCAGCGTCGGCGTCTTGAAGCTGGTCTCGGCGAGCATGGGCGACCACTTGCGATAGAGCGCGCGATTCGACCAGGGCGTGCCCTTGAATTCCCACTCGTTAAACCAGAGTTCTTCGGTGGTGCCCCAGGCGGATTCGGGGTTGAACATGCCGTCGTGGGAGACGATGCATTTGAAGCGGTTGGTGTGGCCGAGGATCCAGTTGGCCATGTAGCCGCCGTAGCTGGCGCCAAGCGCGCACTCGCGGCTCTTATCGATAAAGGCATAGTGGGCTTCCGCGTAGTCGAGGCCCCGCATCAGGTCGATAAAGGGCCGCCCGCCCCAGTCGCCGTTGACGCGGTCGACAAAGGCCTGCCCATAACCCGTTGACCCGCCGGGGTTGATCATGACGACGACGTAGCCGTTGGCGGCGAAGAGCTCAGGATTCCAGCGGTACGACCACGAATCGCCCCACGCCCCCTGGGGTCCGCCGTGGATGAGAAATTTGACCGGATATTTCTTGTGCTCGTCGAAGTTGGGCGGCCGAATGATGAAGCCCTGGACGCGGACGTTGCCGATGGAGGGGAACCAGAAGGACTCCATCTTGGGGAGGTCGAGTTGGGCGAGGAGGGAGGTGTTGAGGTGGGTGAGGGCCATGGCGACTGCGTTCGACATCAGAATGGCCGATGGATGTGCTGCAAGCTTGCTCACGCGATCAGGGGCCGCACCGGGTGCGAAGCGCCGGGAAAACGGTGAGTGTTCTGTGGAGTGAAGTGCGGTAATGGAGAACACTTCGGAAGGCTCCGCAACGGTCATGCGGGCGGCGATAAGCGTGGTTCCATCGCTGATGGGCGCGAGGCTCGAATACTCACCTGCCGCGGTCTCCTGAATCAAGTGGGCATCCTCAATGGACAAAGCGAAGATCGGTTCCTGCCCAACATCTCCAGCAGCAAAGTAGATCGTTTTCGAGTCCCGCCCCCACGCCTCTTCGTCGACCCAGCGGTCGAAGTTGGGCAGCAGTTCCTTGATCTGCTTCGTGCTGCGGTCGTAGAGCACCAGCCGAAACCGGTCGCTCTCATACCCAGCCCTCCGCTGCATCCGCCACGCGATCCATTTCCCATCCGGCGAGTAGCGCGGAGTAAAGTCACCGCCCGGGCTGGCGGAGATCTTGACCGGCTGCGCGTTGGCGTCGTCGAGGTTCAGAGTAAAGATGTCCACGTTCGTCGAGAGCGCCGGGTCATCCACCTTCTTTTCTTCGAAGGCAATTTCTTTTCCGTCGGGCGAAAAATCCCAGCCATCCGGCTCGCCCAAAGAAAACGGCGGCACGTCGTGCGTGTCGCCCGGATTCAAATCGCGAAACGTCCCATCCTCCACCCATGCCAAAAACAAATGGCTCCGCTTGTCGCCGGTGAAGTGGTTCCAATGCCGATACAGCAGCGAAGTGAAGATCCTGGCCTTGACCTTCGATTCCGCTTCAGCGTCGTCGCGCTTCTTGTCGCATGTGTCCTCCTCGGCCCCGGACTGACCCGCCGTGCTGCATTCGGGATAAACCCCCGACGTGAACAGCAGGTGCAGCCCATCGGGATCCCACGTCACGTTGTCAGCTTCGGTCGAGATATGGGTCAGCTGCCGGGGCTCGCCCATCGTGCCCTTGTCCGAGTCAAAGGGGGCCAGCCAGATTTGCGTGCCCTGGCCGCGATCCGTAAGAAACGCAATCTGCTGCCCATCCGGCGAAAAGCGTCCGCGGCTTTCGCCGGCCATCGCCGCCGTGAGCGGCTTTTCTTCACCACCCTCAACGGGCACGATCCACAAGTGCGGCGTCCTGGTGTTCTTCCCCAAATCAACGTCAGTCACCGTGAAGAGCACCCAGCGGCCGTCACGCGAGACGTCGATGTCGCCGAGCCGGCGCATCTTCTGCAGGTCTTCAAAGGTCATGGGGCGGCGGGGCGCGCCGGAGGATTCCGGCGAGGGGTTTTGTGCCGCCAGGGTGAACGCGGTGAGGACGAGTGCGGCGGCGCAGGCGAGTGTCTTCATAAGCGGCCTCGAATCGCAACGGATCATGGTACATCGCAGGGCGCAGCGCACTGGGAGCACGACACAGGTTGCAGGTTACGGGAAGCAGGAAAGAGGGGTGCAGATTGTACGGAGGGAGAAGCGGGGGGGCGGGCCGCTGCCTATTGCAGCTTGCCGGGGACCGCGTCCGCCAGGGGTGGGGTGGCGCTGATGTCGGGCTCCGGGACCACAGGTGGTTCGAGCTGAGCGACGGATAGCTCGACGACGACCGCTGCACCGCGGGGGAGCAGATTGACGGCGGAGAGCTGCCCGCCGTGCTCGCGAATGATGGAGTAGCAGATGCTGAGGCCCAGGCCCATGCCCTCGCCCTGGTGGCGCGTGGTGTAGAAGGGGTCGAAGGCGCGCGATGGGTCGGTGAAGCCGGGGCCCGAATCGGAGAAGGTGATCTGGACGTTGGGGCCGGCAGGCAGGGCTTCAATGATCAGACGGCGATCGCCCTCCGGCGTGTCGTGCATGGAGCCGACCGCATTCTTAACAATCTGCAGAAAGACCTGGCGGATCTGATCGCCGTCGGCTTTAACGTGTGGCAGGTTCGGCGGGATGCGCATCCGCAGGTCGATGTGAGCGCTTTCGATGTCGTGGCGGGCCAGTTTATCGATATCGCGCAACAGCATTTCGATGGAAACGGGAACGCGATTGCCGGGCGTGGCTTTGCGGAAGCGGATGAGGCTTTCGATGATCTGCTTCATGCGGCGCGCTTCGTTCAGGATGACGAGGGCGTGTTCGCGCGTGGCGCCTTCGGAGTCGGACATGAGCTCGGCGTAGCCGGTAACCACGGTCAGGGGATTGTTGAGCTCGTGGGCAACGCCTCCGGCCAGCTGTCCCAGGCCGGCGATACGCTCGGCCTGCAGAAGGCGGCGCAGCAGGAGTTGATGTTCGCGCGCGGTGCCGATGCGGACGACCAGCAGCTCAAGGGGCAGGACGTCTTCGGTAAGCAGCGGCTCGTCTGGCTCGCGCAGCCCGGAGAGGAGAAGGGCGCCGAGCAGCTCCTGCTCGCGGCCGCGGATGGCAATGGCGTGAGACTGGCAGAAATTCATCTGCTGCAGTTCGTCGCCGGGTTCCATAAACGGCTCGAGATCGAGAAGGACCACGTGGCCGATGACGCGAGTGAAGAGCGTCTCGCCCAGCTCTCTCACCTTGTCCTCGGCGGTGCGGCGAGCCATCGCGTCCAGAGCAGCGGTGAGTGCGCCGTCCAGCCCGGCGGAGCCTGCGATGCGAAAGCGGCCCTCTGGACCGCGGACGGCGATGGCGCAGCGGCTGAAGCGGCTCGCTCCATCGATGATTTCGCAAATATGGTCGTACTGCGTGCTGGAGTCCTCCAGCGGCATGGCCTCAAGAAAGATTTCGGTGTACTTCTCCATCTCGAGGCGAGCGCGCCGGTCGCGTAACTGTGCCGCTTTGTTGGAGGCAATTTCGTCTTCGAGCACGAGGACGATCATGCCGACCGCGGCGATGACCTTCATGAGGTTCAGCGCGCGCATCAGCATGACGGGAGCGCCCGCTTCGCCCGTCATCGATGCGATGAGGATAGGAAGCGACCAGCCGGTGAGGCCGCCCACCGTGAAAACGACCCCCGCGCTAAGGCGGCGGAAGCCGAAGGCGAACAGCAGCGCGGTGATCAGGAGGATGCCGCTCTGCGCAAGGGAAACGACGCTGCCGTAGTCATGACGGAGCGTGAGCCACACGGCGACTCCGCCGATGGCGGCCACCATGGAGAGGCCCAGCCAGATGGGAAGGATCGGCTTTTCAAGGCACCAGCGAGCGCCTGTCAGGAGGGTGGCAAGAATGCAGAAAAGCAGGAAGGAACGGGCCCCCGGTCCTGGGGCAGCGTCGATCGAGGCCACGATCGTGAACACCATGAGCGGTGCTGCGACGCCGACGACGTAGGGAATCCGGAGCCGACGGCTGAAATGCTGCGACGCCATGGAACCGAGGAACATGATGGCGGCCATCTGCATGCAAATGCGGGATACGGCGAGCCATACGCCGGTTTGCTCGCGTCCGAAGACTTCCATTTCGAGCTGAATCGCGGCGAACATCCAGCCGACCAGCCACAGAAGCTGGCGGCGGCGCGCGGTGGGTGCTTCCCCGGCCCGCATGCGGAGCGGCGGCAGGGAGCGGCGCTGCAGCCATAAGCCGCCAAAGACCGCCACCAGCACGAACAGCAGAATGAGCGTCGGTGCCCTGTAGAGATCCATGGGTGGTCCGCCCGTCCCCGGGGACAACACACCGAGTTTAATGGCTGCCAGGCCCGTAAACCTGCACAATTTGATGCGGTTAGTATCCTTTTGGGAACCCGCGGGAAAGCCGGGCGCCCGAACGACTCCACAGATTACCGGTTGTAGGTTACAGATTGCATCGAGCCGGCCTCTCGATGCTGCAACTCGGAGCTGGGAAGCGGATCGTCGGAGACGGCATCCTGCGTTGGTGGCTCTCAGGGGGCTTTGTACGTCTATTCTTGAGGAACAGGAGCCATCTCGTGTCTTTCGTCCAGTGTTGCCGTTTTTTTGCGATCCCTCTCGTTGCCTCCGCGTTCCTGATGGCCCCCGCGTTGCACGCCCAGGCCTCCTACACGTCCATGCCGCTCGATCAGGGGTTTGGTCCGCTCGATCAGTCGCAGCCTGACATCGCCGTGCAGCAGATTATTACCGAGTTCACGGCGAAGGAAGCGGTGTTTCGGCACGCTCTGGACAACTACACGTGGACGCGCAGTGTGCAGGTGGACACCATTGACGACGACGGCAAGCCGGATGGGCGGTACTACCAGGTGGTGGACATTGCCTTCGATGCGAACGAACACCGTACCGAGCGCGTTCTGGAGTCGCCGGCCAACACGCTGACGCGGGTGATGATGTCGCCTGCGGACTTTGAGGACATCGAAGAGCGGCTGCCCTTTGTGCTGACGACCGAAGACGCCCCGCAATACGACATCACCTATATCGGAAAGCAGAAAATCGACGAGATCGACACGTGGGTTTTCGATGTGAAGCCGAAGACCATCGAAAAAAAGAAGCGGTATTTCCAGGGACGGATCTGGGTGGACCAGAAGGACCACCAGATTGTGGTGACGAACGGGAAGAATGTGCCCGACGATGTGCGGCCCGGGCATGAGGATTTGTCGACCCCGTTTGTGACCTATCGGCAGCTGGTGGATGGGAAGTACTGGTTCCCGGTGTACACGCACGGCGATGGGATTTTGCATTTCTCCGGTGGGCACGGCTACCTGAGCGAAGACGTGCATATGCGGGAGACGCTGAAGTACACGAATTACCACGAATTCCATACCAGCATTCGTGTGATCTATGGCGGGCAGGACATCACGGGAAATCCCAGCAAGTCGGCCCCGGCGGGACAGGCGCCGCCTGCGTCGCAGCCGCAAACGCCGCCGGCTTCGAAGCCGCAGTGAGCCGTGGAGCAGGGACGGGTAACCGATGGAGCTGCCGGCTCAGACGAGGCGGCGGCCCAGTTTCAGGGCCTTCGAGCGGACGCGGGGGCGCAACGTTTCCTGGGACTCCGTTCCTGCTGCGCCGATCCATAGCTTGCCGACGGTTCCTGCGCCTACCATTTTCGCGGCGAGCTTCAGCGAGCGCGGAGCGCCTGTTGCCAGCGGAATGAAGATGGCCGGGAGCGCTGCGGAGGCGACCAGGACAGCTTTCCTGAGACGGACTTTTTTTCGCATCACCGGGCCGAGATTTTTCCCCCAGGGCCACCACGTGTAGCCGATGAGGCGTTCCATAAAACGGCGAAAGATGGCGGTGACGTTGTAGTAGTTGACCGGAGAGCCCAGGACGACGGCGGTGGCGTCTTCAATCCGGGTAAGGACGCTGTCCAGATCGTCCTGGTGGACGCATTCGCCGCGCTCGGGGCCGGGAACCTGGCAACACATGCGGCAGTTGCGGCAGAACTCGATGTTTTGCTCGATGAGGTAGATTTTTTCCGTGGTTGCACCGCTCGCGCGGGCCCCTTCCAGAACCGCATCCACGGCCTGATCGGTGATGCCGCCACGGCGATAAGTTCCAACGATTGCAACCACTTTGGCCATGAGAAGCCTCCGCCTCTCTCCCCATACCACCTTTCTGATACCCGCGGCAGTGTCGGCCATCACGGAACCTCTGCATGGAGCGGTTTCTGAGGAGAACCGCGGTCCTGTCCGGCCCCTCCTGGGCGCACTCCGGACCCTGTTTTTCACCCCCCGCTGCAAGGCTTTGCCGGGGGCCCCGCGGCCTGGTACGATAGAAGAGATATCCCACCGGATTCCACCGCTCTTTACGCTGGAAGTCCGCATCCCTCTGGAGGATTTTCATTGCCAGCAGCTGAACGTTTTCTCTTTACTTCGGAATCCGTAACCGAAGGCCATCCTGACAAGATTGCCGATCAGGTCTCCGACGCGATTCTCGACGCCTGCCTCGAACAGGATCCCTACAGCCGTGTAGCATGCGAGACGCTGACCGCAACCGGCCTGGTGGTGATTGCCGGTGAAATTACCACCCGCGCCTATGTCGATTTTCAGGCGCTGGTGCGCGGCGTCGTGACCGCGATTGGCTATGACAACGCTGTGTACGGGTTCGACTCGAACACCTGCGCGGTGATCTCGACGATCAACAAGCAGTCGGGCGACATCGCGATGGGCGTGGATACGGGCGGCGCCGGCGACCAGGGCATGATGTTCGGCTATGCCAGCAACGAGACTCCGGAGCTGATGCCGATCACCATCTCCCTGGCACACAAACTGACCCGGCAGTTGTCGGAAGTGCGCAAGTCGGGCAAGCTGCCCTATCTGCGGCCGGACGGCAAGAGCCAGGTAACGGTGGAGTACGACGAGAATCACAAGCCGGTGCGGATTGACGCCGTGGTCATCTCGACGCAGCACGCCGAAACGGTGGCCAACGAGGAACTCCGCGCCGACATCCTGAAGCACGTGATTCAGGCGGTTCTGCCGGCGAATCTGCTGGACGAGAACACCAAATACCACATCAATCCGACCGGACGTTTCGTCATCGGTGGTCCGATGGGCGATACCGGCCTGACCGGGCGCAAGATTATCGTCGACACCTACGGCGGCATGGGTCGTCACGGCGGCGGCGCTTTCAGCGGCAAAGATCCGACGAAGGTGGATCGCTCGGCCGCATACCTGGCGCGCTACATCGCGAAGAACATTGTGGCCGCTGGCCTGGCGGAGCGCTGCGAAGTGCAGCTGGCGTACGCCATTGGCGTGGCCGAGCCGGTGAGCGTGCTGGTGGAGACGTTTGGAACGAGCACGATTCCTGAAGGGGAGCTGGTGGCGCTGGTCCGCAAGAACTTCCAGCTGACGCCGAAGGGAATCATCGAGAGCCTGAACCTGCGGCGGCCGATCTATCGCAAGACAGCGGCATACGGGCACTTTGGACGCGTGAACGAGCCGGACTTCACCTGGGAGGCGACCGACAAGGCAGCAGCTTTGAAGGAGCAGGCCGGGAAGAAAACGGCAGTCGCGGCAAAGTAGTTTTCGGCTGGATGGAAAAGGGCAGGTCGCCTGGCGACCTGCCCTTTTTTCTGTTTGAGTGCGCTGCCGAGGCGCCCGAACGGGCTCTAGTGGCCGATCACGACGGAGAAGATGACGCCGTCGCTGTTCGCCATCACGTAGTTGCCGTCGACCTGGCGCCATTCATAACCGGCCGGAGGGCGGCGCAGATGGTGCGCGTGCCAGTCGGATACCTGTTCTCCGCGGCTCCAGTCTTCATTGCGGATTTTGGCGCCCTTATGCCATTCCTGGTGCTTCACGTATTGCTGGTGATGGTCTTGATCGTCGTGGTGATCCTGAGCGAAGGCGACCGCGCCGGTAAGAGTGAGAGCGAGGGTGGAGACAGCGAAAACTCTGCAGATCCTGTTCATTTGTACTCCTCTGGGCGTTGGATTCGTGGGAGGGGGGTGGGGATGGTTCTCATCTGGTAAAGATCGAAGAAAAATTCCGCTAACGGCCTGCAACAAGGACTGGGAGAGCAACCGGGAAGCAGCCGGTTGCATCGGGAGAGCCCGAGTTGGCACAGGATCGCAGGGTGCCGAACAATCGTGCTCGAAAGATCAAAAGCAAACACAAGGAGTCTGAGCCCGCTGAAACCGGGCTCAGGTCGAGCCTAAAACAAAAAGCCCGGCTTGCGCCGGGCTTTCTGTTTGCAGCTGTAGCTGCGCTGTGAGGCGCGTCTGTCTGGAAGACCAGTCCTACTCCGAGGCTGCCATCTCTTCGGCTTCGCCTTCCTGGCGCATCTGCTCCAGTTCCCGTTCGGCTTCTTCCCACGCGGTCTGGACTTCGGCCTGGATCTTCGCTGCCGCTTCTTCCAGCTCCGGGGAGAGCTGAACGTTGCGGTAGTATTCCATGCCGGTTCCTGCCGGGATCAGACGGCCGACGATGACGTTCTCCTTGAGGCCGCGCAGGTTGTCGACCGCCCCGTTGATGGAGGCTTCGGTCAGCACGCGCGTGGTCTCCTGGAAGGACGCCGCGGAGATGAAGGATTCGGTGGAGAGCGACGCTTTGGTGATGCCGAGCAGCAGCGGGCGTCCAACAGCCGGACGGCCACCATTGGCGATCACACGGTCCTTCTCTTCGCGGAAGCGGAACTTGTCGACCTGCTGTTCGAGCAGGAAGCTGGAGTCGCCGACTTCCTCGATCTTCACCCAGCGGAGCATCTGCCGGACGATGGTTTCGATGTGCTTGTCGGAGATGGCCACACCCTGGAGGCGGTAGACTTCCTGGATTTCGTTCACCAGGTAAGCCTGCAGCTCCTTCTCGCCGAGGACGGCGAGAATGTCGTGCGGGTTCAGAGGACCATCCATGAGCGGCTCGCCGGCGCGGACGCGCTCGCCTTCCTGCACGTTGATGTGAACGCCGCGCGGCACGGAGTATTCCTTTTCCTCGCCGTTGTCAGCGGTGACGTAGATGCGGCGCTGACCCTTCGAAACTTCGCCGAAGCGAACCACGCCATCGATCTCGCTGATGATTGCGGTTTCGCGCGGCTTGCGGGCTTCGAAGAGCTCGACGACGCGTGGCAGACCGCCGGTGATGTCCTTGGTGCGCGTGGTTTCGCGCGGGATCTTGGCAAGGATGTCGCCGGGGAAGACCTCGTCTCCGTCCTGGACCATCAGGTGAGCGCGGCTGGGCATCAGATAACGCTTGTTGCCCTTGGTGCCCTTGATGACGATGGCGGGTTGACGCTTCTCGTCAGGAGCTTCAGCGACCACGAGACGGGAGAGGCCGGTGACCTCGTCCACTTCTTCGTGGAGCGTGATGCCTTCCTGCAGGTCCTTGAACTGCACGGGTCCGCCGATTTCGGTAAGGATGGCGAAGGTGTAAGGATCCCACTCTGCCATGACCTGGCCGAGCTCGACCTTCTGACCTTCCTCGACCTTGAGGCGGGCGCCGTAAACGATCTGGTAGCGTTCCTTTTCGCGACC
The DNA here is from genome assembly GCA_036272255.1 of Acidobacteriaceae bacterium. GTDB lineage: Bacteria > Acidobacteriota > Terriglobia > Terriglobales > Acidobacteriaceae > Palsa-343. The sequence continues at coordinate 429 of DATAZC010000202.1, read as the reverse complement.
GCGGTCGTCGACGACGGCGATAGATCCGGAGCGGTTCATGGCGACCAGATCGCCCTGACGGCTGCGGACCGAAGCCAGGTTGATGAAGCGGATGGAGCCGGCGTTCTTGGCTTCGAGCCGCGACTGCTCATTGACACGCGAAGCCGTTCCACCGATGTGGAAGGTACGCATGGTGAGCTGGGTGCCCGGTTCGCCGATGGACTGAGCGGCGATGACGCCGACCGCTTCGCCCAGCTCAACCAGACGGCCGGAGCCGAGGTTGCGACCGTAGCAGAGGATGCAGACGCCGCGCCGGGATTCGCAGGTGAGGACCGAGCGAATCTTGACGCGCTCGATGCCGGCAGCCTGGATGGCCGAGGCGAGGTCTTCGGTGATTTCCTGGTTGACGTCGACGATCACGCTGCCTTCGTAGTCCTTGATCTTCTCGAG
>DATAZC010000201.1:0-25601 GCA_036272255.1 Acidobacteriaceae bacterium | reverse complement strand
CAGGCGGACCTCGCCGCCGAAGTGGCGTGGATGTGACTGTAGAAGGGCTGCAGCGGGGAGCTGTCAGACGGGTGCAAAGAAATTGTCATTCGATTGTCGAGGACAAAGCGGGTGACAAACGTTTGACAAAACGCAGACGGCGAAACGACATATAGGAAGCGCGGAGCGCATAACTTCGCAGTTATGTTGCTTCATCGCTACGATATTTTCGAGTCAAGGTGGGCGAGGTCAGGAGTGATGGCCGCGCTGGCACTGATGCTGGTTGGGGCGCATTCCGCGCCGGCCCAGGACACGCCTCGAACCGCGGACACGCCGCTCCTGTCCGGCGGCGGTGGGTTTTTTACGAGCACGGCCAGGGGCAATACGACCTATCTGCCGCTGATCGAACCGCTGGCGGCGGTGCCGGTGGGACAGCATTTTCTGATCGAATCGCGTGCAGCGGTGCTGGAGACTCTTGCGCCGGATGGGAAGGGCGGCTACGACCACACCCACTTTGCGGGGCTGACGTATCTCCAGGGCGATTACCTGGCGACGCCGCATTTGACGGTAGTGGGCGGAAGTTTTCTGCTGCCGTTTGGGACGTACAACGAGCGGCTCTCGCCTATATGGATCGGGAATTTTCAGGATGGTCCGCTGATCGCGAGCCTGGGGTTGCTGTCGTCGGGGACGGGTCTGGGCGGACAGCTGCGGGGCTCTGCGATCCAGACTGCGAAGTATTCGTTTGATTACGCGGCGTGGTTCTCGGCGCGCAGCGGGAATTCGCAATTCAACGCGCAACGCTCGTTTGGCGGGCGCGGAAGCCTCTATCTGCCGGAGCAACGGCTGGAGGTTGGCGCATCCTACGACCGCTCGCTGCAGGGCACCCAGGAAAATTTCTACGGGATCCATGTGTGGTGGGAGCCGAAGGATGAGGGCTTTCGTCTGCGGTCGGAATATGCGCGCGGACATCACGCCCAGGGTTACTGGATCGAAGCTGACTATCGGACGAGCGCGTTTGGCGGGCTGGACAGCTGGGCGGGACGATTCGAGCCGCTGTTCCGGATGCAACAGACGTTTCGCCGCGACACGATTGTGAGCGATGGGCTGCCGCTGGTGAACATGCAGCGGGCCGACTTCGGGCTGGACTACAACCTGCCGCACAACACGAGGATCCTGACGAGCTATTCGCGGCAGTTCGCTTCAACGGGCGACGAGAACATCTGGGAGACTGGGATCGTTTATCGGTTTCTGTTTCCGGCGTGGAAAGGGAAGGGATTATGAGGGCGAGAATCGTATTGCCGGGTATTTTGGTGCTGGCTGTTGTTGGCGTGGTGAGCCTGGCGGGACATTTGCAGGCTGCGACTCCCGCGCGTCCGCAGCCAAGGGTGAAGCAGTACCAGTCGCCGAAGAAGACGAACGCGGAGGAAGCTGGCGAGAAGATTTTCGAGCAAAACTGCGCGCGGTGCCATGCGAGTCCGGAAGGGTTTTCGCAACGGATCTCGGGCACGGTGGTGCGGCACATGCGAGTGCGGGCGAATCTGAGCGCGCATGATGAGCAGGAGCTGGTACGGTATTTGAATCCTTAGAAACAGCTTCGGAATTCGCCGCGCTTTGCCGTCAGAGCCTTTCCCGACGCGTCGCGCTTGCGTGATTCTTACGGCCTGCTTGTGACGCGGTGGCCGGAGAAGAGCGCGCGGGAGAGGAGGCCGACTCCAGCTGCTGAGGCGGCAATGGCGACCAGGACGTGGGTGTATCCGAACTGCGTGAAGAGGATACCGGCGCCGGCTGTAGCTGCCGAACTGACGAGAGCATTCGTAAACATGGTCATGGCCGCGGCGGTGCTTCGTTCAGCATCGGGCGTCTCGTTCATGAGCAGGTTGTAAAGCCCCGGTGCGCTCATCCACTGGGCGGCCGAGTAGGTGAGGTACAGGGCGATGGCGAGTGGCTGGTGCGTGGCGGTGGCCATGGCGGCGAGAGTGAGAGCCGCGGCCAGCTGTGTGGCGAGGATGCCATTGAGCATGCCGAGGGTCCGGAGAAGATACGGGATGAAGAGTCCGGACAGTAGCTGCACGATCTGCGCGACGGAGAAGATGAGCCCGATGCGGACCAGAGGAATGTGCAGGTCGCGGGCGAGGTAGACGTTGGCGAAAGGGGCAAAGGCGGCAATGATGATGGTCCACAGCGCCATGGAGAGCAGGAATCGCCAGAGAAACGGATTGAGCTGAAATCCGCGGAGCCAGCCAAATTTGTCGGGCAGCGTTGGTTCGGAAGCGGCTGAGTCCGCGACCGGAGGCATACGCAGGCGAAAAACAGCAAAGATACCCGCGGCAGCGATGATGCACGACGCAATCAGGATGAGGCGCTTGACCGCATAGGGCTGCATGGGAAGGCCTGCTTCGCGGAGCCACAGGGGAAGATAGCCGCAAATAGCTCCGCCGAGGGCGCTGGTGCCGACGCCGGCGGAGAAGATGAGGCTCATGGCGGCGGTGCGGTTGGCTTCCGTAGTGAGGCGGGCAACGGCGGGAAGAAAGCTGACGCCCCAGGTCGACAAGGCGAGGCCGGCCAGGAAGGCGAGGGCAATCTGGGCCGGCTCCCACATCCACAGGGTGCGCGCGATGCCGAGGAGCGGAGCGGCCACAAAGCAGAAGAGAAGCAGAGGCCGAAGGCCGAAGCGGCGGCCGAGCAGGCCGACGGGAAGAGTTCCGATGACGGAGCCAAAGGTGAGCGCGCCGTTGATGAGGCCAATGGCGCGATCGTTGAAGTGAAATTCGAGCAGGTAGAGGTTGAAGAGGAAGACGTAGACGGAGAAGCCGGCGTCGAAGAAGAACGCGGCGGTGAAGAACTGCCAGTAGCCGGTGCTCAGATTCTTTTCGCGGAGCCAGGCGGCGGGGCTGCGCCAGAAGGAGGCGTCAGCCGCGTGCGGTTCCTCGGTTTCGAGAGCAAGTTGCACTATTTGCCCTCGCGGACGAGTTGCTCGAGGCGCTCGACGGCCCAGTCGAGGTCGGAGTAGCGCAGCTCGAAGACCGGCGCAGTGAGCAGCGACTCGATGGAGACGTACTGCACGGCAATCGATTCGGATGATCCGAACGGCACCTGGCGCATGTAATGACGGGCGACCTCTTTGGAATAGGGAATGAGCGCGGAGGGGCCATCGTGATGCCGGTTCAGGAAAACGAGGTAGTCGATGGAAGCGCTTTCGCGGCGGTGGATGTGCGCCATGGGCGCTGTAGGGAGCTCGATGGAGGGTTTGCCTTCGGCGCGCGGCGTGATTTCGTGGCCGGCGATTTCAGGGAAGAGCTCGACGGCGGAGGGACGAAAGCGGACCTTGTGGCAATCGCCGATGACGATGCGTTTGTTGTTGCGGTTTAGAAGGAAGCTGGCGTCGTCGGAGATGTAGTTCCAGCCGGAACGCGCGCAGGCATAGGAGAGGGAGGACTTGCCGGCGCCTGAGTCGCCACAGAGCAGGACGCCCTGGCCGTTGAAGGCGACGCATCCGGCGTGAACCGGCGTGGTGAAGCTGGTGGTGACGTGGCAGGCAGCGCCGCCTTCGAGGAAGAAGTAGCGGAGGTAGGTGGGATAGCGCAGCGCCGCGGTGGAAACGACCATGTGGGAGCGCAGGCTCGAGAGATCAATGACAGAGTAGTTGGAAGAGTCTGCGACGACGAAAAGGTACGGGTAAGAGAGGCGATAGCTGGGGGAGGGAGGACACTCGGTGGAATCGCTCTCGATGAGGTGGACTTCGACGGAGATGGTCTGGGTGTCGAAGCGCCGTTCGAAAACACCGAAGCTTGCCTGGAACAGATCGAGGATCCTGGGTTCGTTGGTGCGAACCTCAGACGGAAATCCATAGGGATAGAACGTGCGGCGGAGTGGAAGCATAGGCGCATTCAGTGGGTGCGGCGAGAAGTCGAGGGGCCGGGACTGTTCGCTGGCGGCCTCGATTTCCTGGACGGTCATCATTGCGGTTCTCCGGGGGAGTGGTGCGCGACGGCGCAAGGTCAGAACTGATATTTGAGGGCGAACTGGATAATGCGCGGATTGGTAACGGTTCCGCTGATGCGCCCGAATGAAGGGCTGGCAACAGGATTGATCGCGGTGGGATCGCTATAGCCCAGGAAGGTTCCGGGGTTGGCGAACTGCGGGGTGTTGGTGAGGTTGAAGAACTCGGTGCGGAAATGGACGCTGCTGGCTTCGGTGATGGGGAAGAGCCGTTCCACCGCGGCATCGACGTTGTGCTGGCCGGGACCGCGTACGATGCCGACGCCGCTGTTGCCGAAGTCCTGATCGGCGAGGCTGGTGCCGTTGGGAGCTTCTGGCGCGCGGGTGAAGGCGGCGGGGTTGAGGTATCCATTGATGACGCGTGAATAGAGCGAGCCGTGCGCGAGCGGCTTACCGGCTCCGCTGAGCTGCGCGCGTACTTCACCGGTGAGCAAGCCGTAAACCGAGCCGGCGTTGCCGTCGAAAACGCTGAGCGGAATGCCGGACTGAATGAGGCCGATGCCGGAGAACTGCCAGTCATCGAGGACGTGGCGGGCGACGGCGGAATTGAGCGGGACGCGCGGCGAAAGCCAGGTAAAGCTGGCCACGACACGCTGATCGCGGTCGGTGCCGGAGGGGCCGTAGGCGGAATGGCGGAGATCGAGCTGGTTGCCGGTGGGAAGCTGCAGCTCGAAGACATCGGTGCCGACTTCGCCGTTGACCTCGTCGAGATTCCTGGACCAGGTGTAGCTGGCCTGGAGCTCGAGGCCATGGTGCATGTTTCTGCGAATGCTGGTCTGGAGTGCGTTGTAATTGGCGACGAAGGTGGAGTCGGTGAGCAGCGAGCCGAGGCTGACGCCCTGGATGGGGACACGGGCGGTGACGTTATTGATGGAGTTCGTGGTTTCTCCGTTGACGGGATTTTGCGGACTGGCGAGGAGCGCCTGGTCGAACTCCCACTGTCCGGAGCGATGGGAGGAGTTGGTGCCGACGTAGCCGACGTCGAGGACGTAGCCGTTGCCGAGGGCGACCTGGACGTTGAGGTTGTACTCCTGGGTGCGGCCGTCGAGCATGCCGGGATTGGTGCCTTCGATGAAGGGCGTTGAGGTGGGGGTACGGGGCATGAAGATGGGATAGCTGGACTGCGGAAGGATCAGGGGAACGAAGGGATTCTGCAGCGTGGCGGGACCGTTGGGATCACCGCCGACAATCTGCAGTGTGGCAAACGGCGGCTGGGTGAGGGTTTGTTCGGCGAGATTGCCGGAGTGGCGATCGAAGTAGAGGCCGTATCCGCCGCGCAGAACGACGACGGGTTTTTGTGTGACCTGCCAGATCGCGCCGAGGCGGGGAGAGATGTCGTTGTAGGGAGGTTTGTAGAGTCCGGGGAACGAGGTCTTGATGTAGCCGGCGGGAACGGTGCCGGCGAAGTTGGAGGGAAGAGAGAAGCCGCTGTAGGTTCCGGAATTTGGAACCGGGCCGGTGGCTGCGATCAAGGGGTTGAAGTTAGCGAGGTGGCCGTGAATGTCGATGGGCGCGCCGAAGATTTCATAGCGGACACCGGCGTTGAGGGTGAGGTGTGGGGTGAGTTTGATGTCGTCCTGGGAGAAGGCAGCGAAATCGTTGTAGCGCTCGTCGCGACGGAAGATGCCGCCGCCAGCGGTGCTGTTACTAACGTTGCTGAGGCCCTGGGGGCTGCCGTTTTGCGCGGCGCTTTCGCCCAGCAGAAAGTCGTCGAAGGTGGAAATCTGAAGAAGGCCGTCGGCTTCGACGGGCTGATTCTCGTCGACCTGATGGCGTTTGAATTCCGCACCGAAGCGGAGGTTGTCGCGGCCACGCGTAAGGGCGACGGTGTCCTGCCCGATGAAGGAATTGGTCACCTGCCACTGCGAGGGTGTGCCCGCGTCGCCGATGGTGAGTCCGCCCACGGTGAGGCCGGGCGCATTGAGCGTAGCGCCGATGGCGCCGGTGGGCGTGCCTTCGCCGATAGCTGACGCTGTGAGTGGATTCTGGAGCGAGGCGAGGCCATCGAAGCGCATGAAGCCGCCGCGCGCGATGTTGACGAGGTTCGAGCTGAAGACGTGCGTATCGGCGAGCACAAACATGGTGTTGCGGTTGAGCTCGTTGGTGCCCCATCCGGGAACATTGGCGGCGTTGGGGGAGAAGGGCTCGGTGGTCGGGGCGCGTGAGTAGAAGAAGCGGGCGGAGAGGGTGTTTTTGTCGCTCAGGACCTCGTCGATGTTGATGGAAAACTGATCTTCGCGATAATGCGCGGGGATAGCGAACGTGGATTGGCCGACGGGGAACTGCTCGGAGGCGTCGGGTCCGGTGACGGGCAGAGCGATTTGCGGACTGGGCACGGCGAACTGTCCGCTGGGAAGCTTGGCGTTGAGGATGGCGAGGGCGACGGGGTTGATGTTGGAGCCGTCGCAGGCGACCTGGGTTCCGCCTGCCTGGGTAAAGTAGCCGGTGGCCGGCTGACCGGCTGCATCGAGATGGCCAGCGGGGCAGAACTGCGCACCAAGGGTAGCGGCGGAGCGGTCGGCGGTGAGGAGGGGGATGGTGGGATTCTGCTCGTCGCCGAATCCATTGACTTCCGTGAGGCCCTGGTAGGCCCCGAAGAAGAAGGTGCGGTCGTGGAGGATGGGCCCGCCGACTGCGCCGCCGAACTGGTTCTGTTTGAGGTCGGGGCGCGGATTGCCGGTGAGCTTCGAGAAGAAATCGTTCGCGTTGAAGATGTTATTGCGGACGAACTCCCACGCGCTGCCGTGGAAGTGGTTAGTGCCGGATTTGCTGACCAGGTCGACGTTGGCGCCGGTTCCGCGACCGTAGGCAGCATCGAAGTTGGCGGTCTGAACACGGAATTCTTCGATGGTGTCGGGAGCGGGAACCGCGGTGCCGACTTCTGCGCTCTCGGCGATGGCAGCGGAGTTCTCGGCCAGGTTGTTAGCGTCGACGCCGTTGAACTGGATGTTATTGGCGGTTGGCGTCGCACCATCGGAGGCGACGTTTTGCGTTCCGGAACCGAGCTCGGCGGCGTTGGGCAGATCGACGACGACGCCTGGAGAGAGGCCGAGGATCTGCGTGTAGTTGCGATTGGAGAGGGGGAGGGTCTGAATGGCGGTTTCGTCGACAACGCCGCCGAGGGCCGAGCTTTCGGTCTGGACGTCTTCAGCGCGGGCGGAGACATGGATGGTAGAGCTGGCGTCGGCGACAGCAAGCTGCACAGTGAGGGAGCGGGTTTCGCTGACGGTGACGTCGACCGAATGCAGGGCGTTCGGAGCGAATCCAGTAGCGCTGACGGTCACGCTGTAGGTCCCAGGAGGAAGGAGCGGGATGCGGAACTCGCCTTCGGTTGTGGTGATGGCGGAGCGGAAGACGTGTGTCGATTCGTTTTCGGCAAGGACCTGCGCGTGGGTGACGGCGTGATTCTGCGGATCGTAGACGACGCCGGAGAGGCCGCCGGTGCCAGGAGTCTGGGCGAGGGCGGAGCATGCGGCTAGCAACAGCATGCCAAAGGTCACGGCGGTAGGGGTGCGGCGGAAAAGTGTGGGTTTCATGCAGTGGTCTCCCAGGGCTCTCGTGCAGCGGGGGAAAAGTGCCATGGGGCCGAGTATGCGGGGATGGGAAACGCGGATTGTTAGGCATTTGTCACTCCTTTGTACGGATGTGGTGATAGGTGCTGCGGGGGGAAACGGGTTAGAGGGCTCCGACATTTGGGTGACGTGGCGGAGACGGGGGCTGAAGAAAGTGTGCGGAGAGGTGAAACGCCGGCGGGGGACGGCGCACTATGCCGCAGACGGATTCCTCGCGCCACGTAGAGGCGGCGAATCCAGGAGCAAGGAGCCCGCCCGCGACCCACGGGGCAGGCCAATTGCCAAGGGAGCGTGCGATGACGCAACCAACACTCTGGAATTTTCCCCAGCTTCTGCAAATCTGGTGTGCTTTTTTGTGCCCTGAGCTCGCTCTCGTACTGTCCATCTGGCTGATCAGCGGCCGGCGTGGATTGCTTCTCCACTGGCGGGCCGACCTCCGCACGGCCTGCCGGATGGAGGGGATCAGCAGAAGGGGCAGGGTGTGAGCGTATGACGCCAGGGGTGATTCGCAATGGTGGAACGGCGAGGGTTACAAGCGCGCAAAGGCGCGCCAGAGCAGGCGCGGGCGACCATCGGCCGCTCTCGGCGGCGCAAGGGCCGATGCTATACTTGCGTCCTTCCAGCTTTGCGAGGCCTCAGTTGCAGTTCTATGCATTCGATGCGGGTTATGTGGAAGGTCTGTGCGCAGGGGACCTTCGAACCGAGGAGCATTTTGTCGGATATTTCACCGAGCTGCTCCATCTGAAACTGCGCTCGAGGCTGCAGTCAAAGCAGGCCGTTGAAGATGTGCGCCAGGAGACCTTTGCGCGGGTTTTGACCACATTGCGGAAGGAAAATGGGCTGCGGCAGCCGGAGCGGCTGGGCGCCTTCGTAAACACCGTTTGCAACAACGTGCTGTTTGAGCACTACCGGGCGACCTCGCGCAGCGAATCGCTTGACGAAGAGGACCGGCCGGAGTTGCCGGCGACGGGCGCGAGCGCGCACGATCTGGCGGCTGCGAAGCAGCTCAAAGACAAGGTGAGGGAAATCCTGGCCGAGATGCCGCCGCGGGATCGCGGAGTGCTGAAGGCGATTTTCCTGGACGAGCGGGATCGGGGCGAGGTTTGCCGGGAGTTTGGGGTGGACAGCGAGTATCTGCGGGTACTGCTGTTCCGGGCAAAGCAGAATTTCAAGACTGAATACCTGAAGCGCGTGGGAGAGGATCCGTATGCGGCGAAACGCTGAAACGTTTGACCGGGTGCGGACACTATCCGTTAGAGCAGGAAAAGGAGGGCTGAACGATGGATCACAGTGAGGCAGTTCAGCTGATGGCGACGGAGCGGTACCTCCTGGGAGAGTTGTCCCCGGATCAGCGGGACGCCTTTGAGGAACACTTTTTTGAGTGTTATGAGTGCGCCCTCGACGTTCGCGCCGAGGCAGCGTTCATCCAGGAAGCAAAGACACAGCTGCCACTGATGGCAGTGCCGGCGGCGGTTCCGGTGCGGACACCGGTGAAGCCGGCGAAGGAAGAGCGGGACTGGTTTGCCTGGGTGCGCCCGTCCTGGGCGGTGCCGACATTTGCGGCCCTGCTGGTGGTGATTGGATACCAGAACCTGGCGACGATCCCCGGGCTGCGGTCGGCGGCGGAGAGGCCGCGACTGGGCGCGTGGTCGACGATCCATCTGGGCACACGTGCCGGGGCGCATACGCCGGTGACGGCGTCTCGCAAGGACGGAGCGGAAATTCAGATCAACGATTTGCCAAGTGACGGTACGTACACGTCGTTCGCGCTGGCACTTGAAGATCCGCAGGGCAAGCAGTTGTGGATCGAAACGCGAAAAGCTCCTGCGGACGGATTGGACGCGATGTCGCTGACGCTTGCGGGTGGGGGATTGCAGGAGGGTGCATATACGCTTACTATTTCGGGCATCACCCCTCAGGGCAGCCGGACCCAGCTGGACCGGCGGATTTTGGATGTCCGCTTCAGCGAGTAAACCTACTCCTCCAGGAAAGTGAGCACGCAACACGATGTCAGGCGCTACCCCTCCAAGCCCCAGTCCAACGACGCCACTCCATAGCTACCATGCGGAAGCATTTGCGCTGGACGGCGATCTGCATCTGCCGCTGAAGACCCCCATCAAGCCGCAGGCATTTGTGAAGATTGCCGAGAATGGCGGTTACCTGTCGGAACGGGCGGTCGATTATCGCCTGGAAGGGATCTTCTCGTTCAAGCACGCGTACACCCAGGTGGCGGGTCATCAGGAAACGAAATTTGGGCGCGGATACATCACGCTGGCCACTTCAGTGATCGAAGGCTTCAACGTGCTGGATGTAGTGACGGCGGATCGGATCGTGGCCCAGGTTTCGACCGAGCATCCGCTCGAAGGCTATATCCCGGACGTAACGTTTCTGGGGACGAGGTTCGAGAACCTGAGGATTGCAGGGCATCCGGTGCGGCTGGATCTGGACACGAACCTGTTCGGAGCGGCACCAAAGAACGACACACCACATTCACGCGGAGAATTCCGCAACAATGCGGTACGGCAATGCGAGAAGCTGCTGGGGATCCGCGACCTTCCTTCTGAAGTGACCCAACGGTACAATCGAATTCCATCCAATCCCACTCCCCAGGGGTCGATCGAATGCTCGTTGGTCCATCAGGCGGAGGGTTCGTATCCAGGGCATTCCTTTGGCCACGTGATCGACATACCGCATTTCGGCAAGGTCTATTTGGCGACGGTAAAGCTGGAGGAATCGGATCCGCACCCGACGAAGAATACGCCGATGCGGACGCTGATCAAGCTGACGATGATCGAGATCAAGATGGGCTGCATCGGGAGCGGCAGCGGGTCGGCGGGGAACACCGTGGTCAATGGCGGGAAAAAAGGTTCCGGGTAGTCTGGGTCTTCCTCTTTCTTGTCGTACTGGCATGGTGCGTTGGAGACCGCGCGCTTTCCGCCACCGAACAATTCCATCGTGCTCTCTCGTTGTTTCAACGTGGAGAACTTGAAGCTAGCCAGCAACTGGCAGCTGAATTGGCGCGCCGTTACCAGAGAGACAATCCGAACTATGCTGCCAGGTTTCGCGTGCTCGAAGCCGAGGCAGCATCCTGGCAGGGGAACAGCCAGAAAGTTCTCTCGATCCTTTCATGGGAGCCGGGGACGTCCGCCGATGCGGAAATCGTTCTTCGAAGGTTGTCGTTAATAGCCGGCGCAAATGCGGACCTCCACCGGTATCAAGCCGCAAGCGCGTATCTCGCGAAGGCAGACGCACTTTGCGCAGCGATGGACAGGCCGGTCTGCGAGCACGTCCTCGATGCGCATGCCAGCCTGGCTTACGACCAGGGCAGGCATGACGACGCGCTGCGTTTCTACTCGCGAATGCTGGCTCTCGCACGTCGACTCGGCGACCAATTTGATGAAGCAGCATCGCTGATGAATCTCGCGAGTACCTCTCTGCGACTGGAACGCTTTGATGAGGCCATCGATTGGGTGAGAGCTTCGGACCAGATCGCAGCCGCTATGGATGCGAAGGACATTTTGATCACCAACGCTGGGAATCTGGGGTGGGCTTACTACAGCCTCGGTGATCGCGAGCGAGCCTTCGCCCTGTTTCAGGATGCGGAACGCCGAGCCTCTGCGTTGGGAGATACGCAGGGAACGATCCTCTGGTCGACCACCGCCGGTTACGTTCTCCAGGACAGCGGCGACTGGGCGCGCGCCGAAGACTCCTATCGTCGGGCCCTTGTGCTGGCGCGCCAAATCGGCAGCAACGAGGACACCATTAATTCCCTCGAAAGCCTGGCACACATCTCGATTGAACTGAACAGAGTTGATGAGGCGGATGGCTATTTGAGGCAGGTCGATCCGCTCGTGCAGGCGAACCGAAATCGCGCCGATGCGCTGGATGTGACTTTGGCACGGGGACGGATTGCGGCAGCGCGCCGGCAGGATGAAGTGGCGGAGAGACTTTTCAGGGAAGTGGATGGCGATCCGGAGAGCCAGATCACCATGCGTCTGGGCGCGGAGCATGCCATGGCGCGGCTCTACGAGGCCGAGGGGCGCACGGACGATGCGCGGGCAGAATACGTAACCGCCCTGAGCACATTTGAGTCGGCGCGCGATGCCATCAAAAATGAGGCTTCGAAACTGCCGTATTTTGCGAATGCCACGCCGATCTACGACGATTACATCCGCTTGCTGCTCTCGGAGGGACGAAGCGAGGAGGCGTTGACGGCGGCCGACCAGAGCCGGGCGCGGACGCTGGAGCAGGGGCTGGGGTTTGAAGACAGCAAGGCGCAACGAAGGGAGGCTGGGTTGCAGCAGCCCGGCGCGATTGCTGCCCGGGCAGGGGCGACCCTGTTGTTCTATTGGCTGGGGGAGAAGCAGTCGTGGCTGTGGGCGATCACGCCGCGGAAGACGGCGGTGTTTCCGTTGCCGGCGAAGGCCGAGATTATTCGGACGGTGGAGCGATACCGGCAGGATTTGCTGGGCGCAGAGGATCCACTGCGTTCGGGCAATGAGAACGGCCGCGCTCTTTATCGCATGCTGGTGGCTCCGGCCAGGGATCTGGTGGCTCCTGGCGGCCGGGTGGTGGTGCTTTGCGATGGGGCGCTGAGCGAGCTGAACTTCGAGACGCTGCTGGTGGATGGGGCTGCTCCGCATTACTGGATTGAGGATGCGGATGTGGTGTCGGCGCCGTCACTCCGGATGCTGCTTGCCCACCCCGGGAACAGCCGCCAGGATGGGGCGTTCTCTCAGGGTGGCGGGAGGTTGCTGCTGGTGGGGGATGCGGTGTCCCCGGGGCCGGACTATCCGGAGCTGCCGAATGCGCCGGTGGAGATGCGGGAGATCCGGAAGCATTTTGGGCCGGAGGACGCGACCGTGCTGGCGCGGGCCGGGGCGAATGCGGCGGCCTATCTGGGGAGCCAGCCACAGCGGTTCTCGTACATCGATTTTGTAGCGCATGGGGTGGCGAGCCGGACCGATCCACTGGACTCGGCTATCATTTTGTCGCGCACCCGACCGAATGCCCAGGGAGCGGAGGACTCGTTCAAGCTCTACGCGCGGGAGATTATGGAGCACCCGATCAACGCGCGGCTGGTTACGATTGCGGCTTGCTATGGAGGTGGGACGCGGTCGTATGCGGGCGAGGGACTGGTGGGATTGTCGTGGGCGTTTTTACGGGCGGGTGCGCATAACGTGATCGGCGCGTTGTGGGAGGTCAGCGACGCATCGGCTCCGCGGCTGATGGATGCGATGTATCAGGGCCTGCAGGATGGCTTGCCGCCTGACGCCGCGCTGCGTGCAGCAAAGCTGGAATTGCTGCGCGGCACGGATCCGGGTAAGGGTCAATTTCGGCGGCCGTTCTTCTGGGGATCGTTCCAGATGTACACGGGAATGTGAAGAACCAGCGGTCAATCATCAGCGTACAGCGACCAGCGATCAGAAAAAACATGAGCCCCGGAGAAGCGGTGGCTGATACGGATGGGGTACTCACGTCACTACTCCCCATTGCGACCTGAGGTCATAAGGCCAACTCAGAGGGCCGCGATGGGAGAGCAGGATGCCGGCAGAGAACAAATTTGTGCTTCGTGTACCGCTTGACGCGTCGGCGGTTCCGGGCTTTCGTCCCGAATGCGCCGTGCGGGTACTGGCGTGGGTGAAGCAGGGCGAAACTCAGCAGCGGCTGGTTCGCTTCAGTAAAGAGGGCAAGGGAACGGCCGCGTTCGAGTTTGTGGCGCCGCCGGAGGCATCGGTACGGGTGGCGGTGGGGCCGGAAACGGCGACGCCATTTGAGTTGCAACGGCTGCAGACGGTCTCCGTCAACGTGCCGGCGAGCGAATGGAGCGGCAAGAGCGAGGTCAGCTTGGCTGCGATCACGATTTCGGCTTACCACTGGTGGTGGTGGCAGCACTGGAAGCAGAACTTTAAGGTCACGGGGAAAGTGGTTAGCTCACATGGAGTTCCGGTGATTGGGGCTAACGTGTCCGTTTTCGATATTGACGCGTGGTGGTGGTGGACGTCGCAGGAGCGGGTAGGCGAGACGGTCACCGACGAAGACGGATCGTTCGCGCTGGAGTTTACGAGATCGAGCGGATGGTCGCCGTGGTGGTGGTGGGTGACACGGGAGTGGCAGGCGAATGCCGAGCTGGTGGGCAGGATTACCGCGTTCGTGGGGCAGTATCCAAAATTTGGGTCGTTGCCGGGACCGACAGCGACTCCGGAGATGGAAGTTTTCCAACCCCTGCTGGCTTCGAGCGCGAGGCCGATGCCGCGGGCGCTGACCCTGGCGCAGGCGCGCCCGGGATCGGGAAACAGCGCGATGGATCCGGCGGCGCTCGAGTGCCTGCGCGAGCGGCTGGTTGAGATTCTGCCGAGGAATTTTCCGCTGCCGGTATGGCCGTGGTCGGCATGGGCTCCGTGGGAGGATTGCGGGGCCAACCTGACCTTCAAGATCACGGACACCTGTGCCGGGGAGACAACGGTTCTGCTGAACGAGTCGGTCAGTGAGGCGCGGTGGGAGATTCCGTCGGTGCTGGATGTAACGCTGACGGCGCGCGACGTACGATTCCCCGAGAAGCGGGCGGGATGGACGCTGGTGGATCATCTGTTTCCGGGGCAGCGTTCCCAGGTTTGGAGCGGATCTGCGAACGAGGACGCGGGCGCCGTTCTGAGAAAGACGGCCTGAGGGCCAGCAGGCTCATAAATTCGATCGAACAGGAGATTGAGTGATGAGAATTTTCGATTATTTCTTTGGATGCCGTCACGCAGATCTGAGCCGGGTGTTTACGATCGGCGGGCAGACATATCGGGTGTGCTGCACCTGCGGGGCGCGGTTCGATTATTCGCTGAAGAGCATGCGGATGGGACGCCGCTTCATCGAGATGCCCGAACCGCTGGCGGCGCGGTCGGCCTGAGGGGGGCGGCGAGGCGGCCGTGATGTCCTGTTTACGCACAGTACCGCAGGATGGGTGCCTGCAGGGATGGGGTTGGCGTTACCAAGATGTGAGGAATGAGTAGCTAACGGGGAAGTGACGGGCGGGGCCGCATCGCGAAAGATAGAGATGGCTGGGCTAATAACAAAATGATCCGCTCCGGGCTTTACCGATATCCATTTGACAAGGACGGCGAACCGATCCTCACGTTCGGCGAAGCGATCGCTGCGGCGCGCAATCTTGAAGTGCAGCTGAACGCGATGCTGAAGCGGTGGACGTGGCCGGATGTGACGCTGACGATCTTCGAGCGGCGGCCCGGGTATGTGCGGTACGAGGTGCGGCGACAGGGCGAATTCATGGGGATCGCAACGGTGATGCCGTTTTCGACGGAGCCGGAAAAGATGGACTCGGAGTCGACGGTCACTGGCGAGAAGCGGAAGAAGAGCGGCACGTCGGGCGACTGAGGATAGGTCGGCATCGAGTCACACCGTTGTGTTTTGATCCCCGAAAGAGAATCGCAGCGCCCCCCGGCCCGGCAGACCCAACTTACAACTGAACGTCACGACAGGCTAAAGCCCACGTCTCAGAGTCGAGACGTGGGGCATCAACAGTCGTAGGCGGCCTGATTAAGGCTGAGCGGCGATTTCGACGGGGCGCGAGTCGGCTTCTGCGGCATTCTTGTGCAGCTGATGATGCAGGCAGTAGAGCGCGAGCTCGAGGCGATCGGAGACGCCCAGCTTGTCGTAAATCTTGCGCAGATAGTTCTTGACGACCTGCTCAGTCGTGCCGAGCTGGTAGGCAATTTCCTTATTGCGCTTGCCCTGGGTGATCCCGGCGATGATCAGCATTTCTTTCTGATTGAGGCGAGGCTGATTGCGCGGGTTATTCATATTGCCCGCCTGGGAGCGATAGGCTTCGATAACCCAGGTGACGGACTGATTGTCGATCCAGGTTTCGCCGGCGGCAATCTTGCGCACGCACTTGACGAGCAGATCGGGCGAGATGGAGCGAGGGATAATGCCGCGCACTCCGCGACGGTAGAGGTCGACGGTGTGGGACTCATCGGTGGAGGCGGCCTGGACGATGATCTTGAGATCGGGAGCAAGGCGCACGACGGCCGGGACGGCATTCGCGGTACCGTTGATCATGGCTCCTTCGAGAAGGAGAACATCGGCAGGGACACGCTGGACCGTGTCCTGAAGACCCTGGAGGTTATCGGCCTCGGCGACCACCGAGACACCGGAATCGGGTCCAAAAACTTTGCGCATGCCGACTCGATAGATAGCCTGCGAGTCAGCAAGGATCACCCGAACCTCAGGAGCGGGCTGAACAGAAGGCAGAGCCGCCTGAGGGATTACACCATTACCGTTGCCATTGCCATTAATATGCGTCATAAGTGTTGTCCGACTACTGGAACCTATACTCGTCGATTACGACAGCGGCGAAGGGCTGACCATTATTCCAATAAGAACGGACAATTCTTCCGGAGCAGTGCACCGCCGCAGTGACAGAGACTTCCAGCGTGCCCGCCGGAATCTCCACAAGAAAATCAATTTGTTGCCCCTCCCGAAGTGGCTCCCGCAGGCGTAAAAGACAACCGCTGGCGGAAAGGTCTTCGGTGAGTCCTTCAGTTTCGTGGCCATCGGCGAGGACGGTTACCCGCAAACGTACGGGGTATCGAACTGCGCCGCGGTAATGGCGCCAATCGGGAGTGCCCAGGGGTGAACAGACTGCAGATTCCATACAAGCTATCTTGCGGTGTTAATCCCTACAGTACCCGCGACGGAGAGCGCCAGCCAATTACCAAAGTTTACATCTTCGTTCCAATTTGTAAACGACTAAGTGGGGAGTAGCAATGACCAAAATGGGGCAGGGAGGGGGACCGTCTGTGGGAAACGAGGATTCCTGTGGAATTTGGCGGCCAAATTACTTTCGCGTAAACGTTTGAGTGGGGAAAAAGGCCGCGGAGGCACCTACCCACGACTGACCTCGGTTCTGGTCGACTCCCATCATTTTGCCTCGGCCAAGACGTACGAGGGACAGGAGCGGGGTAAGTTCGCCCTGATCGGGCCATACATAGAGGATACGGATTTCGGCCTGAGTTGGACCAAAAGGGGTGTCAATGACGGGTACGAAGGTGACCCGCTGTTGCAGCAGGTAGTTCGCACGCTGATCGGGGGGAATGGCGGCGAGGTCGGCATCCGACGGACCAAACTGGATCCCCTGGCCGGCAAAGGAGAACAGCGGTTTGAGGATCCACGCGTCGCGATCGGACAGGATGCGATCGCGGAGGCTCGACTCACGGTAGAAATCGGTGAGGAAAAACGCGGGTGGAACCGCGGGATGGTGGAGGAACGGAATGGAAAATTTGCTGACGTGGAAATACCAGTTGGGATGGCCGGCCCATTCCACGTCGAAGGGCTCGCGGTAGTCGAAGCGAAGAGGGATTTGTTTGCGGACCAGCTCGTCGACGATTGCGCGGTTGTAGATTCGCCGGATGGGGATGAGACGTGAGCCGTGGCGGTAGCCGAGGCGGCGGAGTTGGCCGGACATGTGGGCCGGGGGATCGAGAGGCTCGAGATCGGCGATATCAACGATGCGGATGCCAAGGCGGTCGGCGGTGATATTGAAGTCGGGCAGAGTCTTTTGCTGTGCTGGATCGACGTCGATGAGGGCCACGGTTTCCGGATCGTGGTGAGCGACGATCGTGCGGGCGAGGAGTTTCCAGAAGGCGGATTCGTCGAGGCCACCGAAGAGATAGCGGAGAGACGGATCGAGAGAGAACGCGGAGCGGTAGGCTTCGCTGATCGCAAACTGAAAACCGAAGACAGAAGGAAAGGCCTGCATCTCGACGAGGCGTGGGGCCAGGGTGCCGTCGGCTTCGCGGACCAGGCCGAAGTCGGCCGTGAGGAAGTGTGGGTGCGCGTTTTGGCTGGCGCAACGCCAGGGCTCGGGGATGGCGGCGAGTGAACGCGCGAGGTAGGCGGGATTGTCGACGAGCTGGAGGGTGAGGTCGATGCCGGTCTGCGCGATTAGATCGAGCAAAGACTCCGGAAAGAAGCATGGCGTCTCCGCGATGGGAAAGGCGACGTGGGTGCGCGCGATCGCGTCGAGCGAGTGCAGCATGGAGCGAAAGACTTCGGGGCGGAAGCGGGTGTTGAAGTCGCGGCGGAACTCGGGGATCACGAGAACAGGGTACCGCGTGCAGAGTGCGGGGGACAGGTTAGAGGTGCGGCGCGGCCCAGGCGTGACTCGATGCTGTCTAGAAAAGCGATGGCCGGGCGGATGCGCCGATGAGGGTGTTGCTGATGTCGAAGGTGGTGTGGTGGCCTTCGTTGCCGCCCCAGGCGAAGAGCAGATAGACGAGCGGGAGTCCACCGGCGTGGACGGTGAGGCCCACGGTGTAACTACGGCGGAGATTGGAGAAATCGATGTCGCTGCGGGTGAGGGCCGCTTTGGCCTGGTCGGCGGAGAAATAGACCCCGAGCGGAGCTTTGGGAATGGCGTGTTCGATGGACTCACGAAGCAGGATGAGGTTCGGCGCGCGGAAGCGGTAGTCGGGATAGCTGGGGAGCAGAGCCTGGCCGTTCATGTCGGATCCGCCGACGGTGGGATCGAAGTAAAAGGGGACACTGCTGTGGGCGTTGGCAGCCGAGCCGATCGTGAGCAGGCGGAAGTTTACGGAGCCCTCGTGATTCATGGCCGTGGAGATGTGCGTTGGTGAAGGACATTTGTCCGTGGCAGTGGGCGCGCAGGAGTCGGGGCCGTTTTGATCGCTGGGTGCGATGAGACGGACTTTGGTATCGAGGGGAATTTCGTGGTTGAGGTCTATCGTCCAGCGGCGGAAGCTCGAGGCCGAGCTACCGAGGCTGGCGTAATCCTGAAATTGCGCGAGGTAGTTGAGGCGCAGGTGTTGCGCAAAGAGCGTGGGCTCGATGCGCACGCCGACGCCGGGCTCGAGGAACGCCGACTGCGAGGCGAGCCCAGGAGCGGTGGCGTTGCTGTAGAGCTCTTCGATGGAGGGAAAGGATTCGCTGTGATCGCCGCGTAGTTGCGGGACGCGGCCGTTGACTTCACCGACGAAGGCGATACCCGCGACGCCGAGGGGAACGATGGCACTCGCGCCGGCAACGGTTTCCGTGATGCCGAATGCGGATTTTGCAGCCGGCAGCGTGTTGGGCCCGAGGCCGTAGTAGTCAACGTGATTGAGGGACGTGGTTTGCGCGTAGACGTTGAACAGGGGCGCAACGTTAAACAGCGGTGACTGCTTTTTGCCGGGACCCTGGACGACAACGATGTTGCCTCCGCCAAGACGATAGGCCTTCAGATAGAGCCCGGCGCGCCACGATCCGTTGGGGGTGGCAACGGCGTCGGTATCAAAGGTAAGGCGCCACTCGCTGGGAAAGTCTTTGTGCTCGACGAAGGCGAGGCCGCCGCCAAATCCATTCTGCGGAGCGAGACTGCCGACGGCGATGTGGAGGGGCTGGCCGGTGAACAGCGTCTGGCCGATGTCGACCATATTGCCGAGGGTGAGGGGTTTGCAGGGTTGAACGGCCTGCTGGCTGCACGGATGCAGTTGCTCCCATTCGCGGCGGAAGTCCGAATGGATGCGGCTTTCGGACGCGGACGCGGTGGACGGCGTTTGGGCGAGCGCAAACGGAGCGGCAAGGAGCAGGGCGAGGGGGAGGAAGGACTTCATCGTTTTGGCCTTTTGGCGGCGGACTTTTTTGATTTTTTTGCTGCGGGCCTGGGCTGGCTTGGCGTCGATGACGGCGGTGCGGATGCAGCCAGTTTCTGGATGGTCCCAGGCTGGGGCGCGGCGCCGGGTGCGGGCCGAACGAGCGCGATGGGTGAGGACTGGGGCTGAGCAGGTTTCGACTGGGCGCGAATCTCGCGCGTAATGGTGGCAATATACCGGGCGGCCCCGGCTTCGGTGGCCAGGTCGCGTGCGAGGGCTGGATCGATCTGCATACCCTGTTTGTGAACGACGTGCTGAAAGTGTTTCAACTGCGACTGCAGCAGGTCGGAGACACGGCGGTTCTTATTGAAGGCGGATTTGGGTGGGGCGGGGGCGACGATGGGTTCCACGGCAGACCTCCTGGTGGCTATTAGCTCTTCTGGACCGCGAAGCTGGGGCAATCATTCTCATCGCGGATGGTGTTGAGCGAGAGATTGCCGAGGAATGTATTCGTGGCGATCTCGCGCGGGGAGCGATTGGGATAGTCCCCGATGAAGAAATCGGTGACGGTGCCGGGGATCGAGGCGTGCTCGAACACGTCGTTGATGACGGAACCCTTTTGCACCCAGGGCGAGACGAGGATAGCGGGTACGCGCACGCCGAGGCGATCGAAGTGGAAGGCGTCGAGCGTGCCGGTGTCGGTGGGCTGAGCGACGAAGCCGTCGGGGGTGCAGGCGGGCGGCGGGACGTGATCGTAGATACCGCCGTGCTCGTCGTAGACGATGAGCAGCGCGGTGTTGGGCCAGAGGCTGGGATTCTGGCGGATGGCGTTGTAGACGGTGGCGATGAACTGCTCGCCGGCGCGGACGTCGTGGTCGGGATGCTGATCGCAGGCGATGGCTTCGCCGCTGCCGTCGGGAGCATCGTGGTCGGTGTAGTTGGGCTCGATAAAACAGTAGTCGGGGAGCGCGTTTTTGTTGCAGGCGGTCAGGAAGTCCTGAAAGGTGCCAAAGATGGCGGGCTCGTTCTGCAGGAGGTTGACGACCTCCATGGTGGAGCTGGCTTCGTCGTAATAGAAAAGCTTGCAGGTGTGGTTGGCGGCGAGCATGCGGTCGTAGATGGCTTTGTACTGTTTGCCCTCGTAGAAGACATCCATGCTGACCTGGCCGAAGGAGGTGCCGTAATGTGCGAAGGCACGGTTACAAATGGTGGGGCCGGGGATGGAAGCAAACCAGCGATTGAAGACGGCGTAATTGCTGGCGAGGGTGGTGAGGACGGGAAGCTTGTCGGGCGTGAAGTAGTAAAGGATGTCGTGGGAGTGAGAGGTGTTCTGCTGTTGATTGAAATAGCTCTTGATGAACCCCTGCATGGTGGCGGGCAGGGGCGGACCTTTTTGCGGGTCGTTGAAGATCTGGAGATTGACGGCAGCGAAGTGGTGGTTGGGATCAGGGTCGAGTTGAGATTGATATTCGGCGAGGGGCTGGACCTTGATCTGTGCGCCGGTGTTGTCGGGATTCGACTCGTTGCCGGTGAGGCCGTCGATTGCGGGATTCTGTGCCTTAAGCGCGCCGAGCATGTGGTCGAAGGAGCGGTTCTCCATCATGAGAACCACGACATGCTTGAGCGCCTGAATGCCGGGAAGATTGCGGTTGAGTGCCATGAAGAAAACCTCGGGGACCGACGGCTCGGACACGCGCGTTGCTGTTGAGCGCGCAGCTATGGGAAAGGAGAGCCGGACGGGCCTGCAGTGCCAGTCACGAAGCGCGGGGTGTGGCTTGCGTTATGCGCCTGCGTGCGGGGGATTGGCAAAGGACATCGCGAAACATCCGCAGGGGGGACTGGGAGAGCGTGGGAGGATCATAGCCCTGCGCCCGAAGGCTGGACAACAGCTATTTGATGAGTGGCACGATGCGAAGAGGGCAGCTCCCGCGGGAGGCGGTTGAGTGGATGGGGAGTCATTGTCTGAGCGGATTCGTGGACCTTGTTTGGGATTGCTGGAGACGGAGTGGGGTGCTAGTCTGCACTGCAGAATTTCTGGTCTTCGCCTCTGCCGGGTGCCGGTTCCTGAGGTAATTATCCCGCGAATGGAGTTTTCCCATGCGAGTCGTGTGGTCTTTGCTTGCCAGTTCCACGATATTGATTGCCGGCTGTTCGGCAACACAGATTGCCACGACGACGCCAGTGTCGACGCCCGATCCGGCACCAGCGACAGGCACGCCTGTAAGTGGAATGGTCCAAGGTGGGCAGCAGCCGATTATCGGCGCTGAGGTCTTCATGTTTGCCGTGTCGACCGGCGGCTATGGCTCCGCATCCGTGTCGCGGCTGCAATCTTCGTCAAATACGACTCTGGACTCGGCCTCTGGCAACTATTACGTGACGACGGGGTCCAATGGACATTTCACCGTTGCGGCCGGCGATTTTACGTGCGGCGTCTCGACGCCGGAGCAGATCTACATCTACTCGCTTGGAGGCAAGACGGGTGGGGCGGCATCGCAGTCAAACTCAGCGGCGGGGCTGATGGCGGTGATCGGCACGTGCACGGATAGCCAATTTAGCGGGCTGCCGGCGACGGTGCAGTTGAATGAGGTGTCCACCGTGGCGGCGGCGTATGCATTGGCCGGGTATGCAACGGACGCGACTCACATCGCGGGGACAAGCACGGCGGCGACGGGCATCGCCAACGCCGCAGCGAATGCAGCCAATCTGGACAACCTTGGAACAGGCCAGGCGCAGAGCACCACCGCGGGCAACGGAGCGGTTCCTCAGGAGGAGATCAATACGCTGGCCGATATTTTGTCGGCGTGTATCAACACATTTGACCCGAACTACGATCCGAACGAGCCTTCTGGTGCGTGCGGAACGTTGTTTATGTATGCAACGCCGAACGGGACACCGGGCGTCAATTCGCCAACCGACACGGCCACCGCGGCCATTAACATAGCGCACAATCCCGGAGCGAATGTCGGCAATCTGTTCGGGCTCGCGACGTCAACGGCTCCGTTTCAGAACATCCTTGCTACTGCGCCCAACGACTGGACCATCGCGATTAGGTATACCGGGAACAGCATCGGGAGAACTTACTTCCTGGCGGTCGATGGCTCGGGCAACGTATGGGCATCGAACAATTTCAATGGCACGATCAGCGAATTCGGCCCGACGGGAAATCCAGTGAAGATCGTGACCGGCGGCGGCCTTAATGGCCCTGCGGGCATCGCGATGGATACAGTCGGTGACATCTGGGTGGTCGACGACGGCTTCGCGCCCGGCCTGAGCGAGTTCGATGCTTCGGGCAGCCCTCTGGTTTCGGGAGGGTACCCACAGACCGACATGAACAGCCCCTTCTACATGGCCATTGACGGCAACAACGGCATCTGGGTAGCAAACTACGGAAACGGCGCACTGGGCGACGACGCCACGATCAGCAAGTACAACACTTCGGGCCAGGATGTCTTCGACACCACGCCTGGAGAGGGAGGGTTGGAGGGGCCCCAGGGAGTGGCGGTAGACAGCGGCGAGAATGTCTGGGTTGCGAATTTCGGCAACAGCAGCGTCAGCTCGTTTGGCACGGTAAATTCTCCGGAGGGTGGATATACCACCGGTGGCCTGGACGGGCCCGTGGGTATTGCGGTTGACGGCCATAACAGCGTTTGGGTAACGAACGTCGGCACGGCTTCTGCCGGCACCAGCATTACGGAATTTACGGACACACTGGGGGTAGTGTCTTCGGGGATTAACATCACCGGTGGAGGATTGAACGTGCCCAGCGCAGTTGCCGTCGATGGGCTTGGCAATGTGTGGGTGACGAACCAAACGAATCCCGGCTCGTTGAGCGAATTCACCGGCGCAGGAGCTGCCGTTTCATCGAGCGCTGGCTACACGGGAACCGGGCCGGGGGCAACTCCCGCCGGACCAGTCTTGACGAATGCGGTTGCCATCGTCATTGATGGTTCAGGCAACATCTGGGTCACCGATACGAACAATGGTTCCTCCAATGATGATCTCGTTGAGTTCGTTGGCGCGGCGGCGCCGGTCGTGACGCCCTTGTCGGTCGCCGTGAAGAATGCGCATTTGGGGGCGCGACCGTAGTTTCCATTTAAGTGCCTCATTTATGCGAAAGCTCGAAAGACGGCGCGGGTGCGCGGTCCTTTGCTATTCTGTGGCTGCCTTATTCCGGACATCGAAAGAGGATCTATGCATCGCCGTTCATTTTTAAAAACGGCCGCGGCCGCTGTGCCTGCACTGGGATTCGATGGTTGGATCGGCGCGGACGCGCGCACTCAGGTGGTAGCGTCGACAGCGGCGGTGGATGTGCATGTGGTGGGGGCGGGCGAGGATCGCTTTAGGCAGCCGCACCCGATGGGGTTCAGCTCGATGCTGTTCAAGGTGCCGGGGCAGGAGACGGGCGGCAATCTTTTCATCGTGGAGCATAAGAACCTGATGCCGGGCGGTCCCGCGCTGCACCTGCACTGGAACCAGGAGGAATGGTTCTACGTGATGGAAGGTGAGGTCGCGTTCCAGGTGGGGGAGCAGCGGGTGACGCTGCACGCGGGGGAATCGGTGCTGGCGCCGCGGAAGGTGCCGCATACCTTTTCGGCGGTGGGTGAGAAGCCAGGGCATATGCTGATTGCGTTCACTCCTGCGGGGAAGATGGAGGCGTATTTCCGCGACGCGAAGAATCCGCCCGCTGGAGTGAGCCCAGAGGAATTTTTCCGTCGCTATGAGATGGACTACATCGGGCCTTCTCCGTTTGCGAAGTCTTAGCACCGGCTGGGTGATAGAGTTTACGGTTTAATCTCAATTCCCTGAAAATCTGATCTTTCGTGATGCGCGGTTAGTCGCCTCACGGAACGAAAGGTGCTCGCCTGCATGATGTCTGTCCGTGGATTCCTGCGCTATGTGATGGTAATTGCGTTTTGTTCGGTGGCTGCTTATGGAGCCGACAATGCCGGGCAGCGGCCTGGGTACTATCGCGATCCGGCGGTGCACGGCGACACGCTGATCTTTACATCGGAAGGCGACCTGTGGACGGTGAGCGTCCACGGTGGGGCCGCGCATCGGCTAACGTCCGCGCCTGGCAAAGAGACGATGGCGACCATTTCGCCGGATGGGCAGACGGTGGCGTTCCTCGCGGAATATGAAGGGCCGGCCGAGGTGTACACGATGCCGGTCGGGGGCGGAGTTCCGCAACGGCAGACGTGGGATGGCGAAGCGAAGCCAGTGGGATGGAAGCCGGATGGCCAGCTGCTGATTGAAACGCTGCGCTACGCGACGCTGCCGGATCCGAGCCTGGTGCTGATCGGTAGCCATGGCGAGCGCGAGAGGCTCCCGCTGGCGACGGGATCGGAAGCGGCGTATTCGTCGGACGGTAAAACACTGTTCTTCACGCGCTTCGATAAGCAGTGGAGCAACACAAAACGGTACAAGGGCGGTTGGGCGCAAAGCGTGTGGAAGTTCGACGGGCACGGCGAAGCATCGCCGCTGACGTCGGACTGGGTTGGAACTTCGCATGCGCCCATGTTTCTGAACGGGCGAGTGTATTTTCTGTCGGACCGCGATGGCGTGATGAATGTCTGGTCGATGGATCCGGACGGACATGGGCTGAAGCAGGAGAGCCACCAGAAATTGTTTGACGTGCAGTCAGCGTCGGCTGCGGATGGGCGGATTGTGTATGCGACCGCAGGCGATTTGTGGTCGCTCGACTTGGCGACGGGGCGCGAGGCGGTTCTTCCGATCACGCTGGTTTCGGATTTCGATCAGCTGCGCGAGCACTGGGTAACGAAGCCCGCGAGCTACATCACCGAAGTGCATCTGGCGAGGGATGGGAGCCGTGTGGTCTTCACGGCGCGCGGAGAAATCTTCACGATGCCGGCGAAGACGGGGCGCGTGATCCGCGTGGCGGGCAATTCGGATGTGCGGTACAGGGCGGCTCGCTTCCTGCCCGATGGGAAGAACGTGGTGGCTCTCTCGACGGTGAGCGGGGAGACGGAATTCTGGAAGTTTCCGGCGAACGGCGAGGGCGCGCCCGAGCAGTGGACCAACGATGCGAAGGTGCTGCGCTGGGAGGGAATTCCTTCTCCGGACGGGCGGTGGCTGGCGCACGACGACAAGGATCAGCAGCTCTGGATTTTCGACACAAAGACGAAGGAGAACAAGCGAATCGCGCAGTCGATGAACGGTCGGTTCGAGGATCTGAGCTGGTCGCCGGACAGCCGCTGGCTGGCGTATGTGGAGGGAGCGGACAACAACTTTGCGCAGATCAGGGTGCTGAATGTGGAGTCGGGGAAGATCGAGACCCTGACGTCGGATCGCTACAACAGCGCCAACCCGGTGTGGAGCTCGGATGGGAAGTGGCTGTATTTCCTGTCGGACCGGGCGCTGAATACGACGGTACCGTCGCCATGGGGCCCGCGGCAGCCGGATCCGCACTTCAATCATCCGGAGAAGATTTACGCAGCGG
>DATAZC010000200.1:0-1645 GCA_036272255.1 Acidobacteriaceae bacterium | reverse complement strand
GCCATGCAGTTGAGCGCGGTGACGAGCTATCTCACCGCAAACATCGCCGCCATTCCGCTGCTCTGGATCCTGCCTCTCGCCGCGTATCTGCTTACGCTGATCATTGCCTTCGAATACGCCCGGTTCGTGCCGCGGCCGCTGCTCGCCCGGCTGCTGGCGGTGATGCTTGCAGGTCTGGCGTACATGATGGCGAATGCGGATGCGTGGCTGCCGATGAGCGTAGGCATCGCATTTTTTCTGATCGAGATGTTCCTGGCCTGCCTCTACTGTCATGTCGAGGCCTATGCGCTGCGCCCCCGCGCAACCGGGGAGATGACCGTCTTCTATCTGCTGTTCGCGACCGGCGGCGCCATCGGGTCTTTCCTGATCGGCATCGCGTTCCCGCTGCTGTTTTCTTCGAACTATGACCTGGCGATCTCATTCCTCGCGACAGCCCTGGTGGCCTTGCTCGTTGTATGGCCGGAGAACTGGTCGCAGCGTGTGCTCTGGTCCGCTGCCGCAGCGATGCTGATCTACGTTCTGGTCTTGCTGCAGGCGGCCTATCGGCGCGACACGATCTTTGCCGGCCGCAACTTCTACGCCACCCTGCGGGTGAAGCAGAGCTACAACAGCAACCAGCACTGGATACGCACGCTGAGCAACGGGACGATACAGCACGGGACGCAGATTTTTTCACCGGAGTTGCGCAGGACGCCGACCACCTACTACGCCGAAGACTCCGGCGCTGGACTGGCGATGCGCTACTGTTGCGGGGAGCGTGCGCGCAATGTGGGCATCGTCGGGTTGGGCGCGGGCACCATGGCCGCCTACGGACGCCCCGGCGACCGCATGCGCTTTTATGAGATCAACCCGGCCGTCCAGCCGATTGCGCAGCATCTCTTCACCTATCTGCGCGACTCCCCGGCCCAGATCACCTTTGCAGACGGAGACGCGCGCGCATCGCTGACCAGGGAAGCGCCGCAGCACTTCGATGTGCTGGTGGTCGATGCCTTCTCCGGCGATGCCATACCGTTGCACCTGCTGACGACAGAGGCAATTGCGATCTATCGGAAGCACCTTGCGCCCGGCGGCATTCTCGCCTTCCACATCTCGAATCGGCATGTCGATCTGGAGCCCGCGATCTATCTGCTGGCAAAAGCCGCGGGCATGCAGGCGCGCACGGTGCAGAGCCTTGAGGATGGACGGCGCGGCGAGTTCAACGCCACCTGGGTGCTGGTGACGGACAATGGCGCATTCCTGGCACTGCCAGAGGTTGCGGCGGCTACGAAGCCAACAGAGCAGCGCCCGGGCCTCCGGGTGTGGACGGACGACTACTCCACTCTGTTGGCGCTGCTTCGCTAGAGCGGATTTCCCATAGGTGCATCCTGAACCAGCGGAATGGAACGCGGCTTTTCCGTTAAGAAAAGCCGCTCTGCGTGGAACTCAATGGGACATAGCCATGGGAAACCCGCTCAAAAGCGAAGGGCGCCGCCGCGGCAGCGCCTTTCGATGTGTGCTGATACCGCGCTTACTGGTGCGCGCGCGGCTGCTCCTGCGGAACCGGGAGTACGGCGGTGGCGGCGAGCGCTTCGGGTGTCTCTTCCTTCAGCTCGGGCAGTGGTGACTCGAGCGCGATCTTCAGCACCTCATCCATCTGCTCGACGAA
>DATAZC010000199.1:0-6955 GCA_036272255.1 Acidobacteriaceae bacterium | reverse complement strand
CTGCTCTATGGGGTGCGAGCCATTGACCCCGTGACATTGGCGGCGGTGGCGACGGTGGCACTGGCATCGGCGGCGATAGCTTCTTATCTGCCCGCGCGCCGCGCCACCAGCGCCGACCCGCTGCGCTCACTTCGGACAGAGTAAGGCTCACTTGAAGAGGAGGTGAAGGCCGGCTGAGCGCCAAGAAGCCGGCTCGATCGTGTCCGGACGCTGCGGAGTAGCAGATCGCAACTTTCCGCGTGGGACTTATCCTTGTCTCAATGCTCGTGATCGAGCAGTTGCCGGATCACCTCGGCATGGTCACGCTTCTTGTGCGGCTGTTGCGCTTTGTCTCGGTCGAGTTCCGGTGCAAGCCTATCCTCTAAGCGGGCGGACTCGATCAAGGTAACCATCGCGGTGCGCAATGACTGCTCAACTGCTTCGTCGTACACTTCCTTCAGCGTGAGAGGGGAATAGACGTGGCCGATCCGGCAGCGGTATTCCACAATCTTGCCCTGCCGCTGCTCCCACAGCGGGCCGGAACAATCCGGGCATTTTTGTTCCAAGAGTGTTTGTTTCACAGGCTCCTCCACCTCCGCTCCAGAGCGCTCCTGGACCGCCAGTTTGGAAATCACGCCGGCGATCTCATTGATTGGGGTGATATAGTCCGCATCCACATGCTGGATCGCATTACACGGCATGCTGGGAAACAGCGCCGTGGAGGGATCCTGAACGATGGCGACGCCGCCGCGGCGCTTGATCTCGGCAAGTCCGGCAACGCCGTCGTCCAGTAAGCCGCTCAGTATGACACCGGTGACACGCGACCCATAGGCTGTTGCCGCGGACCGGAACAAGGGATTGATGGCCGGCCGTGTGCGGTTTTCCTTCGGACCGTCTACCACGCGGATCTTGCCAGCCTCCAGGAGCATATGGCAATCGGGCCTGGCCACATAGATATGGCGATTGCGGATTTCATCGCCGTTCCTTGGGTGATGGGACGGCAGCGGTCCTGCTTTTGTAAGAATCTCCGGAAGGGCGCTATACCCGTCGGTGCCGGTTCCAATATGAAGAACGACGAACACCGCTGCGTCCAGTCCCACAGGAAAGCCGCTTGCCAAAATACGGAGCGCTTCCACCCCTCCAGCCGATGCGCCGACTACGACGATATCTTGTTTAGGCATGCATCCTCCCGCGGCCACACACTGGATCGCTAACAGTCTGTTTGCAGGTTAGTCGCCGATGAGGGCAGGAACGCCACTCTGGCAGGCGCCTGGCCCCCACCGTTTGTTTAGGAGCGAACAGTTCGCGATCGCGGAGTACGGAACCGCTCGTGCGATGGCTGACAGCGGGCGCTGCGTGACCTGGTGAAACGCGCACAGGCCGCATGGTCTAGCGGCAATTCAGCAAGGCGGGAGAGGTAGTATCGGCCACTGGCCAGAGCTCCCCGGAAGACCTCGCGATCCGAATCGTTCGCACGGCCGTCGAACGCGGGGCATATTTTACGATGTAGAGGTTGTGGCGACGGGAATCTGCACCGTCTGGGGTAAGCCGCGAAGGGTCCTTCCTATTAACACCCTCGACAGGCAGCAAGGGAAAGATCGGCCACCAGGACGGAACCCGCTTTTCCGCCAGTGGCCGGCGAACTGGCTGGATTCGTTGGCCTATCGAGTTGTGCGCGCGGGGACCGGAACCGCCGTCGTAGGGGGGCGCATTAAATTAACCATCAGTCGCTTGCGCCCGCGGCTTCGTTAGTCTCTAGCCACGAGACGATTCGTTTCCGATGAACACGCTGACGCAGTTGCGGAAGCAGAGTCCACATCGAGGAATCTGAAAGCGTCGCTGTACAAATCGTGCGAGAGCGGCTCGGTTGGCTAGGCCAGCGCAAAGCGTAACCTCCGAAGGTTCCCTCAAATACAAACCTGGAGTTGGTTTGCGTATGAGCGACTTCACGGTGTGCTGGCGGCCAAGCGACAAAGTAATCCCCTACGCCAAGAACAGCCGCAAGATCCCCGAGCGTGCGGCCGACCAAGTCGCGGCCTCGATTAAAGAGTTGGGGTGGCGGGCTCCGATCGACGTCGAAAAGCACGGTGTGATCATCTGCGGCCACGCCCGGCTGCTGGCTGCTAAGAAGGTTGGAGGGAGGAAACGCGGCGAACTCGTCCATGAGGTATTCCTCGGCAGGCGATCGACCCGAGCCCGATTCTGGTCCCTATTTCCTGACGCGTTACACCCGATCGCCGGCTTCGTTCTTCACGGACTCTATGGTGATGGCGTGCTTTTTGGCGGCGGTCGAGAGAAAGCCGCGGAGCCAGTTGATGGCGGCAACGTCGGCCGGCCTGGCTGCGAAGTGTCAAAGCGTACGGAAACGCACGGCGGCACCGCTTCCAGGGAAGAGGCTGGGATCGAGCCGTGCTCTATTCTATGCCCGTATGGGATCGTTATATATGCATATCGGCCAGCAGAAGGCCGCGACGATGTGGCTCGAAAAGCGCGCGAAGGAGTGGCGTGAAATGACAGTGCCGGCCGCACTGGAGGAACAACGGCGGAAGGCCATGGCTGCCGTCCAGTACGATCTGGATAACCGCTGAGCGTGGCTTGGGTTCCTGGCCGGACCGGCCCGAATGTGTGGTAGTGCAAGAAATCCCGCCGCTCATCGCTTGTGTAGATAAGGAGGACAGACGAGAAGCCTGCTAACCCCGGGCGCTCTTCTGCGAGATCTATGAAACCACTGATCAAGCTCGAAATCGCCGTGGCGATACTCTCGTTCGGTCTGGTCTTCGTCGCCGCTACCGTTGGACACCTCTTTGTCATACGGGGCAGCGATCCCAAAACCGTAGACCCCATCGTGCACGCCGCCATGCTTGGGTTCTTCTGCTTTTTTGGATTCTCGTGCATGGGCCTCATGCTGCACGCCTTCACCGTCTTGCAGACCGGCATCGGCAACGGCAACGCGCCCATGGTCCGCTTTATAGCCGTTCACGAGACGGGCATTACCTTTGCCGTGTGGGGCTTTCTGGGGCTCGGCGCGCTGGTGGCGATGCCCTTCGCCTTGCGGGACGCAGGATTCCAAATGCCACTGCGGTCTGAAGGAACTCTGTCCGCGGACATCGGGATGACAGTTGACGAGGTCCGGCAGCATTCTACAATCAAAATCGCCGAACTGCAGCGGTACGTCGACGGATCGCAGAATAGCGTTGGAACACTCGTGTTTGAGTTTCGCATCGGCGATTCTCCAATACGTTTTCCCCAATCGAGATTCTACCTTCTGACCACGCCGAAGAACGACTCGCACATTTCGGTCCTCCATATCGGCATTACACCGCGAAAAATGGCAAAGCGGGACATCGAAGCGTTTCAATATGCGGCACAAGCAAAATTATTTGCCAACGGTTGGATGCCCGGCCACCTCGTCGCGGATTCTGAAGAGACGGTACACATGTGGGGCGGTAAGCGCACCAGCCAAGACGGCCGGTACTGGCTGAAGGGCAATACCGTGCTGGGTTTCGAGCGCAAGCGCATGGACGACGAACAGCCCGGAGAACCTCCCGATTCGGGTGAATATGTCATCGACATTCATCTGGAAACCAAGGCAGCAAATCGCGATCTGGTCTTCGAACCATCGGCATGGAGTCCGCGGCAACAGTGAGATGGTGGGAGCCAGCTATTCTGCTCTGCGCAATCGTAAGGTTGAAGATTGCCGCCGGAGCGCAGGATAGCCTTCCCACTGAGCCGTTGTGCCGGGCTGCCCCGGCAGGCGACCTGGCCCGGGTCCGCACGCTGCTCAATCGAGGCGCAAATCCAAATCTGCGCGACGAACACGCCGTACACCACTGATGTGGGCATCGGTGGTGCTGGAGCGCTCTCCGCAGCTTGTATCCAGCCAGAGCGATTACTTAGACGCCGCCAGGACTCTGTTGGATAAGGGCCGATGTGAATGCGCGCGGCCGCTCCGGACGCACGCTGTTGACGGCGATGCGAGGGGCGTGAATACCCAGGATGGGGAAGGGCGGTCGGCATTATTGGAGGCCGCGAATCTGTGGGTCGAGCGACCGAAACCGATCGCGCTTCTGATCTCGCGGGGGCGAACGTAAGTGCCCGCCTGCAAGATGGCCGGACCGCCTCATGGTCTCGCCGCGCCTGGCCAAGACGGAACGGCTGGCAACCCTGCTCGGCGCCGGTGCAAATGTGAATGCCTGCGATGCGAAGGGTGCAAACCCGAATCTCACCGACGTGCAAGGCCGCACGGCATCCGATCGCTGTGCGGAAGCCGGCTATTTAGCCCATTCACGGGTTCTGGTGAAAAACGGAACCAGCGTACCGAATCCGGCCGCCTTTCTGGCGAAAGCGCGAAATCCGGGATTGCGCCATGAGATTTCGCAGGGGTCGGTGGAGACGGCAAAAGCCTTGCTCGATGAAGGTGCAGATCCAAGCTTTCGCGAAGATGACGGAGCCGCCGGCGGTAGCTCTGCTTGATGTCACCGGCACAGCCCACCACCTGGCCGTTCACGGTGGGAACGGCACTCATGCTCCCGCTCAGGCACGCGGATTATTCGGCCCCGACGGCAACCTATATCTGACGTTTACCGATGAGTCCTGCCCTAACATCATGAACTTACTAAGTCATTTCCGGCGATCCTGGCCAAGCGAAAACGCGGCTCGCACCGCCACTCCTGAAGGATTGGACAGTCCGGCGGACACCAACGTTGTAAGCTGCTGCGTCGATGCGCTCCACTCGACGATCGGGTTGTTGCGAATGTCGGCGACCTAGATGCAATACTGTTCACTTAACAATCCTAATCCGTTTGGATATATCGATGCGGCGGGTACGCTGGCGCTTCCGGGGCCGCAGGTTATAGTTGCTCATCTTGCGCTTCACACCGCGAAAGTTGATCCGAGTCCTACTAGAGACAACGCGTTCCTGGAGGATCTCCTGCAGGATTAGCTCATGCAGGGCTTTCCTCTGCCGAGGGGGGAATAGCGACGTAGCGGGCCATTCGCCTTTGGACCACGCGCACCGAATGCAGGAAGGAAAGCCGGTCGGGATCTTCGTCGGCTTTGAGGGCGGCTTCGTGCATCAGGCCACGGATGGCGAAGTGTGCCATGAGCAGGCCCCAGAACTCCTGTTTCACCAATTCCGGCGTCTTGCTGCGCAGTACGATTTGAGCCCCGCGCAGATGCGTCTTCAATTCGTCCAAGGCGGTTTCGATCTCCCAGCGCTCGTGGTAGAGAGCAGCCAATTCTTTGGCAGGAGCCTGGGTGGGGTCCAGGATGGTGGTAATCAAGCGATAAATCGGCTCAGCGTCTTTGCCGTCCTTCAAGCAATAGTCAATCACGCGAACCACAATCCCATTCCGCTGGTTCCGTCGATCGGAAGTGGAGGCGTAAATGCGGCTGAGGTAGGAGCGGTCTGGCAGACGCTGATCAACGTCTAAACGCGCATTCTGTCGGGTGCGCCACAGTAGGTCCGCTCCCGGACGTGTCGCTATCTGCCAGAGTTTGTAGCCAGGGAAGAAGCGGTCCGCCAGACACAGCATTCCTTTGCGGAGTGCGGGCACGACGTCCTGAGCCAGCGTGATCTCGTCGGTACGGTATTTGCTCATGCGTGCGGCCCACAACACATGAGTCCCATTTTCCAGCAGCGCCACAAAACGAATCTTGGGGAAAGCGCTGGAGCCCCGACTCGCGCCCGGCCGCCCAAAAGCCTTTTCGTTTTCGACGGTATCGGCGGTGTCCAGCGTGCTGCCGTCGAGACTGATCAATCGCCACTCCCGATACCACGCGCCCTTGGTCCGCTTCTCCGCGATCGGGGTCACGATCGCCTCATACAGTTTCTGCAGCGGTTCGGATCCCAGACGACTGCGGGCCTGCGAAATGCCCGACTTGCCGGCCACCTTGACAGCGGCTGACGGATCCAGCAGCCACTGCACTCCCTCCAGCAGGCAGCGCAGAACTTCGCGATAGGAAGATCGCATGTACAGCGCCAGGGCGATCACGTAATAAACCACAACATGCGCGGGCAAATCGCGCTCGCGGACGCTGGCGCGTTTAGTTTGCTCCAGAACTTCCCGTATTTTCTCGACGGGAAAGAACTTGGCAATCACGCCAAGGCTGATGTAATCGGTAATCCGGCTGCCGGCCGGCAAGGCTGCCAGGGTGCGCGCCATGGTTACCTCCCACCACCGGCACCCAACGGGCATTGTGCGTCCGGCGCATCTGCCTGCAACTCAGAGATCAGGCAAAACGGGAACCGTCCTCGAATCGCCTGATTGAAATAGCTGCCCTTCGATGACGCGCCTAATAATCCCAGGTGCAATGCTGCGGGAACGCCGAAGTAATGATAGATCGTCCGCCCACAGAACTCCACCCGCAACAGTTCTCGGGCCTCGTCGTAGCCAACCGTCGCGAGTGCGGTGGACTCCACAGGAACAACCTGCATGAATGACCTCCTTCTGGAGGCCGACCGCCCTAAAACAGAATATCATGGAAATGTTGTTAAGTGAACAGTATTGGGGCTAAGGCACTTGGAAGAATCTGTGGAACGGGAGGCGCGTAAGATGCCTATACTCAATGAAATCCTTGACAACAAGGTGCTCGGCAGAGAATACAAGCGTGGTATGCAAGACGGCGAACTGGCCGTGCTTCGCAGGCTCATCGAGAAGAAATTCGGCGCACTGCCGACTTGGGCGGAAGAGCGTCTGTCCGGCCGCTCGACGACCGAATTGGAAGAACTCAGCATTCGTGTGCTCGATGCTCAGAGCCTGGAAGATCTCCTGAAGTAGCATCCTCGTCGTCAAACCAATTTCATCCTTCAACCTCATCCGTGCAGGTTCATTCGGTTTCCCGTTCCTGAATCACGCTGTTTCCAAGCCTTTGGCGCCGTCTGCCGGAGCGCATTAGACTCGCGCGGGCAGGCGTGGTGAGCGAACCGCGCACCTGAACCTCCGCGCCGTCAGATTCCGTATTCAAAACCCCAAAT
>DATAZC010000198.1:0-8357 GCA_036272255.1 Acidobacteriaceae bacterium | reverse complement strand
CGAGGTCTACACCATGCGCGATATCGACGAGTGTGGAATGCGCTCAGTAATGGAAGAGGCTCTGCGCGCGGCTGGACGTGGGACCGCGGGCTATCATGTCTCGCTCGATATGGACTGGATCGACCCGGAAGACGCGCCAGGAGTAGGAACGCCGGTGCGCGGCGGCGCAACCTATCGCGAGGCGCATCTGGCCATGGAAATCATTGCCGACCACGGGCGGATGGTGGCGCTCGAAGTGGTCGAGGTGAATCCGGTCATCGACGAGCACAACCGCACCGCCGATCTGGCGGTCGAACTGATCTCGTCCGCCTTCGGCAAGAAGATTCTGTAACTGTCTTTGTTGCTTATTGGATCCGGCAAACTGCGACGGCCTCGTTTTTGTAGGGACAATCGAGGCCTGCGATGCCCGGTCCCTCGACGACGATCCAGTTGACGCCGAATTGCTGCTGCAGCCGCAGGAAATCCTGCCTCTGGAAATGCCGCCATCCGGCCGCTGCCTGGGTTTGCTGTTGCCAAACCGCAGCGATATCCGGGACCTGGGTCGCGACGGCCGCATCCTTCACCGCATCGGCCAGCTCGCTGCGCTCGGCCAGCGCGCGGAAGCTGTGATAATCCTCGCCGGGCAGCTGCATGTAATACGGGTCGAGCGCAAAGTAGGCATCGATGGGCGTATTCCCGCGCACCCACGCAAAGGCGCGCAGCCATGGATTATGCGAGGGGATGCCGGGCAATTCGATGTGTTCGGTGCCTGCGAAGAGCGAACGCTGCGCGAAAAACATGCCAACGGCCAGCGGCAGAAAAAGCGCGATCCAGCGCCAGGCATGTCCGCGCAAAAGCTTCTCTCCCAACAGACCGCCGCCAAGCAGCGCCATAAAAATGTAGACCAGATGCAGATAGCGCATGGGCTGCATCGGAGTCAGGCGGATGAGAGCGGGGGTGAGCAGCACAACGCAGGCGGCGGCCAGCTGGAAGGCCGCGACGAATGCGCCGGCTCCGGCCAGTTGCGCCAGAGTCGAGCGATTGGCGCGGCGTGCATAGCGCGCCATGGCCCACAAAATGAAGATGGGTGCGATGGCCCCCAGCCACTCGTACCAGGTCCAGCGCACGATGAAGTAGTAGTCCCGCGTATTCAGCGCCTGGCGCCATGCGGCTGAAGGACCCTCGAAGATCCAAACGGGTGCGATGCCGAAGGCGAGCTCGGCCGGCGTGGGCTGGCCCATGGACCTGCGGGCGCGGGCCCCTGCAATCCACAGCATGACGCAATACGAAACGCCGAAGACGCCCATGATGGGGTGCATCACGACGGCGACGATCAGCAAAAGACTGGCGGGGAGAAAGCGGCGATCCAGAACCTGAAGGATGGCCCAGAGAATGAGCGCCGTCGCGATGGCGCGTGGATGCAGATACTGATCGAAAATGTAGAGCGCGGTGCCGGCAACGGGAAGGGTGAAGAGCGCGCCGACCAGGGCGACACCCGCCCACTGTCCGGCCGCTGTGGAGAAGCAGCGCCGCGCCAGTGCCCAGCAGGCCCACAACAGGCAAAACGCGGTCAGACACTGGCCCAGCAGCTCCGATGCGGGCACGGGAATATGGGTGACGCTCACCCAGGCGGCCATGAGGCGGTCAAATACACTAGCCTGCATTTGCCGCGTGAACAGCGGAAAGTCTTGGGGGTAAAGGGCCGGATGTAACCGCCGTAAGATCGCGGAGAGGTAAACGGCATCATCCTCTACGCCGGGGTGGTATCCTTCCACGAGCAGTGCTGCAGCGCTAACCGAGAACAGCAGCATGAAGTTTTTGTATTGACCACAACTTTTCAAGGTCTTTTCGCGTCTTTCAGGAACACCATGGAATCCCGCAACAGGGAGCCCCTTCCCTCGACGAGGAAAGGGGACAAAGCGAAATTGTGCGAAGCGGTTCCATGCGCGCCAGCGCTCGCTCTCATTATTCCCACCCTCCGCGAATCCATCAATATCCGGCCGTTGCTCAGCCGCGTGCGCGCTGCGCTGGATCCTTACGATCTCTCGTATGAAGTGATTGTAGTAGACGACGAGAGCCGCGACGGCATCGACGAGATTGTGGCAGAGCTGGCTCGGGAAGATCCCCGCATTCGCCTCATTGTTCGTACAGGGGAGCGCGGCCTGGCCGGAGCCGTCCTGCGCGGCTGGGATGAAACCGATGCCGATATGCTGGCGGTGATGGACGCGGATTTGCAGCATCCGCCGGAATTGCTGCCGAAGCTCTGGGCGGAGCTCGACGCCGGCGCCGACTTAGTGATTGGCAGCCGGTATGCGTGCGGCGGCTGTATGCGCGGATGGAAGCTGATGCGGAAGCTGATTTCGCGAGCTGCAATCTGGATGACGATTCCGGTGCAGAGAGCCGGCATGCGCGCCCGCGATCCTATGTCGGGATTCTTCATGCTGCGCCGCTCCTGCATCGATCGGATCGAGCTGCAGAAATCCGGCTTCAAAATCCTGTTGGAAATTCTGGCGCGCGCCGAGATTCATTCCGTGGTCGAGGTGCCGTTCACCTTCGGCCGCCGCTACGCAGGCGCCAGCAAGGCCAATCTGCGCGTGGCTGTCGATTATGTGGGTCTGCTGATGCGTTTGTACCGTCAGAAGGGCCGCACGCCGACCTACGCCGAGCGCGAAATTGCACGTGCCTCTCTGCGCCGCGGCCAGGAAGCCATCGGCAGCTGAATTCCGCATCCTCCCGGTGAATGGAGCTGGCTGTAATCCTCAGGCCGGGGTGCGTTAGTCTGCCTGAAGAGGGCTTTCATGAGCGTGCCGGTCTCCGATCCTGCTTCGTCCGCTGTCGTTCATCCCTGGAATCCGGCTGGAGCCGGATCAGTGGATGAGAAGTCTCTGGAAACGTGGGTC
Source organism: Acidobacteriaceae bacterium (assembly GCA_036272255.1). Lineage (GTDB taxonomy): Bacteria > Acidobacteriota > Terriglobia > Terriglobales > Acidobacteriaceae > Palsa-343. The sequence continues at coordinate 5,478 of DATAZC010000198.1, read as the reverse complement.
GAAAACGGACTGGCGCGCCATCGTCAGGCGATTGACCGCCTGCTGGCGGTAGAAGATCGGCGAACACTGGAAAACACGCTGCGCGCCTATGACGATGCAGTCGCGGAGCTCTCGGCCGTCGGATCGCTGACCGGCCTGATGCACAGCGTCTATCCCGACAAGCTGGTGCGCGATACGGCACAGGCACTGTTACAGAAAATTTCGCAGGCTGGCGTGGAGCTTTCGCTGAACCGCGATGTGTATCAGGCGCTGGACAAGATCGACGCCGGCCACGCGGACGCCGCAACCAAACACTACCTGGACCGCACGCTCCTGCAGTATCGGTTGGCCGGTGTGGATAAAGACGATGCGACACGGGCGAAGATCCGTGAGCTGCAGGATCAGGCCACGATGGCTTCGCTGAACTTCGGGCGCAACGTGCAGGAGGGCGGCAACACCGTCACCGTTGATGATGCGCAGGAGCTGGAAGGCCTGCCGCCCGATTTTCTTGAAGCCCACCACCCCGGGGAAGACGGAAAGATCACGCTGACTACGGACTTCCCGGATTACCTGCCGGTGATGACCTTCGCGCGTTCGTCGGAGCTGCGCCGCAAAATGTTTCTTGCCTATAACACGCGGGCCTTTCCTGCGAACCGGCAGCTGTTGCTCGATCTGCTGCGCATCCGGCAGGAGGTCGCGAGCCTCCTGGGATTTGCGCACTGGGCCGACTTGGCGACCGTGGATCAGATGATGGAGTCGGCCGCCAACATGCAGGCCTTTCTCGACGACCTGGACCGCGCGACCCGGGGCGGAGCGGAGAAGGAATACGGGATGATCCTGGAATTTGCGCGCACGCGCGAGCCGGGACTGGCGCAGATCGATGCCGCGAGCCGTGCTTATTGGGTGGAACAGTACCGGCGGTCGGCGTTCGATTTCGATTCGCAGTCGGTGCGGCCCTACTTTCCCTATGGTCGCGTCGAGCCCGGCGTGCTGGCCACGGCGGAGAAGCTTTTCCAGGTCAGGTTCAAACGCATCGAGAATCCCGATGTGTGGCACGAGTCGGTGACCGCGTGGGAAGTGTGGGACGGCGCGGAGTTGGCCGGACGTTTCTACCTCGACATGCATCCGCGCGAGGGCAAGGACAAGTGGTTCTCCGCGCATCCGCTCATTCCTGGTATTCGCGATCGGCAGCTGCCGGAAGCCGCGCTGATCTGCAATTTTCCCGGGGAGAAGGACGGCAATCCGGGCCTGCTGCAGTACTCGGACGTGGTGACGTTCTTCCACGAATTCGGCCACCTGATGCATGCGCTGCTGGGCGGCCGCCAGGCCTGGGCCGGGATCAGCGGGATTGCCACCGAGGGCGACTTCGTCGAGGTTCCGTCGCAGATGCTGGAAGAGTTTTTCCGCGATCCGCAACTGCTGGCGACCTTCGCGCTGCATTACGAAACCAACCAGCCCATCCCCGCTGAGCTCGTCCTGCGCATGAATCGTGCCGGCGCCTTTGGGCGCGCGGACTGGGTGCGGAGTCAGCTGTTCTACACGACCTATTCGCTCGAGACGCACCGTCTCGATCCCGCAACCCTCGACCTGGACGCGCTCTTCCGCACGCTCTACGAGCGCTTCCTGCCCTACAAGTGGATCGAGGGCAACCGCATGTATGCGAGCTTCACCCACCTCACCGGCTACTCGTCGAATTACTACACCTACCTCTACGACAAGGTGATTGCACTGGACTTCTTCGCGCAGTTTCCGCGCCACGCACTGCTCGATTCACCCGCAGCGATGCGCTATCGCAAGACTGTGCTGGAGCCGGGCGGATCGATGCCGGGCAAGGAAATTGTCCAGCGCTTCCTGGGGCGCAGCCAGTCGAGCGAGGCCTTCACGCAATGGATTGGCGAGGAGTTCGAACCGGTCAACGCCGTCTCCGCGTAAATTCGCTGCGCCACCGAGAGGGCCATGCACGTCGATCAGGTAAGCTGAATCGCGAAACGAACTGAGGGTCTACGATGGCGCGTGTGAAGTCGCTGCTTCCTCTGCTGTTGCTTTGTCTTTTCCCCGGAGCATGGGCTCAGCAGGCGGTTATCACCGTCGATCATGGGCCGAACGCCGAAGCGCAGCAGAGCAAGCATTACGTAGTCCTGGTTTCGCTCGACGGCTTCCGCTACGACTACGCCAAAAAATATGGCGCGAAGCATCTGCTGGCCATCGCCGCCCACGGCGCCAGCGTGCCTGAGGGAATGATCCCGTCCTATCCCTCGCTGACGTTTCCAAATCACTACACGCTGGTGACGGGCCTCTACCCCGAGCATCACGGCATCGTCGGCAATCAGTTTTACGATCCTGCCCGCAAGGAGAAATATTCCTATACCGATCCAAAGACCAACAGCGACGGCACCTGGTATGGCGGCACGCCGCTGTGGTCCCTGGCAGAAAAGCAGGGCATGCGCAGTGCATGCTTCTTCTGGCCCGGATCGGAGGCGGAGATTGCCGGCGAGCGGCCGGCCTACTACCTCCACTTCGACAATAAATTTCCCGACGACAAGCGCATCGATCAGGTCATCGCGTGGCTCAAAATGCCGGCAGAGCAGCGCCCCCATTTCATCACGCTCTACTACTCCAACGTCGATCACGCGGGGCACGAGTACGGGCCGGACACCCCCCAGACCGCCGAGGCCGTAAAGCACGTGGACGAACTGGTGGGCAAGCTCGATGAGGATCTGAAAGCGCTCCACCTGCCCATCGATCTCATCGTCGTCTCCGACCACGGCATGGAAACGATTCAGGGCGGCTGGATCGATCTGGACAAATACGCGCCCATGGATGGGCTGATCACGACCAGCGAATTTTTGTACGCGCCGACCGAGCAAGCGACCAACGCGACGTATCAGAAGCTAAAGGCTGCCGACGCGGCCTTTATGGTCTATCGCCGATCGAATGTGCCGGCGGAGCTGCATTTCAACAGCAATGCGCGGGAAGGCGATCCGATCATCGTGGCGCGCGGGCCGTACGCCATTCGAGCGGCAGCGCCTGAAGATCGCGAGGATAAAGCGCCCATGGCCGGCAATCACGGATTCGATCCGTACATGATGCCGAACATGAAGGCGATCTTCTACGCGGAAGGGCCGGATATCCGCCCAGGGGTAAAGCTCAAATCCTTTGAAAACGTGAATGTCTATCCGCTGATTGCGAAAATTCTTGGCCTCGACGCGCCGACGGTGGATGGCAGCCTGGGCGTACTGTCCGGCATCCTCACCCCACAGGTCCAGTGACCCAGGGTCCCACGCCGATCAGCCGTTGAGATAGCCGCTGCTCGATGGCCCCACCTGGGGCACGCCGCGCAGGATGGTTCCAATGATCCCGCTGCGATTGGACAGCACGGCAAGGTCCGCCGAACGTCCCGGGGCGACGCTGCCAATTTCATCGTCCAGCCCGGTCATGCGCGCCGGATTGCGCGTCGCGAGCGTCAGGGTGTCGGTGAAACTGGCTCCGGTGAACTGCGCGAAATTCAGCAGCGCGCGATCGAGCGTGAGCGTGCTGCCCGCCAGCGTATCGTTGCCGATCACGCAGCGGCCATTCTTCACGCGGACCTCCATCTCGCCCAGCCGATACGCGCCGTCGGGCATTCCGGTTCCAGCCATCGCATCGGTCATGAGGATGGCGCGGTCTACGCCCTTCGCTTTCCAGAAGAGCCGCACGACGGCAGGATCGACGTGCTGGCCGTCGCAGATAATTTCCGCGAACAGGCGATCGTTGCCGAGCACTTCGCCCAGCAAGCCAGGATCGCGATGATCGAAGCGGCGCATGGCGTTAAAGGTGTGCGTCGCGGACACAGCGCCGGCGATCACGCCCGCACGGGCAGCGTCGCCATTGGCATCGCTGTGACCAAGGCTCACGCGGACTCCGAGTTTGGTGGCGTGGGCGATCGTCTCCTCAGCGCTGGGCAGCTCCGGAGCGATGGTCATCACGCGGATGTTGCCTTCCGCAGCTGCCCACAGGCGATCGAACAGCGCGATGGAAGGCGCCAGCAGCTGGCTCTCCGCGTGGGCGCCGCGCTTGTGCGGGGCAAGGAACGGGCCTTCAAGATGGATGCCCACCACGCGCGCGCCATCGAGCGGCGTCTGCATCAATTTTGCGATGCCGTTCAGGGCACGCAGCAGCGCGTCCAGCGGAGCAGTCACGGTGGTTGCGCAATACGCGCCCACCCCGCGCTTCGCAAGGAACAGGCCGATGTGGTTCAGCGCGGACTCGGTCGCCTCCATCACATCGTGGCCGCCGGAGCCGTGGATGTGCACGTCGAACAGGGCCGGGATCAGCGTGGATTCGGGCAGCTCGACATGGCGGCCTTCGGGCACCGCTGTGTGGGTTTGCGAGGAGACATCGATGATGATGCCGTCCTCAATGACCACGACAGGCCGTTCAACGACCTGGTCAGGCGTGTAAAGACGATTCGCTGTCAGTACCGTGCGCACTTACCAGAGTATCGCGAGCGCGTCAGTTCTGAGAATCGGAACTGCGGCGGCTCGACGCGGGCGAGGGAACCGCAACACCAGGAGCCTTGCGTGCATGCGGCGCGATGCGGGCGCGTCCCGGGCTCGATGGACGCGCGGATCGGCCGGGCTGGCTTGCGGGGACCGGAGCGGATGCAGGTGCGGCCGGGTGCACGGCAGACGCGGCGCCAATGCCCTGCCCTGGCATCACCAGCGTGGGCGGCGCGGCTCCCTGGCCAGGTTTCATCCTTCGGGAGTGGCTCACCGATCCGGCGACCACGACAAACCCCAGCAGGCATGCGGTCATCAGGCCCAGCGCTCGGGTGGGGAATACACCCAGCCGCGCAACTACTGACCCCCGCGCCGGCGCGGTTTCCATCTCCATGCGCTCTGCAGCGAGGCGCGTGAGGATGCGGCCTTCGAAGCCTGAAGCGGGCGTAGCGGAGCCGATGCTGCGCAGAGCAGCGTCGATTACAGTCTGTCCGGGGCCCATAGCGTCGTTCATCTTTTCGGAGTTCATCGCGGAATCCCTTCTTTCTCGAGCAGCAGAGCCAGCTCTTTGCGGGCGCGAAAGATGCGCGAGCGAATGGAAGATTCCGTCGTGCCCAGCGCGTCGGCGATTTCAGCAGTGGTCAGCTCTTCGACGGCAGACAGCAGCAGCGCTTCGCGCTCGCGATCGGGCAAACGGTCGATCAGCGCGAGAATGCGCGCGTGTTCCTGCGAGGAGATCACAGTATCGACAGCGGCGCGATCGCCTGAAGGCAGCGCGCGGGCGTGGTCGGCAATGTCTTCGCCTTCAGGGCGTGTCTTGGCGCGGCGCTTCTTGTCCAGAACAATGTTCCAGACGATCCGGACCAGCCACACGCGGTAATCGCGAATCTCGCCCAGCCGCGCTTCGTGCCGCAGTACGCGCAGAAACGTCTCCTGCACGGCGTCCTCGGCTTCGGCGGCGTTGCGCGTAACGGAGAAAGCTACGCGGTAGAGCGCCGTCGAATATTCGGCCACCAGCGCG
>DATAZC010000197.1:0-1675 GCA_036272255.1 Acidobacteriaceae bacterium | reverse complement strand
AAGGTCAGGGGCGAACCGGTTCCGATCGCATGTCGGCGCAATTCAATGGATTGTCCTGGCCAACTCCCACCCAGGTGTTGCTAGCTAATCAATCTGTCCGGTTTTTGTAGCTCGTGATCTGTCCGCTTCGTTCTTGTTCTGTGCGGGGGCATGCCCCGGCACAGAACGGCCGCGCTGGAAGCGTGTCATGCGGCCAGTCGTTCCGTTTGAATGATGGTGCCATCCGCCTCGTAGTCAGCCAGTCGATGCGGTCCCCAGAACACCGCCAATCGGCCGTCCGGATACGCATGCACCCGAACCTTTGCCTTCACGAAGTGCGGCCGCAATCGGGAAGGCGGCAGTTGCAGGCTCAGCGTTTGCCATCTCACCGTGTTGTCGTTGCCCACCGTGCGCTCCTCCTGAATGCAAAGGATCTCCCGCCATGTACCGGTCGCGTCGGTGACGAACGCCGAACCCTCCTGCTCCGCGTCGATCGCAAACCGCGCGTTGTGGTCTGCGATGTAAACGTCGCGCAGCCAGCGGTTGGCCGCCTCCACCGTGCTGATCCCAGCCATCGCAAACTCCTTCGGCAGCCGGTCCTGCAAGGTGCCGAACGCGCGTTCCGACCGGCCGCGGGCCTGCGGCGAATAAGCCGCGATGTGCTGGATGCCGAGCTGATTGAGCGCGCGGCCGAACTGCGTCAGCACCGTCTTCGACACCCGTCCGCCAGCTTCCGGCGTCTCGAAGTAGTGGCTGCCGCGGTCGGTATACAGCGAGCAGAACAGACCATGCTTCGCCACCACCTCGCGCACTCCCCGCAGGCTCGATGCCGTGCCCTCCTCATCCACCAGAAAGGCTGAATAGAGCTCGCTAGTGGCATCCTCCATCGTCACCACCAGGTCCTGCTTGCCGAGCGCCCCCGGCAGCCAGGCGTGCGTCGAGGCGTCCTGGTGCAGCATCATGCCCACCATCGGACGTCGCGGCCGCTTCTTGCGATGCGCCGACCGCGTCTTCGCCGGCGTCACCAGACCCGCTCGATGCAGATGCAGCTTCGTCACTGTGTAGCCCAGCGTATAGTTGTGCCGCTTGCCCAACTGCTCGTGGAAATGCTTCACCGTGAACCCGCGGTAGAGATCGCGATACAGACCCAGCATCCGCTCGATCTCCCGCACCGGCGCGCGGCGTGGTGACGGTTGCAGACGAAGGTCCAGCAACCCGCTATCGCCTTCCTCGCGATGCCGATCACGCCAGCGACGAAACGTCCGCTCGCACACGCCCAGCAGCTCCGCTGCCTCCACCAGGCTCAGGGCAGATCGTTCCACCCGGCCAAGCACATCCAAAAAACGCATCCGACGTATCCCCTCGTGAATGCGTGCCCGGTCCATTCTTGCCCCCAATCCTGGAGGCACACTTGACCGGACACTTCACGAGCTACCAACACCGGACAAACCACTAGCTAGCCACACGGCTCTCCTTCTGGGCTTGCGGCGCGGGCGTCATTCGGTCATAGTCTCGAGCTATCCGCAACAAACTGAAAGGAGGTGATCCAGTGTCTCATTGTCTCTTCGTGGCGCCGTTTGCCGTGGCCTGGATCTCCGACGCTCGCGTCGCCGTCTAGGCTAAAGCTAGGGCAACGACGCCCGCAGACAATGCCGAGGGCTCCGGAGGGCAACTTCCGGAGCCCTTATCATTTCAG
>DATAZC010000196.1:0-56252 GCA_036272255.1 Acidobacteriaceae bacterium | reverse complement strand
ATGGCCGAAGGCCCAGCTGGCATCGCCGCCGCCAGCGGCATGGCCGGCATCGGAGCCGGAGACGGCAAAGCCGCGATGCAGGTAGCCGGCCATCTGCGATGTGTAAATGGAACCGGCGAATCCGCCATTGCCGGTGCCGAGCAGGCGGCCATTCCAGCCCTGACTGGGTAGCCAGACTTCAAAATGGATGATGGAGTCGCTGGTGGGGCGCAGGATCCCGGTCACGCGGCAAAAGCTGGGCAGGCCCTCGAGAGGCGGGTCGCCGGGCAGGGCGAGTGTGCCCGACGTGGGTTCGGCCAGAGTCATGGTGGTGTTCGGCAGAGCGAGCTGTTTGAGGGCCGCGCAATCCGCAGCGTGGAGTTGCATCCAACTCTGGGCTGCGAGTGCAGTTGCGAGAACCGCTACGGTACGCACCATCAATGAGCGCCTGACCTTTCTGCTTCCGAACCGTTGTATCAGAAGCAGAAAGACCGGACGAAAAGAGGGCTGCTATCAGCGAGCCGCGGCTGCCGCCTGCTGGTATTCCTCGTACGGACCCTTGAAGTCTTCGATGGCGCCGTGCTCGAAATGCCAGATCCGAGTCGCGACTTCGTCGAGCAGGTCGTGATCGTGCGTGACCAGCAGCACCGTCCCCTCGTAGCGCTGCAGCGCGATGTTCAGCGCGTTGATGGCCTCGAGGTCGAGGTGGTTGGTGGGCTCATCGAGGATGAGCATGTTGGGCTTGAGCAGCATCAGCTTGCAGAAGATGAGGCGCGCCGCTTCGCCTCCGGAAAGCGCGTCGGTGGGCTTGAGTCCTTCTTCACCGCGAAACAGCATCTGGCCGAGAATGCCGCGAATGTCTTCTGTCGTCGCCTTCGCGTCGAACTGACGGAGCCAGTCCAGAACGGTCGTGCCGGGCTCGATGACGCCGCTGTTGTCCTGCGGAAAATATCCGATCTGCACTTCGTGGCCCCACTTCACCTTGCCTGCGTCGAGCGAAAAATCCTTCTCGGCAAGGTCCTTCTGGTTGGCCAGCAGCGATTTGATCATCGTGGTCTTGCCCTGGGCGTTGCGGCCCATCAGACCGATCTTTTCGCCGCGCATGATGCCGGCGCTGAAGTCATCGATCACGGTCAGGTCGTCGTACGTCTTGCGCAGACCTTCGATTTCAAGAACGTATTTGCCGGAAGGACGGTTCTGGTCGAAGCGCAGGTAGGGGCGCGCGATGTTGGACCGGGCGAGGTCCGTGGTTTGTAGCCGCTCGACTTCTTTTTTGCGGCTGGTGACCTGCGAGGATCGCGTACCGGCGGAGAAGCGCGCGATGAATTCGTTCAACTGGGCGATTTTCTTCTCACGCTGCGCGTTTTCCGATTCGAGGCGGGAACGGATCTGCGTCTTCGCCAGCACCATGTCGTCGTAGCCGCCCGTGTACGTGATGATGGTCTGATAATCGATGTCGGCAATGTGGGTGCAGACCGAGTTGAGGAAATGGCGATCGTGCGAGATGGTGATCAGCGTGCCTTCGAACCGCCCAAGAAAATCCTGCAGCCAGTGGATGGAGTCGAGATCGAGGTAGTTGGTGGGCTCGTCCAGCAGCAGCGCCTGGGGCTTGCCGAACAACGCCTGCGCCAGCAGGACACGGACCTTCTGGCCGCCCTGAATTTCACCCATCTTGCGCTCATGGATGTCGTCGGGAATGTCGAGGCCCTGGAGCAGAACGGCGGCATCGGACTCCGCCGTGTAGCCGTCCTCTTCGCCCACAATCCCTTCCAGTTCCGCCAGGCGCATACCGTCGTCGTCGGTTAATTCGGCCTTCTCGTAAACTTTGTCGCGCTCGGCGAGGGCGGCCCACAAGCCTTTGTTGCCCATGATCACGGTGTCGATGACGCGGTAGGCGTCAAAGGCGAACTGATCCTGGCGCAGAACGGAAAGCTTCCGCGGCCGAACGACGTTGCCCTTCTGCGGATCGAGATCGCCGGAGAGGATCTTCATGAACGTCGTCTTGCCGGCCCCGTTGGGGCCAGTAAGGCCGTAACGACGGCCATCCGTAAAGGTGGTGGAGACTTCTTCGAACAGTACTTTAGCGCCGTAGCGCATGGTGACGTTGCTAACGGAAATCATGCAGCTCTCAATTATTCAAAGGATGTTCCTATTCTACTTTGGATGCCGGGATCCGGCCGGTGCCCGCCCTCCCCCAAGCCCGTGGCGAGGATGCGTGAGGCAGGATTTTCTCGGTAACCGTGAATTTCCAGCCGGTGACCGCAGTGTTGGGTTGCCTGTAAATCCTGAAAAATCTGTGACTTAATTCCTGTGAAGGATGGAACGGAGCGTGCTCTCTGCCAGCTAAGGTTTCTTGTATCTGGAGGCACCCATGGAAGAGATGCAGACGACGTCCCCGGTTTTGAAGATCGTGGCTCCGATTCTCGCGGCGGTTGCCATCGGAGGGGCCGGACTCGGCTACGCGGTCCACGAACATCACGCGGCCGAGCGGCTGGCTGCGCAGAATCAGCAGATGACGACGGAACTGGCCTCAACGCGGACTCAGATGAACGATCTGACGGCCAAAGTCAGCGAGCTTGCCGCCCGCAGCGACGTGCAGGCGGCCCAGCCTCCAGCGCCGACGCCCACCGTCGCAACGCTGGCGAGCCATCCGGCGGGAAAACCGCACGCCGGCCGGGTGCCGGATCGGCGGCTCACGAAGATGCAGGCGCAGCTGGACGCGCAGGGGAAAGCGATCGAGGCCACGCGCGGCGATCTGGCGAGTGCGCGCACCGAGCTCACCGGCTCCATTGCGAAAACCCACGATGAGCTGGTTGTGCTGGAGAAGAAGGGCGAGCGCAGCTACTTTGAATTCGACATCCAGAAGTCGAAGGCGTTCACGCATGAAGGTCCGGTGGGCGTAAGCCTGCGCAAGGCGAACCTCAAGCACCAGTACGCTGATCTGGAGTTGATGGTGGAGGATCGCGACCTGGTGCAGAAGCACGTGAACCTCGACCAGCCGGTGATGTTCTATCAGCCGGACACGGAGCTGCCCATCCAGGTCGTCATCAACGACATCACAAAAGATCGCATCCATGGCTACGTAAGCGCGCCGAAATACCGGAAGTCGGAACTGGCCTCGACGGCAAATCCCGACGACGGGATCGTGGGAGACCCGGCGCAGGCGACGAGCCCGGATGGTCAGACGGCCGCACGGAAGAAGCTGACGGTTCCGCCGCAGGACTAGGGACTCCGGCCGCCGCGCAGGGAACCGAAAACCAGAGCGAGCGGCCGGTCGCCCGCCTTCGTTATACTTTGCGGTGACAATGAAGATTCTGGTTTGCATCAAGCAGGTTCCGCAGAAGGATGCGCCGCTGCGGCTGAATGAGACGGGGACGTGGATTCGCGACGATGTCTCGTGGGAGACCAACGAGCCGGATGCCTATGCCCTCGAAGAGGCGCTGCGCCAAAAGGAAAAGCATGGCGGGGAAGTGACGGCGATTACCGCCGGGCCCGCGCGCAGCCAGCAGGTGTTGCGCGAGGCGCTGGCGAAGGGCGCGGACCGGGCCATCCACCTCGAAGACGACCGGTTTGCGCAGATGGATGCGGCGAACACGGCACGGGCGATCGCAGCCGCGATTGAGGGCGAAAATTTCGACCTGATCGTGACCGGCCTCCAGTCCGATGACTTCGGCGCCGCCCAAACCGGCGTGCTGCTGGCAGAGATTCTGGGCATTCCCCACGCGACCATCATTATCGGCATTGAGAAAACCGATGCCGGGCTGAAGCTGAAGCGGGAGCTTGAGGCTGGGCACTATCAGCACATCGAGATGACCATGCCCGCGGTCTTGACCATCCAGAGCGGCATCAACAAGCTGCGGTATGCCACCCTGATCGGCATCAAACAGGCCAAAATGAAGCCTCTGCGCAAAGTGGCGTGGGCGGATGTCGAAAGCAAGCTTTCCCAACACGTGCAGAAGATTGAAAAGCTGTATGTGCCGGGGAGCCAGAAGAAGACCCGGAAGATCGAGGGCCCGGCAGGCGAGGCCGCGAAGCAGGTGGTCGAGTATCTGAAGAACGAAGCGCGGGTGCTCTAGGAGGAAACCGGGAGCAGCTTCCCGGGAGCCGAAAAACCACGCAGACCGCGGATATAATGGAGCGCAACGAGACGAAGGAGAAGAATTGACGATGGCGAATCTGAGCATCCCGATGGACGAGCGGAACCTGAACCCGGCGCAGGTGGCGAAGCTGGACAAGCGGCGCCAGTGGGGATTGGTGTTTCAGGTGATGTCGGGGCAGTTTGGATTCTTCGCGATTCTGCTGCTGCTGTGGACCGGACAGGATCTCTCGTACTCGCCAGGCTGGGTGCACCCGATGTTCTACTACAACGTGCTCACCGGACTGGTGGCGGTCATATTTGGGGTGTACGGGACCTACCTGCGGCGCGGACGAATGCACGAGTACTGAGGGACTGGCTGTCCAGGCGGACGCGCTTAGCGCCCACGCGAGCCGGCAGGTGTTGATATTCAGGAAGGATCAGGGGGAGCCGCGGCTCCCCTGACGTGTGTTATGGCCGATTTGATTCTTGTGGTGGCGGAGCAGCGCGAGGGAAAACTGAACCGGGTTTCCTTCGAGACGATCGCGGGAGCGCAGGCGATCGCAAAGGAAATGGGCTGGACCGTGGAGGTCGTGTTGCCAGGGCACGGGATCGCCGCGCTTGCCCAGGAGCTGGCTGGCAAAGCGGTCGGGAAAGTGATCGCCCTGGAAGGCGAGGCACTGGCGGCCTATACTTCGGACGCCTATGTCCATGCACTGAAGGCGTTCATTGCCGAAAAGCAGCCGAAGCTGGTGCTGTTTCCGCATACCTATCAGGTACGCGACTTTGCGCCGCGCCTGGCGCTCGCGCTCGATCGCACGCTGATTTCCGATGCGACCGGCTACAAGGTCGAAGGCGGCGCGCTTCGCTTCACACGGCAGATGTTCCAGGGGAAATTCGCCGCCGATGTATCGTTTGGCGGCGATGCGCCGTGGATGGCGACGCTGCAGATTGGGGCATTCAGGGGCGACCAGGCGGAAGCAGGATCGGCGACCGTGGAAAGTGTAACCGCCACTGTGGCAGATTCGCCGGCGCGCGTAACGCCGCATGAAGTTTTCCAGGAAGCGAAGCAGACCGTCGATCTGTCGCAGGCAGAAGTGATTGTCGCGGTGGGGCGCGGGATCAAGGAACAGAAGAACATGCCGCTGGCGGAGAATCTCGCCGGCGTGCTGGGCGGCGAAGTGGCGGCCTCGCGCCCGATCTGCGACAACGGATGGTTGCCGCTGGAACGGCAGATCGGGTCGTCGGGACAGACCGTCGCGCCAAAGCTGTACATCGCACTGGGCGTGAGCGGAGCGATCCAGCACATTGTCGGAATGAAAGGGTCGCGGACGATTGTGGCGATCAACAAAGACCCCGAGGCGCCGATCTTCGAGATCGCCGACGTGGCCGTGGTGGGGGACTTGTTCCAGGTCGTCCCGGCCCTGACGGAAGAGATCAAAAAGGCGAAGGGATAGCCGGTTGCTTGTAGCCGGTAGCCTGCAGGCTGGCTGCTCGTATCTTCCCAGGGCGCGTGGACGATTTCCGGTGCTAGAATCGGCCATCCCCCGTTCGCCCCTATGCAGAAAATCCATGTGGTGCGGAAACCCGATGCGCCGGGGCTCGCCGTGGTCCCTTCGCTGAGTGAGGAAGTCGTCGGACGGGCGGCCCTCCGCAAAGCGAGTGTGCGGCTCCTGCCCCTGATCGGCATTGGCTACGGCATCGCCTACATGGATCGCGTCAACGTGAGCTTTGCCGCGCTGCAGATGAATCGCCAACTCCATTTCAGCGCGACCGTCTTTGGCCTGGGCGCAGGCCTGTTCTTCCTCAGCTACGCCGCGTGCGAAATTCCTTCGAACCTGCTGCTGGTCCGCTTCGGGGCGCGGCGATGGCTGGCGCGCATCATGCTCACCTGGGGCCTGATCTCCATGGCCATGATCTTCGTTCGGACTCCCATGGAGTTCTACGCTGGACGCCTGTTGTTGGGCGTGGCCGAGGCGGGCTTTTTTCCGGGCGTGATTTTTTACCTGTCGCAGTGGTTTCCTGCCGGGGAGCGATCGCGGGCGGTGGCCCGCTTTTATATCGCCTATCCGCTGGCCTCCACAGTCATGGGTGCGCTGGCTGGGTGGCTGCTGCATCTGGACGGACGTGGACATCTGGCGGGATGGCAGTGGCTCCTGGTGCTGGAAGGAGTTCCGGCGGTAGCCATGAGTCTGGTTTTCCTCCTGGGCCTGCCGGATAGTCCAGCCAAAGCCCGATGGCTGACGAATGGGGAGCGGAACTGGATTCTCAAAAAGCTCCAGGATGAGCCGGGTGAGGCGGCCCACGGCAGTCACGATGCGGCGCGGGCGTTTCGCGATCCGCGCGTCTGGCTGCTGGGTGGGCTCTTCTTCTGCGTGCTGGTGGCGAGCTACGGCTACGCGTTCAGCGCTCCGGCTTTGGTGCAGCAGGTCACGGGGCTGAGCACAACCAAAGTTGGGTTCATCATCGCGGCTCTGGGAGCGTTGGGCGCGCTGGCCATGTGGGTGAACGGAGCGCACTCCGACCGGACCGGCGAGCGGTACTGGCACATTGTGGGGCCGGTGTTGGTGATGGCCTCGGGCTATGGGTGCGCGGGGCTCTCCGTGCGGCCTGCTGTGGTGCTGCCGGGCCTGGTTCTCATGATCATGGGTTTTACCGCCATGCAGGGGCCGCTGTGGACGATTCCTTCAGGATTTTTGCGTGGACGGTCGGCGGCCGCAGGGATTGCGACCGTAAACATGATCGGGATTCTGGGTGGATTTGTCGGGCCGTCGTGGATGGGAGTTTCCATCGATCTGACCGGCGGTTTCCAGCACGGCTTGCTGACCATGGCATTGCCGGTTCTGGCGGCTGCGGGATTGATGACGGCGATCCATCGCTATTCCGAAGGACGAGCGCGCGCACTGGTGGCGACCCTCGCCCTGGCCAGCGCCGCGGCCGAGTCAGCGAGCTAGTGCGGCTGGTAAGATAGTCGGTCCTATGACCGTTTTTAGAAAACCCATTGAGGGAATTGAGCGGCCTCGCATGGACGCCGATGTGGTGATTGTCGGCGGCGGCCCCGCAGGCATGGCGTGCGCGCTGCGCCTGGCGCAGCTGATCGATGAGCACAATATTGCGCATCCGGAGACCCCGATCTCAAAGGATGGCATCAACGTTCTTGAGAAGTCGCGCGAGGCAGGGCAGCACTGCCTGTCGGGGGCGCTCCTCGATCCCCGTTCGATGAAGGAATTGCTGCCGGGCTTTGAGAACGAAGCGCCGCTCGATGCCGAAGTCACCAGGGAGTCGGTCTGGTACCTGACCAAAACCGGGCAATACAAGGCTCCCATGGTGCCGCCACCGCTCCGCGATCACGGCAACTACGTCATCTCGCTGAATAAGTTTGTGAAGTGGATGGCGCAGAAGGTGGAGGAATCCGGGATCACCATCTTCACTGGATTCGCGGCGGCAGAGGTGCTCTGGGATTCGGACAGCAAAGATGTGGAAACCGCCCGCGTGGCTGGTGTGCTGACCGATGACAAGGGCGTGGACAAAGAGGGCCGGCCTAAGGGCAACTTCGAACCTGGATACGAATTGCGCGCGAAGCTCACTATCCTGGCAGAAGGGACGCGCGGCAGTTGTGCGAAGGAAGTGATTGCCCGGCTGGGCCTCGAAGATCCGGAACATGCGCAAACCTATGGCGTTGGAATCAAGGAATTGTGGGAGATTCCAGCGGGGCGCGTGGCGAAGGGCGAGGTGCTCTATACGCTGGGCTATCCGCTCACAGCACGCGAATACGGTGGGGCATGGGTCTACGGCATCACGGATACGCTGGTTTCGGTTGGCTACGTGACGGGGCTCGATTATCAGGACCCGCGCACCGATCCACATCATGTGTTCCAGAGCTTCAAGGAGCACGGGTTTGCCCGGCGGATCCTCGAGGCCGGCAAAATGATCCGCTACGGCGCGAAAAGCCTCCCGTATGGCGGATGGCTGACGATGCCGCGGATTTATGGGAACGGGTGGATGCTGCTGGGGGACTCGGCGAGCTTTCTGAACTCACAACGGCTCAAGGGCATCCACCTGGCGATTAAGAGCGGGATGCTGGCGGCAGAGGCCGCGTTCGATGCGATGGTGAGCGGAGACAGCTCGGCCGATACGCTGAGCGAATATAAGGCCGCCGTCGACCGTAGCTGGATTCGCGAGGAGTTGTGGCGCGTACGGAATTTTCACCAGGGATTCGAGCACGGAATGCTCGAGGGCATGGTGAAGGCCGGGATTCAGGAGGTCATGCGCGGGGCAAACCTGGGACCAGATGCGAAGAATCATGCGGGCTGTACGCGCATGGAGCCCGTCGACGAGATCGGGCCTGCCGATGCCAAACGCGACGCGATGATTGGGAACGCGAAGGGCGATGGGAAGCTGACCTTCGATCGGCTGACGGATGTGTTTCACTCGGGCACCCGCCACGACGAAGATCAGCCCGTGCACCTGGTGGTGGCGGATCTCAACATCTGCAGCGAGCGCTGCACGAAGGAATTTGGGAATCCGTGCCAGTATTTTTGCCCGGCTGCGGTGTACGAAATGGTCGAGGCAGAGGGCGGTTCGTCGAAGGAGCTGAAGATTAATTTCACGAACTGCGTCCACTGCAAAACGTGCGACATCATGGACCCGTACCAGATCATTACGTGGGTCCCGCCGGAGGGCGGCGGAGGGCCGAATTACGACGGGATGTAAGCGGAATCATCGAAATTTTTATTTTCCCAGGTGGTTGCCTGGTGCAGGATAGCTGAACGACCCACCGGAAGTAGCTGTCGATGTGTTGCCTTCGCTGCTGAGGAAACGCTCCTGCCGGAACATCATCGCGGGATGGATCTGCGATGAAAGGAAAGGGGAGGTTTCGTATGAGCAGAAAGGCTCTTATATGCCCACGGTGCTCGGCTTCCGACGACCTGCGCCGCTCGCGCCGGCGGTGGTTCGACGTGTTCTGCCGGGCTCTCGGCCTGAAACCGTACCGCTGCCTGCAGTGCCGGAGGCGCTTTCACTCATGGAAGCCGTTACATCTTTATGACGATGCTCGCCCGGTGAACCGGCTGGCCTGAAGCTGACGGTCGTTGGGCGCATCGAATAGAGTAGAGGCTCATGGCGACCGCCCTCCAATCCATCCAGAATGCCGCTGCGGGCAAGACCGAGCGGCTGATCGATAAGCACGGCCGGGCGATTACCGACCTGCGCGTTTCGGTCACGGATCGCTGCAACTATAAGTGTGTTTATTGCCGGACAGGCAATGAAGGCGCCGTGTATGCGGAGCTGCCGATTGCCGATTATCTGCGCATGACCCGAGTCTTTGTCAGCCTTGGCATTGAGAAGGTCCGGCTGACCGGCGGAGAGCCGCTGTTGCGCCGCGGACTGACCGATCTAATCCGGGAGCTGAGCACGCTGCGGACCCTGGACGGCGCTCCGCTGGACATTGCCCTCACCACGAACGGTCACCTTCTCGAAGAAATGGCGGAGTCGCTGCGCGCCGCGGGGCTGAGCCGTATCACGGTGAGCATGGACGCGGTGGATGCGGAAACATTTTCCCGTATCACGCGGGTGCCGGGCAGCTATGAGCGCGTGCTGGCAGGGATTCGAGCGGCGAAAGAGGCGGGCCTGGCCCCGGTCAAGGTGAACTGCGTGCTGCTGCGCGGCTTCAACGAGGATCAGATTGTTCCCTTCGCGCAGTTCTCTCGCGACGAGGGCGTGATCGTGCGGTTCATCGAATTCATGCCGCTCGAAGAGGATCGCCTGTGGACTCCGGAATCGGTGGTTTCGCTTCGTGAAATTGTGGAGGCACTGGGCACGTTCCGCCCCGTGGTCCGCATGGCTCCCAACGCGGCGAGCGAAACAGCGGTGCGCTACACCTTCGACGACGGCGTAGGCGAGATGGGGATCATCGCGCCCGTGACCCAGGCATTTTGCGGCCACTGCAGCCGGGTGCGCCTCACCTCGGACGGAAAGATTCGCACCTGCCTGTTTTCGCAGAGCGATCACGATCTGTATGGCGTGCTGCAGCGCGGCGGCAGCGATGCGGATCTGGCCCAATTCATCCGGCGAACCGTGGAGCAGAAAGAGGCACGGCACCATATTGGAGAGCCGGAGTTTCTGAAGCCTTCCCGCAGCATGGTCCACATCGGCGGCTAGGGACTCGTCCGTCCAGGCGGGCGCGCTTCGCGCCAAATACCAACAGTATCCGTATTACTTGAGCGTCGCGCATCAGTCGCGCTCTATTTTGCGTCCGGAGCAAGAGCCGGAGGCGCATCCAGCCCGCCCCCGCGATGAGACGCGCGCGGGGTGTTTCCCCATCCCTATAATGGACGGCGAAGCATGCCATCCCAAAAACCAGCGTTCAGCGTTCAGCGCTCAGCGTTCAGAAACACAGTCCTCAGCTTTGTGGTGCCCGGCATTCTGCTGATTGGCACCCTGACCGCCCTGAACGCGCGGCCTGCCGCTGAGAATCAAAACCCAGCCGAAGCGGCGCGACTGGACAGCATCGGCGTGGCCCTGATGAATCAGCAGCTGACGGAGAAGGCGGCAGCCAAGCTCCAGGAAGCGCGCACGGCCGATCCGCAGTCGGCGATCCCGGTGCTGAATGAGGGAATTGCGCTGCTCTATCTCCAGAAGCTTCCCGAAGCAGAGCAGGCGCTGCGCGAGGCTGCACGGATGGCGCCCGGCAATCCGCGCGCCTGGTATAACCTGGGCCTGACCGAGATGGACGAGGCGAATCAAAAGGAAGCGATCGAGGACATGAAGAAGGTGGTCGCGATCGATGCGAACGACGCCGATGCCCACTACTTCGTGGGATCGCTGAACATGAGCCTCGGCGACATGAACGCGGCGATTGCCGAGTTTCAAACGGCACTCAAGCTCCAGCCTCGTCATGCCTCGGCGGAGTTTGGCCTGGCGCGCGCGCTGCAGCGGGCAGGGCGTGTCGATGAAGCGCACGAGCATCTGAAAATTTTCCAGCATTACACGCAGGCCAAAATTGCCACGCCGCTCAGCGTGGGCTATGGCGAACGCGGGCACTACTCGACGATGGAGGAGATGCGCCTGCCGCCAGCCGCGGTCGGCGCGATGATCCCCGTGAAGTTTGAGGCCTGGACAGCGGAGCCCTGGCCCGGGCCGCACACGCGCGGCCTGTCGACAGAAGGCGCAGGCGCCTGCGTCATCGACATAGGGGGTCCGGGATCGCAGGACCTTGTCGTGATGGGCAACGGCGAGCATGCCATCGGCGCGTATCGCAACCTGAAGAATGGGAAGTTCGAACGGACCGCGGAGAGCGAAACCGGCCTCAAAGGCAGCGGCGAGGGCGTCGCCTGCGCGGTGGGCGACTACGACAACGATGGCTTGCCGGATCTGGCCGTCGCCATGAAGGACCAGATCATCCTGTTTCACAACCTGGGCAACGGAAAGTTTGAGGATGAGACGGCAAAGGCCGGGATCCGGCAGGCGAATCATCCCGCCGGGCTGACGTTCGTGGACTTCGACCACGATGGCGATCTCGATTTGTTGGTCACAGGCTCCAATGGGCCCGGCGCGGGCGCCAATGTGATGTGGCGGAACGACGGCAATTCGACCTTCACAGAGTGGACGGGGCCGACCGGCTTGGGCGGCAAAGGCGCCACAACCCAGGCGATCCTCTCGGACATCAACAACGATCGCGCCGTCGATCTGGTGGTGACAGGCGATCAAGGCGCGCCAACGATCTATCTCAACCAGCGCGAGGGCGCGTTCAAGTCAATCCCTCTTTACGATGACGCGACTTTGCCCGCGACCCGCGGCGTGGCGGTTTTTGATTTCGACAAAGACGGGTGGATGGATGTCGCGGTGACCCATGCGGGCGCACCAGGCCTCACGTTGTGGCGGAATGTCGAAGGCAACAGCTTTAAGCGGGTGCAGTTGCCGCTGCCCGCAGGGGTGACCGGCGCCTGGGGCGTCACGCCCATCGACTTCGACAACGATGGCTGGATCGACCTGGCAGCAGTGCTCGAGATTGGAAGCAAGACAGAGCTGCACGTGTTCCGCAATCTCGGGCCGAAAGGCTTTGAAGATGTCAGCGCGTCGCTGGGCCTCGACAAGCTCGACGTGCCGCAGCTGCGATCCGTGATCGCCGCGGACGTGGATGGCGACGGCGCAACGGACCTCATCGCAACCGAGTGGTATGGGCCGCCGACTGTCCTGCGGAACATCGGTGGGAATAAGAATCACTTGCTGCGCATTGCTCTCGCCGGACTGGCCGACAACAAAACCGCGATCGGGACAAAGGTGGAAGTGTTTGCTGGCGGCCAGTGGCAGAAGTTTGAGGTTGCCGGCGGTTCAGGCTATTTGAGCCAGGGATCGACCGAGATTGTTGCCGGGCTGGGACAGGCGACAAAAGCCGACGTCGTGCGGCTGCTCTGGCCGACGGGAGTTCCCCAGGACGAGATTGACATCAGCGCGAACAAGCAGCTGGCGCTGAAAGAACTGGATCGGCGGGGAAGCTCCTGCCCAACCCTGTTTGCCTGGGATGGCAAGCAGTATCAGTTTGTCTCGGACGTGATTGGCGCGGCCGTCGTGGGCCACTGGGTTTCGCCGGCGGCAACCAACCAAAACGATCCCGACGAATGGGTCAAGGTGGATGGCGACAAGCTTCGGGCGCGCCATGGGCTGCTGAGCCTGCGGTTTGGCGAGCCCATGGAGGAAGTGAACTACATCGATCAGCTGCGCCTGGTGGCGGTCGATCATCCCGCAGGGACCGAAGTCTATCCCGACGAAAGATTTCTGAGCGAGCCGCCCTTTGCTTCCGGGAAGACAGTGGCGTTGTCGCAGCCGCGACCGGTGGCAGGCGCGTGGGATGACAGCGGGCGCGATGTGCGAGCCGTGCTGGCGGAGCGCGACCATCGCTACGTGCGCGACTTTACAAACCTGACCTACGCGGGCTTTGCGAATCAGCACACGCTCACGCTCGACGTGGGAGCGTGGTCACCGCAGCGGCCCATGCGGCTGCTGCTCGATGGATATATCGAGTACTTCAGCGCCAGTTCGATGTATGCGGCATGGCAGGCGGGCCTGCAGCCGTCGCCGCCGCGCATCGATGCGCAGATGCCGGACGGCAGCTGGAAACCAATTGTCGATGACATGGGATTTCCGGCAGGGTTGCCGCGGACCATTGTCGTCGACCTGACCGGCAAGCTGCCCGCGGGCGCGCGGAAGATTCGAATCTCAACGAATCTCCAGATTTATTGGGATCGCGTGCGCGTCGACAATGGCCCCGATGCGCTGGACCACGTACATCGCACCGAAATTCCTCTGGCAACGGCCCATCTGGCGTTCCGCGGATATCCAAAACAAATCGAAGGCGCGACGCCGGGCGAACTGACCTACGACTACAGCCACATCAGCGCGACGGGGCCGTTCTTCTGGGCGCGCGGGATGTACACGCGGTACGGAGAAGTGACGCCGCTGCTGAAGAATATCGATAACCGGTACGTAATTTTCGGAACCGGTGAAGAGATCGACGCCGAGTTCAGCGCAGCTACCCTGCCGGCGCTCCCCGCAGGCTGGAAGCGCGACTACTTCTTCTACGCGAATGGCTTTGTCAAAGATATGGACTGGTGGGAGGCATCGCCGTTTACGGTGGCGCAAATGCCGTTCCATCAGATGAGCCGCTATCCCTACCCGGCCAAAGAGCATTATCCGGAGACCATGGATGCGGACCGCTACTGGCTCGACTGGAATGGGCGGTTTGAATCGGGCGAGCGGCGGCAACGGTGGCAATTCGACTACGAACCGGCGCAACAAACACCGGTAAACTAGCCAGCAATGCCTGAGCCGCTCTAGCGCACTTTGATCGCGATCAGGATCACCAGCGCAAGCACATTTTGCGCCAGCAGCGACATGGTGAGACGAATGCGATCGAGAAACGGATAACCCGGAGCGCCTTCTGCGATTTTCGTTCCGAGGCGCCGGTACAGCGAGAACCAGGCATAGGCAAGTATGATGCCAAGTAAATCAATCAGAGCCAGCCAGCCGGGCGAAACAGGCAGGTCGCTGGCGTAAATGCGGCCAGGATGGTGAAGAATGGCGATCCAGCCGAGCAGCCAGGGAGAGATCACCAAAGCAGCAGCTTCAAGCAAAGCAAGAACCATATAAACGCGGGCATGACCTTCGAACTGGCCATGCCAGGGTCCTGTATCAGGCGCAACGGTAGCCATCGTTGTGGTCGTCACAAAAATGGGATGCGAAAATCCGGTTAAATGTCATGCATTCTCTGGGGAGTTACCAGGGGGTTAGTCGTCCCGGTAGCTGCGTTGGTAGGTCCGCGTGATCCGATCGTGCCAGCCCAGGCTGTCTTCATCGAAGAGAACCCATAAAAATCCAAGGCCAAGCGGCAGAGCGGAAAGCACCTGGGCGGCGATGCGTCCGCGTAACGCGGAGCGTTCGGGATTGTCGTCTTCGAAGGTGCAGAGCGCGATTTTGGCATAACGCATGCCCGGGGTCGCATCAGTAAGCGTGAAAAAAAGAAGCTGATAGAGCAACCACATCGAGAACAGCGCGGCGGCGGCTCCGATCAGCGCCGCGCGCCCATGCGGCAGGCTGGTGGTGCAGACCGCGAAAACCATGGCAAAGAGCAGGAAAGCCGACAACGTGAGCGCGGCGTCGATGAGAGCGGCCAGAGCGCGGTCTTCGAGCGAAGCCACATAGATGGCGGGCTGGTCGACGGTAGCCGAGGATGATTTGGGCTCGCGGATGGGGGCCTCCGTGTCCAGGTGAATCGATCGCCATTCGGGCGGTGGGGGAGCATCGGTGCGAGGCGCCGGTGAGGCGGATGCCCGGGCTCTGCCGGCATCCTCGAACTCCGTGCCTTCCGCAGCTGAGTGTGGCACGGGCAGCGGATCCTCGGCAATCCGTCGAGTCTCCCAAACCGGTTCAGCGCCGTACATCCGTGGATCGTCGGAGAGAGGGCCTTCGGCGAGCCGGGGACGGGCCTTATGCGGCGCCACCAGCTCCCGGGGAGAAGTGACCACGTGGGCGGGCAGCGGCAGAGTGGGTTCGATGACGGCATCGAGCGGATCGGCCATGCTGAAGGCATCGTCTGCCGCCTCGAAAGCAGAAGGCAGGGCGACGCGTGCCTCGGCGGGCATGGAACGCGGTGGCGGCAGCGAATCGCTGCTGACGGAATAGCGGATGAGGTCCGGTTGATACGGCTCTGGCGCTCGTGGAGAGGCCGGCAACTCGAACTCTGATCCGAACTCGATAGGGGACTGGTCGGCCGCGGTCTCCGGCGGCTCGGCCGGGATCGGCGTTGCTGCGGCCGCGAGAGCGTCAGCAGCTTCCTTTGCCGCGGCGGCTGCCTGTGCGGCCAGCATCTCGCGGTACGAGGGAAGCCTCGCATAGCGCTCGGCCACGCGAGCCGCGATGGAGTTGGGCTCGACGGCCTCCTCCATGCCGGGCAGCGGCGGCTGATCGGCGGGCGCGCGGCCGGTTCGGTTACGGTGCGCCCGCACGCGAGCGCTGATTTCCTGCTTCCATTCCTGCGCGGGCGGTTGGTCGTCGTGCACGGGGGCCTCGGGTGGGGGCGAGTCGAGGTTGAAGGTCGAAGCGGTCAAATATTCCTCATCCTTATTCTGCTGCATCCGCGTCGAAACGATGCACCTAAAACTGCGTCCGTTACGTTAACTGCCGCTGCGGCCTGGTGCGCCCAGCCGTGAGCCCCGCGCTTTGCTATGCTGGAGTTGCCGCGCGCAATGAGAACTCGCCTGCTTTGGTGTATCACGCTGTATCTGCTGTTGCAGCCGCGGGTTTGGGCGCAGACGGTAACCACGCAGCTTCCCCCTGCAACTTCTTCGCAGATCACTACGCCCGCCGCCACTTCCGACGGTTTGCCGGACGACCCCAGCCTGCAAAGCACCCTGCCCGAGGCGCACGTTGTGCCGCAGCCACCGGGAGGCGTTCCGGTAAAGCTGGTGGCAAACACACAATCGCGCCAGGGATTGAAATCCAGCAATCTCTACACGCTCGATGGCGACGTGGTGGTTTATTACCGTAACTACATCGTCCATGCCGATCACGCGACCTACGACGACGGCTCAGGACAGATCGAGGCTCAGGGGCACCTGATGATCGACGGTGGGCCCGACAATGAGCATTTCGAGGCGGACCGCGGCACAATCAACGCGGGCACCGATACCGGAGACTTTTTCGATGTGGTGGGAACGCTGGGAGTGGAACGCAGTCCCCGGGGACGAATGGTGTTTACTGCGCCCAACCCGTTTGCGGTGACCGGGCGGGAGGTGCTGCAGCTCGGACAGGGACACTACAAGGTGATCCACGGCACGATGACTTCATGCCGGTTACCGAGGCCGGACTGGCGGATCCTGTCGAACATGATGGAGCTGAACCACGGAGTGGCGAAGACCAATAATGGCTTCTTCGAGATCTTCGACGTGCCCGTGATGTACATGCCGTTTCTGACCCATGCGGTCGATGTGCAGCGCCAGTCAGGCATCCTGATGCCGTACTTCGGGAACAACACCACGAAGGGCATGGTGGTCGGCGAGGGCTTTTATCTGACACTGGGGCGCAGCGCCGACCTGACTGTAGCCACACAGTACTGGTCGAAGCGTGGCTTCGCGCCGAACGGCGTATTCCGCTACCGTGGCCTGGGTGAAGACTTCGCCACGATCCGGTTTCATAGTTTGCTGGACCACGGGATGCTCGAGCCCAACGGAACGCGCATCAACCAGGGTGGTGTGGACATCGCAGCCGATGGGCGCTTCGACTTTTCGCCGCACACCACCGGGGTGGCGGACATGGAATACCTGAGCTCCTACGTCTACCGGCTGGTATTCGAGGAAGACTACGCGATCGCCATCAACTCCGAGGTCAAGTCGCAGGCCTTCGTGACGCATGAAGATCACGATTTCTGGGCGAGCATGCGCATCAACCGCTACCAGGACTTTCAAAGCTCCAGCGTGGTGGGCGACGAAGTGAGGATTCTTCATCTGCCGGAGATCGATGTGGAGTCAGCGGATCGGCGCCTGGGCGGAGAGCAGAGCGCTTCGCCGGTGTGGTGGGGATTCACCGGGTCGGCGGGGGCGCTGTCGCGTTTCGACTATCCATCGTTCCGGACCTCGGCAGAGGTGCCGCGCGTGGATTTTTATCCACGCATCTCCATGCCGCTCCATTTCGATGGCTGGACGTTTCGGCCGAATGCGGCGTTCCGCGGAACCTGGTACGGAAAGAGTCAGTTTCCCGCGGACCTGGACCAGATACCGGTGTTGCGCAGCGCAGGCACCACGCGATCGGATATGGAAGTCGGGTTCGAGTTGCGTCCCCCAGCACTCGAGCGGGATTTCGATGCGCCCTGGCTGGTGCATCTGTTCAGCGGCGACCTGCGGCACACGGTCGAGCCCGAGCTGCAATATCGCTACGTGACGGGGATCAACAATTTTCGCCAGATCCTGCGCTTCGATGACAAAGACGTGGTCAGCAATACCAACGAACTCGAATACCGGCTGACCCAGAGGCTGTTTTTGCGCCATGTGCATCCGCATCCCTGTACCGGCGATGAGGCGCTCGGGCCGGATTCGATGTGCGGAGGGGGAACGCGCGACTGGATTACATGGCGCGTGGCGCAGAAGTATTACTTCGAGCCGGACTTCGATCATGCGATTACCCGCGGCACGGCGAATCCGCTGGATACGACCCTGGACTTCACCGGCATCGATTTCCTGACCGAAGCACGCCACAACACCCCGGTAATTTCGCGGCTGCGGATGCGGACCACAACGGCCACCGACGTCGAGTGGGATCTGGACTACGACGCCAAAGAAGGAAAGATTACCTCCAGCAACATTTTCGCGGGCTATCAGCACGGTCTCTACCGTTTTCAGTTTGGGGACTCGTACGTAAACGTGCCCCTGGGCACCACGCCGCTGACCACGGCAAAGACCCCGCCCGCATCGCCCAATGTGCCGAATCCTTACAACCAGATTCACCTGGCGGCGATCTACGGAGCCGCGAACAAGCTGGGGCCCAGCTTCGGATTGAATACCGCCTACGATCTGGTCCACCAGCAACTGCAGTACGGCGCGGCGCAGGTGCAGTACAACCTGAATTGCTGCGGGATCGATTTTCAGTACCGCCGCTTCTCGCTGGGATCGATTCGCGACGATTCGGAATATATGGGCAGTATCAACTTTGCCGGATTTACGAATGTCGGCGACCTTCCCCATCGAATCAGCCTTTTCTGAACGGGGCAGCCCCGGACCCCAGGCCGCAGCCCCGAGCCGGTAGCCGACTACCTTCCAGGCCCGCGGCTTGCGAGCCCCAGGGGCGCGAACTGCGATAATAAGCAGAGAGTTTCCTGAGACGGCGGCCGCTGGGCCGAAGAAGGCGGTTTTCTTGTTGAAGAGGTTTTTCCCTGCAGGCGGCGCGCTGATTCTGGCCGCGGCCACCTGCACAGCGCAGCAAAATCCCCCTCATGCGGCGACTCCACCGGCAACGCCGGCTGCAACGGCCGCGCCCACCGAGGCTACGGTACCGGCTCTGGAGCGCAAGATCGAGATCATGATCCGCTCCGAACTGGGCGTGCCGCCGCAGTATGAGGTTGCCATCGGTCCGCGGCAAAAAAGCGATGTGAACGGATATGACACCATCGCGGTTACATTTTCTTTGCCCAGCCAGCCGCAGAAGAAACAAAGGGTCGACTTTCTGTTGTCAAAGGACTCGAATACGCTGGCTCGGCTTTCAAAGTGGGATATCGGTCCCGATCCGGCCACGACGCTGCCCACCGAGGGCCGCCCGGTACGCGGAAATCCCAGCGCCAAAGTCACCATCGTCAACTTCGACGATCTTGAGTGCCCCTACTGCGCACAGATGAATGCCGAGTTTTTCCCAGCTACCCTGGATCGATACAAGGGCCTGGTGAAGTTTGTGTACCTCGATTACCCGCTGGTGGAGATCCACCCCTGGGCCATGCATGCCGCGGTGGATGCCAATTGCCTCTCGGCGCAAGATGCGGATGCCTACTGGAATTACGTCGACTACCTGCACACCCACGGACAGGATGTGAGCGGACCGGATAAAGACCCGACGAAATCGGCCGCGGCCCTGGACAAGCTGGCGGATCAGGAAGGGACGCGGGAGCATCTGGATGCAGCCAGGCTGGATGCGTGCCTCGCAAAACAGGACGACAGCAAGGTGATTGCGGAGATGAAGGCTGGCGACAAAGCGGGTGTGAATGCAACACCAACATTTTTCGTCAGCGGTGAACGCTGGGCGGGCCAGCTGGAACAGCATCAGCTGTGGATCATGATCGATCGGGCTCTGGCCGAGCAGGGAATCGCGCCGCCGGTAACGGCGCAGCCCTCCACCAGCGTGCCGCCGGCGCCCGGGAGGTAAGCTATGCAGGGCGAACCAGCCGCATTTAATCTGAAACGGAAGCGCCGCCCCCCGATTCGTGGCGCCGCAGGCACGGAGAAATTGTTGACCTCTCAATCGGATTCACCCAGCGCATGGAGCGCTGACACCCCCAATCGAACATTCAGGCTCGCGGGGCTGGCGTTGACGCTGGCCTGCTGCCTCGGCTGCCAGAAGGCACACGACGCCAATACCGTGGCCACCGTCAATGGCAAACCGATCCAGCACTCTGAAGTCGAGACCATCTTTCAGAACAACCTCGGCGAATCGCATCAGACGCCGTCCAAGCTGCAGGCGGAGGTCATGCGTCTGAATATCGTGCGCCAGCTGATCGATGAGGAAATCGTGATGCAGCGCGCGGCCAAGCAGAACCTGGTCGCGACCGACGAGGAAGTTTCGGACCGGCTGAACGAAATCAAAGCGCCCTTCACCCAGGAAGAGTTCCAGAAGCGGCTGGATTCGCAGCATCTCACCCTGGACGATCTGAAGCGGGAAATCCGGCGCAATCGCACCGAAGAAAAACTGTTCAACAAAGAAATCACCTCGCGGATCAACATCACCGATCTGGACATCTCGAACTATTACAACGAGCACAAGGCCGACTTCAATCTCATCGAACCGAACTACCACCTGGCGCAGATTATTGTCACCGCCGCGCCCCTGCCGCCGCAGCAGGTCGGCAATTTGCAGAACAGCAAGGCGATGAACGAGGCGGACGCAAAGCGGAAGATCGACATGCTCCACAATCGCCTCGAGAGCGGCGAGGATTTTGGCGCCCTGGCCATGAATTTTTCCGAGAATCCGAACACCGCCGGCAATGGCGGGGATATGGGCTTCGTTTCGGAATCGCAGTTGCGCGGCGACGCCGATGTCTACGCGGCAATTTCAAAGCTGAAGCCCGGACAGATCACCGATATTCTGCCGGTTTTTGGCGGCCCTTCAAAACAGGCGGTGGGCTACTCGATTTACAAGCTGATCGATCGCGAAGTTGCGGGGCAGCGGCAGCTGAACGATCCGCGGGTGCAGCAGGCCATTCGCCAGCAGCTGCGCGACAGCCGCGAACAGCTCCTCAAGAACGCGTTTCTGGAAATGCTTCGGGACCAGGCACGCGTGGAGAACTATTACGCGGAAGAAGTCTTCCGCAATGGCGCTCAGTAGTTCGCCGTCCACGCTGCGTGCTGCTGCACGTTCTCGGCGGCTATTTCGAGAAAGGCCTTCCCGGGACGACGCCCTTGCCTTCCTTGATCGTGTGGAGCTGGCCCGCAGCCAGTGCCGCGTAAGACTCCTTCGCTCCACTGGGCCAGAAAATCTCAAGGTCCGCAGTGGTGGCGCTGCCGAGACCGAAGTGGAGCCGCGGATCATTGACAGAGAGATAGCTGATCTGGCTGGTAACCGCCTGGGCCTGGACCTTCCCGCCGTAATGAGCCAGCACACGCGCGCCAATCGCGCTGCGGTTGCTCCTGGTGCCTTCCAGACGAATCTTGATCCAGTGATTATCCTTCGGCGCGTCATTGCGTAACAGCGACGGTGGCTCATTGCGGTTCATGATCAGCACATCCATGTCGCCGTCGTTATCGAAATCGCCGAAAGCTACACCGCGCGAGGAGTCGCGCGCGGTGATGCCAGGGCCGGCTTCGTCACCCATTTCGGTAAAGGTTCCGTTGCCCTGATTGCGAAACAGGATCCTGGGCGTGCGCCGCGGAAACCGCGTGGGGTAAGCCTCTTCAAGTTCCGGGTAGACAGTTCCGCTCACGATAAAGATGTCGGGGTAGCCGTCGTTGTCGAAGTCAACCAGGTCGGTGCCCCAGCAGATGGAGCGGCGATCGACCGCGAGTCCCGCCTGGCTGGACACATCGTCGAAGTTGCCCTTGCCGTCATTGCGATAGAGGCCGGTGGGCTGGTTATAGAAGTGGGTACGGACAACGTCCAGATGGCCGCTGAGGGAGAAGTCGCCGATGCCAACGCCCATGCCGCTCATGCGCTGCCCTTCAGAAGAAACGGCGATGCCCCGCATCAGGCCTTCTTCGCGGAAAGTGCCATCGCGGTTGTTCATGAGCATGTAACTGAAGGTCGCGTCGCAGGCGAGAAAGATGTCCGTCCAGCCATCTTCGTCGATGTCGACCGCCACCGCCGTGAGGCCATAAGAACCGCTGAGATCGGCGATGCCGGATTCTTTTGAAACATCGGTAAAGGTGCCGTTGCCGTTGTTGCGGAAGAGATATTGCTTCAGTGCCGGCAAGCCCCGCGGACCGCAGTTGACCGGAACGCCCTCGTAGTTGCAGTTGGGAATCTGCATCGATGGTTTAGGGCCGTGGACGAGATCGACGTCGAGGTAGTTCGCAACGAAAAGGTCGAGCAGTCCGTTGCGATTACGCTCGATGAACGTGCAGCCGGAAGCGTAGTGGATGCCGGGCTGGAGTAGCCCGGCTTTCTCCGTAACGTCGGTGAAGGTGCCGTTGCCGTTGTTGTGGTAGAGCCGATTCTGACCGTAATACGTGACGAACAGATCGTCGAAGCCGTCGTTGTCGTAGTCGCCCACGCAGACACCCATCGCCCAGCCCGCATCCGCGAGACCCGCCTTTTCCGTGACATCGGTAAAGGTGCCGTCGCGATTGTTTTTG
This sequence comes from Acidobacteriaceae bacterium, assembly GCA_036272255.1. Classification (GTDB taxonomy): domain Bacteria; phylum Acidobacteriota; class Terriglobia; order Terriglobales; family Acidobacteriaceae; genus Palsa-343. The sequence goes on along the minus strand of DATAZC010000196.1, from coordinate 34,160 downwards.
TAAAGTCGATTGCTGGAGCCGGGCGGAACACCTTCAAGACGGCGGCCGCTGAGCATGAAGATGTCCATCCATCCATCGTTTTCGTAGTCGATGAACGCGCAGCCTGCTCCCATGATTTCGAGGATGTATGTGGACTTCTCGTTTTCACCGTAGAACGTCGGATGCGTCAGCCCTGCCTGGATACCTACGTCGACGAATCGCGAAAAGGGAGCGGCGGGCGGCGCCTCGGCGCAAATTCCTCGCGGCAGAAACACGGGAGCGGCTGCGACCGGCAGGGTGCGCAACAGGCGGCGTCTCGTCCATGGGCTCGTCATGGTCAGCGTATCGAAGGTTGCGTCAGTGGGGTTGCTGGCCCTGCGCCGCAGTCAGGTCGTGGCGCAGCTGCTGCGCTTCCGTGTTCTGCGGGTCCAGATGCAGAGCGTTGGCGACCGCCTGCTGCGCCTCGGGGAACTTCGATTCCATGCCGAGCGTGGCAGCAAGGCTGATCCAGGCCTGCGTAAATGCCGGAGCGGACGTGACCGCCTCGCGGAAATGCGATTCGGCGGACGAATAATTGCCGCGGCGCGACTCCAGATAGCCAAGCTGGTTTTGTGCCAAAGCGATCGTGGGATTGAGGGTGATGACCTGTTCGAGTATCGCTTGCTCGCCATCGGTGTCGCCGGCTTTGTCGAGTGCGACGGAGAGTTTGTAGCCGAGGAGGGCATCTTTCGGCGTTGCGGCAAAGGCCTCGCGATAGAGCTGAACTGCTTTCTGCGTGTCCCCTTTGTCCAGAGCCAAAGTGGCTTCAGAAGATTTGCTGACCGCGAGCGCCCCGGCATCCTTTTCTTTCACCGCGGTTTGATAACGAGCCATCTCCTGGCGGGCGCCGTCGGCGTCTCCTGAAGCGCGCAGGACGTTTGCCAGCGCGAAGTGCGTCTCAGGATCTTTGTCGCCAAGCTCGATGGCCTGCTCGAGTTCGAGTTTGGCGTAGACATTTTCGTGGAGTTGCTCGAGAGTAATGCCGAGATTCGCGCGAAGGTTGGCGAGTTTTGGGTCCTGCGCGACTGCGGCCATCAGGTGCTGGCGCGCCGCCGGGTAATCGCCGGACTGCCGCTCGAGAACCCCCTCAAGATAAAGAGCGTCGAATGCATTTGGATTCTCTGCTATCACTTTCTTGCCCAGCGGTATCGCCGGTCCCCAGTCGCCGTTCACAACCAGTGTGCGCAGATAAGAAATCTGCGCGCTGAAGTCATCCGGATGGAGTTGATAACTCTTCTCCGCAATTTTCTGCGCGTCGAACGTACGCGAAACCTTGATGTAGAGCGTGACCAGAGTGTTGACGAGCTTGACCGAGTCGGGTGCAGCGTCCACAGCTTTTGAAACCGTGTCGACGGCCTGCTCCAGTTGTCCGTTGCGGGTGTAGGCAAGGGCCAGATCGATGGTGAGATCGTCGTCGAGATGGACGGTGTTCAGGAAGGTAATCTCCTCCGCGACCTTTCCCTGCGCAAGCAGCGCCTGGCTCAGGCCGCGCAGCGCGATCTCCGAAGACGGATCAATCTGGAGGGCAGCGCGCCATTCCGTCTCGGCATCCGCGGGCCGCGCCAAACGCGCGTCGATCGAGGCAAGCAGCAGATGCGGCTTCAGCACCGAAGGGTCGGCTTTGATGGAACGCTGCAGCGGCGGAACGGCCTTATCGAAATCCTCTGACTCATAGAGGCTGAGGCCGAGCAGGTAGTTCAGCTGCGCGGAACCGGGGACAAGGCGCAATCCCGAACGAAAAGCCTGTTGCGCGCAGGCAAACTGGCGGCGCTCACCGAACCCGTTGCCGAGGTCGATCCAGGCTTGCGCATCGGGATGAGAGGCGAGCCGGGCTGCAATCGCCGGGGGCTTCGCGCAGGTTGGAGCCGGGGGCGCACAGAAACCGTCGTGCGCGGCGAAAATACAAATCGCCATCAGCAGGATCGGGATCCGGAGGCTGAAAGACTGGCTGCGGAACGAAAGAAAATTGCGGAAGGCAAACATCGCGCGAGGGATTTGTGAGGATCTCCAGGAGAAACGATACTCAACCGAAAGGCGGAGGAGCAAGGAATTTCCGTGCTAATTGGGAAAGGCTTCACCGTTCTTCACAATACGAATCTGGTGATCGGTGAAGTGAAGGTAGCCGCCGGGCAGCGTGACTTTCGGCATGTGGCAGCTGACGCAGTTGGCGGTCGCGGTCGGACAGGTCCTGGCCTTGCCGGTGCTGGTGGGGCGCGCGGTGGCGGCGTGGCAGGCCAGGCATTTCGAATCGTAGGAGGCGTCGTTCCGGATCAGGTCTTTGTGAGGATCGTGGCAGGCAATGCAGCTGATGCGCGCATCGGTTCCGTTGAAGCAGCGGCTGTTCGCGAGCCGATAGGGCTGAAAACGGACGTCGGGCACGCCGCGCCAGCCATTGCGGACAACGGTTTCCCACGAACGATGACACTGGCCGCAGAAATTCGAGAGCGATTCGGAGGTCATATCCTGCAGGCGCGCTGGAGTTGTACTGAAATCGCCTTGTGATGCGTCCGCCGCATGGTGGAGCGCGCCCTCGTGACAATGCGCGCAGGTGACGCCAGGATGCAGCGTGTTGAGGTTGAGCTGATGCGACGCGACCGCATCGCTGGCATGGCACCCGAAGCAGAGCTTCGTATCCATGGGAGTCAGCTCCCGGCCCATGGCTTCCTGCAGGGTCTTCGGGGTCAGAGCTTCGTCACCGGTCGTCAGGCCGAGACCGTTGGCCGTCGGATAAAAGCTGACGATGCTTTCGTAGAATTTGCCGTTCTGCTCGAAGACCCAGGTCTGGGCGTGGGCTCCGAAGCTCCAGTGGATGGGCATGGTGACAGTGCCGGCGCCGTCCGTGACTTTGTAGACGCTCTGTCCGTTGTGGGTTGCGACGGTCCACGTGTAGGCGCCCAGGTGAAACGTGAGGCTGGGGTATGCGGCCAAAACGGGATTGCCTCCCGGCAACTCGACGGCGTGCGCCATCGGGGTCTCCGGCTGCATGGCTTGTCCACGATGACACTCGGCGCAACCCGCCGCGGCGGAGTGCGCCTGCGCCCCCGCGATGGCGGTGGCTGCGCTCAGCGCCAGCAGGAAAGCGCAGCGCAGAAAAAATGTGCCGAGCCATGAGCTAGGGCGCAGGGGGAGCCCCCTGTTGGCCCATGGCGGGCGTCGGCTTGCTCGAGGTCTGGCTGATGGTGAGACAAGCCAGGCGCTCCCGTCGGGCATCTTCTTCGCGACCGGATTCCGAATACGCCCGCGCGAGAGCGATGTGAATCTCGAGGTTCTTCGGATCGAGGGTCAGAGCGTTTTCCAGAATCCCAGTGGCGGTTTTCGTATCCCCGGTCTCGAGCAGCGCGCGGCCGAGAGAAAGCTGCGCCATCGGCAGTGCGGGCGCCTCTTCAGCCGCCTTCTTCGCCTCGGGCAGGGCTTCCGCCGGGCTCGACTCCATCAGCAAAGCCCAGGCGAGCATCGTGTGATCGATCGCGTTGGCCGGATCGACGCTCAGTTCGTGCCGAAATTCAGCGATGGCAGCGTCCTGATCGGTGGGGTAAAGGAGATAACCCCAGGTGTAGTGGAGATTGGCGGCGGACGGATACCGCGCAAAGAATCTCTGAAACGCAGTGGCCGCGGCGGGTTTGTCTCCGGAGAGAAGCAGGAACGCGGCGTTGCCGGCTTCAGCGCTCATCGTGCGTTGTCCAGCCTCGGCATCTTTGGGAAACTCCGGAATGCGCAGAGCGGCGAGACCGACTGCGACGATCAGCTCGTCGTTGGAGATGTGCTGATGCGCGAAGAAACCGTAGGAGGTGAGAGCTTCTTCGAATCGGCCAAGCTTCGTCAGCAGCAGCCCTTCGTGATAGCGGAGGATCTGGCTGTTACGCGCGTCATCGGCAGCGCCCAGCGCAAGAGCATGCTGCACATCGAGCAAAGAGGGTTCGTACTGGCCGAGCTCGAATTCGCACAGGCCGCGGAGCGCGGTCGCAGGCGCCGCATCGGGCGTGAGATTGAGGTAGTGGGTGAAGTCATCTTCGGCCTGCGCATAATCGTCAGCGCCGTAACGCAGCTGCCCGAGATACCACCAGCCGTCCGGCCAGGACGGGTTCAGGTGCAGGGCCTGGGTATAGAGGTCTGTGGCGCGCGCGGAATCCCCGGAGCGTCGAGCGGCGTCGGCATCCGTGCGGAGCTGATCGAAAGCAGGCTGACGGGTTGGCGCTGGCGAGGAAGCGCTTTGCGCAAGGAGAGGTGCCGGAATGGCCAGTGCGGCGAGAGCGATCCGGATCGCTCGATGACGATTGCGGCTTCGCCATCCGACGACGGCGCGGGCCTTGGACGACACTGCCTGGCTGCCCCCTCACGAGATCGGGTCGATCGAGTAACGCGGTTGCTCGGTGATCGTAGCATAGCGGCGGAATGGCTGCGGACTCCGCCCCGAGCGCCAGAATTTCAGCAGTCCGCGTTACCCGTTTACGGTACTTTCGGGGTGCTCAAAGCGGGGCCGGAGGTGGTTTCCCCAGGAGTTAGTAAGGGACCAAGATTTTTCTTGACAACCCTGTTTAGCGCGGCGTAAAAACACGGGTCAGCGTAGGGGTAAACCGTTTAACCGCAGCGTGTCCGGCAAATGGCGTTGTTCCAGGCCACTCCGGAGATCCTGAAAATAAGCGGAAGTTCAAAGAGCTCAGGCACTGATAAGCCGGAAGATTGGCTTAATAAAAAAAACAACGATTTGCACGATCCATGCACGATTCACAGGAGGCAATATGAATTCTCTCAGGCGTCTGGCCGCAGTGTATCTGCGCGTGCCGGGCACACTGGCTATCCTCTCCGGACTGCTGCTGCTGGGGTTGGTTTTCTCGACCGCGGTGGTTCCTGGTCATGCTCAACAGCTGACCGGAACAATGAGCGCGACGGTCTATGACGCGTCAGGCGCTGTTGTTCCCGGGGCAACCGTCGTTCTCAAAAACTCGGCCAGCGGCGACGTTCGTCGCACCGTTTCCGATGGCCAGGGATATTTCACGTTCACGGCGGTTCAGCCGGCGACCTACACGATTACGGTCAGCGCCAAAGGGTTCACGAGCTGGGAACTGAGCGGCATCGTGATGAACCTGGGCGACTCCCGCACAGTGCCGAACATCGCGCTGAAGGCAGGCGCCAGCAATACCACCGTTGAAGTCGTCGCCGACAAAAACGTCGAAGTGCCTCTCGATACGCCAGAGGTCAGCGACACCATGACGGCCGAGCAGGTCGAGGATCTTTCCCTCGGCGGCCGCGACGCGGGCGAATTGCTCAAGATGATGCCCGGCGCGGCGTTTACCAACGGCGGCAGCCAGGGTTCCGCTTTCAACCCCAAGGTAACGGGCACCAACACCGGCCCCGTGGGCAACTATTCCCTTAACGGCACGCAGCCCTACGGCTCCATGGCCTACATGCTCGACGGCGCCAACCTGGTCGACCCAGGCAACGCAGGAACACAGATTGCCAATATCAATACGGACATGGTGCAGGAAGTGAAAGTCCTCTCCGGCAGCTACGGAGCGGAGTATGCGTATGGTCCGGTCATCTTCGAGGCGTTCAGTAAATCGGGCGGCAAGAACTTCCACGGTGAAGGCTATACGTATGCGCGCAACTCATCGCTGAACGCGTGGGACGCCTACACCAAAGAATCGTATCTCTCCACAGTGGGTTCGGCCCTCAATTCGGCGGCCGCTAAGTCACTGGCATCCACCGACTTTCCCTCTGAGTACTACTATTACCTCGGCGGCAACGTCGGCGGTCCGGTGATCTTCCCGCACTTCAACCGCAACCACGACAAGCTGTTCTTCTGGGGCGGCTATGAGTACATGATCCAGCACCCCGCCAACGCCATCAACTACTACCACGAGCCGACGGCCGACGAGCGGAACGGCATTTTCGCCTGCGGCGGCTCCAGTGCCGCGAATCACTTCAATCCGGCCAGTTCGGCGTGCGCGAACACCCCGCTTGCAGACAATTACCTCTCTCTGGAAGAGAACGACGGCACGGTTGGATATGCCTACTACACTCCTTCACCGAGAACCGGTCCCGGCGGAACTCCCGTTGCGGCCGATGCAAACTGGATCGAGGCGACCGACGGCGTTCACATTCCCACCACCGATTTCGATCCCAACATCCTGGGCGTGCTCAAGAACGCCTATCCCCTGCCCAACATTTCCGAGAACGCGAACAATGGCTACAGCAACTACGCGTTTGGTCCAACCATCCCACAAAATCGCTGGGAAGCTACCGGCAAGCTGGACTATGCGATCAACGAGAACACGAAGTTAAGCGGAACCTACGCATATCAGAACGAAAACGACTCGCGTCCGATCACCATCTGGTGGGCGCCTCCGCAAACGCTGCCCTATCCTGCGCCCGTAACGGCGAAGGTCAATGCCCAGGTCATCTTAGCCAATTTCACGCACCAGTTCAACGCCACTACGACCAACGAAGCTGTCTTCACGTTGTCGAAGTTCATCAACCCCAACAAAACGGGCAGCAATGCTGCCGACCGCAGCACCATCGGCATGGGAGGGGTGTCCGGACTGTTTGGCCATACTTCCACGCAGATGCCCAATATCAACAACGCTGCATGGGGTGCTGGACTTTCCAGCATCGATCAGGAACCGTTCGACGGCGGATTTGCCGGCGGCGGATTCGGAAAACTGGCGCGCGTTCCGCAGTTCTATGACACGGTCAGCAAAGTCATCGGCACGCACACCGCAAAGGCCGGCTTCTACTGGTCACAGCCCTATAACAGCCAGTCCAGCGGTTGTGACGACGGTTGCCAGGACCAGGGTCAGTTCAACGTAGGTTGGCCCTCGAACTACGGAACCGGCAACATCACGGCAGATTTCCTGCTGGGCAGCGTGGCCAGCTACGAACAGCTGAGTGCGGTTCCGCTGGACAACATCAAAATGAACCAGTGGGCAATCTGGGCGCAGGATTCCTGGAAAGCCAACCGCCGGCTGACCCTCAACCTCGGTCTGCGCGCTGATCACATCGGTCAGTGGTACGGTGAGCCCGCGGGACAGCAGGTCTGGGTGCAGTCTTCCTACGTCGATTCCCAAACAGCCCCCGCGAACACCGGTCTGGAATGGAACAAAACCAACCACAACGTTCCCCTCTCCGGATTCACCTCGCCAACCTTCTACTATGACCCGCGTGTCGGCTTGATCTATGACCTGCTGGGCACAGGCAAAACAGTACTGCGCGCCGGTTTCGGAGCCTATCGTTATCAGGATTCCGTCAACGAGGCGACCACCGATAACGTAGCGGATGGACCGAAAGGCATCATCAACTACACAACGCCCAATGCCTTCATCGGGTACGCGAATGCTGCCACTGCCGGGACACCGCCCGCCGGAGTCCAGGAAAATTGCTGGCTCTGCGGTAACAGCGTTGGCGCCGATCTGCTCGGTGACGATCGCACCCCGACTACCCTGGACTGGAACTTCTCGGTTGACCAGGCCATCAAGTGGCAATCACTGGTCGAGATCTCCTATGTGGGCAATCACACCACCGGCGAAGAATTCAACGGTGGCAACGGAAACATCAACAACCTGAACAACATTCCGCTGGGCGCATTCTGGTCGGCTACGGATCCGATCACGCATACCGCGTGTTCGCCATCCGCTATCCAGGGCGGAAATGGTTGCACCGCGAATGACTACCGGCCCATGCACGAATACACCAATGTCTACCTGCTCACGCACCAGAGCTATGCAAAGTACAACTCGTTGCAGGCTTCGTGGCGGAAAAACGGAGCGTTGCTCAACTTCCAGGCGAACTACACCTTCAGCAAGGTGATGGGCATCTGGGACGGCGACACTTCGAACGGCAGCGGCAACGGAACCACGGTCTGGCCGTTCGCACTCGGACGCAACTACGGTCCGCTGGATTACGACCACACGCAGATCTTCAACGTCTGGTACATCTACAACCTGCCCCGGCCGATTCATGGGAACCGGCTACTGGCCACCGTCATCAACGACTGGAAACTCTCCGGGTGGAATACCTATCAGGAGGGCGCACCCATCCAGCCCAATACCAACGGAAACCTCAACGCCAGCTTCCCGAGCGGATCGAATACCACCGGTCTGTTCACGATGCCGAACGGACAGCTTGCTGTCAGCATGACTCCGTCCACATGGCTGGGGACATCCTCCGTCAACGTACTGGTTCCTTCCGTCACCTGTAACCCAACCGCGGGCTTGAAATCGGGTCAGCACTTCAACCCCAACTGCTTCGCGGCGCCAAGTGTCATCGGCAAGGAAGGTAACCTGCAACTGCCGTACATGCACTATCCGGGCTATCTGGATAACGACCTTTCGATCTTCAAGAGTTTCCCCACCCGGGAGAGTCAGAGACTCGAACTGCGTGTCCAGGGCCAGAACTTCATCAACCATCCGAACCCGCAATTCAACCTGGATGGCAACAACGATGATATTCAGCTGAACTTTAGTGCAATCGGCGGTGCAACCACCAACACAACCGTTACCGGCAAGCCGTTCCACACGGTCGGTCAGCGGTTGATGACCTTCTCTGCGAAGTACTACTTCTAAGAGAAGTCAGCGTCCCAACCAGAAGGGGTGGCGAAAGCCACCCCTTCTTTATATAGTTTGCAGGAGCATGTCCTTTTCCGGATTTCTTCGGGCTGCTGCGGTTGCCCTTTGCCTGTTGTCTGCAACGTTTCTTCTGCTCCATGCCGCTCCCGCGGACAGCCCCATTCGCTTTGCGCTCGAGAAAATCCCCTTTACCCTGGAAAACGATGAGACGCCGGGGAAGAATGCGCCCGAAAGCATGGCGGGCGGAGTCGCTGTCTTCGATTACAACGGCGACGGTAAGCCGGACATCTTCTTTGCCAATGGCGCCAATATCGCAACCCTGAAGAAAGACGATCCGAAGTATCGCGATCGTCTCTTCCGGAACAACGGCGATGGAACCTTCACCGACGTGACCGACGCTGCGGGTCTGGCCGGCATTGGCTTCGACATCGGCGCTGCTGTGGGCGACTACGACAACGATGGATGCCCGGATCTCTTTATCGCCGGCGTGCATCGCAACACGCTGTACCACAACAACTGCAATGGGACTTTCACCGACGTCACCCAGAAGGCCGGCCTCGGCGACTCCAGCGATCCGCAGTTTGGGCCGCTCTGGGCTGAAGCCGGCGCCTGGGTGGACGTCAACAACGACGGCTTGCTCGACCTGTTCGTCGTGGACTACATGCAGTGGACGTACGGCGACAAAGCGCTCTGCCATTTTGGCGATGTCGCCGACTACTGCCACCCCCGCTACTACAAAGGACAACCCAACCGGCTGTTTCTGAATAACGGAGACGGTACGTTTCGCGACGTGTCAAAGGAATGGGGCATCCGCGATCAGGTCGGCAAGGGGATGGGCGTCGGCGTGGCCGACTACGACCTCGACGGCAAGCAGGATCTGTTCGTAACCAACGATGCCGAATACAACTTTCTCTTCCATAACCTCGGCAACAAGTTTGTGGAGGCCGCGTTCGATGCAGGCGTAGCCTTGCCGGAGGGCGGCCAGTTCATTTCCGGGATGGGCCTTGATTTTCGGGACTTCAACAATGACGGATACCCCGACATTGCCTTTGTGGCCCTGAATAACCAAACCTTTCCGCTCTTCCAGAACACGGGCAAAGCAGACTTTCGTGAAGTCACTACGCCCAGCGGATTGCGCGACCTCACCATGAAGATGTCAGGCTTCGGCGCGGCCCTCTACGACTTCGACAACGATGGATGGAAAGACCTCTTCGTCACCCGCGGGCACGTGGAGTCCCAGCCGCTGCCAGGGACCGACATCGCGCAGAACAACACCGTCTTTCGCAATCTGGGTTCGAGCGGAAAATGGGCCGCTCTGACCGAAGAGGCTGGACTCGGTGCGGCTAAGCCCGCGCGCCATCGCGGCTGTGCACTCGGGGATTTTGATGGCGACGGCAGCGTCGACGTGGTTGCCACCGCTCTCTCCGCGCCTGCGGAGATCTGGATGAACCGGAGCGGCCACCCTGGCCACTGGCTGGATATCGCGCTCCGGGGAACGCACAGCAATCGGGATGGCATTGGAGCGCGCATCAAGGTCGTCAGCGCGACCCTCGGCGCGCAATACAACCACATGACCACCAGCGTCTGTTACGCGTCATCGAGCGACGGCCCCGTCCACTTCGGCCTGGGCCCGGATGCGAAAGCCGACACGGTGGAGATCCACTGGCCGGCGGGTGAAGTGCAAACCCTCAGCAATGTGAAGAGCGATCAGGTGCTCAAAGTCACGGAGCCAGGAGCGGCGGGCGATCAAAAATCCGCAGCCGCTCTACCACCTCATTAAGCTACTTCCCAGGGCCTTGTTGCTGCTGCTGCGCCGTGAGCTTGTCGACGATCTGCCGCTCGCGTGCTCCGTCCGCCGGACGATGCAGGCGGTAGTAAAGCGTGGCCAGCTCTACGTGAGGCTCCAGCCACTGCGGATCGTCCGCAACCAGCTTTTCCAGTTGATCGACCGCTCCCTGGTAGTTGCCGGAGGTGCTCTTCCACATCGCCGACTCATAGCGAGCCATGGTGGAATCCGGCTTCAGCGCCAGCGCCTTGTCGAGATACTTCTTCGCTTCCTCCATCTGGCGTTGCTGGTAGAGGATCGCACCAAGGTAAAGGTTGGCGTCGAAATCGTCAGGATTGCGCTCAAGTGCCTCTCGAAACGCGGGCACCGCTCCCTTGGCGTCTCCGTCTTTGTCGCGCGCAGTGCCGTCGAGGGTGCTCAGCCCCGGCAATGAAGAGTCGAGCCGCATCGCGTTGTCCAGATCGCGGCGCGCCTGCGCAAACTCATCGAGATCGAGCAACGTAGACCCAGCCAGCATCCACGCGTCGGCACTGTTCGACGCCGCGGCAGATTTCTCGACGCGGCCGGCTCCCTCACGCGGATGGCCGCTGCGAATCAGCGACTCCCCCAGCGCGTATTCGAAATCAGGATTGCCGGCGTTCGCCGCTTCGAGGGGACTCAGCAGGGCCACAGCGTCGGCCGGTTTGCCCGATCGCGTCTGTGCGTCGCCCAGAAGGATTGCGATGCGGACTTCCTGGGGGCTCGCTCGATGCGCAGCGTCGAACTGCTCCAGCGCCTTCGGCCAATCGCCCTTGCGGGAATACGCCAGACCGAGATCAAGGTGAATGGACCCGAGCTGCGGCGCCAGTTTCAGCGCGGCCTGGTATTGGGTAATAGCGGCGTCCAGTTGCCCGGTGTGAGCCAGCGCAGCGCCCAGATTGACGCGAGCAGCCAGAGTGGAGGGGCGCACGGCGAGCACGGCCTGATAGTCGCGAATCGCGCCCGCGAAGTCGCCTTTCTGCTGCTCATCCACAGCGCGGCCCAGCAGCGCGTCGGGAGAGGCATCCTGCGCGGAGATCCCTCCGGAAAACAACAGTACCAGGGAGAGTAGACCAGCGAGCATCGCCCCCAGAATAGCCTGGAATCGATGCAGTCGATGCGCGATAATGGACGGTTTGTGGGGCCGTCCATGAAAACCAAATCTGCTCTCTTTCTCCTCCTGCTGGTCTCCTTTCTCCTTGGCTCCGGCCATCATGCTTTCGCGCAGGGAACCATTCCGGCGGGGGGCGGCGCCAGCACCATCACGCGTCCCGACTCCATTCAGGACGCGGGCTACGGCGACTTCATGATGAACTCCACCGGCAGCATCGCAGCGGGCTCCGGGCTGTGGGGCAAGGTGGTCATCGAAGGAAACCCGCTCATCTGGGAGCCGGTGACCGTCGTCGTCTCCTGCGCAACCGGGAAGACCGATCTGACCACCGGCGCCGGGCCGGACGGCAAGTATGCCATCACCCGCGTGAACCTGCCCGCGGCCTACACGCTGGACGGCGACCTCCGCCGGCAAATGGAGCAACATTATGAGGGCTGCTCGGTTCGCGCCGAGCTGGCTGGCTACCGGTCGACTGCGGACACCATCACCGAGGCGGTTCTTCGCGACAAGCCTTTCCTTGGGGACCTGACGCTGACCCCGCAGGAGAATGCGCCGGGGACCGACATCAGCCTGGTCACAGGCGCCGCATCGCCTGAGGCTCAGAAATACTTCCAAAAGGCCCATGACGAGTGGCTCCATCGCAACAGCGAAGCAGCAAAAAGCAATCTGCAGCAGGTTGTGAAAATCGACCCAAAGTTTGCCGAAGCCTGGTATCTGCTGGGCAGGCTCCAGGCTGCTTCCGATGTCAAGACCGCCACCGAGTCGCTCAAGCAGGCGCTGGCTGCCGATCCCCGCTTCGTCTCGCCCTGCGTGTGGCTGGCCATGATCGCGATGCAGAAGAAAGACTGGCAGGAGGGAAGCCGCTGGGCTTCGCTCGCGCTCGAGCTCAATCCTGAGGGAACCGCGCGCATCTGGTACGAAAATGCCCTAGCCGATTATCGGATGGGCAAAAACGAGGCGGCTCACAAAGCGGCGGAAAATGCCCTGGCCATGGACCCCGAGCACAATGTTCAGAACGCCGAAGAAGTCCTGGCGCTGACCCTCATCGACCGGGGCGACTACTCCGGGGCGCTCGACCACCTGCGCAACAGCCTCACCTATGTTGCGGCGGGACCCGACGCGGAATTGATCAAGCGGCAAATCGCGTTCGTGGAACAACGGGCTGCGACGGTCAAAAAATAGCCCGCCCAACGCGCTTCCTCTCGTTTTCCAGGCAGGTTCCGGGCGCCCGATCGCCGGCATCGGAGTTCCTGAACCCCTTTGCCCTGCTGCTAATCTAAAAACTGACCCATTCATTCTCTTCACTTCGCATCGTTGGGCGCTGCTGCCCTTGCTGTGAAGACTTTGGGAACCGCGGGACCGCACTCCTTTTTTCAGGGCTGCGAAAATTACTGCTCGACACGGATGACCCTTTGCCGGAACTGCATTACGACGAGGCCAACTGGAAGCCGAGCCATAACCCGTGGCTGGTGGCCCTCACCGTCACCCTCGCGACGTTTATGGAGGTGCTCGATACCTCCATCGCCAATGTCGCGCTGCCGCATATGGCGGGAACGCTCGGGGCGAGCCAGGAAGAAGCTACCTGGGTCCTGACCAGCTACCTGGTCTCGAGCGCCGTCATCCTCCCCATCTCCGGCTGGCTGATGCAGCGCATGGGACGCAAGCGTTTCTACATGACCTGCGTGACCATGTTCACGGTTTGCTCCATGCTGTGCGGCCTGGCGGGTTCGCTTCCTCTGCTGGTCCTGTTTCGGGTCATGCAGGGCATTGGCGGCGGTGGACTCGCTCCCAGCGAGCAGGCGATCCTTGCCGACACATTTCCCGTCAGCAAGCGTGGACAAGCTTTTGCCGTTTACGGGATGGCAGTGGTGGTGGCCCCGGCCATCGGGCCGACTCTCGGAGGATGGATCACCGACAATTTCAACTGGCACTGGATCTTTTTCATCAATCTGCCGGTGGGCTTGCTGTCGCTCTATCTGACCAATCGCATGGTCGAGGATCCACCCTACCTGAAAGAGGAGCAGAAAAAGTCTGGCCGCGTCGACTTCATGGGACTGGGCCTGATCTCGGTGGGAGTCGGATGCCTGGAGTTCGTGCTCGATAAGGGCCAGGAAAAGGACTGGTTCGGCGATGCCAACATCACCGCCTTTGCGATCATCGCCGCCTGCACACTCGCGACCTTTGTGTGGTGGGAGTGGCGTCACAAGGACCCCATCGTCGATATCCGGCTGCTCAAAAATCGTAACTTTGGAACCGCTGTCTTTCTGCAATTTGTGCTGGGCATGGTGCTCTTTGGAACTACCGTGCTCATCCCGCAATTCCTGCAGGTGCTGCTCGGGTATACGGCGGAAAGAGCAGGCATGGTGCTGTCGCCCGGCGCGCTGGTGCTCATGTGTACCATGCCCATTGCCGGCCGCCTCGTCAGCAGCGGAAAACTCGACCCGCGGCTCCTGGTGGCAATCGGCTACGCGGTCACAGCCGTAGGACTCTTCAATCTGACGCGACTCGACCTCGACGTTTCGTTCGCGCAGATTACTCTGTGGCGAGCCTACCAGGTGGTCGGGCTGTCGTTCGTGTTCATTCCCATCAGCACCCTGAACTACGTCGGAGTCCCTCGCAACAAGAACAATCAAATTTCGAGCTTTTCCAATTTCGCCCGCAATATTGGCGGCTCCGTGGGCACCGCCATGCTCACGACATTCCTGCAGCGGACGCAGCAGACCCACATTGCCAACCTCAGCGCGCATGCAGTTGCTGGCAGCGTGCAGTACTCACGCTTCGTGGACAGGACGCAGGATGCTTTTATCAGACTGGGGCACGGCAGCGATGCGGCCAGACAACTCGCCATGGGCAATGCTTGGCAAATGCTGAACCGGCAGGCGCAGATGCTGAGCTACCAAAACGCATTTTGGGGATTGGGCCTGATCATCGCCTTCCTCATTCCGTTGCCCTTCATCATGAGGAAACCACCCCCCAGACGGCCGTCTCCGGAAGAGATTGCGGCACATTAACAGGATGTGAAAACGCTTGTGGGCCTTGCCTCAGCCGCATATCCTTAGGCATCCATGGATTTTGAAAATCTTCGGACGTTTCTGGAAGTCAGCCGCCTGAAAAGCTTTTCGCGAGCTGCGCAGAAACTCCTCCGCACCCAACCTGCTATCTCGGCGCAGATTCGCACTCTCGAACAGGAAGTCGGCGCGCGTCTGTTCGAGCGCGACGGCGGGAAGGTCACGTTCACGGCTGCGGGCCGGCTTTTTGAGCCCTTCGCGGAGTATTGTGTCGAGCGCCAGAAACACATTCTTCTGGCCATCGCGGAGCAGGAGCGCTCGCCCCGTGGCGAGCTGACGATCTGCGCGAACGAGGCAACGCATCTCTACGTGTTACCGCAGGTGTTTGCCCAGTTCCGCCGCCAGTATCCGCGCGTGATGCTCAGCGTGGTGCGCGCCGAGCGCCTGCGCACCCTGGAGAGTGTGGTCAATCGCGAGGTGGATTTCGGCGTAGTTTCGCTGCCGGTGCGCGACACGCGGCTGACAGTGGAGCCGCTCCATCGCGATGAGCTGGTCCTTGTAGCTCCGTGCGGGCACCCTTTGGCCGCCCGATCGACGGTAAAGCTGCACGATGCCGCGAAGTATCCTCTGCTGCTGCCCGCTCACGGGCGGCGGCGCGAACAGCTCGACGAGCTGTTCCGTGTGAATGAGATTGTGCCGCGCGTGGCCATGGAAGTGGAATCGAGCGAGATGCTGAAGCGGTATATCGGCGTGGGCCTCGGGCTGGGGTTTTTGCCGCGTACCAATATCGCCGAAGACGAGCAAAGAGGCGCACTGCACGCATTGGCGCTTGATGGCGTGCGTCTCGCGCGAGATCTGGCGCTCGTCTTCCGCAAAGATCGCCAGCTTTCGCGCGCGTCGCAGGAATTTCTGGAGATTGCGACCCAACCCTTCACAAAACGCGACCAGCAACCGGGACCTGGACGGGTGCGTAGTGCCGTATGATTGAAAGCGGTGTTAATTCATTCATGGCGGCATGTTCATCGCCATCTTTTGTGTGATAAGTTTCAGCGGGAGTGCGGTTTTTTCCGGTTATTGCGCCGGGACATTCAAGGATTCGGAGGGGTTGAGAATTGGGAAAAAGCATGGTCCCGAGGCGGCTGTTCTTTACCAAGGGAGTTGGAAAACATAAGGAACGCCTGACCTCCTTTGAGCTGGCATTACGCGATGCCGGCATTGCGGCGCAGAATCTGGTGCGCGTGTCTTCGATTTTTCCGCCACAGGCGAAGCTGATTGGACGCAAGGAAGGGCTGAAATACCTCAGTCCCGGCGAGGTTGTGTTTGCCGTCGTCGCCGAAAACTCGACCCGCGAGCCCCATCGGCTGGTGGCTTCGAGCATTGGGGTCGCCATTCCGAGTGATCGTAACACCTACGGTTACTTAAGCGAGCATCACAGCTTCGGAGAAACGGAAGATCAGGCCGGAGAATATGCCGAAGAGCTGGCCGCCGAGATGCTGGCAACCACTCTGGACGTGGATTTCGATCCCGATAAAAGCTGGGACGAGAAAAAAGAGATTTACCGGATCTCCAACAAGATTGTGCGCACAGCCAACGTGACGCAGTCCGCCATTGGTGACAAACGCGGCCTCTGGACGACGGCGATCGCAGCGGCCATTCTGATTTTCGAGTAACTGGCGGCAGAATGAGGCGGGGCGTGGGCCAATCGGCCTGCGCCTTTTGCTTCTTCCTCCAGTATTCGTAACGGTAACACGCACAAATATGACAGAGAAAAGCACATTTCGTGTCGGCCTGGTCCAGATGAGTTGCGGCCCCGATCCGGACGCCAATCTGGACAAGGCGGCTGAACGCGTTCGCGACGCGGCACGCCTGGGGGCCGATGTTGTCTGCCTGCCGGAGCTGTTTCGCGCGCAGTATTTCTGCCAGCGCGAAGACATTGCCCTCTTCGATCTGGCCGAGCCGATTCCCGGCCCCAGCACAGAGCGGCTGGGCGCAGTCGCGCGAGAGGAGAAGGTGGTTGTGGTGGCCTCGCTCTTTGAGCGGCGCGCTCCCGGCCTCTATCACAATACCGCCGCGATTCTCGAAACGGACGGGCGGATCGCGGGACTCTATCGCAAGATGCATATCCCCGACGATCCTCTTTATTACGAGAAGTTCTATTTCACCCCGGGCGATCTCGGCTTTCGCGCGTTCGATACATCTGCGGGAAACATCGGAACGCTGGTGTGCTGGGACCAGTGGTATCCCGAGGGTGCGCGCATCACGGCCCTGCAGGGAGCGAATGTTCTCTTCTTTCCCACAGCAATCGGCTGGCATCCCCACGAGAAAGAGGAGTTCGGCGAGGCTCAGTACGACGCATGGAAGACCATCCAGCGAGCGCATGCGATTGCCAATGGCGTTTACGTCGCGGCGGTGAATCGGGTAGGCGTCGAACATGGCGACGTCCGCGGAAACCGCGTAGAGGGTCCAGGGCTTGAGTTCTGGGGCGGATCCTTTTTGGCCGATCCGTTTGGGCGCGTGGTTGCCAAAGCGTCCCACGACGCGGAAGAGATTCTGATCGGCGAGATCGATCTGCGCAAAATGGAAGACACCCGGCGCAACTGGCCATTCCTGCGCGACCGGCGGATCGACGCTTACGGACCCATCGTCAGCCGCTTTCTGGATGGCGACGGCGAATGAGCGAAGTGACGACGGAATCTCCTGCAGCAACAATGGCTACGCCCCGCGAGTTAGGGTATCGAATGCCGGCGGAGTGGGAGCCGCACGCGGCGACGTGGCTGGCGTGGCCGCACAATCCTGAAGACTGGCCTGGAAAGTTTCAGCCCATTCCCTGGGTTTATGCGGAAATCGTGGGTCATCTGGCGCGGGTGGAAGCGGTCCACATTCTGGTGGATGACGCTGCCGCGGAAAAACGCGCGCGCGGCATCCTGAAGCGCACCGGCGCGAATTTGACGCGTGTGCATTTTCACGCGTGGCCGACGGATCGGGTGTGGACACGCGATTCCGGACCCATTTTTGTCCGCAGGCAGCCCGAAGCCGGGAGCGTCACTGAAAAAGACACAGTCGCGGTGACAAATTGGAAATTCAATGCCTGGGCTAAATACCCCGACTGGCGCCTGGATGACAAAATTCCCTCCCTTGTCTCAGATTTGCTGGGAATGCCGCAGTGGACCCCAACCATCGAGATGCCCGCAGGCCCCCATCGGGTCGTACTGGAGGGTGGATCGATCGATGGGAACGGTCGAGGAACCCTGATTACGACAGAAGAGTGCCAGCTGAGCGAAGTGCAGCAGCGCAATCTCGGAGTGAGCCGCGAGCAACTGGAAAAAGTACTGCGCGACTACCTCGGCATTGATCAGGTTCTGTGGATGAACCGAGGCATCGCAGGCGATGACACGCACGGGCATGTCGACGATATCACCCGGTTTGTCGGGCCAAACACAATTGTCACCGTCGTTGAGCCAAATCCCGAAGACGATAATCATTTACCGCTCGCCGAGAACCTGGATCGGCTGAAGTCAGCGCGGAATCTTGAAGGAAAGCCTTACGACATCGTCGAGTTGCCGATGCCGCCGCCGATCATTTTCCAGGGACAGCGCCTTCCGGCCAGCTATGCGAATTTCTATATCGCCAATGATCTCGTACTGGTCCCAACATTCAACCGTGCTGCCGATCGCAAGGCTCTCAACATCCTCGCGGAAGCGTTTCCCGCGCGAGAAGTGGTGGGGATTTACTGTGGCGATCTGGTCTGGGGCCTGGGCACTTTGCACTGCATGACGCAGCAGCAGCCGAAGGCCGTTGCACCATGACGGTGGACGAGAGCCTCATCCAGAAGGCGCTTGAAGAAGCACGCGCCGCGGCCGAGGCTGGAGAAGTTCCTGTCGGAGCAGTGGCAGTGATCGGCGGCGAGATTGTCGCGCGAGGTCAAAATCGTGTGCTGCGCGATGTGGATCCCACGGCCCATGCTGAGATTGTGGCCATGCGGGCGGCGGCTCGTGCGATCGGCAATTATCGACTGGTGGATTGCGAGCTGTATGTCACGCTGGAGCCGTGCGCAATGTGTGCCGGTGCGATGATCCACGCGCGATTAGGGCGCCTGATCTATGGGGCGTCCGACCCAAAAGCGGGCGCGGCAGGAACGGTCCTCGAAGTGGTGAATCACCCGAAGCTGAATCACCAGATGCTCGTAACGCCGGGCGTCCTTGCGGAAGAGTGCGGCGAGTTGCTGAGGGGATTCTTCCGGGAGCGCCGATGACCACGCCTGTCAGGATGATCGTCGTCGATATCGACGGCACGCTGTTGCCGTCGCCCGCAAGTGCGGTGAGCGAGCGCACCTGCCGGGCACTGCGCGATGCCGAGGCATCCGGCATTGAGATTGTGATCGCCACCGGCCGGCGCCAGGCCTACGCAATACCTCTCATCGACCCCATCGGATTGAAGCCGGAAACCGTGTTCATCACGTCGAATGGTGCAGTAACGCGAACCATGGCGGGGCTGCGCATCGATCGTTTTCTCCTGCCGGTTGCTACGGCGCTGGCTTTGTGTCCGGTCCTCCGATCTTTTGGCGCCACCGTGTTCACCTTCGATCACGACGGCCCAGGAGAGCTGGTGATCGAGTCCCTCGATGCGCTGCAGACGCGCGTTTCGATGTGGGTCGAATCCAATCGGCCCTGGATTCGCGAGGTGCGGCCTCTGGAGCGCGCGTTCGATGACGGCGAGGCTCCGGTGCAGGCTATGGTGTGCGGCGGCGTGGTGGAGATGCGGCGCGCGGAAGCATCGCTGGCCGAGAGCGAGTTAGCGCCTTCGATTGAAATGCATCGGACGGAGTATCCCGCGCGCGATCTCTCGATTCTCGACATCCTGCCCCCGGGCTGCTCGAAGGGCGCCGCTCTGCAACGGCTCGCAGAGCAGCGCGGCCTGGCCCGCGAAGAGATCATGGCGATTGGCGACAACTGGAACGACCTCGAGATGCTGGAAGCTGCGGGTCGAGCCGTCGTGGTAGCCAATGGCGCGCCCGATCTGGTGGAACTGGCTCGGCAACGCGGATGGGAAATTGCACCCGCGAACGATGAGGACGGCGTGGCCCAAATCGTCGAGAACCTGTCCCTCGGTGAGCGCGTGGTAAATAGCACATCGGTAACCGCTTACGGCCCAAAAGGGGAGTGAGCGATGCACAGCGCTGCTGCGTCTGGATGGTAGAGTAAAAAGGAATGCGCGCTGCCCAACCATCGTGGTGTGTCGTGCTGGCCCTGGGCTGTCTGGGCACGGCCGCGCAGGCTGCTGAGCACGTCACGCTCAAAAATGGATTCGATATGTTCTGCGACCATCGGGTCACCGACGGCGATAAGGTTCGCCTCTACGTCGATGCCGACGGATCGAGCTTTGTCGAGGTGAGTGCGTCGGAGATTGTGGCGACCGAGCAGGTGGATTGGCCGAAGCCGGTCGTGACCGAGACCCCCAAAGCGGCAGCTCCTGCAGCCGTAGCAGCGGGGCCGGAAAAGCTGACCGACGCAGATTTGCAACCGCTGCTCACCAGGGCTGGGACAACGTACAACCTCGATGCGGATCTGCTGGCCAGCGTCGTGCGCGCCGAAAGCGCCGGTCATGCCCACGCCGTCAGCCGCGCCGGTGCCCAGGGATTGATGCAGCTGATGCCGGGAACAGCCTCCGATCTGGGAGTGGCGAACAGCTTCGCACCCAACGAGAACATCCGGGGTGGAACGGCTTACCTCGACACGCTTCTGAAGAAATACAACGACAATTTGCCGCTGGCCCTGGCCGCGTACAACGCGGGGCCCGCCGCGGTCGATCGCTGGCACGGCATTCCTCCTTACCGCGAAACGCGCGCCTACGTGGCGCGGGTCATCCGCGAATACAACCGCCGGTATGCGCTGCGGCATCAGGCCGAACTGCGGGCCGCGGCTTCGCGGTAACGTCGACTTGCGCGCTCACCCCGCTGGAGCCCTGATTTGAAATCCACCAGAAACCGAATCATGGCCGTCATCGTCCTGCTGGCGGTGGTCGCGCTGGTTTGGTTCGGCCGCCATCGCATCCATTTTGACTGGCATGCGTTTGCCGAACAGCTGCGCATGGCCAACTGGCACAGGATCGCCTTCGGTCTCGGCTGTATCTATGCGGCCTATCTGGTGCGGTCGGTTCGCTGGGTTTGGCTCCTTCGGCACAAAAAGAAGCTTTCGCCGCTGTCGCTGCTGGGAACACAGGTCATGGGCTTTACCGCGGTAGCGCTCATCGGGCGCGTCGCCGATCCGGTTCGTCCCTACCTTGTCGCGAAAAAAACTGGCCTGCCACTCAGTTCTCAGTTTGCTGTCTACATCGTCGAGCGTCTCTTCGATGCGGGGTCCATGGCGCTCATCACGTGCTCGGTGATTTTGCTGGCGCCTTCGGGGGCTTTGCCGCATCCGGAGATCGTCAGGAAGGCCGGGTACTGGGGACTCGCGCTGACCCTTGCGGGCTCGCTGTTTCTGGTGGCCGTGCGCCTCTGGGGCAATGCGGTCGCTGCGTTTTTTGGACGAGCCTTCGGCCTCGTCTCCAGGCGGCTGGGCGACGCCATCCAGGACAAAATTCAGTCCTTCCACTCCGGCCTCGATACCATGCGCTCATTCTCCGATTTCGGAGTCGCGGCGGCGCTCTCGCTGGGCATGTGGCTGCTGATCGCCGTGGCTTATCTGGAGACCATGCGCGCGTTTGTTGCCAGCCCGGAACTGGCAGCGATGACACTGGCCAAGGGCGTTCTTATGATGGTGGTCAGCGGTGGGGCCAGCGTCATTCAGCTGCCGGTGATTGGCTGGTTCACGCAGATCGGGCTGGTGGCGGCGGCAATCACGAAATTCTTTGGTGTGGCTCCCGAAGCGGCCATGGGCTGCGCGGCCACCCTGCTGCTGGTCACCTTCCTGGGCATCGTGCCGATCGGGCTCACCTGGTCGCGGTTTGAGCATATTTCGCTCACCAGGGTGACGGAAGAGAGCGAGCACGCCGGCGAGGAACTGGCCCACAGCGGCGGCGCCTCCACGCTGGAAGCTTAGTTCCGGTCAAGCTCGATTCACAAAACGCTTACAGTGCGCGGCGAACCGCACGCCGGACGGTGTCCGTGGTGACGCCATAGGCAGCGTGCGTCACCCACTCGCTGATGCGCTCTTGGGCTGGCTGATGGCTCGGTGGATCCGCCAGGCCGAGTCGCGGGAGCAGCGATTCGTGGGTCAGCCGGTTCAGCGTGATCCCGAAAGCTGCGCCGCGCCAGGCGCCCAGCGAGGGCTCCACTTCCGTCAACGCCCCGTAGACCGCGCCGGCCAGGGCTCCAAAGATCCAGTGAATCCCCTGCAGCGCGAGCTTGCGCTGCGCTTCGGGCAGCCTGCGTCCCGTGACATTTTCCGCCAGGACCACAGGCGGTGGGGTTTGGCCCTCCACGCGCGGCGGAAGCATTTGTTCGGCGATCATTTTTGCGCCGGAACCGACGAGGCCGCCAATCAGGCCGGCGAGGGCGCCTTTAGCGATGCTGCGATCTGGTTTGCCCTTGCTCATAGTTAGGTTGGATGCGTCGCCATCAGGGTACAGCGCACACGGTGCGGGGCACAATCGATGCGCTGCTAGAATCGAAACAGACCGATGAAATGTCCCTTTTGCGGGTTTGGGCAGGACCGCGTGATCGATTCGCGCGAGAGCAGGGAAGCCGACTCGATCCGCAGGCGCCGTGAATGCGAGAAGTGTAACCGCCGCTTTACGACCTACGAGCGCATCGACGAGATTCCGTACATGGTCGCCAAGAAAGATGGCCGCCGGGAAAAGTTTGAGCGCAGAAAGGTGCTGGACGGGCTGATGCGTGCCTGCCAGAAGCGCCCCATTTCGACCATTAAAGTGGGGCAGCTCGTCGATGAGGTCGAGGCGTTTGTCACCGAGTCTTCTGAGCGCGAACGAACCACCGCCGAAATCGGCGAGCTGATCATGGACCGTCTCAAGGCTCTCGATACCGTAGCCTACATTCGCTTCGCCAGCGTCTATCGGGACTTTAAAGATGTGCGCGAGTTCAAGGAAGAGCTGGAGCAACTGCTGAGCCACCATGCCGATAAGCGAGCCAAAGGTGAGCGCGAAGCCGCCGAGAAACGAACAAAGAGCCAGAGCTGAAGGAGAGATGTGGGAAAGACACACAAGATCACGCTGATTCCGGGGGATGGCATTGGTCCTGAAGTGACCGATGCAGTGGTGCGGATCCTGGAGGCGACGGGCGTCAGCTTTGACTGGGAACGATTTGCCGCGGGCGCGAGTGCCTTTGAGAAGCATGGCGAGTACATCCCCAAAGAGCTCTACGCCTCGATCGAGCGCAACCGCGTCGCCCTCAAGGGCCCGGTGACCACGCCGATAGGCGGAGGGTTTGCCTCGATCAACGTAACGCTGCGCAAGAAGTTCGAGCTGTTCGCGAATTTCCGGCCTATCAAAAACTTGCCGGGGCTGGAGACCCGCTATCCAGGCGTGGACCTGATCATCATCCGTGAAAACACTGAAGGCGAATATGTAGGCCTCGAGCATGAGGTGGTGCCCGGCGTCGTGGAGTCGCTGAAGGTGATCACCGAGAAGGGCTCGACGCGAATCGCCAAATTTGCCTTTGAGTATGCGGCGAAACACGGGCGCCGCAAAATTCACGCCATCCACAAAGCGAACATCATGAAGATGTCCGACGGGCTGTTTTTGCGCTGCGCTCGCGATATCTCGAAAGGCTATCCGGACATTTTTTACGGCGAACACATCATCGATAACACCTGCATGCAGCTGGTGATGAATCCGTATCAATACGACACGCTGTTGCTCGAAAACCTCTACGGCGATATTGTCAGCGACTTGTGCGCAGCATTTGTGGGCGGCCTCGGGCTGGTGCCCGGTGCGAATCTGGGCACGGAGGCAGCCATCTTCGAAGCGGTACACGGGTCAGCGCCGGACATTGCGGGGAAGGACATCGCCAATCCCACAGCTTTGCTGCAGTCGTCCATCTTAATGCTGCAGTATCTTGACGAGATGACCGCGGCCGACAAGCTGATTGCGGCCGTCGAGAAAACCTATACGGAGAAGAAGACGCTGACGCGCGACGTGGGCGGGTCAGCGGGAACAAAGGCTTTTGCCGATGCCGTAATTGCGGCGCTGGATTGAGGAGAACTCTGAGATGACGGTGAAACGGACGATCGCTGTAACTGCGCTGATCATGACAGCACTGGCTGGTTGTAAAAAGGACACGACGGGTGCGGGCGCTTCACCGGCCTTCACGACGATCGACTGGAGCACGGCAGGCGCGATCGAGGGCACGGTCCACTACTCAAAGACGCCGCCCAAGCCGGTCCAGATCGACATGAACCAGGACCCCGCCTGCACGCTCGGTCCCACGCTGTTCAGCGAGCAGACCGTGGTCAGCAATGGCGGCGGGTTCGCGAACGTCTACGTCTATATCAAGGATGGGCTCGGGAACAGGATCTACGCTGCTCCGACCACGCCCGTGGACATCGACCAAAAGGGCTGCCGCTACGTGCCGCACGTGGTCGGCGTCATGGTCGGGCAGCCGGTCCGGTTTACCAACAGCGATCCAACCATGCACAACGTCCACATGGTTCCGACCGTATCGGGTAACCAGGCGGTGGATATCTCGCAGGCGCCCGCCAATGGACAGAACCAGAATCAGGATGAACGGACCTTCAAATCGCCTGAGCTCATGATGCCCGTGCGCTGCAACAACCACCCGTGGATGCAGGCCTTCATCAACGTCGCGCCGAATCCGTTCTACGCCGTCTCGGACGTCTCGGGCCGCTTCATGATCAAAGGTCTGCCGCCGGGTACCTATACGATCGTCGCCGATCAGGAGCAATTGGGAGAGAAGACCGCGACGGTGACAGTGCCGGCGAAGGGAACCGTGACCCAGGACTTCACCTACTAGCCACTCCGCCGGGCGAGCCTCGCGCACGTCAGGGGTACGATCGTGGTTGCCGCGGTCACAACGCGCCACGGTCTGCGCCGAACAGCATTTACACTACGAATACAGCCATCCAGCAGGCCGGTAGAGGGTGACGCCGGGCCTGCGGTGTACCTGCAAAGGCGAGTGCGATGCGGCAAAAGATTGGAATTCTTGGAGCGACCGGGATGGTCGGCCAGCGGTTCATTCAGCTGCTGGAGAAGCATCCGTGGTTTGAGGTGGACTGGCTCGCGGCCAGCGACCGGTCGAGCGGAAAAAAATACGGCGAGGCCGTGCGCTGGAAACTCGATACGCCGCTGCCCGACAGGATTGCCGCCATGCCGGTTTCGCCGGCGACCCCCGAGGGTGCGCCCCGCGTCATCTTTGCCGCGCTCGACGCCGACATTGCCCGCGATCTGGAGCCGAAGTTTGCCGCAGGCGGCTGCGCCGTGATTTCCAACTCAAGCGCATTTCGCATGCAGCCCTCGGTCCCGCTGGTCATTCCGGAAGTCAATGCCGACCATCTGGCGCTGGTCGAAAACCAGAGCTGGCGCCGCGAATCCGGCGGCTACATCGTCACAAATCCCAACTGCTCGGCCATTGGGCTGGTCCTCGCGCTCAAGCCTATCGTCGAGCGCTTCGGCATAGACGCAATCCTGGTCACTACCATGCAGGCAGTCAGCGGCGCGGGTTATCCCGGCGTTCCTTCCCTCGACATCATGGGCAACGTCGTTCCCTTCATCAAAAATGAAGAAGAGAAGATGGAAGAGGAGACCCAGAAGCTGCTGGGCCGCCTCAACGGCCGCGTGGTGGAACCGCTGGGCGCGAAGATGAGCGCGCATTGCAATCGCGTCGCCGTCGAAGACGGCCACACCGAGAGCGTGAGCATACAGCTGAAAAAGAAAGCCACGCGCGAGGAGCTGATTGCAGCCTGGAACGAATTTTCCCCGCTCAACGGCAAAGATCTGCCCACAGCGCCGGCCCAGCCAGTGGAATTTGTCACCGCCGAAGACAGGCCGCAACCGCGGCTCGATCGCATGCGCGGCGCAGGCATGGCGGCGACCGTAGGACGGCTCCGGCCGTGCGGCGTGCTGGACTGGAAGTTCACCGTCCTCTCCCACAACACCATTCGTGGAGCGGCCGGCGCTGCTCTGCTCAACGCGGAGCTGCTCGTCTCGCTCGGCAAGCTCGATCCGGTGGCTGTCCCCGCATGAACCGCCTCGTCGTCATGAAGTTCGGCGGAACCTCCGTCGAAGACGCTGCGGCAATCCTGCGTACAGCGGGAATCGTAGCCGGCCGCGTCGCCAAAGGACTGCAGCCGGTGGTCGTGGTCAGCGCCATGGCGAAGGTCACCGACCTGCTCATTTCCGCGGCGACGACAGCAGCGCGTGGCGATCGTGCCAGCGCCCTCGCCATCACCGAGCGCTTGCGCATTCGTCACCGCGATACTTCTGCCCAGCTGGCGAGCGGGGGAGACCAGGCATCGCTGTCAAACGACCGCGCAAATCCCGCCGTCGCCGCGACCCACGCGTGGATGGATGCGGAGTTCGACGGGCTGGATGAAATTCTCCGCGGCCTCGCAGTGGTGGGCGAGCTGACGCCCCGTATCTCCGACATGATCGTGTCGTATGGCGAGCGCATTTCGAGCCGCATGATCACCGAGGCCTTCACGCGCTGCGGTGTCAATGCGGTGTACGTCGACGCGCGGCAGTGCATTATCACTGACACGCAGCATGGCAAGGCAATCCCGCAGGATGCGCTGATCGAGCAGCGGCTGAAGCAGAATGTCGTGCCGCATCTGGCCGAAGGACGCGTTCCTGTGCTGGGTGGTTTCATCGGGTCGACCGAAGCGGGTGTGACGACCACCCTGGGTCGCGGCGGCTCCGACTTCACGGCCGCTCTGATCGGCAGCGGCATCGACGCGGGCGCCATCGAAATCTGGACCGACGTCAACGGCATCATGACTGCCGATCCCCGGGTATGCCCCGATGCGCTGCGGGTCAGGACCATCAGCTTTGAAGAAGCGGCCGAGCTGGCCTATTTCGGCGCCAAAGTCCTGCATCCGGCAACAATCCTGCCTGCCGTAAAGAAGAACATTCCGGTGGTCGTGCTCAATTCCAAAAATCCGGATAACAGCGGAACACGCATCACCGCATTGGCGACGCATTGCAAGAGTCCCTTCAAATCCATTGCCGTAAAAAAACGGCTCACCATTATGGATGTGGTCGCGAGCCGCATGCTCATGTCGCACGGCTATCTCAAGGCCATCTTCGACGTGTTCGATAAGCACCGCTGCCCGGTCGATATGGTTTCGACCTCCGAAGTGAGCGTCTCCATCAGCCTCGATTCCAACGAAAAGTTGCCGGCCATCGCCGCCGACCTCAGCAAACTTGCCGACGTGAAATACGAGGGGCGCAAGGCGCTGGTCTGTATGGTGGGCGAGAATATTCGCGGTCAGAATGGCATCGCGGCGCGCGTTTTCCAGAGCGTTCGGGACGTCAATCTGCGCATGATTTCGCAGGGCGCCTCGGAAATCAACATGAGTTTCATGGTCGAAGAGGATGATGCGGATGAGGCGGTGCGCGCGCTCCACGCCGAATTTTTCGCCGATCCGGATCCGGCCGTGTTCGATCTGGAAGCGGCTCGGCAGCCGGCGTCGCGCTAGTTCGGGGATTTTCTGAAAGGGAATAACGATGCTTTTTCTGGTGCTCGGACGCGGCAAGACGGGGAGCCTGGTAGCGAAGGTGGCGCATGAGCGCGGCCATGGCGTGCGCGTGGTGGGCGAAGAGGAGAATCGTAACGCCGCTGCGCTCACCGGTCCGGTCCTCGCGGGATTCGATGCGGTCATCGACTTCACCACTGCCGAAGCTGCCGTGCAAAATATGCGCGCCTGCCTGGCTACGGGTGCGCGGATGGTGGTCGGCACCACGGGCTGGTACAGCCAACTCGACGACATGCGCGCCCTCTGCCAGCGTCGCGGCGGCGCTTTGCTCTACAGCCCGAATTTCTCCATTGGCGTGCAGGCGCTGTTTCGCGTGACGCGGGATCTGGCAGTCTCCGCTCCGGGATACCGGTTCGCCATTACCGAGACCCACCACACAGAGAAGAAGGATGCGCCTTCCGGAACCGCACTCTCTCTAAAGAAAATCATCGAAACGGCGATCCCCGGCACCGACGTTCCCATCGAATCAAAGCGCGAAGGCGATGCGCCCGGCATTCACGAAATCGAGGCCCGCTCCGACAACGACGTCATTTCGCTGAAACACGAATCCCATTCCCGACGCGGCTTTGCTGAAGGCGCGGTGCGCGCAGCAGAATGGATCGCCGACAAGACGGGCTGCTGGGACTTCGAGGAGATCGTCGGTAAGCTCGCCTGACATCGGAATTTTCCCCGCCGAACCGGCGGTGTAGACTCGACATGCTATGAACCTGCAGGGTTGCGGAACCGCGCTGGTCACGCCGTTTCGCGCGGACGGCAGCATCGATGAACGGGCGCTGTACGACCTTGCCCGATGGCAGGTGGAGAGCGGCATCGGCTGGCTGGTCGCCTGCGGCACCACCGCCGAAACCCCCACCCTCGATGAAGACGAATGGCTGGAAGTAATCCGCATCGTCGCGGACGCGGCGGCAAAACGTGTGCCGGTGTGGGCAGGCTGCTCGCACAACGCCACCCGGCAGGCAGTCACGCGGGCGCGAGAGGCGGCAAAAATTGACGGCGTCACCGCCATTCTCACCGCAAATCCCTGGTACAACAAGCCAACCCAGGAAGGGCAGTTCGAGCACTTCAAAGCGGTCGCGCAAGCGGTCAAATTGCCGGTGGTGCTCTACAACATTCCCAGCCGCTCGGCCGCGAATTTGGAGCCCGCGACGGTGCTGCGCCTGATCGACGCTGCGCCAAACATCGAGGCGGTGAAAGAGTCGAGCGGGAACCTGCCGCAGATCACGGAACTCATCACGCAGGCGCCAAAAGATTTTCGCGTCTACTCCGGCGACGACTCCATGACCCTGGGTGTCCTCGGCGTGGGCGGCGCCGGTCTTGTGTCCGTGGTGTCGAACATCATTCCTGCGGAGATGGCGGAAATGGTGAAGGCTGCCCTGGCCAACGAGTGGTCCGTAGCCCGGCGCATCAATCGCAAATATTTCCGGCTCATGCAGGGAATCTTCAAGGAGACCAGTCCGGCCCCGGCCAAGGCAATCCTGGCCATGATGGGCAAGCTTGAGGAACATTACCGGCTGCCCATGGTGCCTGTCTCTGCAGGCACGCGGGCGTTTCTGGAGCGGTTGGCTGGCGAGCTGGGACTGCTGGTGCACGCGCCGAAAGCCGACGGCGATCCGCATATGTTCTAACGGAAGCCTGCCTTTCCCTCCTATTGACATCCTGCAGGAGGCAGATGATACTCGTACAGTCATTCGATAGGAGAAAGAGAAGAATGGGACAGAAGCAAACCGATCTGTTACAAGGCACACTCGACCTGCTGATCCTCAAGGCTCTTGGCGGAGGAGAACTGCATGGACTCGGGGTGTCGCGCCGTATCGAACAGATCACCCATGGCACCTTCCGGGTAAAGCCCGGCTCGCTGTTTCCGGCGCTGCACCGCATGGAAGAGGCGGGATGGCTGGCTTCATTCTGGGGTGAATCGGAGAACAACCGGAGGGCAAAATTCTATCGGCGGACCAAAGCGGGAGAACGTCAGCTGGGAGTCGAGGCCGAAGAATGGGCCACGATTGTCCAGGCTATGACGAGCGCTTTGAAGGCCACATAAGGAGGGGGGCGATGGGACTCGGATCGCGTTTGAAGGCTGTGACTGCGAATCTGCTGCATAGGCAAAGGGCGGATGCCGACCTGGACGCCGAACTCACCGCCTGGATCGATACAGTCACTGAAGAACGGTTTGCGGCCGGAATGAGGCCGGAAGAAGCGCGCCGTACAGCGTTGGCTGAATTTGGTGGAACCGAGCAGGTCAAGACATCGCCACTAATTGTCTGGGATGCGCTGCCGGAATCGACTGCAGAAGCACAGCGTTTACCAGACTGAAGATGGCCGTATTTGCGCCGATGCCCAGAGCCAGCGTCAAAACAACTACCGCGGTAAACCCCGGCGACTTCCTGAAGACCTGCACAGCAAAGCGCGCATCCTGGCCGATCGTCTCGAAGCCTGCGCAGGCGCGTTTATCGCGGGCCACCCGTGTCGATCCGTCCGTCGCGCTGCGCTGCGAGTGAGGCGATTTCCCTTCGCCGCGACCCGTCGCGCAGCAGCCTGGTTACAGCGAAGCCACCCTGGGCCGGCGGGGCGATGCGCCGCTTCATCGCCAATCCCTGAAACACAAGGTTACGGCAGTGCCTGGTCCCTGAAGGAACCATATTAAAGCGCGTTCTCGTGGGCGTAGAATCGCGCCGATAACGTCCCCGCACGCGGACGATTGGGAAGGCCATGCGCACGACTTTGTTTTCCTGGGCAGGGCTGTCAGGCTCTGCTGTTCTTGCTTTGGTTTTGGGATGTGGCGGTGGAGGATCGCAAAGCACTCCGCCCCCGACAGGTCCAACAATCACCGGCGTCACCCTCACTCCGGCCACGACGACCGTAAAGGTGGGCACGACGGCGCAGTTCACCGCCGCGGTAACCGGCACCGGCGATTTCAACACCGCCGTGACATTTACGGTGACCGGACCGTCTGGCTGGACCGGAAGCCCAGGTTCGATCACGAAGGCAGGTCTGTACGAAAGCCCATTTCCGGCGCCCCCAACGGCAACCGTGATGGCCTTTGCTGCCGGCGACGCAACCAAAAGCGCCACGGCAACAGTAACGCTCCAGAGCCCCGCAGCGGGTGCGGGTCCGGCGCTGATCGTCGATGCCGCCAACGAGACCCATGCCATCAGTCCCTTGATTTATGGGATGAACGCATTCGGACTGGACCCAACCACGGTGGCCAATGCGAACATCACGCTGACGCGATGGGGCGGCGACGATACATCGCGATACAACTACCAGACCAACACCACCAATTCCGCCAGCGACTACTATTTTGAGAATTTCGCCGGCGGCGCGGCGATGTTGCCCAACGCGACCGGCAGCACGAACTTCACGGACTACATCACGGCGAACATCAGCCTCGGAACCAAAGCGCTGGGAACGGTCCCCGTACTGGGCTGGGTTTCGAACGCGACCGTCGGCGCTTGCAGCTTCCCCGAGTCCAGCCTGCCTGGACAGCAAAGTTACAGCGGCACCTGCGGCGACGGAATCTATCCGTTGGGAACCCAGGGCTGCACGGAGACCGATGGATGCTCGTTCGTGGGCACCGCGTCCACGCCGGCCATCACCAGCATCGCGCAATTACCCCCCGATCCTCCCGTGGCCAGCGCGGCGACACTGGCGTGGGCTCAGGACACATGGGCCGGTGGATGGGTCAACTCAGTCGTCACCAACTCCAGCTTCGGGCCCGCCGCCAGCGGCAAAGGCGTGGCCATTTGGGATCTCGATAACGAACCGGCGTGGTGGGACGCTGTTCACCGCGACGTGCATCCCGCGCCCTCCACCTACGACGAGGTGACGCAGGGCGGTATCGGCACAGCACTGGCCATTAAAACTGTCGATCCAACAGCCGAAGTCAGCGGGCCGGTCATCGACTTCTGGTGGAACTATTTCTACTCGAAGCAGGACATCGAAAACGGCTGGAGTACCGGCCCCTGCTACGAACCATGGAGCCATCCCGCGGATCGGACCGCGCACGGCGGCGTGCCCATGATCGAGTACTACCTGCGGCAATTCAGGGCGGCCGAGGCTGCCTACGGCATTCGGCTCCTGGATTACGTCGACATTCACGGCTATTTTGGTGCGGATTACCCCGCCGGCACCACCAACGGGGTGGGCCTGACGACCGCCGGTGACAGCGTGGAGCAACAGGTGCGCCTCGATTCCACTCGGGCAATGTGGGACCCAACCTACACCAGCGCGAATTATCCGCAGCCGAATTACAGCGGCGATTCAAACTACACATCGAACTGCGCGACCCCGCTCCAGGCCCCGCAGGTGGTCCCCATGCTGCAGTCCTGGGTCGCCAACAACTATCCAGGCACGAAGACCGCAATTGACGAGTACAACTTCGGCGGCCTCGAGCATATCAACGGAGCGCTGGCGCAGGCCGATGTGCTCGGCATCTTTGGCGCATACGGACTCGATCTGGCTACGCTGTGGCCCACCACAACGTGGGCGAACCAGGTCCCGGGCAATATGGCGTTTGCCATCTACAGGAACTACGACGGCAGCAAGTCGACCTTCGGCGACAAGTCGCTCGCATCATCGAGCGCGAACCAGGGCCAGCTCTCCGTCTACGGCGGGCTGCGCACGTCAGACCAGGCCGTGACCGTGGTCGTGATCAACAAGACATTCGGTCCGCTCACCAGCACGCTGTCCCTGGCAAATCTTGCGGCGACCGGAAATGCGAAGGTCTATCAGTACAGCGCGGCCAACCTGGCCCAAATTGTAGCGCTGGCGGATCTGCCCGTGACGCCGCCGTCCGCGGGCAACACCACCAGCATGATCGCTGGCTATTCATTTCCCGCAGGCAGCATCACGTTGTTTGTAATCCCAACGCAGTAGCGCGCGTTGACGGCGGAGGGATTTCCTGTTTTGCTGGCGAAGTGCATCCTCTCCGGCTGATTCTCGGAATCGCATGTGTGGTGTCGGTCCTGCTCGATGCGTTCGAGACCGTGATCCTCCCCCGCCGCGCTACGGGACAGTTCCGGCTGACACGCCTGTTCTACCGCATGACCTGGAGACCATGGCGTTGGGTGGCGCGCCAGGTCCACCACCCGCGGAAACGCGAAACCATGCTGAGCTTCTTCGGGCCCCTCTCTCTGGTGTTTCTCATCGCAGCGTGGGCCGGATTGATGATTCTCGGTTTTGCGTTCATTTATTCCGGGTTCCCCTTGCCCTTCGCTGATCCGCGCGTCAGCGGACATCCGTTCTTCGTGACCGACCTTTACGCGAGCGGAACAACCCTCTTCACTCTCGGCCTCGGCGACGTGGTGCCACACTCCGTCGCAATTCGCTGCCTCGCGGTGCTCGAGTCCGGGATGGGTCTGGGATTCGTGGCCCTGGTCATCGGCTATTTCCCGGTCCTATATGGCGCCTTTTCCCGGCGCGAAGTGAATATCGCCCTGCTCGATGCGCGCGCCGGATCGCCGCCGACCGCCTTTGAGCTGATCAAACGGCATTCGTTTGAGGGCGGCAGCATCGCATTGGTCAGTTTGCTGGAGGAGTGGGAGCGCTGGTCCGCGGAACTGCTGGAAAGCCACATCTCCTACCCGCTGTTGTGTCTGTTCCGCTCCCAGCACACGGCCCAGAGCTGGCTCAGCGCCCTCACCGCGATTCTCGACACCTGCGCGCTGCTGATCGCCAGTTCACAGGAGCACAGTGCGCGCCAGGCGCAACTCACCTTTGCGATGTCGCGCCATGCCCTGGTCGACCTCTCGCAGGTGCTCTCAGCAAAGCCTCTCGCCAGCCCCACCGATCGCTTGCCTTCGGAGAGATTTCAGCTGATCTATGACCGGCTTTGCTCGGCCGGCGTGCGCGTCTGCCGCGACAACCAAAGCAGCGCCCGCCTGAATGAGCTCCGCCAGTTGTACGAGGGGTATGCGGAAGCCATGAGCCGGTACCTCGAGATGCCCTTGCCGCCCTTCTTCAACGAACATCCGAAGAAGGACAACTGGCTCACCGTCGCTCGCGTGCGAGAGGAAGCCGAAGCTGGGAATCAACCCGCGGGTGCGGCTCTTCTGCACGACGAAGAACACCTGTTCTGACCAGCAACTCCGATCAACAAATCCAAACCCGCCAGGACCTCGCATGCTGTCCACCTCCACCCGCGGGCGCGATCAGAATCCCCTAAAACGGTTGATTGGAGGCTTTTCGCATCACGAAAGTAAAGCTTTTTTTTTAGCGTTTCTCGAGCATGGAAGCCACAACCGAAAACCGAGAAATTCAACGGCTCCGTTCCTGTGCCGCCTCCCCTCCATCCCCACGTTTGCCGCATGTAAATGGTTGCACTGTTCCTGATCGAGCCGGCTTCTGGCCGCCTGTGAGTGAACATCAGTATCGGATAACTTATTGGCAATCAAATTATCTAAGTTAATCAATCAGTTATATAAAGTCCGGGTGGCATGCAGAAATTCATTGACGCCTCCTCAGCCCGGGTGGTACATCTCTGTCGCGTTCCGATGGAGCGGTTGGGCGCTAGCTAAAACTCTTTAGTAGCGCTGTAAAAAACAGATTGGTTCAGTTTATCCAGCCGACCGCCACGCCACGGAATGTCAAGGGAGGTGTCCAGTGACACTGTGGAAACGACTCTTATGCCTAAGCGCCGTGGCACTTTGTACGACGTTTCTGGCTAACGCGCAGGAGAACGCGGAGCTGACGGGAACGGTGAAGGATCCAAGTGGAGCGGTGGTTCCCAACGCACGAGTAGCTCTGACCAACGCCAGCACCGCGGAAGTGCGGGCCGGCACGACCAACAGCGCCGGGCTTTACGATTTTCCAGCGCTGCACAACGGAGTTTACAGCCTGAAAGTGGCAGCAACAGGCTTCGAGGCTTACCAGAAGACCGGAATCGTCATGGATGTAGCCGCGACCGTCCGCGAGGATGTCACTCTCTCGCTGGGCGCGAGTACCACGACCGTCACCGTGCAGGCCAACGCCATGCACCTGCAAACCGAAACCAGT